>NZ_JBIRRE010000002.1:0-795698 GCF_044333555.1 Streptomyces sp. NPDC020965
CGCGGGGGGGGGGGGGGGGGGGGGGGGGCGGGCGCGCCCGCGGGCCCGGGGGGGGGGGGGGGGGGGGGGGGGGGGGCGGCGCGCCCGCCCCCCCCCCCCCCCCCCCCCCCCCCCCCCCCCGCGACTGTGACCGGTCTCGGCCACCAGGTCACATCCACCGGCGTCCTCACCGGGCCGTCCGCACACAGCAACGCGTCCACGATCTCGAACAGCTCGTCCCCGCGCGCGGTCGGGCAGTCGAACAGATCGTCCCGGAAGCGTGACGCCTTCGCGAACACTTCCACGGAACCGGTATCAGACAGCAGACTCACTTCACGGCCTTCGTCTTGATCGGTGCACCTTGGTCGGAGCACATGATCAGACGAAGGCCGCCCCCACGTCCGGCGAACACCCAGGTGAGCCGGTCCGTTCGAGGCTCAATTCGACCTCAGGGCCTAAAGAACTTCCCAATGACGATGTCAAGCCGCAGCTGTGACGGTTGGTAGGACTCCATAGCACGCTCCGTCGCGGATCATGGCCCACAAGACGTTGGCTCGTCGACGGGCCAGAGCGAGCAGGGCCTGCTTGTGCCCCTTGCCCTCGTTCCGTTTGCGCCCGTAGTAGGCCTGGGAGGCGGTGCAGGTTCTCAGGCTGGCCATCGCGGAGAGGTAGAAGGCCCGGAGCAGGCCGCGGTGGTAGCGGCGTGGGCGGCGCATGTTGCCACTGACGCGGCCGGAGTCCCGTGGCACTGGTGAGAGGCCGGCGAAGGACGCCAGGCGGTCCGCGGTGCCGAAGGCGTCCAGGTCTCCGCCGGTGGCGGCGATGAACTCGGCACCGAGGAGGTTTCCCATGCCGGGCAGGCTGCGGATCACCGTAGCGTGTCGATGTTCGTTGAACCGGGCATCGATAAGCGCTTCGAGTTCGGCGATCTCGACATCGAGGGCCTGCACGCCCTTGGCGATGCGGGCAACCATGGCCGCCGCAAGGGTCTCTCCCGGCAGTGCGGTGTGCTGGGACCTGGCCGCCTCGACAGCTGCTGCGGCGAGCGCGGGGGCGTTCTTCACCTTGCGGTTCTTCAGCCAGGTTCCGATTCGTGTGCTTCCGCTGCGGCGGATCGCGGCCGGCGTCTGGTACCCGGTCAGCAGCATGACCGGACCCTTCTTGCTCAGGTTCAGTGCCCTCTCCAACGCCGGAAAGAATTCCAGTAGTTGAGCGCGCAGCCTGTTGGTCTGACGCGTCCGGTCGTTGACCAAGTCGAGGCGGCGGGCGGTCAGGATGCGCAGGTCGACGGCTATCTCGTCGCCGGGCCGCAGGTGACCAAGGTCTTGGCGCATGCGCGCCTGGTCGGCGATGACGAACGCGTCCTTCTCGTCCGTCTTGCCCTGGCCACGGTAGGCAGCCGACGCTTGGTGCACGGCCAGGCCGGTGATGTAGACCATCGGCTGCTCGTGGCTGAGCAGGAGGCCGATGAGCAGGGCGGCACCGCCGTGGTTGATGTCCACCGCCCACAGTGCGTCCTCAGAGATCGCGAGTACGTCCGCGATGAGTTCCAGCAGGGCCGGTTCGTCGTTGAAGACTCGGCGTGAGAGAAGGCGGTCGCCTCGCTCGTCGACCACCACGCAGTGGTGGTGTTCCTTGCCGATGTCTACTCCGGCCCAGATCTGGGGCACGGTCACCTCCGCCAGCTCGTCGTCACATATCGATCCCGCAGACGACCTCGCCGACGTTGTCCTACTCAGCGATCGAGTCGCGTATCCCAATTAGCGGTCGAGTCGTCGCGGGGTTCCGGGCGGCCAAGTTCTTTGAGCCATCCAACGGCGACAAGCTCACAGCCATACCCGGAACCCCTGGGTCCGCTGATCATACGAAGGACCAGCTCAGACCCACGCTTGGAAGGTAGGACAAGCTCAGAACGGGGTCTGGATCCGCACCGTGGTGATGCGCAGCGCCTGCGCGGCGACGTAGTAGACGATGAAGCACCCGGCCACGGTGGCGTCGCGCCGGTCGCGCTCCCCGTGGATCGGCGTCGAGCCGACCGCGTACGGATCGTCGGCGAGCTTCGCCATCGCGCCGTCGAACCGCTGCCGTAAAGCGGCGGGCATCGCATTGCGCGCCTGCGCCGCCTCGGCCGCGTAGGCCACCGCGTAGCGGCTCACGGCCGCACCGGCTTGCCGTCACTGTCGACTATCCCCGTGTAGTCCCCGGCCTCCAGCCGCGCGAACAACTCGCCGTCGGCACCCCGCGCGTGCGGCGGCAGGGCCCACCGGGCGGCGACCCGCGGCAGATCCTCCAACGGCGCCTCGCTGATCGCGGCCTCGAACAAAGGCAACTCCTCGGCCGACAGGGCACCACGGATCTCGGCGAGCGTGCTCGGTAGGGTCACCCACTCGCCCTCGATGACGGTACGCAGCACGCTGGCTCCCCTCTTGGCGCTGGGGTCACGGTACCGCCGTGGGGCGGGGAACGCCGTTGCGCCTACGTGCCCTTGACGGCGAGGGCAGCGGGGCCAGCCGGTCCGGGCGGGGGCGTCAGACGACGCGGTGCTCCCAGCGCAGGGCCGGATCGTCGCCGATCCGGTAGGTGTGCGCGGTGGCGGTGATCTCCAGGTCCACGGCATCGATGGGGGGCTGCCCGGCCCGCTGCCAGGCGGCGATGGCCGTCTCGACGGCGTCCCAGAGCGACACCGGACCGCCTTGGCGGACCAGCCAGCCGCCGCCGTCCCACGTGATCTCGGCGAACGACTCACGCGCGATGTCGATCAGGTGCACCGTCTCCTGTCCGTCGGCTTCCCGCGCGGTGACGTGTTCGGTGCCGGGCGCGGCGAGCTGGGCCAGAAACGAAGGCATCCACCCGTCGAGTACCCCGGGAGCGATCCGGGCGGGCCGCTCGGTATCGGCGTAGGCGGTACGGTCCGCCAAGTCTCCGAAATGACGCCTCGGCGCCTGCGAACGCGCGTGCATGAAGCATGACTGCCCGATGATCCGGCCCTCGGCCGTGCCACGGTCGGTCACGGTGACCCTGGCCAGGCCGGTGCCGTACGACCAGGATCCGACGGTGGCCAGGATGACGCCGCCCGGCGCGGTCTGCCGGATCCAGGTATGGGGGATGCGGCGGACCGCGCAGGCGGCGATGATCCGGTCGTACGGTGCGCGGTGTGGATGGCCGAGCAACCCGTCACCGAGCACGGTCCAGGTCGAGTAACCCGCCTTCTCCAGCGCGGCGTCGGCGCGGACGGCCACCTCGGGGTCCACCTCGACCGTGGTGACGCTCTCCTCGCCGAGCCGGTGGCACAGCAGGGCGGTCGAGTACCCGGAGCCCGTGCCGATCTCCAGGACGGAGTGACCCGCCTCGATGCCGAGGGCCTCGATCATGGAGATCACCAGGGAGGGCATGGTGGAGGAAGAGGTGGCGATCCCTCGTAGGGGATCCGTGGTCCGGTCGACTGTCAGACGGTCGTCGAGCTGGGTGACCAGGGACTGGTCGGTGTGGACGAGGGCGACCCACTCCGTCGGGTCGGCGCCGAGGGTGGGAACCGGGTGCCAGTACCCGGCCTCGTCGGGAAGGAAGACTCCGTGCTGGAGAAAGAGCTCACGCGGTACGGCTTCCACAGCGGCCCGCCACTCGGGGCTGCGCAGGTCGCCGCTGGCGGCCAACCGGTCGGCGAGCAGGCGGCGCTCCGTGACGGTGTCGCTCTCGGTCATGTCGTTCCTTACGAGAGAAGCGTGAGGGTGGGCATGTGTGGGTGGCTCAGGTACTGCCCCTCGGCGTCGACCCGCAGGCGGAAGGTCTCGGGCGCGGGGCGACCGGCGACGTCATAGGCGTCGAGGACGGCCTCGACCCGGTCCCAGAGCCGTTGCGGACCGCTCTGCCGTACCTGCCATTCATCGCCGTACGGGGTGGTCCCAGTCGGGCTCAGCGCCGTCGAGCTGGGTGACCAGAGTGATGTTCGAGTAGACCGCGGCCAGCCAGCGCCGGTGATCGATCCGCGCGGTGATCGGCTCCCACCAGGTCATCCCGAGGGGCGAAGGCTGCTCGGCGGGCAGATAGAACCCGGGAGTGAACCAGTGCCGGGGTACGGTCTCGACCGCCTTGCGCCAACGGGGATCACCGAGGTGTCCGGAGTCGGCGAGGGCTCGGACCAGCTCGGCGCGGAGGAGTTGGGCGTCGGCGTCGGTGGTGTTCTGGTGGGGTGTGGTCATGGGTGTCGTCTCTCCAGAGCACACGGCCTGGGCCCCAACGAGCTCCGGTCCGACTCAGACTGTGGAGCGGAGCGTCAGACAGCTCTCTCGGGCGTCAGCCCAGCTCCGAACTCCCGTCACGGTAGGGCACGGTCCAGGGCCGAAGCAGGAGTTGTTGATGGCGCTCGGACGCGAACGGGGGTGTACACACGGCGGAACGCACCCGGTGTACAGGGCAGCCATAGTCATCAGACCATCCGACTGATCGTTAAGGTCTCGGTCATGAACAACAGACGGCGCAAGAAGCTCTCCCGACGGATGGTCGATGCGGCGACATTCGGGCGGCTCGGCCAGGTAGGCGCCCTCCTGCGGGCCGGCGCGGACCCCGCCTGGACCGACGCCGAGGGCACGACACCTCTCTACGCGGCCTCCGTCCAGGGCGCGGCGCCGGTGGTCCGCCTCCTTCTGCGGGCCGGTGCCTCCCCCGATACCGAGAGCGGATACGGCACGGAAGGCACGCCGTTGTGCGGAGCGGCCTGCTGGGGCCATGGGGAGGCCGTGCGCGAACTCCTCGCACACGGCGCCGACCCTGATCTCCGCGAGGACCACGGCACCGGTAATTCGCCGCTCGACTGGGCGGTGGCGGGAGGCCATGACGAGGTCGAGCGACTGCTGTTGGAGGCGGGGGCGCGGCGGTAGTGCCTGGCAGGCACCTGGGGGCGGGCTTGGGCCCTCGCCGTGCCTTCACCGGCCCTGTCGCACAGGGCGCATCATCGATGCGAACACGGGTGAGTCGGGGAACGGCTGCTGATCACCGATCTTCCGGTATCCCCAGGCCTCGTAGACGGCTTGTACCGCTCCACCGCCCGCTGCGGGGTTCACCAGCAGAGTCACCCGTTCCTCATTCCGCTGCGAGAGCCACGCCTGATGAAGTTGCCAGGCGACTCCGCTACCGCGCCAGGGTTTCCGTACGACGATCTCGTTGAGGGCCACGGTCCGCCTGCCGTCCTCGCGTACGAAGTCCTCGGCCTGGGGCTCGGTCATGGCGGACCACCATTTGGTGTTGCCGGCGAGAGGGACACCGAAGCAGAAGCCGACGGGTTCGCCGTCTTCGTGGCCGATGACCGCAGTCCAACCCGGCCGGGACGCGTACGCCGTCAGCCGCTCGTCGAAGCGTTCCACGGCATAGAACGGCCCGGTCAGTCCGAAGTCCCGGTGCCGTACCTCCGCATGGATATCGAGGATCGTGCGGCGGATGGCGGGGAGGTGATCGGCGGTGGCCTGGTTGATCTCGACCGTCACGGGAGTCGTCCTTCTCGCTCGGTGTAGCGGGCGGTCCATTCGGAAGCGACCTGAGTCCCGCAGGCGCAGGCTGGCACCGGGACTGCTACCGCTGCTCAGGTTCAGCCCAGTAGTTCGGGAGCATCTCGTCCACCCATGTCGGTACATGGACTTCTCCTCGGGGTCCCATGGTCGGGAACCAGGGTGCGAGGTCGAGTACGGGGGTGCCGTCGACCGCGTCGAGGTCGGTGACGTGCAGATCATGGCCGTCGATGCGTAGGAGCCGGGGGTGGGAAACCGCGAGTTGGTTGGGCCGCCGGTGGTTGCGGTGGACGAAGGTGCCGGTCGCGGGCCACCGGGGGTTGTTGCGGGGGCTTCGTGCTTGGAGGGCCACGTCGTTGGGCGAGGCGAGATGGAAGTGCCAGGTGACTTCGAGGTGCGAGAATGTGCCGAGGCCCTGAAGTGTCTCGGCGGGATACTCGGGATTGAGTCTGATGATGGCGGTGACACCGCCCTGGTAGTCGTCGGCGGGCTCGGTGTGGCCTCCCACGACTCTCGCGACAGGACGTAACCCGAAGACCTCGGACATGGAGCTCTCCTTTGGTGTCGTGCGGTCAGGCGTGATGGTGGAGGAATTCGGCCGCACGGTCGTCCAGGTCCGAGGCGGACCGTACGCCCCGGGCGCGGAAGCGGGCGAGGTCGCTGCGCATGTTCGTGACGGCCTTTCGTGTCCGTATCGACTGGACTCCTTCCATGTGGTCCATGGCCCGGTTCCACAAGGCACACGCCTGCTCGATGGCACCGCGTTTGAGCTGCATCTCGGCGCCGGCCACCAGATCGAGGGAGACGATTCGTGCGTAGGTGCCCGAGGGACGGGACGTAGCGGCTCTCGCGTACTGTTCGGCGGCGGTCCGGTGATCGCCCAGGGTCTCGTGGACCTTCGCCGTCCGTGAGTACACCGAGGCCGCGGGCGGCCCCCAGGCCAGGGCCCAGAACGGCACCTCGTCCTTCTGGTCCGCGGTGAGCAGGGCATGTGCCCGTTTGACCTCGGTGAGCGCTGCCGGGCGCTGCTCGGACTTGGCCAGAGTGTGCGCGTGGACGATGCGGAAGAGGGCTTCCGTCTGGGCGTCGACCTTTCCCTTGGCCCGGTTCAGGCCGGTCTCGGCCAGGCCCTGGCAGTGCTCGGGTCGGTGGAGTTTGAGCCCCTGCATCGCCATCGTCCGCATCACGAATCCGTCGTGTCCGGTGACGCCGGACTCGACGGCGAGCGCGTAGGACTGCAGGTAGTAGCGCTGCGCCAAGCCCTGCTGTCCGGCGTCGTAACTCTTCCAGCCGAGCAGGTGCACTCCGCGACTGGCGGCGGAGAGCATCTGGCGGCGGATCTCGTCGGTACGGAACCGGGCCCGGCACAAGGGGGCCACGTCGTCGCGGAGGTACTGCACGAGGGCGCTGCGGCCGTGCCGCCCACCATGGCGTTCGTCCATCTCGGAGAAGGCGTGGACCATGTCCCGGACCGCAGCGACCTCCGCCATTCCCACGGTGTGCCCGGTACGGACGGCTGCTGTGCGGTCGGCGATTTCGTTGATGTGGGTGAGCGGGAGAGCGGCTGCCGCGACCGAGTAGGCGGAAGTCGTCAGCAGTCGGCGGCGGTCCAACTCGTACTTCCACATCGGAAGCAGCACGTCGATCGGATCGGCCCCGAGGGAAAGGCCGATGCTGTCTTCATCCGTGTCTTCGGTCGGCAGGCCGAGATCTTCCGGGGTCAGCAGTCGGCCGAGCACGCGGGACAGTGCCACGGCGAGATAGCGACCGGTTGCGCCTGCGGGACGGGCGCCGGAGATCCAGTGCTCAACGGTGGACTTGTTGGTCCTGAGAGCTACACCGCACTCGGCTGCGACTGTGCGGACTGCCTTGGCGAGGGCCGCGTACGTGAGGCCGGACTCGGCGACCAGTTCCCGCAGGGTGGTGTTCGGAGCGCGTGTGGTCATGAAGCACCTGCCCGTATACCCGATATACCGCTTGGCCCGCCGGACACCGTACCGCCCCCACGGGGTTCCGTAGTTATCTGGTCACAGGCCGGAGTCGCCGAGAGTGCCCAGCTTGGCCGTCCTTCGATCACGTCCATTCGGTTAATGGCGTGCGGTCGAAGTCATGCCCACAGCAGAGGAGTTCTCGTGCTCGGCATCCCCTACGGATGGACTGACGGAGACATCACCATGTCACCCAGAACGGTCAGTCTTATGAAGAAGCTCATGAGTTCGATCGGAATCGTGCCCTCTGAGATTGCTGAGCCCGTGACCGGCTTCAGCGTGAGCTTCACCCGTGCGACCGCGCCCGGTGAGCCGCTGTCCGAGCGGGATCGGCTGAGGCCGTCCGAGGCGCGGGCGCGGGGGCGGAAGTGTCTCCGTGGCTGGGGGCTCGACGGGCTCGGGGACTCCGTCGAGTTGCTGCTCAGCGAGCTGGTGACCAATGGCTTCCGGCACGGTCGCGGCCCGGTCGTCGTGTCGATACTGCGCGCTGATGACGCGATCCGGATCGAGGTCGTCAGTGGTGGTGGCGCCCAGGTGCCGTGTGTGCGGGAGGCGGGGGTGTCGGAGGAGAGCGGGCGGGGGTTGTGGCTGGTCGATGCCGTCGCCGACGCGTGGGGTGTGACCGCAGACGGGAGCTGCACCTGGTGCCTGCTCGCCGTCTCCCGCCCTGCATAGGCCCCGGGTCAACAACCGACAACTTGGAGGGTGTTCATGTATCAGTCGACGCTGCTTGAAGAACTTAAGAGCCACGCAGTTGGAACGGGTTTACGGGCCGTGACCTGGAACCTGTACGGGGGTGGCGTGGACGACGACGGATCGGAGCGGCGGTTACGGGCCCAGGCCGGAATCCTGGCCCGGCTCGCCCCCGACGTACTCGCGTTGCAGGAGTGCACCGGGTGGGACGAACGGGAGGAGCGGCGGCTGTGGTGGGTCGCCGATGTTCTGGGGATGGTGCCCGTGCGGCTGGCGCCCTCGTATGTCGGGGACGGGCGTAACTTCACCACCCTGCTCTACCGGCCCTCCGCGCTCCGCCTCGTCGGCCGCCGCACCCTCGGCACCCAGGCGTTCCACCACGCGCTGATCCGGGCCCGGCTGCGCCCCGCGACCGCGGCCGGTGACGACGACAGCGCCGATGTTCTGGTCTTCGCGACGCACCTCGCCCACACCGACGGCGAGACTCGTCTCCGTGAGGCCCGCTGGCTCACCGACTACGCGGGAACCTTCCACGGGACACCGTCCCGGGCGCTGCTCATGGGGGATCTGAACTGTTCCGGGGTCTACGACGACGACCCCCGCGACTGGTCCCTGATTCCCCGCAACCTCCACTCCCGCTACCGCACGGTGGACGCGGCGGGCGGGTTCGGGGGAATGGACCGGCGCGCGGTGCGAGTGCTGGTCAACTCCGGCTGGGTCGATCCGCAGAGCGTCACCGGGGAGTCGAGGGCGGCGACCGTGGGGTACGCGTACGCCAATGAGCCCGTACCGCTGCGGCTGGACCACATCCTCACCCGGGGGCTGGCCGTCGCCGCCTACTGCACCCACGACACGGCCGAAGCACGCGCACTCTCCGACCACCTGCCGGTGGTACTCGACATCACGGACCCGTCATGACCACCAAGCCGCGCGGGTGTACACACACCGCCAACCTGCCACTCCAGCTCGTGCTGTACGCGTTGGAGATCACCCCGGACGAGCAGGGAAGCCCCCTGGACGTGAGCACCCGGCTGCGGTGTTCGCTGGAGCGGCACACCACCGGGCCCCACGTCGACCTCGTACGGGAACTCGACGACGCCACCCACGGCGAGATCTGGGCCCGCTGGGAAGACGACCACACCCCCGACGCCGTCGCCATCCTCCCGGACTGCCCCACCCACAACGGCCAACCGGCAGGGAGGAATGAAGGCTGCGAACTCTTCGAAGGGCACTCGGGCGGCCACAGCTACCAATTCACCAGGTCCGAGAACGACGACGAGCCACCGACTGACGGGGCCGGGGGGAGTTCGGTCGACCGGGGCGCCCGGCCTGCCTAGGGAGACACGTCATAGGGCGGCAGAGGTCACGCCGGGACCGACGCGCCGTCCACTACGGTGCCTTGGCCCGCACGGCAGGGCGCTGCGAAGCTCGATTGTCGGACATGTGTTCGATCGATAGGTAAGGGTGGCGACGGAATGTCGGGGGTATCGCCTCGGATGGGCCGGTTGCCTCACTCGCTCAGGAGGTTGGAATGCAGCAACTCACCTTTGCCTGGCTGGAGATCACCGGGAAGTGTCAGCTGTTCTGTGAGCACTGTTACGCCGATTCCGGACCCCAAGGCTCCCACGGGTTAATGGAGTCTGACGACTGGCGGCGCGTGATCGAACAGCTCGCCGCCAGGGGTGTCACGATGGTCCAATTTATCGGTGGCGAGCCGATGCTTCATCCCGACCTTTCGGGGTTGGTCACGTATGCCCTGGACCGGGGCCTGCGGGTGGAGGTGTTCTCTAACCTGGTACATGTCCCCGCGGCCCTCTGGCCGGTGCTGGAACGGGAGGCGGTCTCGCTGGCGACGAGCTACTACTCGGACGACCCGGCCGAGCACGCTGCCGTCACCGGCCGGTTGAGTTACGCCCGTACCCGCGCAAACGTCGCGGAAGCAGTCCGTCGCGGGATACGCCTCCGTGCCGGGGTCATTGATGTTCGGGAGGGCCAGCGGGTCTCCGCCGCCCAGCGGGAGCTGGAGATGCTCGGCGTTCGGGAGATTGGAACGGACCGGCTCCGCCGGGTCGGCAGGGGAGTACGTGCGAGCACCCCTGACACATCCCAGCTCTGTGGCCACTGCGCTTCCGGGGTGATCGCGATCTCTCCGGACGGTTCGGTATGGCCCTGCGTCTTCTCCCGGTGGCTGCCTGTCGGGAACGTCCGAGATGCGGCACTGGCCGATATCCTGTCCAGCCCCGAGGCTCAGCGGGTGCGGGAGGAACTGATGGCAGACTTTGCCGCCCGTGAGGTGACCGCGGAGGGAGGCAAGCCGAAGCCGCCTCCACCCTGTGACCCGAAGTGCGGGCCGGCCTGTGGACCGGCTTGCAACCCCTCCTGTTGGCCGACGGGAGCAGGCCCCTGTACGCCGAAGGGGGGCTGCCAGCCGAACTACGACTAGGAGCAGCGTGTTCGTCAACCGGGTCTATGTACCGGAAGGGCTGGTACCCGACCGCGCTGAGCGAGGCCAGTGGCCCTTCACCGTGCCTGCCGTCACTCAGCTTCTTGACGAGGATCTTGTCTTTGCCCGGCCGGTGACGTTCCTGGTCGGCGACAACGGCTCGGGCAAATCCACCCTTGTCGAGGCCATTGCCGAGAGCTTCAAGCTGGACGCCTACGGCGGGCGCCTGGCCCGCGTCCACGGCCGACCCGATCCGACCAAGACGTCGCTTGGAGAAGTCCTCCGCGCGGACACCACTCGGGCAGGGGCGAGGATGCTCTCGGGCCCACGGAAAAGCAAAAAGGGCTTCTTCCTCCGGGCCGAAACTGCGTTCGATATGACTGAAAAACTCGGCGGCGTACCGGGCTACTGGGAGGAGGACACCAGCGCCATGAGCCACGGCGAAGGCTTTCTCACCATGTTCCGAGCCATGTTCGCCGTGCCTGGTTTCTACGTCATGGACGAACCCGAAGCCGCCCTCTCGTTCACCTCGTGCCTCCAGCTCGTTGGCCTCATGCATCAACTCGGAGAGAGCGGAGCGCAGGTCGTCTGCGCCACCCACTCGCCCATCCTGGCCAGCACCCCCGGTGCGGACATCATTGAAACCGGACCCGACGGATTTCACCGTACGAAGTGGGAGGACCTGGAACTGGTCGACCACTGGCGCCGGTACATGAGCGCCCCGACCGCCTACCTGCGCCACATCGTCCCGTGACCACCAGCCCTGGCCCGGACGGAGTCGCCGAGGCTGATCGCCGCTTCCGTCTCTGGATGCGCCAGAACCTCGACCGTGCCGCTGGCCACTTCGCTCTCGTCGTGACTGGAGAACCCGTTTTCGGCTGGCGTGACCGTTCGATTAGCGCTCCAGCCGACAGCAGGGAGGGACGCCGATGGCTCCGGGTTGTCTCCGAGCAAACCGAGTGGGCGCACGGGCACGGATGGACAGGGAACACCACAGCCAACGGATTGACCGGTGTTCCCAAGCCCCGTGTGCTCGGCGTCCATGAGTGGTCAGAGGGCGAATGGCGGCGACAGCGTGCCGAAGTCATGACATTCATGCCCGGGACACCCTGCTCGCCCACTGACACACCACCGCCACAGCTCGACCTACCCGAGAGCTGGTGGGAGGGCCTTCAGCAAACCCTGCGAAATCTGGCGGCGGCACCCACCGACCGGGTCAGCACTGACCAGATCAAGGTCGACCGCCGCGTGCGCGCCGCCTTCGGTGAGACCGCCGATGTCCGAATCCAGCGGTGGGAAACTGTCCACGGCGACCTCCACTGGGCCAACCTCATGAACCCCCTGGCCATCATCGACTGGGAACTCTGGGGTCAGGGGCCTGTTGGCATCGACCCGGCCACGCTCTACTGCTACAGCCTCACCGAACCCGACCTTGCCCAGAAGGTCCGAGGCTGCTTCCCGGTCCTCGATACCCCCGATGGATACCGCGCCCAGCTCTACGCCGCCGCTCGCCTCCTCCATCGAGCCACGCTCGGCGACCACCCTCACCTTGCCGTACCACTCAGGAACTACGCGCATCGGCTGCTGCGGAGCGCCTCCGGGTAGACCCCCGGGATGTGAAAGCCGGTCCGTCGGGGCGGGTTTAGGGCCGTGACCTGGAGCCGTACGGCGGTGGCGTGAGGGCTTCCGTTGAGCGAATCCGCCGTCTCACTGCGCGCAAGCCTCCGGGCTCCTATGCTCGCGTCGAGGCTGGAAACCGACCTGGGGGGTCATGCCGGATGAGGGCGGTAGACAGGGGAGCTTCGGTGGTGAAGGCGGGGGCCAAGCGGCTTCTGGGGCGGGTGGGGTTCGACATCGTGCGCAGCACCAACAACCGGGGTGGTGTTGACGACTTCATCCCGTTCGAGCCGACGATGCGGGCCGCCCGGGCGGCCGGTCTGTCGGTCGGGGACTATCTCGACGGGGTCATGAACGGCACGCCCGGCGCCACCCAGTCCACCATCGACGAACTGCGCGCTCTCGGCGTCTTCGCCGCCGCCCCGGACACCGTGCTGGAGATCGGCCCCGGGTCCGGGCGGTATCTGGAGAAGACGCTGAAGGAGTGTTCACCGGGCCGCTACGAGATCTACGAGACGGCGGAGCCCTGGGCCGACTACCTGGTGGAAACCTTCAAGGTGGTCGCCCGGCCGACCGCGGGGTGCAGTCTCGCCCCCACGCCCGACGGCAGTGTCGATCTGGTCCAGGCCCATAAGGTCTTCAACACCGTGACCTTCCTCTGTGCCGCCCGCTACTTCTTCGAGATGGCACGGGTCACGCGGCCCGGTGGTCGGATCGTCTTCGACGTCATGACCGAGACCTGCCTGGATCCGGCCACGGTACGGGCCTGGGCGACGCGGGGCGGCGAGGGGCACGGTTCCTACCCGGCCGCCATGCCGCGCGGGATGTGCGTGGACCTCTTCGCGTCCCTCGGCTGCGGCCTGGAGAGCAGCTTCCTGGCGCCCATGGGCGTCGCCTCCACGGAGGTGCTCGTCTTCGTGAAGGAGGCTTGAGGCTCACAAGGGGGACCTCCTCAGGCGGGACCCTCAGTAGGGGGCCTCCTCAGGCGGGACCTTCACCGGGGGCGGGCGGCGCGGCGCAGACCTCGCGGGCCAGGGCCGCCAGCGCGGGCAGTGCCGGATGGCCGCCGCCCGCCCGCCAGGCCAGCAGTACCGGGACCGGGGGCGCGTCCGGCAGCGGGCGGTAGGTGACCCCGGGGTGCGGGTGCATCCGCGCGGTCGAGGCGACCGAGACGCCCGCTCCCCGGCCCGCGGCGATGGCGGCCAGCCAGTCGTCCGTGTTGGTCACCGTGAGGCTCGACCCGGGGCGGGCTCCCGCCGGCCACAGGTCCAGGGTGGTGACCCCGGAGACCGGGTTCACCAGCACCGGGCCGGAGGTCAGGTCCGCCAGGGTCAGGCTCGGCCGGGCCGCCAGCGGGCCGTCGGAGGTGACCGCCGCCACCCGGGGCTCCAGGAAGAGGGGCTCGGTCACCAGCCCGGGTGTGGTCGCCGGTCCCCGGAGCACCGCCGCGTCCACCTCGCCCCGCGCCAGTCCCGCCGTACGGTCGTCGATCCGGAGCAGTTCCAACGGGGTCTCCGGGTGCTCCCGGGCCCAGCGGCGCAGCAGCGGTGTCGTGTACGGGCCGAGTGCCGCCCAGGCGTGGCCCAGCCGGAGCGGCCAGTGGCGGAGCCGTCCCGCGTCCAGTGCCTCGTCGAAGGCCGCGACCGCCGCCGTGGCCTTGTCGCGGAAGACCCTGCCCTCCGCCGTCAGGGCCAGCCGGTGGGTCGTACGGTCCACCAGCCGGGTCCCGAGGTGTTTCTCCAGCGCCGCGAGGGAGCGCGACACGGCGGGCTGGGTGAGGTGCAGCCGGGCCGCCGCCCTGGTCACGCTGGATTCTTCCGCGATGGCCAGGAAGCAGCGCAGATGACGCAGCTCAATGCTCATGCGTCCGGAGCATAACCGCAGACCAGTCGGCATTTCACAGCAGACACGACAAGCCTTAGCGTGGGGTGTGGCCTGGGCGCGGGGATACGCCACCCGCCGCGAAGAAGCCCAGCAGCGGCTGACGCGGGCCCGGCGCCTGAGCCTGGTGCCCGGACCCGGAGCAGGGCGCCCGAGCCCCGATCCCGCCGCGCCGGGAGAATTCGGTAAGCGGGCGGAGTCCGGCTCGCGAAGCAGCAAGCCAGCCAGCAAGCCGGCCAGGAAGTCAGCACGTCAGCACGTCAGAAAGCCAGGAGGCATCGGTGGACGAGGTCCGGACCGCATCCATACCCGTACCGGCGGCACCCGGACCCCTTCCGGCGGCATCCGTACCGGCCGGTCCCGACCCCGGCGCCGGGGATTCGCTCCGTGGCCGGCTCGGGCCCGTCGGGCTGGTCGTCGCCGGGGCGCTCTCCGTCCAGTTCGGCGCGTCCGTCGCCGTCCTGCTGATGCCCCGCGCCGGCGCCTTCGGCGTCGTCACCCTGCGGCTCGTACTCGCCGCCCTCGTCCTGCTGATCATCTGCCGCCCGAAGCTGCGCGGGCACTCCCGCGCCGACTGGGGCACCGTCGTCGCCTTCGGCGCCGCCATGGCCGCGATGAACATCCTCTTCTACCAGGCCGTGGACCGTATCCCGCTCGGCGCCGCCGTCACCCTGGAGGTGCTCGGCCCGCTGGCCCTTTCGGTGATCGTCTCGCGGCGGCTGGTCAATCTGGTCTGGGCCGGTCTCGCGCTCGTCGGCGTCGTCCTGCTGAGCGGTGGCGGCTTCGACCGGCTCGACCCCGTCGGCGCCCTCTACGCGCTCGCGGCCGGTGTCATGTGGGCCGCGTACATCGTCTTCAGCGCCCGTACCGGCCGCCGATTCCCCCAGGCCGACGGGCTCGCGCTGGCGATGGTGGTGGCCGCCCTGCTGAGTCTGCCGCTGGGGCTCGCCGAGTCCGCGTCCAAGCTGATCGAACCGTCGATTCTCGGCCTCGGTCTCGCCGTCGCGCTGATGTCCTCGGTCCTCCCGTACACCCTGGAACTACTGGCGCTGCGGCGGCTTCCCTCGTCCACCTTCGCGGTGCTGATGAGCCTGGAGCCGGCGGTCGCGGCGGCGGCCGGATTCCTGGTGCTCAGCCAGGCCCTCTCGGTCACCGACGCGCTCGCCATCGCCTGTGTCATCGCCGCGAGCGTCGGCGCCGTACGGACCCAGATCGCCGGCGCGCGGACACCCCGGCCGGGTAGGGGGAAGGCGGCCGGACCCGGTGGGAGGAGAGTGGCCGGACCCGGTGGGGAGAAAGACGGAAGGTAAAGCAAGCACCGTTGCTTGTTTCTTGTCGCGCTGCCATGCTCCGGGGCACACAACGCCGTGTCCCCGAGGGAGCGCACCGTGTCCGATCCCACCGCCGTACTCGACGATCTGCGCGACGACAGCGATGAACTCGACCGGCTCGTAGCGGAACTCACCCCCGCCGACTGGGCGCGTGACACCCCCGCCCCCGGCTGGACCATCGCCCACCAGATCGCCCATCTCGCCTGGACCGACACCGCCACCCTGCTCGCCGTCACCGACCCCGCCGCCTTCGCCGTCGAGACCGAGAAGGCGTTCGCCGCGCCCCACTCCTTTGTGGACGAGGGCGCGGCGGCGGGGGCCGAGCGGCCACCCGGCGCACTGCTCGAAGACTGGCGCGAAGGCCGCGAACAGCTCCAGAAGTTACTGCGCGCGGCCCCGCCGGACCAACGTTTCCCCTGGTACGGGCCGCCCATGAGCGCCATGTCGCTGGCCACCGCGCGGCTCATGGAGACCTGGGCGCACGGCCAGGACATCGCCGACGCGCTCGGAGTCGTACGGCCCGTCACCGCGCGGCTGCGGCATATCGCTCATATCGGGGTCCGCGCCCGGGACTACGCCTTCGGCATCCACGCGCTCACCCCGCCCGCCGCCCCCTTCCGGGTCGAGCTGACCGCGCCGGACGGGTCGCTGTGGACGTACGGGCCCGAGGACGCCGAACAGCGCGTCACCGGCCCCGCCGTCGACTTCTGCCTGCTGGTCACCCAGCGCGCCCACCGCGCCGATCTCGCCGTCCGCGCCGAAGGGCCGGACGCCGACCGCTGGCTCTCCATCGCCCAGGCGTTCGCCGGACCCGCCGGCGCCGGCCGCCCGGCCCGGGGAGCGCGATGACAGAGCCCGCGACGACAGAGCCCGCGACGACAGTGTCAGCGATGCAGGTGCCCGCGACGGGGGTGTCCGCAGCGGGGGTGCGACCGCTCCGGATCGGCAACGCGTCCGGCTTCTACGGCGACCGCTTCGACGCCCTGCGCGAGATGCTCACCGACGGCCCCCTCGATGTCCTCACCGGCGACTACCTCGCCGAGCTGACCATGCTCATCCTCGGCCGCGACCGGCTCAAGGACCCCCGCCGCGGCTACGCCGGCTCCTTCCTCCGGCAGTTGGAGGACACCCTCGGCCTCGCCAGGGAACGCGGTGTCCGCATCGTCACCAACGCGGGCGGTCTCAACCCGGCCGGCCTCGCCGCCGCCGTCCGCGCCCTCGCCGACCGGGTCGGCGTCCCCGCCACCGTCGCCCATGTCGAGGGCGACGATCTGCTCGCGCGCGGCTGGGGCCCCGGAGTGCTCACCGCCAACGCCTATCTCGGCGGCGCGGGCATCGCGGAGTGCCTGCGCGCGGGCGCCGACATCGTCATCACCGGCCGGGTCACCGACGCCGCCCTCGTCACGGGCCCCGCCGTGGCCCACTTCGGCTGGCGCCCCGACGACCTCGACGCACTCGCCGGCGCGGTCGTCACCGGCCATGTGCTGGAGTGCGGCACCCAGGCCACCGGGGGCAACTACTCCTTCTTCAGCGACCACGACGTCCGCCGCCCCGGCTTCCCGCTCGCCGAGCTCCACGCCGACGGCACCTCGGTCATCACCAAGCACGAGGGCACCGGCGGTGTCGTGGACGTCGGTACCGTCACCGCGCAACTGCTGTACGAGACCGGGGGCGCCCGCTACGCCGGGCCGGACGTGACCGCCCGGCTCGACACCGTACAACTGGAGCGGGACGGCCCCGACCGGGTCCGGATCTCCGGCGTACGGGGGGAGCCGCCGCCCCCCACCCTCAAGGTCGGGCTCAACCGGATCGGCGGCTGGCGCAACGAGGTCGTCTTCGTCCTCACCGGCCTCGATATCGAGGCCAAGGCCCAACTGGTGCGGGAGCAGTTGGAGGAGGCACTCGGCGCGGACCGGCCCGCGCGGGTGAGCTGGGAACTCGCCCGTACGGAACACTCCGACGGCGAGACGGAGGAGCGGGCCAGCGCCTATCTGCGGCTCGTCGTCCGCGACGGCGACCAGGAGAAGGTCGGCCGCGCGGTCAGCGGCGCGGCGGTCGAGCTGGCGCTCGGCAGCTACCCCGGCTTCCATGTCACCTCCCCGCCCGGGAAGGGCACGCCGTACGGGGTGTTCGAGGCGGAGTACCTCGACGCCGCCGAGGTACCGCACACGGCGGTCCTGCCGGACGGGCACCGGGTCGCGATCCCGCCGGCCGCGCGTACGGGCCCGGGGGCCGGGACCGGATCCGGTACGGGCGGCGCCGGTACGGGCGGATTCGGTACGTATGGGGGCGGTTCGGGCGGCGCCGGTACGGGCGGGGGCGGGGCGATCGATGCGGCGGCCGGTCTGCCGGAGCCCTGGCCACCGGGTGGCACCCGGTCCGGCCCGCTCGGGCTGATCGCCGGGGCCCGCAGCGGCGACAAGGGCGGCGACGCCAATGTCGGCGTCTGGGCCCGCTCCGACGACGCCTGGCGCTGGCTCGCCCATGAACTGACCGTCGCCCGCTTCCAGGCGCTGCTTCCGGAGACCGCGCGGCGCACCGTCGTCCGGCATGTGCTGCCGAACCTCCGGGCCCTGAACTTCACCGTCGAGGGGATTCTCGGCGAGGGGGTGGCGGCGCGGGCCCGGTTCGATCCGCAGGGCAAGGCGCTGGGGGAGTGGCTGCGGTCGCGGTACGTGGAGATACCGGAGGTGCTGCTGTGACCACGACTTCGAGGGGTGTGCCGGTGGTGCGGAGGGGCGCGCCGACGGTGCGGAGGGGCGGGCCGACGGTGCCGAGGGAGGTGGCCACGACTTCGTGGAGCGTGCCGATGGTGCGGAGAGGCGCGCCGGCCGTACCGAAGGGCGGCGCGCCCGCCGCCCGGTTCCAGCTTCAGGTCGGCTCCCTGGGACGGTCCCCGGTCCAGGCCGGCTCCCCAGGACGGTCCCAGCTTCAGGCCGGCTCCCCAGGACGGTCCCCGGGCCGGTCCCGGGCCCTCGGGCCGGTGGCGCCATGACCGTACTGCCCACCGCCGTCGACCCCTCCGGACCCGAGTACGCCGCCCGCCGTGACGCCATGACCGGCAAGCTCGCCGCCCTCGCGGCCGAGCACGCCAAGGCCCTCGCGGGCGGCGGCGAGAAGTACGTCGCCCGCCACCGCGCCCGGGGCAAGCTGCTCGCCCGCGAACGCGTCGAGCTGCTGCTTGACCCCGACACCCCGTTCCTGGAGCTGTCCCCGCTCGCCGCCTGGGGCAGCGACTACCCGGTGGGCGCCTCGCTCGTCACCGGTATCGGCGTCGTCGAGGGCGTCGAATGCCTGATCACCGCCAACGATCCGACCGTACGCGGCGGGGCGTTCAACCCCTGGGCGCTGAAGAAGGCGCTCCGGGCCAACGAGATCGCGTACGCCAACCGGCTGCCGTGCATCTCGCTGGTCGAGTCGGGCGGGGCGGACCTGCCGTCCCAGAAGGAGATCTTCATCCCCGGCGGCGCGGTCTTCCGCGATCTGACCCGGCTCTCCGCGGCTGGTGTCCCCACCATCGCGGTGGTCTTCGGCAACTCGACGGCGGGCGGCGCCTACATCCCCGGGATGTCCGACCACTCGATCATGATCAAGGAGCGGTCGAAGGTCTTCCTCGGCGGTCCGCCGCTGGTCAAGATGGCGACCGGCGAGGAGAGCGACGACGAATCGCTCGGCGGCGCCGAGATGCACGCCCGGACGTCCGGCCTCGCCGACCACTACGCGCTGGACGAGGCCGACGCGCTGCGGCAGGCCCGCCGGGTCGTCGCCCGCCTCAACCTGCGCAAGGCGCACCCCGATCCGGGGCCGGTCCCGGCGCCGGAGTACGACGCCGAGGAACTCCTCGGGATCGTGCCCGAGGACCTCAAGACCCCCTTCGACCCGCGTGAGGTCATCGCCCGGATCGTGGACGGCTCGGACTTCGACGAGTTCAAGCCGCTGTACGGGCCGAGCCTGGTCACCGGCTGGGCGCGGCTCCACGGCTATCCGGTCGGTGTGCTCGCCAACGCCCAGGGGGTGCTGTTCAGCGCCGAGTCGCAGAAGGCGGCGCACTTCATCCAGCTCGCCAACCAGCGGGACATCCCGCTGCTCTTCCTGCACAACACCACCGGCTACATGGTCGGCCGGGAGTACGAGCAGGGCGGGATCATCAAGCACGGCGCGATGATGATCAACGCGGTCTCCAACTCGACCGTGCCCCATCTGTCGGTGCTCATGGGGGCCTCGTACGGCGCCGGGCACTACGGCATGTGCGGCCGGGCCTACGATCCCCGCTTCCTCTTCGCCTGGCCGAGCGCCGCATCGGCGGTGATGGGTCCGCAGCAGCTCGCGGGCGTCCTGTCGATCGTCGCGCGCGCGTCGGCGGCGGCGAAGGGGCAGCCGTACGACGACGAGGCCGACGCGGGCCTGCGCGCGATGGTGGAGCGGCAGATCGAGGCGGAGTCGCTGCCGATGTTCCTGTCCGGGCGGCTGTACGACGACGGGGTCATCGACCCGCGTGACACCCGTACGGTCCTCGGGCTCTGTCTGTCCGCGATCCACACGGCCCCGGTCGAAGGCGCGCGTGGCGGCTTCGGCGTCTTCAGGATGTGAGGCCCCGATGCCGACACCCACCCCCAAGCCCAGGCCCAAGCCCAGGCCCAACCCTGACGCCGCCCCGAGCACGGGGCGGATGGTGCGGACCCTCCTCGTCGCCAACCGGGGCGAGATCGCGTGCCGGATCTTCCGCACCTGTCGCGAACTGGGGATCGCCACCGTCGCCGTGTACGCGGACGCCGACGCCCCGGCCCTGCACGTACGGGAGGCGGACGCGGCCGTAAGGCTGCCGGGAGCGGCCCCCGCCGACACCTATCTGCGCGGTGACCTGATCGTGAAGGCCGCCCTCGCGGCGGGCGCCGACGCCGTCCACCCGGGCTATGGATTCCTCTCCGAGAGCGCCGGGTTCGCCCGTGCCGTACTCGACGCGGGGCTCGTCTGGGTGGGCCCGCCGCCGACCGCGATCGAGGCGATGGCATCGAAGACCCGGGCCAAGGAACTGATGGGCGTCGCGCCACTGGCCGAGGTCACCGGGGCGGAGCTGCCCGTCCTGGTGAAGGCGGCGGCGGGCGGTGGCGGCCGGGGGATGCGGATCGTGCGCGCCCCGGCCGAACTGCCGGCCGCGCTCGCGGCGGCGCGCTCGGAGGCGCTGGCGGCGTTCGGCGACGGCGAGGTGTTCATCGAGCCGTACATCGAGGACGGCCGCCATGTGGAGATCCAGCTACTGGCGGACGGGTACGGGACGGTCTGGCCGCTCGGCACCCGGGACTGCTCCCTCCAGCGCCGCCACCAGAAGGTGATCGAGGAGTCCCCGGCCCCCGGCCTCGCCCCCGAAATCGTCGCCTCGCTCCAGGAGTCTTCGGTGGCGGTGGCGCGCGCGGTCGGATACATCGGCGCGGGGACGGTGGAGTTCCTGATCTCCCCGTCGGGCCGTGCGCACTTCCTGGAGATGAACACCCGCCTCCAGGTCGAACACCCCGTGACGGAGGCGGTTTTCGGCCTCGATCTGGTGGCGTGGCAGATACGGATAGCCGAGGGGGAGGCCCTGCCGTCCGCGCCGCCCGCGCCGAGGGGACACGCCGTGGAGGCCCGCCTCTACGCCGAGGACCCGGCCCATGACTGGGCGCCGCAGACGGGGGTGCTGTGGGAGCTGACGATCCCCGGGGAGACACCGGGCCCGACCACCGCCCGTCCCGCCGCTCCGACCACCGTCCGATCCACCGCTCCGACCACCGTCCGACCCTCCGCTCCGACCGTCCGCGTCGACACCGGCTACACCCATGGCGACTCCATCGGCGTCCACTACGACGCCATGATCGCCAAGGTCGTCGCCTGGGCGCCCACCCGCGCACAGGCCGTCCGCCGCCTCGCCGACACCCTGCGGCGCGCCCGCGTCCACGGGCCGGGCACCAACCGCGAACTCCTCGTCCGCTCACTGGAACACCCGGACTTCGCCGAGGGCCGGCGACTCGACACCGGCTTCTACGAACGGAATCTGCGCGAGCTGACGCGTCCCGCACCGGGCGGGGAGTACGCGGCGGTGGCGGCGGCGCTCGCGGCGGCCGAACGGGCCTCCGGCGCGACCGTCCCGTCCCGGCTCGGCGCCTGGCGCAATCTGCCGTCCCAGCCGCAGAGCCGGAGCTACGGCGCCCACGCGGCCCGCGGCTACGGCGACCAGGAGGCCCGGCACGAGGTCCAGCACGAGGCCCGGCACGAGGTCCAGCACGAGGCCCGGCACGAGGTCCGCTACCACCGCACCCGCGACGGCTATGAGCTGGCCGATCCACCCTCCGTACGCGTCGTCCGCGCCGGGCCCGACCGCGTCGACCTCGATATCGACGGGGTCGTCCGGCCCTTCCACATCACCGACCACGGCGACGGTCGCGTCCATGTCGACACCCCCACCGGCTCCCACACCCTCACCACCCACCCCCGGTTCGCCGAACCGCGAGAACACGCCGAACCCGGTTCGCTGCTCGCGCCCATGCCGGGGACGGTCGTACGGATCGGGGACGGGGTCACCGAGGGCGCCCGCGTCGAGCGGGGGCAGCCGCTGCTCTGGCTGGAGGCGATGAAGATGGAGCACCGGGTGGTCGCCCCCGCCTCCGGGACGCTCGTCGCGCTGCACGCGGCGCCCGGCCACCAGGTCGAGGTCGGCGCCCTGCTCGCGGTCGTCCAGGCGGATCCGGAGCGCCCCTCCCCGGGCCCGGGACGCGAGGCCGCAGGAGATGAGGTCGCGGGACGCGAAGGCCCCGGGCGTGAGGCCGCGGGAGATGAAGCCCCGGCGCCGGAAGCCGCCGACCCCGACACCCTCGCCCGCTGACAGGCCCACCCACACAAGCCCCCCACCCCGCACAAGCCTCCACACAAGCACCCGCACCACGGCAACAGGAGCACACCCGGCCACCACCACCCGACAAGGCGCCCGCCCGGCATCCCACCCCCGTACTCGACCGGGGGCGACCAAGCGACCGACCAGGCGACCGACCAGGAGGAGACCCATGAGCAGCAGCACCGAGACCCCGGAGCACCAGGCCCTGCGCGCCGCCGTCGCCGCACTCGGCCAGCGGCACGGCCCCGGCTTCGACCGGGCGCGGCTCTGGGCCGAGACGGCGAAGCTCGGCTATCTCGGGGTCAACCTCCCCGAGGAGTACGGCGGTGGGGGCGGCGGCCTCGCCGAACTCTCCCTCGTCCTGGAGGAACTGGGCGCGGCCGGCTGCCCCCTGCTCATGATGGTCGTCTCGCCCGCCATCTGCGGCACCGTGATAGCCCGCTTCGGCACCGAGGAGCAGAAGCGGGCCTGGCTCCCCGGCCTCGCCGACGGCAGCCGCACCATGGCCTTCGGCATCACCGAGCCCGACGCGGGGTCCAACGCGCACCGGATCACCACCACGGCCCGGCGGACCGCCGACGGCTGGTCCCTCACCGGCCGCAAGGTCTTCATCTCGGGTGTGGACATCGCCGACGCGACGCTGATCGTCGGCCGGACCGAGGACGCCCGTACCGGCCGGCTCAAGCCGTGTCTGTTCATCGTCCCGCGCGACACCGAAGGGTTCCACCGCACCCCGATCGAGATGGAGCTGCGGGCCCACGAGAAGCAGTTCGAACTGGTCCTGGACGAGGTGCGGCTGCCCGCCGAATCCCTCGTCGGCGACGAGGACGCCGGTCTGCTCCAGCTCTTCGCCGGGCTCAACCCGGAGCGCGTCATGACCGCCGCCTTCGCCATCGGCATGGGCCGGTACGCCCTCGCCAAGGCCGTGGCGTACGCGAAGGAGCGCCAGGTCTGGGGGACTCCCATCGGCGCCCACCAGGCCATCGCCCACCCGCTCGCGCAGTCCCTGATCGAACTCCGGCTGGCCGGGCTGATGATGCGGGAGGCGGCGGCGCTCTACGACTCGGGTGACGACGCCGGCGCGGGCGAGGCCGCCAATATGGCCAAGTACGCGGCGGGTGAGGCATGCGCGAAGGCCGTCGACCAGGCCGTACAGACGCTCGGGGGCAACGGCCTCACCCGGGAGTACGGGCTCGCCCCGCTCATCGCGGCGTCCCGGGTGGCCAGAATCGCACCGGTGAGCCGCGAGATGATCTTGAATTACGTATCCCATCAGTCCCTGGGTCTCCCCAAGTCGTACTGACAGCGGCGATTCTGGCGGGCCGGGAAACGTTGCCCGCGGTACGGAACGGGTATCCCGCACCACGGGTGCGCGCCCCGCACCGCACAACGGCGCACCACCCGACCCCGTACAACCGGCACCGCCCGTACAACCGGCACCGCCCGTACGACAAGTACTGCCAGCACCACTCGCACCGCCCGTACGACAAGTACCGCCAGCACCACCAGCACCACTAGCACCGCCCGTACCACTCGTCCCGCACGGCACGTCCGCAATGACGGCCCCGCCCGTACGTCCCGTAATCCGCAGCCCGGCACTTGGCCTGCGTCACCCGGTACCCGGCACCCGGTGGCGCCCGGCCGATCGCCGGCACACGGAACGCGTCAGCCCGTCCGCACCTCTGTGCAGCCGGGTATCCGGCTATCCGGGCACCCGGGTATCCGCACTCCGCACACCGGCGCGTCAGCACACCCGCACACCACCCGCACACCCACACGGGGCCGTCCGTCCGCACAGCGAGGGGGCTCTCATGATGTTCCGCAGCCAGTACGCCGACATCTCGCCGGTCACCGAACCGATCCATCAGGCCGTACTCGGCCACGCCGCCCAGTACGGCGACTCCACCGCCCTGATCGACGGAGTCAACGGCACCACCGTCAGCTACGCCCAGCTCGACCACTTCCACCGCCGGATCGCCGCCGCCCTCGCCGACGCCGGGCTGCGCAAGGGCGATGTGCTGGCGCTGCACAGCCCCAACACGGTTGCCTACCCCGGCGTCTTCTACGGGGCGACCCGGGCGGGCGCCTCCGTCACGACCGTCCATCCGCTGGCCACGGCCGAGGAGTTCGCCAAGCAGCTCCGTGACTCCTCCGCCCGCTGGATCGTCACCGTGTCCCCCCTCCTCGAAGTGGCCCGCAGGGCGGCCGAACTGGTCGCCGGGATCGAGGAGATCTTCGTCTGCGACCGCGCCGACGGGCACGCCAGCGTCCTCGACATGCTCGGCTCCACCGCGCCCGAACCGGTCGTCACCATCGACCCGGCCCGGGA
The DNA here is from genome assembly GCF_044333555.1 of Streptomyces sp. NPDC020965. Taxonomy (NCBI): domain Bacteria; kingdom Bacillati; phylum Actinomycetota; class Actinomycetes; order Kitasatosporales; family Streptomycetaceae; genus Streptomyces; species Streptomyces sp. NPDC020965. The sequence continues at coordinate 24,628 of NZ_JBIRRE010000002.1, forward strand.
CATCGCCGTCCTCCCGTACTCCTCCGGCACCACCGGCGTCCCCAAGGGCGTCATGCTCACCCACCGCTCCATCGCCACCAACCTCGCCCAGCTCCACCCACTGGTCCCGATGGAGGCCGGCGAACGCGTCCTCGCCGTACTGCCGTTCTTCCACATCTACGGGCTGACCGCGCTGATGAACGCGCCGCTGCGGCAGGGCGCGACCGTCGTCGTCCTCTCCCGGTTCGAGCTGGACACATTCCTCGCGGCGATCGAGAAACACCGCATCACCCTGCTCTGCGTGGCCCCGCCGATCGTGCTCGCGCTCGCCAAGCACCCGGCGGTCACCCGGTACGACCTCTCCTCGCTGGAGCACATCATCTGCGCCGCCGCCCCGCTCGACGCCGAACTCGCCCTCGCCTGCTCGCGACGGCTCGGACTGCCGCCCATCGGGCAGGCGTACGGCATGACGGAGCTCTCGCCCGGTACCCATGCCGTGCCGCTCGACGCGGTGGACCCACCGCCCGGCACCGTCGGCAAACTGGTCGCCTCCACGGAGATGCGGCTGCTGTCCCTGGACGATCCGGAGACCTGCGTCGGGGTCGGCGAGGAGGGCGAGATAGCGATTCGCGGACCGCAGTTGATGCGCGGCTACCTGGGCCGCCCCGACGCGACCGCCGCGATGATCGACGCGGACGGCTGGCTGCGCACCGGGGACGTCGGCCGGGTCGACGCGGACGGCTGGCTGTACGTCGTCGACCGGGTCAAGGAACTCATCAAATACAACGGCTTCCAGGTCGCGCCGGCCGAACTGGAAGCGCTGCTGCTCACCCACGAGTCCATCGCGGACGCGGCGGTGATCGGCGTGTACGACGCGGACGGCGCCGAGATCCCCAAGGCGTACATCGTCCGGCAGCCGGGCGCCGAAGCGGTCACCGGGGACGAGGTGATGGCGTTCGTCGCCGCCCGGGTCGCCCCGTACAAGAAGATCCGGCGGGTCTCCTTCATCGGTGGGGTGCCACGGGCGGCTTCGGGGAAGATCCTGCGACGAGAGCTGAGAGACCGGGAGAACCTATGACGCCTCTGGTCACCACCGCGTGCGAACGCGGTATCGCCACCCTGACGCTGGACTCGCCCGCCAACCGCAACGCCCTGTCGGCGCGGCTGGTGGGCGAGTTGTCGGCGGCCCTGGCGGAGTGCGGGCGGGACGACGCCGTACGGGCCGTGCTGCTCACCCACACCGGGCCGGTGTTCAGCGCCGGCGCCGATCTGAAGGCCCCACCGAGCCCGTACACCTTCGTGGAACTGCTGCGCGCACTGGTCGACCTGCCGAAACCGGTGGTGGCACGGGTGACCGGCAAGGCGCGGGCCGGTGGTCTCGGACTGCTCGGCGCCTGCGATATGGCGGTGGGCGCCACCGGGTCGGACTTCGCCTTCACCGAGGTACGGATCGGAGTCGCGCCGGCGGTGATCTCGCTGCCCCTGCTGCCGAGGCTGGAGCCCCGGGCGGCGGAGCGCTACTACCTCACCGGGGAGCGGTTCGACGCGGCGGAGGCGGCGCGGATCGGGCTGCTCACCCTCGCGGCCGACGACGCGGACGCGGCGCTCGCCCCCCTCCTGGCGGGCCTGCGCAAGGCGTCGCCGCTCGGGCTGGCGGCGGCGAAACGGCTGCTCACGGCCAGGGTGCTGGAAGCCTTCGACCGGGACGCGGAGGAGCTGGTCCAGCGGGCGGCGTCCCTGTTCGCATCGCCGGAGGCACGGGAGGGCGTGACCGCCTTCCTCGAACGACGGGCGCCGATATGGGAGCTGTAGCGCCCCCCAACGCCCCGAAGCAGACCCGCAGCCGGGCCACCCGACAGCGACTGCTGGAGGCCGCCGTGGCCTGTCTGGACGACCACGGCTGGGCGGGCTCCACGGTCTCGGTGGTCGCCGAGCGGGCGGGTGTCTCCCGGGGGGCGGCGCAGCACCACTTCCCCACCCGGGAGGACCTGTTCACGGCGGCGGTGGAGTACGTGGCCGAACAGCGCTCGCGGGCGCTGCGGGCGCTGCCACGCCAGGACCGGGCGGAGGTGATGACGGCCCTGGTCGACCTCTACACGGGACCGCTGTTCCGGGCGGCGCTGCATCTGTGGGTGGCGGCGTCCGACGAGGAGCAGTTGCACGCCCGGGTCACCGAACTGGAGGCCAGGCTGGGCCGGGAGACCCACCACATCGCGGTGCGGCTGCTGGGCGTGGACGAGTCCCGGCCGGGGGTCCGGGAGACCGTTCAGGGCTTTCTGGACCTGGCCCGGGGGTTGGGTCTGGCCAATCTGCTGACGGATGACGGGGCGCGGCGGGAGCGGGTGGTGCGGCAGTGGGCGGGGCTGTTGGAGGAGGCCCTCGGGTGATGGTCCGGTCGAACAATCGGTCCCCGGTCGAACGCGCATACTGCGGTATGTTGGTCATATGGCAGAGACCACGCGCATCACCGTGACGCTCCCCAATGATCAGGTCGCGGAGCTGAAGAAGCTGACGGACAACGTGTCCGCTTACGTGGCCGAAGCGGTCGCCCGGCAGATACGGCACGAGTTGCTCGGCGCGGAGCTGGATCGCTACGAGGAGGAGCACGGCGCCTTCACCGCGGAGGAGATCGCGGAGGCGCAGGCGCGGATCGACGCGGCGATGAACCCCGGGACTGCCGGGACTGCCGGGACTGCCGGGACTCCCAAGGCCCACGAGACCCGCGAGACTCCCGAGACTCCCGAGGTTCCCGACGGCTCGGTGGCGAGGGCGGCGTGAGCATCAATACCGTCGTTCTGGACTCGGACGGCCTGTCGGCCTGGATCGCGCAGGACCGGAAGGTCACGGCGATGATCAAGGTCTTTCACCGGAGGGGCGCCGAGCTGGTCGTGGGCGCCAACACCGTCGTCGAGGTCATGCACGCCCGGGTGAGCCTGAACAGGCTGGACCGGCTGCTGTCGCGCACGAGGGTGGAGACGGCCACGGAGGAGTCCGCGAAGGCCGCCGCCCGGCTGCTGAAGGCGACTGGACTGCACGGTCAGAAGTACGCGGTCGACGCGACCGTCGCGGAGATGGCGCTGCGCCAGCCGGGCCCGGTCATGATGGTGACGTCCGATCTGGACGATATGGCCCGGCTGTGCGGCGGGCGGATCCGACTTCTGTCCGTCTGACCCCGAGGTCCGACTTCTGTCTGTCTGTCTGACCCCGAGGCCCGAGGCCCGAGGCCCGCCCCGCAGGCACGCACGGCCCGCGCGCCACCACAGCGGGTACAGCAGGCACGGCACACCGGAACCGGCGCCGGGGCACCCGCGCGCGGTGGTTGCCCCCGCCCAGGGGCGCCGGCTGCCGGCGCCCCGGAGGAGGCCCTCAGTGCGTGATGGCGTCGATCTCCCCGTGCCCGGCGATCTCCCGGGGATCCCGCTCCCCCGGCCCCACGTACCGCGCCGACGGCCGCACCAGCCGCCCGGTCCGCTTCTGCTCCAGGATGTGCGCCGACCAGCCGGCCGTGCGCGCGCAGGAGAACATCGACGTGAACATGTGCGCCGGGACCTCCGCGAAGTCCAGCACGATCGCCGCCCAGAACTCCACGTTCGTCGCCAGCACCCGGTCCGGGCGCCGGTTGCGCAGTTCGTCCAGCGCCGCCTTCTCCAGCGCCTCCGCGACCTCGTAGCGCGGCGCGTCCAGCTCCCGGGCCGTGCGGCGCAGCACCCGGGCCCGGGGGTCCTCGGCGCGGTAGACCCGGTGGCCGAAGCCCATCAGCCGCTCGCCGTTGTCCAGCGCCCGGCGCACGTACGCGCCCGCGTCCCCGGTCCGCTCGATCTCCTCGATCATCCCGAGGACCCGGGAGGGCGCGCCACCGTGCAGGGGCCCCGACATGGCGCCGACCGCGCCGGACAGCGCGGCGGCGACGTCCGCGCCGGTGGAGGCGATGACCCGGGCGGTGAAGGTGGACGCGTTCATGCCGTGTTCGGCGGCGGAGGTCCAGTAGGCGTCCACGGCCTTCACATGGCGCGGGTCCGGCTCACCGCGCCAGCGGATCATGAACCGTTCGACCACCGACCTGGCCGTGTCGATCTCCCGCTGCGGCACCATCGGCAGCCCCTGGCCCCGGGCGCTCTGCGCCACGTAGGAGAGGGCCATGACCGCCGCCCGCGCGAGATCGTCGCGGGCCTGGTCCGCGTCGATGTCGAGCAGGGGTTTCAGCCCCCACACGGGGGCGAGCATCGCCAGCGCGGACTGCACGTCCACCCGGATGTCGCCGGAGTGCACCGGGATGGGGAACGGCTCGGCGGGCGGCAGCCCCGGTTCGAAGGCGCCGTCGACGAGGAGGCCCCACACGTTCCCGAAGGAGACATGGCCGACCAGATTCTCGATGTCCACTCCCCGGTAGCGGAGCGCACCGCCTTCCTTGTCGGGTTCGGCGATCTCCGTCTCGAACGCGACGACTCCTTCGAGCCCAGGTACGAAGTCGGACATCAGGCGGCTCCTCATGGTGGATACGGTCCCGGTGCGATCGGTCCCGGCCCGTCGTCCCGCGCAACGCGTCCCACGCTGCGACGCCGGGCCGCTCCTGGCACGAGCGCCCCGCGCCATGAGGGCGCGACAGGGACCGGACCCAAGATTTTGGCGGGTCCGGGGGGTGCGGGGAAGCGTGAGAACAGGCACAGTGCCACGATCCGCCCGGTAAGGATTAACCGCATGTGGTGCCGGGCAGACTGGGCCGCTGCGGCAGGATGAACAGGTGACCGAAGAAGCCGCCATCCCGGATCCCGCCGCCAACGGCGTTCCGGCCACCGTTCGCCCCGCCCCGGCCGTCCCGGGTGCCTCGGCTGTCCCGGCTGCATCAGCCGCCCGGCCCGCCGCCCCGGATCCCGCCGTCATGAGGGAGCAGTACCGCTCCACCCCGCTCCTGGAGACGGATCTCGCCCCGACCCCGATGGATCAGTTCGCCCACTGGTTCCGGGAGGCCACGGCGGCGGGTCTGCACGAACCGAACGCCATGATCGTCGCCACCGCCACCCCGGACGGCCGCCCGTCCTCGCGCACAGTACTGCTGAAGCGGTACGACTCCGAGGGCTTCGTCTTCTTCACGAACTACACCTCCCGCAAGGGCCGCGAGATCGCGGCCAACGGCCATGTCTCCCTGCTGTTCCCCTGGCATCCGATCGCCCGTCAGATCATCGTCACGGGCACGGCGGCGCGGATCGGGCGCGAGGAGACGGTGGCGTACTTCCGCAGCCGTCCGCACGGCTCCCAACTCGGCGCGTGGGCGAGCGAACAGTCGTCGGTGATCGGCTCCCGGGAGGAACTGCTCAGCCGGTACGAGCGGCTCGCGGACCGCTACCCGGAGGACGCGCCGGTCCCGGCGCCTCCCGAGTGGGGCGGGATCAGGGTCGTACCGGAGACGGTGGAGTTCTGGCAGGGCCATGAGAACAGGCTGCACGACCGGCTGCGGTACGTGCCGCTGCCGCTCATGGGTGCGGACGGGACCGTGGCGACGGGTGGGGCTGAGGATGCGATCGCGGGGCCGGGCGCGGGTTGGCGCGTCGAACGACTGGCGCCCTGAGGGTCCCGTACGGCTGTGAACATCCCGTACGGCCGGGTACGAGCTGGTGCGATCCCCGTGCGGCCCGTGGCGGACTCGCGGGTGTGAGCGGCCCTCGTACGCCGAGCGGCCCCGTACGCCCGCCGTGGCGCCCGGTGCGGGCCGGTGCGCGGGGGCACAGCGGGCGGAGGCGGTGCAGCGGGCGGAGGCAGGGGGCGTGGGAACGCAGAAACCCGTGGGCTCCTGGATCCTCCTCGCGCGCGGAGGAGCCGGCCGGACTTACCGGCGGAGCCCACGGGTCGGTGACTGCTTGGATTGCGGCGGGAGGCCCGCCGACTGCACAGAGTGCGACGGCAGGCCCTTAGCCCGCAGTCACCTCACGCGTCCGGATTGAGTACATCGGCCGAACCACCTCCTTTCGTGTGTGACCACAGCCTAGGAACGCCGGGGGACCGGTTCAACCGAATTAGGGCCTCTCGCTTGGATCAGGCTGGGCTCGCGTGCCCTGGCACCGCACCTCGCCGCGTTGTCGTCAGTCGCCAACGGGCCCCCGTAGCCCTGCGGGCACGGGAGGTACCCCCACCCTGTGCCCTGGCGGGCACGGGAGGTACCCCCACCGCGTTGACTCTCCCCCAGCCTCCGGCCGGGAGGTGCCCCCATCCTCCGCCTTGCGATGCGTCCCCTCGGCCCTGCGGCCCGGGGAGGCCCCATGCACCAGACCCCGCTCACTAACCCAGCCTGATCCAAGCGAAAGACCCTGAACGGCCGGGTGATTTGCCGGAACCCCATGTGTCGTGCGTCACGTTCGAGTTGAATGATCGGACGTGCATCAAATCGCGCGGACGCTTCCTGTACGGGGGCCGGGATGACAGCTTCGAAGAGTGGGACCGCCAACGCCCTCGGGCCCGATGAGCCCGACCCCCTGGTGCCGGGGGCCGGCGCGGGTGCGGAGTTGCTCGCGGCGCTGCTGGACGGGATGGACGCGGCGCTCTGCGCGTTCGACGCGGGCGGCACCGTCACCCACTGGAACCGGGAGGCCGAGCGGGTCCTCGGCTGGTCGCCCGACGAGGCCGTCGGGCGGCGCGGATTCGCCGGCTGGGCGGCGCGCGGGGCCGACGCCGGTGAGGTCGAGACGCGGCTGATGGCCACCATGGACGCGCCGGGGCGCCAGGTGCACGAGTTCGCGCTGCTCCGCAAGGACGGCGGCCGGGTGCTCGTCCGGATCCAGTCGGCGCGGGTGCTCGGCGCCGACGGCGCTCCCGCGGGGGTGTACTGCGCGTTCAGCGAGGTGCACGCGCAGATCGATCTGGAGCGGTCGATCGGGCTGAGCGAGGCGCTGTTCGACGACGCGTCATGGGGGGTCGTCCTCGTCGATGTCGATCTGCGGCCTACCGTCGTCAACGGCTACGCGGCCCGCGCGCTCGGCGCCGGCCGCACCGCGCCGCTCGGCCGGCCGCTCGGAGAGTTACTGGAACACGGCGTGGAACAACTGGAGGGCGCGCTCCACCACGTGCTCGTGGAGGGGACGCCGCGCGGGCTCGGCGAGGTGTGGGTGACGCTGGCGGACGGCCCCGAGGGCGAGCGGCGCAGATGCTGGCGGAGTGGATTCCTCCGGCTGGCCTCGCCGCTCGCGGAGGAGCCGGTGCCGCTGGGCGTCGGCTGGCTCTTCCACGACGTCACGGCGGCGAAACTGGCCGAACGGGAGGCGGATCGGATCCGGTTCCGCGCCAGCCAACTGCACCGGGCGGGCCGGGCGGCGGCGGAGTGTGAGGACCCGATGGAGGCGGCGACGGTCTGTCTGGACTTCGCGCTGGCCGGGTTCGCCGATCACGCGCTGATCGATCTGCTGGTGCCGGACGGCGGCGCCCGACTGATCCGCGCGGCGGCGACGCCGACGGGCGCGCCGGGTCCGTGCGCCCCGGTGCTGGGCGGCGGCATCCCGGTGCGCTATCCCCCGGGCCATCCGGCGCTCCAGGCGGCCGACCGCAGCGGCTCGGTCCGGGCGAGCGCCCCGGACGCCGCCGGGACGGCCCCGGACCTCCCGGACTGGTCGGACCGGCTCCAGTGGCCGGAAGGCATGGTGCACGCGCTCTGCACGGTGCTGCGGAGCCGGGGCAGGACGCTGGGCGTGGCCACCTTTCTGCGCGGGCCGACGCGTCCGGCGTTCCAGCGCGAGGACGCGGCGCACGCGGAGAGCATGTCGGCGCTGGCGGCGTCGGCCATCGACCTGGCGTCGACGAGCGGGCGGGGCGCCCCGTCCGGCCCGGCGCACTGAGCCGAGCCCGGGGCGGGTCGGGCCCCGGCACCGCGCCCGGAGAGCACCGCGCCCGGACGGCACCGCGCCCGGACAGGCCCCCGGCGAGGGGCCCGGCGCGTGCGTGGCGCGAGTCGGCCCCCGGGCGGAAGCCACCACCGTGTGATGGGCCTCAGCCGGGGGGCCGACCCGGGCCCTTCAGGAACGAGTCCGCCCCCGGCCTCCTGAGCCGACCCGCACCCGGCCCCTCCGGACACGACCTGCGTGCCCTGGTGACCTGCACGGCCCTGTGACCTGCCCGGCGTCCTGCCCGGCGCCCTGGACGGCTCCGTCGCCCGACCCGACGCCTTACCCGACCCGGCGCCTTACCCGACCTAGTGCCGGAAGAAGATCCGGTCCTTGTACTCCGTCATCACCCGGCCGTTCCACTCGTGTCCACCGTCCACGTTCCCCGACCGCAGCAGCGGCGGCTCGATGCCCCGCTCCACCAGCCGCTCCGCCGCCACGGCCATCGTGGCCTGCATCAGCGCGCTGGTCACCACGGTCGACGCGGGGGCGAACGGGGCCTCGATGCCCTCGTGCGTCAGCTCCGCGTCCCCGATTGCGATCTTGGAGTCGAGGACGACGTCGCAGTGGTCCTTGAGGAAGGTGCCCGATACGTGCCGGGACTTGGTCCCCGTCGCGTACGCCACCGAGGTCACACCGATGACCTTGAGGCCGAGGGCCCTCGCGTTCAGCGCCATCTCGACGGGCAGTGCGTTCCGCCCCGACAGGGAGATGATCACCAGGAGGTCGCCGGAGGTCGCCGGGCTGGTGTCGAGCACCGCCGCCGCGAGGCCGTCCACCCGCTCCAGGGCCGAACCGAGTGTCGCCGGCATGACATCGACGCCCACCGCGCCGGGGACGGCCAGCAGATTCATCACGGCGAAACCGCCGGCCCGGTAGACGACGTCCTGCGCGGCCAGTGAGGAGTGCCCCGCGCCGAAGGCGAAGAGCCGCCCGCCCGCCGCGATCGTGTCCGCGATGGCCTCGCCCGAGGCGACGATGCTCGCCGCCTCCTCGTCCCGTACGCGTTGCAGCAGACCGATCGCGGCGTCGAAGAACTGACCGGCCAGCTTGCTCTCGCTCATCATTGAGCCCTTTCCGGGGTGCGGGAACGCGGATGCTGAGCGCGCGAACCCGGGTACGTGTGGAACGCGGAGCGCGCCGGGGAATATCCCGTGCCGCGGATCACGTTGCGGTCTGGACCATTGCCCTGTCAATACGGTCACGGACACTGGCTTCTCCCGGCGCGACACGGTTGTCAGCGGGATGCGTAAGAATTGACTTCGGGGCCGCACCGCACGATTTATCGAGGGGCACGTATGTCCGGACTGATCGACACCACGGAGATGTATCTCCGCACCATCCTCGAACTCGAAGAGGAAGGCGTGGTTCCCATGCGCGCCCGTATCGCCGAGCGACTCGACCAATCCGGTCCCACGGTCAGCCAGACCGTGGCCCGTATGGAGCGGGACGGCTTGGTCACGGTCGCCGGGGACCGGCACCTGGAGCTGACGGACGAGGGCCGCAGGCTGGCCACGCGCGTGATGCGCAAGCACCGGCTGGCCGAGTGCCTCCTCGTCGATGTGATCGGCCTGGAGTGGGAGCAGGTCCACGCCGAGGCATGTCGCTGGGAGCATGTGATGAGCGAGGCGGTGGAGCGGCGGGTGCTTGAGCTGCTGCGTCACCCCACCGAGTCTCCTTACGGGAATCCGATTCCCGGCCTGGAGGAGCTGGGTGAGAAGGCGGAGGCCGATCCGTTCCTGGACGAGGGCATGGTCTCGCTGGCCGACCTCGACCCGGGCGTGGACGGCAAGACCGTCGTCGTGCGGCGGATCGGCGAGCCGATCCAGACGGACGCCCAGCTCATGTACACACTGCGGCGCGCGGGCGTGCAGCCCGGTTCCGTGGTGAGCGTGACGGAGTCCGCGGGCGGTGTGCTGGTGGGCAGCAGCGGCGAGGCCGCCGAGCTGGCCGCTGACGTCGCCTCGCACGTCTTCGTGGCCAAGCGCTAGAGAGCACGACAAGCAGGACCGTCCGCGAGCCGCGCGCAAGGGCTGACGGACGGGATTACGGGGGTACGAGGCCCCTCGGCGAGCATGGTGCCGGGAGGGCCTGGGGCGCGCGCGGCGCGCGCCAGGGGTCCGGAGCGCCTTGAGCGACCGGGTGGGTCCAAGCGCCCTGGGCGTCGGAAGTGATAGGTCCCGAACCGCAGCGCCCGGGGCGAATCGCGTGCGAGGCTGGGCCGAGGCAGATGACCCAGGGCCGGGGAGGGATCAGGGTGCTGCGCCCCTCGTACGCCCCGCGCACTCATCCGCGCGGCGCCGCTGTCCGTGGCCCGGATGCCGCGTGTTCCCCTGAGCCGTCCGATCGCGCCACGCTGCCGGATCCCGCCGCGCTGCCCGATCCCACCGCGTCGCCTGTTCGCGCCCGGGCCGCGCCGACGGCCGACCGCCCAACCTCCGAGCGCACGATGCCCCGGCCCACGACTGCCCGGCCCACGACTGCCCGGCGTCCGAAAGTCAGGCGCTCGACGCCCCGGCCTCCGACGCCCCGGCCATCGATGCCCCCGCGCCCGGCGACCAGCCCCGCGACCGCCCGCGCCTCCGCCGCCCGCCCGTACCCCGAGGCGCCCGGTGGGCCAGAGGGCCCCCGTCCGCGTCCGAGGTCAGGTACGCCAGAGGGTCCTGGTACGTGCGCGAGGTGCGGTACGCGCGAGGTGCCCGGTACGTGCGAGGGCCCCGGCGCCCTTGAGCGCCGGGGCCTGTCCTCCCCTGTGCTGACCCGGAGCCCCGAGCTCCCAGGGTCAATCCCCTCGGACCGTCTTCCCCGAGCGGCCCGCCTCCCGCAGAAGATCTCCCCTCGGGGACGGGCTCCAATCCCTGAGTGTGGTCACTCGAACGAGGGGTGTTGCGCGGCAGAACGATGCTTTCGAATACGAGTTCGATAACCTGCTGGATAGGTCGGTCCACGGCCGGGGGAGCGAAGGGGGTGCCGGGCAGATGGCGCGGCGCATGGATGTGGTGGGGGCCGACGGCGTGCGCCTGGCCGCCTGGGAGTTCGCGGACCCGCACAAGGGCGATGATGCCGTCCGAGGGAGGGACACCCCCCAGGGGCGCGCCCGGGACGATCCGGCGGTGGACGACGACCAGGAGGGCGCGCCGGGAGTGTTATTGCTGCACGGACTGATGGGCCGGGCCTCCCACTGGGCCTCGACGGCCCGCTGGCTCTCCGGACGGCAGCGCGCCGTCGCACTCGACCAGCGGGGTCACGGCCGCAGCGAGAAGCCGCTGGCCGGTCCCTACACCCGCGAGGCGTATGTGGCCGACGCGGAGGCCGCGATCGAGCAGTTGGGCCTCGCCCCGGTGACGCTGATCGGTCACTCCATGGGCGCGCTCACGGCCTGGCAGCTCGCGGCCAGGCGACCCGATCTGGTGCGGGCCCTGATCATCTGTGACATGCGCGCATCGGCGCTGGGCGCGGCCTCGCAGCGGGAGTGGGAAGACTGGTTCCGGGCCTGGCCGCTGCCGTTCGCGACCTTGGCGGACGTCCGCAAGTGGTTCGGCGAGGACGACCCCTGGGTGGAGCGCCCGACCCCCGCGCGCGGTGAGTTCTACGCCGAGGTGATGGCCGAGGGCGCCGACGGCTGGCGCCCCGTCTTCTCCCGCCGGCAGATGCTGAAGTCCCGTGAGACCTGGGTGTACGACGCCCATTGGGAGGAGTTGGCGCAGGTGCGGTGCCCCGCCCTGGTGGTCCGTGGGCTGGACGGCGAGCTGGGCCGGGCTGAGGCCCAGGAGATGGTGCGGGTGCTGCCCCGGGGCGTGTATGCGGAGGTGGCGGACGCCGGCCACCTGCTCCACTACGACCGGCCGGAGGCGTGGCACGCGGTGATCGAGCCGTTCCTCGACGATGTGCGGATGGGCTGACCCCGGAGGGTCGGGAAGGGCCGGGGAGGGCCAGGGCCCGAAAGCAGCCGCGGCGGCAGCGGCTGCACGATCGGTGAGTCCGGTGAGTCCGGTGAGTCCGGTGAGTCCGGTGAGTCCGGTGAGTCCGGCGAGTTCAGTGTGTCCGGTGAGTTCGGCGGCCGGTCGGCCCTCGCTGTGACCCGCCCGGCGGTGGGATCGCCGGTGTGCGGGCCGCGGGGGTGTCCGGCCGTCGGGCTGCCGTACGGACGACGGCTCCGCTCCCGTTCTCAGGGCGGGGGGTTCGGGCCGCCGGACTCGGGGGGTGGTGCGATGGGTGCACCGGGCGGTCGGAAGGAGAGACCGCCGGAGGGAGAGACCGTCAGAAGGCGAAGACCGCGCCCTCGCCCAGGCTCGCCACCATCTCGCACCCGTTGTTGTAGGTGGCGGACCAGTCGACCCGCTGGCCGCGCCACGCGCCGTCCGCCGTGACCGTCACCGGGTCCCACTCGCGGGTGCAGAGCGTGACGGGCAGTCGGGACGGCAGATCGGCGAAGCGCCCGTCCACCCAGCGCAGTTCACGGCAGGCGGCGACCGGCGACGGGTGGGTGCCCTCCGCCCGGGGGGAGCAGCTGAGGGTCACCGCCCGCTCGACGGTGACGGCGATGCCCTCGGCGGGCGAGCCCTTGCCGATGGTGAGCACCACCGCGGACGGGGCGTACAGGGCGGTGTCGTCGGGCTGGTCCGCCCGGGCCGTGGCCGCCGCCGTGCCGCTCAACACCAGGGCGGCGGTCGCCGCGATCGTGCCGCGCAGATGACGCATGAGAGGGACTCCTTCGTTTCGAGGGTTCGCTTCGAGGGTTCGTTCCCGGGGGTCGCCCCGGGAGTCGGTGATTGCGCTCGGGAGTCTTGCGTAAGCGGACAGTGAAAGCACGTGGATCACCGCTTTCCGGCCGCCCTTTCGATTCCGAGGGTGACCGAATGGTCGTTCGGGCAGCTCGGGCGGGGTGCTCGGAACCCCCGCGAGGCGTCCGACATATGGACAATCTTGGGTGGTCCAATCGAGAACTACTTACTGAGCTGCGAAAACCTGTTCGTGGTACAGCTCTTCGGCCACCTCGCTTCGACGGGAAAGCGCCGTCCGTGCGGAACGAAACCCCATATCCCCTGAATACACCTGAAAACAGGACCATTCGTAACCTGTGCCGTCCTCCGTGCGTTTGTTCATCCGACGCCCGCCCACGCGAGGTTCGTTCGGCTTCTTCCGCTGCGCGGTCCGCGCGGGCATGGTGTCCCGGTGGTCCGAATCTCTCTGGGGAGGACACATGGAACGCAGGCGGTTATTGCAGGCCGGAGCCGGGTTCACCCTGGCGTCCGGGGCGGGAGCGCTGCTCAGCCCGGCCCAGGCGCACGCCGGCACAGATCCATCGGCCGGAGCGGCCCCGGCGGGGGGCCAGGCCCCGGCCGGTAGAGCGGCGGCCATAGGTGCCCCCGCGCACTGCTCGGGCACCCCCATCACGACACACGGCACCGCATCGCTGACGGCCGCGATCGTCAGCATGTCGGTCCTCGGCGACAAGGCGTACGTCGTCGCCCGAGGGCAGAACCCACCCGTACTCGGTGAGATCGACCTGCCGTCCAAGACCCTGGTCAGAGCCGTTCGGCTCAACCGGGGCGAGGGTGGCTGGGCGACCACCGTGTCGGGTGGTCAGATCTACGCCGGGACCTATCCGTTCCCGGACATCTACCGTTTCGACCCCGTCTCCGGCGAGGTGCGGCTCATCGGCACCGTCGGTCCGGCCGGCGGCTTCGTCTGGTGCCTCACCACGGCACCCGACGGCACCGTGTACGCGGGCACGTCACCGCGCGGCGAGGTCTGGGAGTACAAGCCGTCGACCGGCACGCTGCGCAACCTCGGTGTCGCCGTCGCGGGTCAGCAGTACGTGCGCGCCATCGCGGCCGACGACCATTACGTCTACGCGGGCACGCTGCCGTCGGGTTATGTCGTCGCGTACGACCGCACCACCGGCGCGAAGACGAACATCACCCCGACCCCGTACGGCGGCGCCGCCGCCATGATCGCCCGCGGTGGCCGGGTGATCGCCGGACTCACCAGGTCCCTGGTCGACATGGCACCCGACGGCAGCGACGCGCGGGTGATCCCGACGCCCGCCGCCGAGCGGTTGATAGACGCCATGGCGATGACGGCCGACGGCACGCTCTACTGCGTCGGCCGCCCCACCGGCACCGTCTACCGGCGCGAGGGCACCACCCTCGTCCCGGTCACCGCCCCCACCCCGGGCGACGAACACCGCGCGCTGGTGCCGCTGGACGCCCGTACGCTCCTCGGCTGCGCGGGCAGTGGCCGCCTCTGGTGGCTGGATCTCGACAGCAACCGGTCGGACATAGTGGAACTGATCGACGCCGGTCTCTCCGGCCCCGACCCGGTGCAGTCCATGGCGTACGGGAGCCGGGGGACCGTCCACGTCGGCGGCCACTACTCGATCACCACCCACCGTCCGGCGACCGGCGCGGTCAAGCGGACCAGCGTCGCCGGGGAGCCCAAACAACTCCAGGTGGTCCACGGCCGGGTGTACGCGGCGATGTACCCCAGCGCCGAAATGCTGGAGCTGGATCCGGACCGGGGCCGGGTGCGCTCGCTGGGCTTCATCGAGAACGACCAGCAGCGGCCCACCGACATGGCGTACGACGCCGGCCAGGACCAACTGCTGGTGGCTTCGGCGCCAGGGGTCGGCCTGCTCAAGGGCGCGCTGACCGTCGTGGACCGGTCACGCCGCAGGCTCACCGTCCACAAGGACATCATCCAGAACCAGTCCGTGATGTCCCTCGCGCTGGAGGAGGAGTACGGCCGGCACCGGATCGTCTATCTGGCCGGTGACACCTGGGGCGGCGGCAGCGTGCCGCCGGCCCGCCCGAGCGCCACGATCGTCGCGTTCGACCTGCGCCGCCGCAAGGTGCTCTGGGAGGTCACCCCGGTCGAGGGGTACGCCAGCTTCCAGCACATCACCGTGCACGACGGAGTGCTCTACGGGCTCTACAAAAGGCTCGCGGGCAGTTGGTTCGCCATGGACCTGGAGACCAGGACCGTACTGCGGTCCGGCCGGCTGCCGAGCTACGGCGAACTGAGCGTGCACGGCGACCAGGTGTACGCGTCGATCTTCGGCGGCTCGGTCTACCGGATCGGACCGGACCTGGCCGAGCCGGAGTTGGTCGTCAGCGGCCTCGGCGACGGCTGGTACAACCCGCCGCAGCTCGCCTGGGAGAACCGTTCCTGGTACGCCTGGGGCACCGCCAACCGCAGTCTGGCCCGGCTCCGCCTCGATCCGAGGTGCTCCCCGGCGGCGCGGACCAGGAACATGCCGCCGGACCACAGCCTGCTGGAGGGGCTGCTGGCCCACTGACCGGTTGACGACAGGCACGGGAAGTACGACCGGCTGACCAGAGACACAAGAGCAAGCAAGAGCACCAAGAGCAATAGAAGCACCAAGAGGCACAACAGTCACAAGAGGTACGAGAAGGGCGAGAGGGGGAAGACCCACATCGGGCCTCCCCCCTCTCGCGCCTCGCGCAGCAGACGGCGCCCTCAGGACTTGCTGACCGCCGTGATGATCTCCGGCAGCCGCTGGGCCGTCCACGGCGCGGCGAGCCGCAGCCCGACCCACGCCATCAGCACCCCGTACGCAGCGCCCAACGGCAGCACCAGCCAGAGCTGGCCGTGCGCGTCGGTGAGATGGGCCCAGATCGTCAGGGCGATCACCGGGGCGCAGAGCAGCCCCCCGACGACCATGCCGCCGAAGAGCGAGATCCAGGCGATGGCGCCCTGCCCCGGCGCGACGTTCTTGTACGCGTTGTCCTGCGGGATCGAGTACGCGAACCGGGCCGACGACACCGCGCCGGTGCCCAGCATCGCGCCCAGCACCGCGTACGACAGCCCCAGCGCCGACGGCAGCGCCTGCCAGTCAGCCAGCACCGCGGCGGTCACGACGGTGACGAGAGTGCTGTACGGGAGGGTGATCAGCAGCAGCGCGAGTGCCCGCGCCCGCAGTTCGTCGTACGCGTCCCGGGTGGTGGACAGCGTCTGTGCGACCATCCAGAACGCCGAGGTGTCCTGCCCGAACTGGTTGTACATCTGCACGCCCAGCATCCCCGCGGCGAAGGTCGCGAAGTAGATCGAGCCGGTGCCCTGGAGGGCGTTGAACAGCGGCACGATCAGGCCGATCGCGAGCCCCGTCACCCAGGTCGCCTTGGTCTTCGGGTCGCGCCACACATAGCGCAGGAACCGCTGCATCACGGTGCCCGTACGGCCCCCGGGCAGCAGCCGGTGCAGACCGGACGACGAGCCCGCCCGGTCCGGCCCGCTCGACGCGGCGAGCGTCGACCCGTCGGGCGCCGTCATCAGCCGGGTCAGACTGTGCTCCCAGTACCGGAGCACGGCGTACAGCGCCCCGGCCGTCAGCGCGAGCTGGGCCAGCGCCACCCCGTACGAGCCCTCGCTCGCGGAGTCGATGGCGCCGATCGCGGCGGCCGGCGGCAGCCACCGTACGATCTCCGTCGCCGGTTCCAGCGCGGAGAGACCGCCGGACTGGCCCAGCCGCTGCGCGCCGAAGTTGACGACCTGGAGGCCCACCGCGACCAGCAGACCGCTGAGCAGGGCGAGATCGCGGCCCTTGCGGGAGGTGAGCAGCCGGATGTTGGCCGCGGCGACGGCCCGTGCCAACGCCACGCAGACCAGCAGGGTGAGCGGCACCGCGACGACGGCGACCAGCGCCGCCCCGGTGCCGTGTGCGACCGCGAGCGCCGCACCCAGCACCAGGCAGAGCGAGAAGAGCGGTCCGATGCCGACCAGCGACGCGGTGAGCAGCGCGGTGACCAGCGGGCGGGGGCGCAGCGGCAGCATCACCAGCCGGGTCGGGTCCAGCGTCTCGTCACCGCTGGCGAAGAAGAGTGGCATCACCGCCCAGCCGAGCGCCAGCACCCCGGTCAGCAGGACGCTGACGGACGCGGCGCCGTCGTTGCCGCGCAGCAGGATCAGCCCGAGGAGCTGGCCCGCCGCGACGAGCAGGGCGAAGACGAGGGAGATGACGAACACGGCGGTACGGGCGGTGGACTGGCGCAGTCCGTTCCGCAGCAGCGACAGCTTGAGCCGGACGAAGATCCCGGCCAGCCGCCCCGTGGGCAGCGCGTCGACCGCCCCGCGCCGGGCGTCAGCGCCCTGCGCGTCGGTGTCCGTGCCGTGCGCACCGACGACAGCACCGCCGTCCTGGACGCTCTGGGCGCTGTCCGCGGCCGAACCGCTCATCGGGCACCGCCGCCGAGCCAGTCCAGCGACTGGCCTGCGTCCCGCCCGCTGGCGCCGACCAGTTCCAGGAACGCGCTCTGTAGGGACGGCGCGTCGCCGCGTACCTCCGCGAGCGGACCCTGGGCCCGGATGTGCCCCCCGGCCATCACGGCGACCCAGTCACAGAGCGACTCCACCAGCTCCATCACATGGCTGGAGAAGACGACCGTCGCGCCCGATGCGGTGTAGCGCTCCAGAACACCCCGGATGGTCTGGGCCGAGACCGGGTCCACGCCCTCGAACGGCTCGTCCAGGAAGAGCACCTCGGGGTTGTGCAGCAGCGCGGCCGCCAGCCCGATCTTCTTGCGCATACCGGTCGAGTAGTCCACGACCAGCTTGTGCTGCGAACCCGCCAGATCCAGTACGTCGAGGAGTTGGGCGGCCCGCTTGTCGACCTCGTCGCCGGGGAGTCCGCGCAGCCGCCCCATGTAGCCGAGCAGTTCCCGGCCGGAGAGCCGCTCGAAGAGCCGCAGTCCCTCCGGCAGTATCCCGATACGGGGTTTGACCTGGACCGGATCGCGCCAGACGTCGTGTCCCGAGATGAACACCCGGCCCTGGTCGGGGCGGAGGAGGCCCGTCACCATCGAGAGGGTGGTGGTCTTCCCGGCGCCGTTCGGGCCGACGAGACCGATGAACCGGCCGGCCGGCAGGGTGAGATCGACACCGGAGACGGCGATCTGCTCGCCGAAACGTTTCCACAGCCCCTCGACACGGACGGCGGGCGGCGCCGTCCCCGCTCCGCCCGCTTCCGCGGCCCCCATCGCCTGGTCCTCCGGCATGTGCCCTGCCTTTCGGTGTCCCCTATGTCCTACGCGTCAGCATTCTGTGCGCGTCGATATGGGTACACCTTATGTAAGGGCTGCTTAAAGGAGCTGGTGGCCGTCTTCGATGCCGTGGTGGCAGGTCACACGCCCCGGGTGCGGGCCGCCACGGCCTCCCGGCCGCACGCGTACGCCAGCGGGCTGATCAACTCCTCCGCGTCCGGCAGCCACCGGTTGGCGGCGGTCGGGCGGCGCGCCCACTGGACCGCGCCGTGGCCGCCGACCCGGGTCGGCGGAGCGGCCACATAGTGACCCTCGCCCCGGGCGACCAGATCGACGGAGCTGGGCGCCCAGCCGAGCCCGCGAATCAGCTCGGGCACCTTCGGGGTGGCGCCGGGCAGTACGAAGAAGAGCATCCGGCGATCCGGGGTGCGGGTCACCGGGCCGAGCGGCAGCTCCATCCGCTCCATCCGCGCCAGGGCCAGGAACCCGGCCGACTCGGGCACGTCGAGGGCGTCGAACGTCCGTCCCGTGGGGAGCAGGATCGACGCCCTCGGGTGCTTCCCCCACAGCCGGCGGGCCGCGGTGGCGCTGCCCGTCGCCTGGGTCGCCCAGTCCGGTCTCGCCGGGTGGGCTCCCGGCGCCGCGCAGTCGGCGTCACCACAGGAGCAGTGCTCCCTGGTGCCCGCCGCCTCCAGCCAAGTGCCGGGGAACACGTCCCAGTGCCGCTCTTCCGCATAGCGCACCGCATGATCCAGTAGCTGTTCACCCCGCTGCTGGGGAATCTGCGCGGCTTCTGTGACTCCGATGGTCTCTTCCACGATCCACTCAACTCCCGCCGTCACCTTGGGTTACGGGCGCCCTACGCCCCGCCCTTGATCATGATCCCGCATATGGGGCGCATGGATGCACGGACGGGGGCGCGTACGGCGACGGGCCACGGGGACGGGTACCTCATAGGCAAGCTCATGGGCGAGGAGGTCGAGTTGGAGTCCGCGCCCAGCGAGCACCGCACGGGCGCGGGGGACGCGGGGGATGCCGTACGGCCGACTCCGGACACTCGGAAGGGCTCGGGGCCGTGGAGTTCGCGCTCTTGTGCTCGTACCCGGGGCTCCGTACGCCGGGATCCGTACGCCGTGCCCGGAATATCCCGCCCCGGAATGCCGCGCCTCGAACGCCGGTTTCGTGTGCCGGGGTTCGGGTGACGGTTTTGGACGGGGCGTCCGGGCGGTGGGTTCCGAGCGCGGGGTTCGGGCGCGGGGTTCGGGTGTCGGGTTCGGGTGTCGGGTTTCGGGCGACGGGTTGTGAAAGTCGGGCTTTGAACAATAAAAGCCGCAGGCTTTGGGTCGCTGGAAGAGTTTCTGGCATGACTTCTGGAAATAACAGACCAAGTCGCTTAATTCTGCATTCTCCGTAAATCAGCCCGCAATGATCTCTGCGTGGATCACCGCGGCCCCAGGGGGTTACTCATGGCAGCCAGGCCACTCGTCGCCCGACAGCCGAACGAACGGTTGCAGGCGCTCATCCAGGAAGCCGGGTGTTCCAACGCCGGACTCGCCCGCCGCGTCAACATGGTCGGCGCGGAACGCGGTCTCGACCTGCGGTACGACAAAACATCGGTGGCGCGTTGGCTGCGTGGACAGCAGCCACGCGGACGCGCCCCCGGCATCATCGCCGAGGCGCTCGGCCGCAAACTCGGCCGTACGGTCACGATCGACGAGATCGGCATGGCCAACGGCAAGAACCTCGCGTCCGGCGTCGGCCTCCAGTTCTCGCCGACGGTGCTCGGCGCGATCGAGCAGGTCTGTGAGCTGTGGCGCAGCGACGTCGGACGCCGCGACTTCCTCTCCGGCGCCGCCGTCGCCGCCTCCGCCCTGGTCGAACCCAGCCGCGATTGGCTGATCACCGGCCCGGACGTCCAGGTCGCGCGGACGGCGGGCGCCCGGGTCGGCGGCTCGGACGTCGATGCGGTACGGGCGATGACCTCGGCCCTCACCGAGCTGGACCACCGATTCGGCAGCGGACACATCCGCCCGGTCGTCGTGCACTACCTGAACTCCGTCGTCTCCGGGCTGCTCTCCGGCTCGTACCGGGAGACCGTCGGCCGGGACCTGTTCGCCGCCGTCGCCCGACTCACCGAGCTGGCGGGATACATGGCCGTCGACACCGGCCAGCCCGGCCTCGCCCAGCGCTACTACATCCAGGCCCTCCGGCTCGCCCAGGCGGCCGGCGACCGGGGGTACGGCGGCTATGTGCTCGCCGCCTCCATGAGCCATCTCGCCGCCCAGCTCGGCAACCCCAGAGAGATCGCCCAACTGGCGCGCGCCGCACAGGAAGGGGCCAGAGGCCAGATCACCCCGCGCGCCGAGGCGATGTTCTTCGCCGCCGAGGCCCGGGGTCACGCCCTCCTCGGGGACGCCCGCACCTGTCACACCGTGGCGGGCAAGGCGCTCTCCGCGCTGGAGCGGTCCGAGCCGGAGACGGGCGACGACCCCGTGTGGATCACCCATTTCGACCGGGCCTACCTCGCGGACGAACTGGCCCACTGCTATCGCGACCTGGGCCAGCCCGAGGCCGCCGAGCACCATGCGGCGAACGCGCTGGACGGGCATCCGGAGGCCCGGGCCCGACGGCGGGCGATCGGCATGATCCTGCTCGCCACGGCCCAGGTGCAGCAGCGCGAGGTCGAGCAGGCGTGCCATACGGGAACGGGCGCGGTGGAGCTGCTGGGGCGGCTGCGCTCCAGCCGGGGAGCGGAGTATCTGGAGGACTTCCAGCAGCGTCTGGAGCCGTACGCGGACGAACCCGCGGTGCGTGAGTTCGGCGCGCGGCTGGAGGCGCAGGCCGCGTGAGCGCTCTCACAGACCGCCTCCCAGCAGCGCGTTGAGGGGGCTCGCCACCATCACTCGCCGGTGTGTGTGCGGAGGGGACCGGGGCACCCGGTAGCGTGACCCGACGGTTCCGTAGGTTCACATGGAGGAGTCCTGGTGACGCACAGCGGACAGGGTGATGAGCGGCCCCCGACCGCCGGGCCCGCGCACGAGGGCGTCGTGCTGCCCGCCGACGGATCCGAGCCCTGGATACCGGGTGACCCCGGCGCCCGGACGGCTCCCTCGGACGGGCAGCCGTGGGGAGAGCCCTGGGGCCCCGGGCAGCCCGGTCCCGAGGCCGCCCGGCCGGGCCCGGGATACGGCCAGGGGGAGTACGGGGCGGCGGGCCATCCGCTGCCGGACGCCGTCCCGCCGCACGCCGCCGCGGACGCCACCCAGTACCTCCCCCCGGTCGGAGCGGACGGGGGGCCGCCCGTGCCGGGCGCTTCGGACGCGACGCAGTACATCCCGCCCGTGCCGGGCGCGTCCGACGCGACCCAGTACATCCAGCCGGTTCCCGGTGCGTCCGACGCGACCCGGCTGATACCCCCGGTCCCGCCGCACGCGGGACCGCCCGTGCCCGGCGCGTCCGACGCCACGCAGTACATCCCGCCCGTGCTGGGCGCGTCCGACGCGACCCAGTACATCCAGCCCGTCCCCGGTGGGGGCGACGCCACCCAGTACCTGCCGCCCGTCGCACCGGGCGCGCTTCCCCCGGAGACCGCCGCCGACGCCGCCGACACCTCCAGGCCCTCGCGCCCCTCGCGGCGCCGGGGGTCGGCCGCGGAGCCCGCGGTGCCGCCGGCCCCCGTGAGCGCCCCGTACGGGATACGCCCCGGCGCGCCCGGTGACCGACCGCCGCCGGCTGAGTTCGACAATCTCTTCCGCGCCGACGCCGGGGGTGCGGCCGGGATCGGCCCGACCCCGGACTCCACCCAGCAGATGCCCCGCTTCGACGGCGGCACGGGTGGTTCAGGAGGTATGGGCGGCTCAGGAGGTACGGGGGGTGACGCGGCCCCGGCCTCATCGTCTCCCCGGCCCGGCCGGGGATCGCGCCGCCGGGCCCCGGCACGGCGGCGGAGGTCACTGCCGGTGCCCCTGGTCGCGGCCGTGGTCGTCGGCTGCGCCATCGTCGGACTGGGCGCCGGCGCGCTGGTGTTCGGCGGCAAGGGCGACGGCGACGACCGCCCGAAGGAGAGTGAGAAGGTCGTGGCGGCCTCGCCGACCCCCGACCTCGACGATCTGCCCAAGCCCGACGACGATCCGGCCCGGCCCCAGGCCGAAGCGCTGGACCGGCTCCTCGCGGACAGCAACAACAGCCGTGGCGCGGTGATCCGCTCGGTGGAGGACATCAAACGCTGTGACAACCTCGACCGGGCCCGGGACGATCTGCGCGAGGCGGCCGACCAGCGCCGGGAGCTGGTGGACCGGCTGGAGAAGCTCAGCGTCGACGGGCTGCCCCGGCACGCCGAGCTGACGAAGGCGCTCACCAAGGCGTGGAAGTCCTCCGCTTCGGCCGATGACGACTACGCGGCCTGGGCCAAGCAGGTCAAGCGGAAGAAGGGCTGCCGGGACGGTAAGGCGCGCCTCACCAAGCGGTCGGCCGAGGCCAACCGCGCCAGCGGCGCGGCGACCGAGGCCAAGCGGGAGGCGTCCGCGATCTGGAACTCGATCGCGGTCAAGTACCGGCTGACCGCGCGCGGCGCCGACCAGCTCTAGGGCTGTCACGGAAGGCCCCGGGGTCGTCGGGGAAGACCCGGGGCCGGCGGGGAGGACCCCCCCCGGCACGCGCCTGCCCGCCGTCGTGGCCTTCGGCGGCGGGCCCAGAGCTCGACGGCGGTACTCAGCGGTGGGCTCAGAGCTCGACAGCGGTACTCAGCGGCCGGCTCAGAGGTCGACGGCGGTACTCAGCGGTGGGCTCAGAGGTCGACGGCGGCGTTCAGCGCCTTGCCGACGTCCACGAAGCCCTCCCGCTGGGCCACCAGCCGTCCCTGGGAGACGACTTGGAAGGTCACCCCCGGGTTCACCACCCGGGGCAGACCGGGGGTGCCGAGCATGTCCTCGAAGTCCCAGCGCAGCGGCGGTGTGAGGCCCCCGGTGTCGACCCGTACCCCGGAGTCGAGCGTGTGGGCGATGCGCTGGGGGGTGATCTCGGCCGAGTCGATCTCCTCGATCACCGCCCGCAGCACGCCGTACGCGATCCAAGTGGTCTGCGCCCCCGGGTCGGTGGGGTCGACGCTGTTGTCGGCGAACGCATGGGTGTTGATCACCTCCCGCATCGCGTCCCAGCGGGCGTCGCCCCCGGCCGGGTACCAGCCGGTGATGAAGGCGCCCTCGAAGGCGCCGCTTCGGCCGCCGGTACGGTCGATGAGGGACTGGCCGACACTGCCGTGGACGGAGGAGACCCGGATGCTGAGGTCGTCGTCGGGCAGCCGCCTGAATGAGTCGAAGAACGTCTCGGTGCGCTCACCGAGCGTGGCGGTGACACAGCCGGGCCGGGAGTCGTCGGCCTCCGCGCCGGGGTCGCCCGCCTTCGAGCGGGCCCGCGCGGCGGCCCGGGTGTAGTCGGTCGCGTCCTCGGGGGCGAGGATGTCGGTCGACTCGCGCCCGCTCCGTGCGAGACCGGCGTTGAGCAGTTCGAGCTGTCCGTCGCCCGCGAGGGAGTCGGGGCGGACGAGGGAGACGTGACGGCAGAGGTCGGCGAGTTGCATCCCATGACCGGCGAGAAGGGCCGACTGGCCGCCGTTGACGGGGTAGGAGAGGTAGCTGGTGAACTCCTCCTCGGTGATCCCGTAGCCGCCGATGAAGGGGATTCCGGCCGCCTCCAGCGGGGCCATGAAGGAGTGGCCGTGCTGGCTGTACGAGCCGACGACCGCGTCCACCTTCTCCGCGACCGCGCGCCGGGCGCAGGCGGAGGCGCCGATCGCGGTGTTCTTCTCGTTGCAGGAGATGATGCGCAGCCGGTGGCCGTCGATGCCGCCGTCGGAGTTCACCCAGCGGGCGTACGCCTTCGCCATGGCGGGCATTCCGGGCAGGTTCGTCGCCTGGGTCTTCTCGGGCGCGAAGGTCATCACCGTGACGGACTCCCGGGAGCCGTTCCCGCCGCCGGGGAGCACCCCGCAGCCGGTGGCGAGCAGCGCCCCGGCCACCAGGAGGGCGGCTGGGCGGGCCGGTGCGGTCCAGGAGGTGCCGCGGGTGGTCCGGGGTTTCCCGGCCGCCTCGGTGATCCGGGCGGTACGGGCGTCCCCGGAGGGGTTCTGCGCGATCCAGGAGGGGCGGGGGGAGGAGGAGCGTCGCCTACCGGTCATGGTCCATCACAGTTCCGTCACCCGGGTAACGGCGGAGTGTGCCCGCTTCAACGAGGAGTGTCGGGGAGGTGAATTACGGGGGGTGTGGGAGCCGCCGCGGAAAGGAACGTACGATCGACGGCGTGCAGCAAGGTCCGGATTTCCCTTCCCGTCGCGGCCGTCGCTCCTCCACCATGGGCGGTATGCCGCTCAATGACATGCCCTGGTGGCGCTGGCGCACTCATGTGCGTTCGGCGCTGCACATGCTCTCCGACCCCGTCTTCCAGCGGGAGACCTGGCTGGTCGGGAGGGAGGGGTACGGAGATGTGACCGACGCCGTCTACCGGCTGGTCGAGGACACCTGGCTGGACAACTGGTCGGGTGACAAATACATCGGCACCATCTTCCGTGACGCGAACGAGGCCGCGCTGGTGGACGTCGCGGTGCTGCGGGTGCTGCGGATCATGCACCAGGTGGGGGCCGACGCCCCCGTGTCCGCCTATATGGAGCACCACGGCTGGCCCGAGGCCGTCCGGGCGTGCCGCGACGCGCACGTACGCCTGGCGGAGAACGACGGCGAGGACCCGGACGACCCGCCGAGGTCGCTGGACGTCCTGCGGATCATGACCCGGTCCGCCTGACCGCCCCGCCTGCGGAGCCGACCCCACCCCCGAGCCGACCCCACCCCCGACTCGACCGGAGCGCCTGGTCCGACCCGACCTGCTCGTCCGCGGGGGCGACCGCTGGGTGGACCATCCCGTCCGCTCGCCGTCGGATATGGCACCCTACGAGGATGACCGACCAGTACGTCCTGACGCTCTCCTGCCCGGACAAACAGGGCATTGTTCATGCCGTGTCGAGCTATCTCTTCATCACTGGCTGCAACATCGAGGACAGTCAGCAGTTCGGGGACCGGGACACGGGTCTGTTCTTCATGCGGGTCCACTTCTCGGCCGAGGCGCCGGTGAACGTCGAGAAGCTCCGGGCGAGCTTCACCGCCGTCGGGGACTCCTTCGCGATGGACTGGCAGATCCACGCCGCCGACGAGCCGATGCGGATCGTCCTGATGGTCAGCAAGTTCGGCCACTGCCTGAACGACCTGCTCTTCCGCTCCAGCATCGGGGCGCTGCCGGTGGAGATCGTCGCCGTGGTCTCCAACCACCGGGACTTCGCCGAACTGGTCGGCACGTACAACATCCCCTTCCACCACATTCCGGTCACCAAGGAGAACAAGGCGGAGGCGGAGGCACAGCTACTGGAGCTGGTGCGCGCGGAGAGTGTCGAGCTGGTGGTGCTCGCGCGCTATATGCAGGTCCTGTCGGACGACCTCTGCAAGCAGCTCAGCGGGCGGATCATCAACATCCACCACTCCTTCCTGCCGAGCTTCAAGGGCGCGAAGCCGTACCACCAGGCGCACGCGCGCGGGGTGAAGCTGATCGGCGCGACGGCCCACTATGTGACGGCCGACCTCGACGAGGGGCCGATCATCGAGCAGGAGGTCGAGCGGGTGGGCCATGAGGTGACCCCGGACCAGCTCGTGGCGGTCGGCCGGGACGTGGAGTGCCAGGCGCTGGCCCGCGCGGTGAAGTGGCACGCGGAACACCGCATCCTGCTGAACGGCCGCCGTACGGTCGTCTTCGCGTAGGCCCGGTCCGCGTGCCGTACGGCCGGGAGGACGCCCCCCCGGCCGTACGGCAGCACCTGCGGTCGCGGGGCCTCGCGGTCTCGCGGGTCTGTCTAGAGACCGAAGCCGGTCAGCACGCTGCTCATGCTGTAGCTGTAGACCTCCCGCGCGCACGCCGTGCACACCTTCGGCGGCTGGACGTTGTAGTCCGTCAGCCCCTCGGCGTGCTCACTGAGGGACCACAGCTCGGGCGGGCGGTTCAGCCCACGCCCATGGGCCAGGTAGAGGTCCTCCACGCCGATGGTGGACTCCAGGGTGATCGGGTTGCCGGTGAGCTGGTTCTGCTGCGGGGTCGCCTGGAGCAGCACGCCCTTCGAGTGGTGGTTGCTGCGGTGGAAGTACCACTTCCCGTCGTACCGCAGGGCGGCCTGGATCTTGTGCCACAGGCGCTCGGTGCCGGTGCCGAAGGTTCCGGTGGTCGGCAGCCCGTACGCCTCGGTGGCGTCGATCGGCACGGTCGATCCGCTCTCGACGACCGCCGCCAGCGCCTCCATGGGCAGGACGCCCACCCGGCCGGTGCTGTCGCCGCCCTGGTTGCGGTTGCAGTACTCGCCGACGATCAGGTGCGGGACGCCGGTGCGGTCGAGTGAGGCGTACGACGCCTTCGGCCGTCCGGTGGTGTAGCACTGGCCGTCCGCGGTGGGCCCGCCGTGGGTGCCGGCGGTGAAGGTGAGCGTGGCGACCTGGGGCAGCACATAGCGGTAGCCGAAGCTGTACCAGACACTGTTCTGCCGCCCGACGCGGCGCTCGTCCTGGACGTTGCTGATGAGCCCGTCGGGGGTGGGGTCGTTGACGGCCGGGTTCTGGTCCGGGTCGAGGTCCATGATCTTGCGCATGTCGAAGACGCGGAAGCCGTTACTGGTGTCGGCGACGTAGAGGTAGTTGCGGAACCAGACCATGCCACCGGCGTGGATGCCCTGCTCGGCTTTGCAGTCCGCGGGCCGCGGGCCGGTGTCGGGACAGGTGCCCTCGCGCGCGTGGAGCGCGTCGAAGGAGATGTTGCCGTTGGTGTTCTGGTACGGCCAGACCAGCAGCACATGGCGGTACTTGCCGGTGGACTGGTTGAGGAAGGTGATCCGCGCACCCTTCTCATTGCAGGTGAGGTCGGAGGTCGGCGCGACACAGTTGTCCCGGCCGGAGGCGTAGTCCGACCGGCCGGTGTTCACCTTGTCGTACGAGGAGGTGACGACCGGGGTGGCGGGGGACTCACCCCACTTCTCGTCCTCCACGGCGTCGGAGACGCCCGTGATGGCCTGCGGGATCCACTCCGAGGTGGTCTCGTCCCCGTGGCGCGGGCAGGCACGATTCTGCGGCTGTAGCAGCGGGCCGTAGATGTCGAGGTCACCGCAGGCGGCACCCCAACCGGCGGTGCGGTCGGCCTGCTCCAGCAGGCGGGTGAGGGACTGCTTGGGGAGCGCGGCGTCGAGCCGTGTGACGAGCCCGGTGAGACTGGCCCCGGCGCGGATCTGGAAGTCCCCGGGCCGGCCCGGGATGGGTGCGGAGAGGGCGCCGGCCGCGGGGGCGCCGGGTCTCGCGAGGGCGGGGCCGCCGGCCGAGTCGTCCTGCTCGCCGGTGGGCTCGTCGGCGAGCCCGTCGTCGGCGAGTCTGTCGTCTTCGGCCGGTACGGCGGTGGGCGCGGGCCGCGCCACCGGGGGGTCGGCGGCGACGGCGGCCGAGATCGGCAGCAGCGCGGAGACCAGCGCGGTCGCGATGGCGGCGCGCGCGGTGAAGCGTATGCGGCGGGATGCGGATCGCATCGGGGACATCACCTTTCGTGGCGTCGTACGGAGTGGTCGTGCGGGGTCGTCGTGCGGAGTGGTCGTGCGGAGGTGACCATGGCGGTACGGGCCGGGGCCCATGGATGCCGAAAAGGCCCGCCAGCGGACTGGCGAGCCTTCGGGGGCGGTGCGGGATAACCCTCCGCGTATGGGCCGGGAGAATTCTCCGGGACATTCCCGGGCCGGGGGTATTTTCACCGTCTTGGCGGACGGCCAGCCGAGGACGTATCCCTCGTGCGCGGCGAGGGAATCCGTCCGGCGGTCCACATGTCCGTCGCCCCCTGATTCCGTTGTGAGAAGGAAAATGCGCGGCTGAAGCATAGTCATCGCAGATGACTGACAGTCAATGTGCGCTGTGTCACGGCGGCATGGCGGCGCGGAGCCGTGTGGTCCGATGGCGCCGCCGCCCACCTGGTCCGAAGCCCCGAGGGGCGGGGAGGTCGCGATCGCCCGGGTCGGGTGGGGGGCTCCGTTCATCACCGTACGAGGACGTGATTTCCGGTGGGGGGTTCATCGCGGTGTACCGGCCGGCCGGATTCCGGGAGCTGGATATGACGACGGTGAAGCGGCCGGTGAGCGGCCGAACGCCGGCCTGCCACCTCGGAATGCGGCGCCGGCGAACGGAAATCCGCGAGGGAGAAACCAGCGCGGGAGAATCAGACGAGAGGGAATCCGGCGACCGCCGCGCCGGCAACGGCCCGCGCCAGGGATTGGCAGCCATCTCCGGGGTCCAGGGAACAGCCTTTACATCCGGCTCAGTGACGCCGCGGCGAAGAGCACATCCCTAATCGCCTCCCGGTCCCCGTCCTGTCCCGCGGCGGCCTCCTCCGGCGACACATGACCCGCCACCAGACGGCAGAACTCGACCCCGTCCAGGGCCACCTGCGCCACCGACAGCTCCGCGGTCCCCAGCGCGGCCGGTGAGTCCAGGGCGATGTACCAGTCACCGCCACCCGCACCCTCCACCTCCAGATGCAGCGAACGGCCCGGGGACCCCGCCGCCACCAGGTATTTCGACGGGGAGGCCAAGCCCGCCCGACGGCGGCCGGCCAGGGCGGCGGGCAGCAGCCGGGCCGCCAGGTCGATCATGCGGTGCAGATGGGAGCCGCGCGGTGGGGCGTACGGATAGTCCACCGCTTCCGCGATGTCCTCCGCATGGATCCAGCACTCGAAGGCACGGTCCAGCAGCGAATCCCGCAGCGGCAGCGCGAATTCGCCGTACGGCACGGAGAGATCGGCCACTCCACGGCCCGCGAACGACACCGTCCGGATCAGCGTATGGCTCTGCTCCCGCCACGGGCCGTGCACCTCCCGCGTCGTGGGATGGTGCTCCGCCCGCCAGAACTTCTCCGTACGCTCCGTCGGTGTCTTCGGCATGTCCCGGCCCAGCGGGTCGTCCAGCCCCAGTGCGTGCGAGACCAGCCCGTCCACGGTCAACAGATGCCCGATCACCCCGGCCACCGTCGTCCTGCGCCCCACCTCGCCCATGCCCTCGAACCAGCGCAGCCGCACCGGCGCGTGCCACTCCGCCTCGCCGATGTCCCGCAGCAGGGCGTCGAGCCTGGCCGTCTCCGCGTCGTACGGGGAAGCCCACTCCGGCACCGGGATCCGTGCCGGACGGCGGCCCAGGCAGTTCTCCAGCACCCGGAACCGCAGCAGCGGATCGAGATCCAGATCCCGTTCCGTGTGCAGCAGACCGACCGCATCACGCAGCCGCAGCGCCTCGTCCGCGCAGGGTGCGCAGTCGCCGAGGTGCAGTTCGACGGCGGCCGTCTCCTCTGCCGAGCAGGCCGCCAGTGCCCACGCGCCCAGGAGGGATTTCAGCACCCCGTGGTCCGGTGTCCCGTCGCCACTGTCCGGTGTCACAGGCATATCGGCCTCGGGAGTGCTGGTCTCGGGAGCGGGCGCGGCGCGGGGTGGTGGCAGCCGGCCCGGTGGTGCGGGTGGCGGGTCGAGATCGTCCGCCGCCGTCGCCAGCGTGCCCTGCGGGCCTGGTATCCGGGGCGCGCGCCGTACGCCGTCGCGCCCTTCGTCGTCCGGATCGTCCTGGTCGGGGCCGTCGCGGCCGTCAGGTCCGCTCTCTCCGTCGCGCCGGGGCCCACTCATAGGGAGCGTCCGATTCCGGGCGGCGATGAGCCCTCCAGCGGGCGGGTGTTCGCGCTGGAGAGCAGTTGGAGACCGAGGCGCAGCCGGCGCCGGGCCTCGTCCTCGGTCAGTCCGAGGTCGGCCGCCGTCTGCCGGTAGTCCCGGCGCTCGAAGTACGCCAGCTCCAGGGCGGCCCGCAGCGGTGCGGGCATCGAATTCACGATGTAGTCGGCACGGGCCGCCACCGCCGCCCGGCGCACCTTCTGTTCCAACTCCTCCGACGAGCCCGCCGCGCCGTCCGCGAGGGCCGCCGCGCCCGTCTGGCGCAGCCGGTGGACGGCCTGGCTGTTGGTGAGCCCGGCGACCCAGGAGCGCATCGAGCCCTGCTTGGGGTCGTAGGCGTCCGGATTCTCCCAGATGTAACCGAACACCTCGCGGGTCACCTGGTCGGCCGCGCGGTCGTCGTCGAGCACGCGTCGGGCCAGCATGTGCACCAGTGAGGCGAGCCTGTCGTACAGCTCACCGAGTGCCGCCGCCT
This sequence comes from Streptomyces sp. NPDC020965, assembly GCF_044333555.1. Lineage (NCBI taxonomy): Bacteria > Bacillati > Actinomycetota > Actinomycetes > Kitasatosporales > Streptomycetaceae > Streptomyces > Streptomyces sp. NPDC020965. The sequence goes on from NZ_JBIRRE010000002.1 coordinate 54,712, forward strand.
CACCCCGCGCCAGTCGCTGCTGCATCTTGCGGTCCCAGCGCAGCGGAGTGTCCCTTACCATCCGACCCCCAAGCCTTGCCCTGCGTAGTGCTCCTGTGTCCGTCCGTGCTTGTGCCCCCTTTCGAATGTAATGCGCGCGGCACGGCACGCACGCCCCTTTACCTCAAGTGCGCCCCCTGGGGGGCGCTGGATGGTAAGAGCCCGCGGCCGCCATGAAAACCTGCTACGGCCATCGGGTTTCGTGTCGACGAAGCAGGGAAGACGCGCCAGAAGCACGGATGTGGCGTCGACACGGGACCGCAGAGGACGAACAGGACGCAACGGGAGGTTCGGGAGTGCCGCTCAACGTGTACGAGACCCGGCAGAGCGTGTGGACCGTGCTCCACATCGACGGCGAACTGGACCTGGTGTCCTCGCCAGAAGTCCGCCGACATGTGCACGCGGCCGTGGCCGCGGGGCGCCGGGATGTGGTGCTGGATCTGTCCGATGTCGTCTTCTGCGACTCCAGCGGTGTGGGCGTGCTGATCGCCGCGCGCCGACTGCTCCAGTCCTGCGGCGGCCGGCTGAGACTCGTCCTCCCCGCGCGCGGTGTGGTCGAGGGGTCACACGTCAACCGGGTGCTGGGCTCGCTGGGGGTCCGCCGACTCTTCGATGTCTACGGGGACACGGGCGCGGCGACGGGCGACGAGGCGACCCCGTTGTCGGCGTGACCCCCCGCGGGTGCTGCGTGGAGGTCCTGGGCACCTTTGGCGGGTGAGCCGAGGGCCCGCGCGGGCGCTGTGCGGAGGCCCTGCCACACTCTTGGCGAGTGAGCCGAAGGGGCGCGCGGGTCCCGAAAGGGAGAACGCGCGGAGATCCCGAGGAACGAGGGATCGAGCACGATCGACCGTCGGGGCACGCTTAAAGCGCCCCGGAGGCGAACCGAGCCCCAAAAAAGATGGGTACTTGCACGCGTCAGCCGTGTGGAGACGTACTCTCCCCGCATGGACAGCGCAGAGTACGAGCGCAAGATCGCGTCTCGCTTCGCCGCCTTTGACCAGGACGGCAACGGCTATATCGATCGACAGGACTTCAGCGGGGCAGCCGCCGCGCTGCTCTCCGAGTTCTCCACCACCGCACGCTGTGAGAAGGGTCAGGCCCTCTACAGCGGCGCGGAGGCATTCTGGCAGGGCATGGCGGGAATCGCCGATGTCGACGGGGATCAGCGCGTCACCCGCCAGGAGTTCATCACCGGGGCGGTGAAGCGGCTCCGGGACAATCCGCAGCGGCTCGCCGGGATCGCCCGGCCGTTCCTGCATGCGGTGATCGCCCTCGCCGATGAGGACGGCGGCGGGATGACGCCCGCGGCGGCCGAGCGGGTGCTGCGGGTGCTCGGCGTCGAGGCTCCGGTGGCGGCGCAGGTGGCGTCGGCGCTGGACGCCGACGGCGACGGGCGGATCAGCGAGGAGGAGGTGCTGGCGGGATTCGCCGCTTACTACGTCACTCCGGAGCACCCGTAGCGCGCGGGACTCCCGGTCAGGACGGGGGCCGCCCGGTCATCGGGGTGGCCTCCGCCGGCGGGGACGCTTCGTACCCCTACTCATACACATATCCGTATCCGTGAACGCCCTCGGTATATACCGGGGGCGTTCTGTGTAAAGCGCCCCCTGAGCCGCTCCGGTATGCCTTACGATTCCAGCCCTCACAGCGCCAACGTCCCCACCGGCGTGGGGGCGTGGAACGGAGGGACCGTGACCCGGATCGCGTTACCCGGACAACCCGACCGAGACCATGAACGAACCCGGGGCAGGGCCCCGGTGGAGCCCGCGGCGAGCGAGGCATGTCGACTGCTCTGCGCCGGTGCCCATATCGACGGCCGTTTCCGGACAGCGGTCATCGATGAGCTGTATGTCCACGAGGAGCGGTTCACCGCCCCCTCGTTCGGGTTCGACGCGGGCCGTGTTCTCGCGCACGCCCTGTACGCCCGCCGGCTCGAACTCGGCTGGGCCCTCGCCACTCTGGTCCTGTGGATGCTGGCGATCCCCCTCACCAAGGGCCTGATCCTGCTGCTTCTGCTCCCCTGTGTGCTGCTGGCCCTCGCCCCGTGGATCAGGGGCCGGTCGGACCGGCCGCATCTGCTCCGTCGGGCCGCGGCGTTCGTGGTGCGCTGGTACGGCCGGCTCGGGCTGTTCATCATGCTGGTCACGTTGGTGCTGATCGGGCTGCCCGGTGAGGACGACGAGGTCTCCGGGGACGGCTCCGGAGACGATACGGCGGAGCTGCTGCCCGGTGGCGAGTTGTTCGGGGACCTGCTGCCGTCCGGCGGGGGCGGTGGCGGGCTCGCCTGGCTGACCCTCTTCCTCTTCGTCCTGGTCGCCGTCGGTGTCGGGTTGCAGCGCCATCAGTCGGCGTTGGTGATGCTGGGCCCGCTGTCGGCCGCCCGGTTCCCGCATGTCGCCGCCGACCCGGCCGAGAACGCGCCCGGCGGTCGTGTCGAGCGGCTCAAGGCCCTCATCCGTCATGAGCAGCACTCGCCGATGGTCATGTACCACACGGCGAATCCGTTCCGGGGCTCCGGCGCGGCCATCCAGACCTGGACGCTCGCCGTGGAGCTGCGGCCCCGCAAGGACCGCAAGCCGGACCCCGTCGACAACCGGGCCATCCTGGAGCGGGTCCGGAAGCTGGTCGGCGACCTCAGGGAACCCTCGGCCCATGGCTCCCCCGAGGCCGCCGAGGCGGTCCGGGACCGGCTGCGCGAGCTGCGGATCGACGAGTGCGTCTTCCTCCCGGCCGACGGCATCAGCAGCCGCTCCGGCGCCCCGTACGACGAGGACGGTTTCGCGGAGCACCGCGCGGCGTCCGTGGAGGAGGGCGGCGAGGCACGCCGGCACTTCCTGCGGATCAGGGTCGGTGGCTGGGAGGAGGAGGTCGTCGTGACCATCTTCGTCCGGGTGCACACCCAGGGCGGGATGCTGATGCTGGAGGTCGCCCCGCATGTGCTGCCGCCGGTGGACCGGGGGTTCCGTGAGGCGGAGCGGCAGGCGCACCAGTATCTGAACAACAGCGTTCTCGGCAAGGCCAGTTGGGCGGTAAGCCATGCACCGGGGTCGCTGGGGCAGTGCCTGCTCACCGTGGGCCGCTATCTCGGCAGTGTCCGGGAGCTGGCCACCGGAGGCCACGCCGGCGCGCTGCCGGACGGGCCCGCGCTCTCCATCCGTGAGATCGGCGCCGACTCCGAGGTCTCGCTCTTCCAGGACATGGACGTCATGCGCTATCTGAAGAGCATCCAGGACCGGGTGGCGGGCGGGGTCAAGGTCGCGCTCTTCGACGCGGGCTGGCAGACGGCCGAGTTCGAGCAGAAGGTCATCAACGTCAGCGGCGGTGTCTACATCGACTCGGCGAACAACAGTGCCTTCGGCTTCGGTGACCAGTCCACCGCCACCACCACCAACACCACGAGCAGTGCCGACACCACCAACAGGGGAGCGAGTGATGACGACAGCTAACGGCGGCCGCGAGGACGAGCAGCGCCCGGGGGTCCATATCGGTCACGCGCCCAACAGCGCCTTCGCCTTCGGCAAGGGCGGTTCGGCGACCGTCAACAACGCGCCCGACACCGGCCAGGGCGCCGTCACCCAGCAGGAGCTGCTGCAGGCGGTGCGCGAGCTGCGCGCGGATCTCGGACGGTTCGTCGCCACCGAGGCCACGGAGGTCCTGGAGGGCGAACTCGTCTCCACCGAGGACGAGATCACCGCGTCCGGCTCGGCGGACCGGGGACGGCTGGTCCGCCTGCGGGACTCCCTGCTCACCGCGGGCGGCCTGGTGTCGGGGCTCGCTTCGGGCCTCGCCGTCAGTGAGTCCGTCTCCGCGCTGCTGAGGGGCTGACGCCGTGGCCGGAGACGTTCCGCGGTGGGACGCGGAAGCGCAGCGCTGGCACCAGGGCGAGAAGCGGTTGGCGTATGTCCCGCCACCGCCGCCGCGACCGCAGTTCGCGCCGAAGGGCTCGGACCCGGACTCGCGGCGGGAGGTGACCCGGCACGCCGATCCGTACCCGGGGCAGCCCGGTCCCGCCCAGCTCGGTCGGCCGCAGATCATCGTGTTCGCCGTGGTCGCGGTGCTGGCCGTGGCCGGTATCACGACCTGGGTCGCGACGACCGGTGGCGACGACAGGTCCGAGGGGAAGTCGGGCTCGTCGGGCGCCCCGAGCACACCGTACGAACCGGATACGGAGACCTGGGACCCCTCCACCGAGTCGATCGAGTCCGATGGCGTTTCCGAGTCGGTGGAGCCTTCCGAGCCCCCGTCGGATGCGCTCTCGGAGTCGCCGTCGGACTCGCCCTCGGAGAGCATGTCCCCGACGGCCGGTTCCGACGCGGGAACCCCCGGCGCACCGCCGGCCGGCTACCGCGTCGCGGCGGACGCGAAGGGCTTCTCCCTCGGCGTCCCGGAGGGCTGGACCCGCTCCAGCACCGCGCAGGGGGTGTTCTACCACTCCCCGGACAAGCTCAGCCTGCTCCAGATCTTCACGGTCGGCGAAGGCGGTATGACCTCGCTCCAGGCGGTGGAGGTGACCTCCGTCAATGTGGAGAGGCGGAGCAGTAATTTCCGGGAGTTGAGCATCGGATCGGTGCGCGGCGGCCCGGAGAACCCGGCCGGTGACGCGGCCGAGTTGCACTACGCGTACGACGACGCGAAGACGGTGGGCGTCCGGGAGTGCATCGAGCGCGTCTTCACGGCGAAGGGCGGGACCATGTACGCGGTCCTGGGCTGTGCGCCCGATGACAGGTCGCCCTTCCAGCGGGAGCTGCTGACGACGGCCCTGAACCACTTCTCTCCAGGCTGGTCCTGAACATCCCGCCCGGTCAGGGGCGCTCCGCCGGGCGCCCCTGACCGAACCGCTCGCGCAGTCTGTACTTGAGCACCTTCCGGAGCGTGTCGTTGCGGGGCAGCTCCGTCACCACCTCCAGCCGTTCCGGGAGTTTGTACGGGGCGAGTCCCGCGGCCCGGAGGAAGGCGGTCAGCCCGGCCAGCGTCGGCGGCTCGGCACCGGGGGCCCGTTCCACCACCGCACAGACGAGTTCGCCCCGGGCCTCGTCCGGGAGTCCGACGACGGCCGCGTCCCCGACGCCGGGGTGGGTGTGGAGCAGGTCCTCGATCTCCTGCGCCGAGATGTTCTCGCCCTTGCGGATGATCACGTCCTTGAGCCGGCCCGTCAGCACCAGGTGGCCGCTCCCGGTCAGGTGCCCGAGGTCCCCCGTGCGCAGGAACCCGTCGGCGTCGAAGACGGCCGCCGTCTGCGCCGGGTCCAGATACCCCTGGCAGACCGCCTCGCCCCGGAGCCGTATCTCGCCGTCCACCACGCGGATCTCCATCCCGGGCGGCGGTCTGCCCTCCGTGGTGGCCAGGTTCTCCGGGGTGTCGTCGGGCGAGCCCATCGTGATCATCGGCACTTCGGTCATGCCGTAGCCGTGGGTGAGCCGGCAGCCCAGCTCCCGTACGACCGCGTGGTACAGCTCGGGCGGTTTCGGGGCGCCGCCGCCGGCGAGGAGGCGCAGGGTCGGGATCAGCTTCCGGTCCGGCCGTTCGCGCTGCGCGGCGAGGAACATGGAGTAGAAGGCCGTCGAACCGCCCGCCGTGGTCACGCCGTGCGCGCGGAGCTCGTCCAGTGCGTCCGGCAGGGCGAACTTCTCGAAGGCGACGGCGGGGAACCCGTAGAGCAGCAGCATCACCAGGTAGTCGGCGCCGCCGATGTGGGCGAAGGGGAAGGCGATCGATCCGACGTCGTCCGCCGTCAGCCGGAGCGCGTGGGCCAGGCAGGAGCCGCCGGCGATCAGGGAGCGGTCGGTGTGGAGGACGCCCTTGGGGTCCGATGTGGTGCCGGAGGTCCAGTAGATCCAGCGGACGTCCGTGCCGGCGGCGGGCGGCGGGGGCAGGACCGACGGGTCGCCCGACGGGAGGTCGTCGTACGCCTCGAAGACACCGCGCGCGCCGAGCCGGCCGGCCATCGCGGTGTGGTCGAAGCCGCGCCACTCGCCCGGTACGGCGAAGAACTCGGCCTTCGACTCGCGCAGGGCGAAGCCGACCTCCCGGTCCCGGTGGAAGGGGATGATCGGCGACTGTACGGCGCCGATGCGGGCGAGGGCGGCCGACAGCAGCACCGTCTCGATCCGGGTCGGGAGCTGCCAGGCGACGACGGTGCCGGGGCGTACGCCGCGTGCGTGGAGGCCCGCGGCGACGCGTTCGGCGCGGTCCCGCAGTCCGGCGAAGGTGAGGACGCGGTCGCCCTGGAGGAGTACGGGACGGTCGGGGGTGAGCCCGGCCCGGCGCCGGATGAGTTCCCACAGGGTGGGTGCGGTGCCGAGCGCGTGCGCGGTCTCGTCCATGCCCGTACGCCTCCCTGGTCTCCGTTGACCTGACGGATCGTCAGGCATGACCGAGAGCGTAGGGTCCACCGGCTTGTCGGTCCAGAGGCGCGGGGGCTAGCCTGATTTCTGACGGGTCATCAGATCCGGCATTCAGGGAACGGCACGGCGGAGGGCACCCCATGGCCGAACTTCCTCGGATCGTCAGCGTCGACGACCATGTCATCGAACCCGCGCACCTCTTCGAGACCTGGCTCCCGGCGAAGTACCGCGAACGGGGACCGCGACCGCTCACCGCGGGCATCGGCGAGCTGGCCTATGTCGCCGGGAAGTACCGGATCACCATGGACCCCGACGGGCCGCCCACCGACTGGTGGATCTACGAGGACCTTAAATTCCCGTACAAGCGGAACATCGCCGCCGTCGGCTTCGACCGCGACGAGATGACCCTGGAGGGCATCACCCGCGAGGAGATGCGCCGGGGCTGCTGGGACCCGAAGGCCCGCCTCGCCGATATGGACCTCAACCACGTCGAGGCGTCCCTGTGCTTCCCGACCTTCCCCCGGTTCTGCGGCCAGACCTTCGCCGAGGCCCAGGACAAGGAGGTCGCGCTCGCCTGTGTGCGCGCCTACAACGACTGGATGGTGGAGGAGTGGTGCGGGGACAGCGCCGGCCGGCTGATCCCGCTCTGCATCATCCCGCTCTGGGACATCGACCTCGCCGTCGCCGAGATCAAGCGGAACGCGGCGCGCGGCGTCCGGGCGGTGACCTTCTCGGAGATCCCCACCCACCTCGGGCTGCCCTCGATCCACTCCGGCCACTGGGACCCCTTCTTCGCGATCTGCCAGGAGACCGGCACGGTCGTCAATATGCACATCGGGTCCTCCTCCCAGATGCCGGCCGCGTCCCCGGACGCCCCGCCCGCCGTCCAGGCGTCACTGAGCTTCAACAACGCCATGGCGTCGATGATGGACTTCCTCTTCAGCGGAGTGCTGGTCAAGTACCCGACGCTGAAGCTCGCCTACAGCGAGGGCCAGATGGGCTGGATCCCGTACGCCTTGGAGCGCGCCGACGACGTCTGGGCGGAGCACCGGGCCTGGGGCGGGGTGCGGGACCTGATCCCCGAACCCCCGTCCACGTACTACTACCGGCAGATGTTCTGCTGCTTCTTCCGCGATAAACACGGCATCGCCTCCCTCGACGTCGTCGGCCGGGACAACGCCACCTTCGAGACCGACTATCCCCATGTCGACTCGACCTTCCCGCACACCAAGGAGGTCGCCCTCGACCATGTGAAGGGGCTGGACGACGAGACGGTCTACAAGCTGATGCGGGGCAACGCGATCCGGATGCTCGGCCTCGATCTGGACCGCGACCGGGTCCCGGGGCGGCTGCCGGATCCCGGCCGGGGCGGGATGCCGGATCTCGGCCGGGGCGGGATGCCGGATCTCGGCCGGGGACGGTAGTGGATGGATCTCACCCACAGCGCGGCGGACGAGGCGTTCCGCGGCCGGCTCCGCGCATGGCTCCGCACCACCCTGCCGAAGCTGGCACCCCGGCCGTCCCCCGACGACTGGCCCGGCCGGCGCGCGTACGACACCGCCTGGCAGCGGATGCTGTACGACGCGGGCTACGCCGAACTGCACCAGGACGCCTCCCCCACCCGGCGGCTGATCTTCCTGGAGGAGACCGAGCTGGCCGGCGCGCCCTATGTGGGCGCCAACTTCGTCGGGCTGCTGCACGCCGGACCGACGATCGCCGCCGAGGGGACGCCCGAGCAGCGGCAGCGCTGGCTCGGGCCGATCCTGCGCGGCGACGAGATCTGGTGCCAGGGCTTCAGTGAACCGGACGCGGGCTCCGACCTGGCCTCCCTGCGGACCCGGGCGGTGCGCGACGGCGACAGCTACGTGGTCTCCGGCACCAAGATCTGGACCTCGCACGCGGAGGTCGCCGACTGGTGCGAACTGCTGGTCCGCACCGATCCGACGGCCCCCCGGCACCGGGGCATCAGCTGGCTCGCGATGCCGATGGACGCGCCCGGGGTCACCGTACGACCGCTGCGGACGCTCGCGGGCTCGACGGAGTTCGCCGAGATGTTCCTCGACGAGGTCCGGGTACCGGTCGCCAACCGGGTCGGCGCCGAACACGACGGCTGGCGGGTCACCATGGTCACCCTCTCCTTCGAGCGGGGCACGGCGTTCGTCGGCGAGGTCGTCGCCTGCCGGCGCACCCTGGGCGAGCTGGCCGCCCTGGCACGCGCCAACGGCCGCTGGGACGATCCCGCGCTCCGCCGCCGGCTGGGCGGGCTGCGCGCGGAGTTCCTGGCCCTGTGGCGACTCATCCAGTCCAACGTCAGCGAGGCGCAGGCGTCGTCCTCCGGGGTGCCCGGCGTCGGCGGCTCCGTCTTCAAGCTGCGCTACTCACACGCGCGCCAGGAGCTGTACGAGGCGGCGGCGGACGTCCTCGGCCCCGAGGCGCTCGACCTCGACCACGCCTGGACCCTGGACCGGCTCTCCTCGCTCTCGTACACCATCGCCGCCGGTACCTCGCAGATCCAGCGGAACATCGTCGCCGAGCGCGTCCTCGGCCTGCCGAAGGCTCTCAAGGGGGGCGGTTGAGATGGACTTCCGGCTGACGGACGACCAGCGGGCGCTACGCGCCGGGACCCGGGAGCTGCTCGCCCGGGTCTGGCCGCCGGAGGCCCTGCGCGAGGCGCTGGAGCGTCCCGGCACGCTCGACAGGGCGCTGTGGCGGGCCCTCGGGGACGCCGGGTTCTTCGCCCTGCGGCTGCCGGAGGAGCGCGGCGGGGTGGGGCTCGGGGCGGTGGCGGCCGTCGTCGTCTTCGAGGAGGCCGGCCGGGTGCTGCTGCCGGGGCCGCTCGTCGCCACCCACCTGGCGGCGGGCGTGATCGAGGGGGCGGCGGACGGCGAGCGGGTCGTCACCCGGGTCGACGGGGGTCTGGTGCCCTGGTTGGACGCCGCCGACCACGTCCTGGGGGACGCCACCGGAGCCGTCCCCCTGCGGTCCGTCGATCCGCTCACCCCGCTGCACCGGGTCCCGGGCCCCGGCACCCCCGATCCGTCCCCCCGTCCGCTGACCGCCCCTGATCCGTGCGCCCGTCCGCTGACCGCGGCCGACTCGTACGCCGCCCTTGCCCCGCTCACCGCCCCTGATCCGTACGCCGCCCTGCTGACCGCCGCCGAGCAGCTCGGCAGCGCCGACCGCACCACCGCGATGGCCGTGCGGTACGCCAAGGAGCGCGAGCAGTTCGGGCGGCCCATCGGCGCCTTCCAGGCCGTACAGCACCTCTGTGCCGAGATGCTGGTCCGCACCGAGCTGGCCCGCGCGGCCGTCTACGCCGCCGCCGTCACCGAGGACGTCACCGAGATCGCCGGGGCCAAACTCCTCGCCGACGACGCCGCGGTGCGCAACGCCCGCGACTGTCTCCAGGCGTACGGGGGGATGGGATTCACCTGGGAGGCGGACGTCCATCCGCATCTCAAACGGGCGTGGGTACGGGCCCGGATGTGGCCCACCGCTACGGAGGCGGAGGAGATACAGGCGGAAGCGCTCCGTATTGCCCCGCTTCCCTGACATACCGGCGGTGTGTCACTGAGCGTCGATACCGGGTTGTGTCCTTCGACAGTCCGTCACAGGCCCCCCGGAGGGCCCGGCTCCGGTACCCTCCGTGAGATGCGAGTCGTGACGAGTTCCCTGGCCAAGCAGGCCGCGAGCCTCTGTTCGACTCCCCGCAACGGGCGTCGCACAGTATGGACCACGGGTACTCCTTCGCGCTGGAATATGCCCGAAGTGCTTGTTGCGGTGACTGTACGTCAACCATGCTGTCTCGCAAGGGTGTCACGTTCAGTGACCTGGTCGAGGTCGATGACCCAGTCGAGGCGTGAGGCGATGTGTCCGCCGGTTCGGATGGTGTGAGCGGTGCAGGTGCTCCAGGTTCAGTTGGAGGTCGGTCCCGATCCCGCGGAGGTGGGACGAGCCCGTAGATGGGCCCGTTCGCGACTCCTCGGGTCGGGGATAGTGGACGGCGAACCGCTGGCCGAGACCCTGATCCTGCTGATCTCGGAGCTGGTCACCAACGCCGTCGTCCACACCGGCTGTCCTGCCGTGCTGCGGATGGTGTTCGGCGCGGGCGTGGTCGAGGCCGGGACCGTCCGGGTCGAGGTCGCCGACAACTGCTCGCGTCCCCCGAAGCAGCGCCACGCCGACGGTGACGACACCAATGGCCGGGGCCTGGAGCTGGTCGACGGACTCGCCGACCGGTGGGGCTGGCGGCCGGAGGGCTCGGGGAAGTCCATCTGGTGCGAGGTGGACCGGGGCGCGCCGGAGACGGCGTACGAGCGCGTGGTGGCCCGCGGCTTCGCCGCGGCGCGGCGGTAGCTCCTCCGGGCGCGCTTGAGTCTCCTCTCCGCGGGGCCTTGTCCGTGCGCTTCGCGGGCTCCGCTGGCGCTTGGTGGGTTCCGTTACGGCGCTTCGCGGGTGCTAGAAGACGGCGACGGGGGCCACGGGGGTCCCCGTCCCGCCGATGAAGGGCTCCGGCATGGCCGAGAGCAGAAACGCGTGACGCTTTTCTTGTGCACAGGCTGTGGACAACTTTTCGAGATTCCAGTTCTGGCCCTGGATCATCCCCATCTCGACCAGATGGAGCGCGTGGACCGGCAGCCAGAGACCCTCGATCTCGGGCGGGATGATCTCGAACGTCAGGGTGTCGTTGGCGACCGCCGCGACACCGTGGGCGTGGAACCACTCGGGGGTGTGGACGGAGAGCCCGGGTGACGGGAATCCGTAACCCTGCCGGTCGCCCGCCAGAAAGACCTGCACCTGCCCGGTCCGTACGAGCACGATGTCGCCGGGTGCGACGGTGACCCGGCCGAACTCCGCCGCCTCGTCCAGATCCTCCGGGCTCACCGCATGGTCCGCGGGCAGCCGGTCCAGGCCCTTGGCGCGGGCGACGTCGAGGAGTACGCCCCGGGAGACGATGTACGGGGCCTTGTCGATACCGCTGAAGCGGGCGCCGGCGTGCGCGGTGACCGTGTCCGCCGGGCGGCCGTTGTAGATCACCCCCGAGTGCGAGACATGGGTGAGCGCGTCCCAGTGCGTCGCCGCCTGGAGCCCCATGGTCACGGCGTCATCGCTGATGGCGACCGTCCCCGGGCCGAACATCTCGTAGTTGATCTGCGTCATCGTGTGCAGCGGGTTCACCCGGCCCGGCACGATGCCGGTCTGGACGCCGTCCTGCTGGAGCGGCAGCGCGAGCGGGACGCGGCGGCCGGTGCGGACGGTGGCGGCGGCGTCCCGTACGACGTCGTCGGTGATCAGATTGAGCGTGCCGATCTCGTCGGCCTCGCCCCAACGGCCCCAGTTGTTGACGCGTTTGGCGATCTCGTGGAACTCCGGTGGCAGTGGCATCGCGCTGGGGCCTCCTGGGGGTTGTGCTCGGGCGTCCGCCTGACCTTAAATCTAACGGTCCGTCAGAAACCACCGGAAGGGCCGGGTATGGGGAACTTCTTGGCAGGCAAGGTCATCGCCGTGACCGGCGCGGGCCGGGGCATCGGACGCGCGGTCGCGCTGGCGGCGGCGGCCGCCGGGGCGCGTGTCGTCGTCAACGACTACGGCGTCTCCATCGAGGGCGGCGAACCGGCCTCCGAGGTGGCGGCGGAGGTCGTCAAGGAGATCGAGGCGGCGGGCGGCGCCGCCGTCGCCGTCGCCGATGACATCGCCACCATGGCCGGGGGGCAACGGCTGGTGGACACCGCGCTCGCGGAGTACGGGCGGCTCGACGGGGTCGTCTGCGTCGCCGGGATCCTGCGGGAGCGGATGCTCTTCAATATGACCGAGGACGAGTGGGACCCGGTCATAGCGACCCATCTGAAGGGCACCTTCACGGTCTTCCGGGCGGCGTCGGCGGTGATGCGCAAGCAGAAGTCGGGCACCCTGATCGGCTTCACCAGCGGCAACCACCAGGGCTCGGTCTCGCAGGCCAACTACTCGGCGGCCAAGGGCGGCATCATCTCGCTGACCCGCAGCGCGGCGCTCGGTCTGCACAAGTACGGCGTGACCGCGAACGCCGTCGCCCCGGTCGCCCGCACTCGGATGTCGGCCAATGTGCCCATGGAGCTGACGGAGATCGGCGAGCCGGAGGACGTGGCGGCCCTGGTCGTCTACCTGCTCTCGGACCGGGCCCGGGAGATCACCGGCCAGGTCTACACGATCGCCGGCCCGAAGATCGCGGTCTGGGCCCAGCCGAGGGAGCTGCGCGCCGGATACGCGGAGGGCGGCTGGACCCCGGAGCGGATCGCGGAATTCCTGCCGGGCACGGTGGGGGTGGACCCGATGCCGATGCTCCAGCGGCTGGAGGAGATGGGCCGGGCGGCGGCGTCGGGGGAGCGGCCGAACGCGTAGGAGGCGCCCGGGTGGGGCGCCTGTGCGGTGGAGCCCCACCCTTGAGGCGGGGCTCCACGGCGGGAACTACACGTCGGCGTGCCGGGCGAGGTTGATCAGTCCGGCGAACGCGGTGGGGGTGAGGGTGAGCACCGGGCCGTGGGGGACCTTGCTGTCCCGGACCGGAACCACCCCGGGGACGTCTTCGCAGATCTCCAGGCAGCTCCCCCCGCTCGCGCCGCTGTAGCTGGACTTGCGCCACCGGGCCTGGTCAAGGTCTCGGTCACTGGTCACGCGCGTACTCCTTCACTGCTGTGTCGAGCAGGTCGGGTGGTTCGGGCTACGGTCGCCGCGTCGCGTGCCTACACGTCGGCGTGGCGGGCGAACTCGATGAGTCCGGCGAACGCGGTGGGGGTGAGAGTGAGTATCGGGCCGTCGACGACCTTGCTGTCCCGGACCGGGACGACGCCGTGAACGGACGCGTACGTCGGCGCCCACTCCACGCACGCGCTGCCGCCGTTGCCGCTGTAGCTGGACTTGGCCCACTGCCACGCGGACGGGCTGGGGATGATGCTCATGTGGGTAGCGCCTCCATCAGGGACCGGATATGGGCCGCCGTCTGCTCCGGCGACCACGCATGGGCTGTCAGCCGATCGTAAGCCCGCTGGCGGTCGACGACGAGGTGAGTTTCTTCCAGGAGGGTGCCGGTGTTGATGCTCTCCTCGTAGGCCACGATCGCACCGTCCGGGAGTGTCAGGAGGCTGAGCAGGCCGCCCATCAATGCGTGGCCGCCGAAGGCGAACGGCAGGACCTGAATCACGCCGTGCGGGGTGCACGTGGTGGTCGCAAGTCGTGCGAGCTGCTCGCGCATTACCTCCGGTCCGCCGAAGGACCGCAGCAGAACCCCCTCGTCCAGGATGAATGAGTGCTCCGGTGCGTCCTCCCGGTGCATGTGTGCCTGCCGCGCCATTCGAGCTGTCAGCAGCTCTTCAATCTCGGCCTCGGTCGCCCGGGGCGTGTGCTCACGGAACTGCGCCTTCGCGTACGCCTCCGTCTGGAGCAGTCCCGGCACCAATTGGCCGCTGTACTCCCGGATGTGCCGGGCACGCGCCTCAAGTTCCATGCGGCGTCGGAACTGATCGGGGTGGATCTCGCGGGCGCAGAGGGCGTACAGCTCGGTGAAGATGCCGTCGGTCCCGAACGCCGCGTCCAGCTTCTCGGGGAGGTCCGGTGGCGGCATGACATCCGCGTTCTCGATCCGGGACAGGTGCGAGGTCGAGAGGTTCACGATATCGCCGAGTGCCCCCAGGCTCAGATGTTCGACGGCCCTTTCGCGAGCCGCTCGTAACTTCGCTCCGAATAAATGCCGGGCGCTCTTGTCCGGTGTGAGTGCGCGTGGACGTGCTGGCATAAGCGTTCGAACCTCATTTCCCCAAAGTGAAGTTGGGACATCGGGATGTGGTGCGCCAATTGGCCTGAGGCCATGGTGGATCCAGAGAGGCCATTAACGCAACGCGAATGGGAAAGGCACCCGGTCATGTGCACCGATCCGCTATACGAGGAGGAAACCGTCGCCGAATTGGACGCCCGCATAAAGGCGTACGGGGCGCCCCGCGACGGATGGGCCGAGCTGACGCCCGGCCTGGTCGAGACCGTGCACTCCGCCCTGGTGGAACGCCGGGACCGGATGGCCTCGGCGCAGGCGGGGCTGGAGCCGGTGCCGGTCGACGGGTGCACCTTCTGCCGGTCGCTGGCGCGGCACCGGGAGAACTGCCGGGGCGCCGGTGATCTGGCCAGTGTCCTGGCGTGCTCGGAGGAGATCCAGGCGCACCCCCACTGCGCGTCCCTTTCGGAGATGGGCGAATGACGACATCGGACGAGTGCGCGGAGTGCGAGCGGCTCCGCAGGGAATTGGACGCGGCGACCAGGGCCCGAGATGAATCGATGGCCGTCGACTGCCGGGTGCTGCTCCGGCGCCACCCCCACCACGGGGAGCGTCCGGACCGGCCCGTCTCCTGCTTCCCAGCTACTGACGGTGCGTCAGATTTGCTTTAGGCTGGCGGGCGGCGCGCGGCCTCGGCGCGTGGGAGTGGGCGAGTTGGAGGATCCGCATGGACGACGACCGCACCTTTCGCGCCGAGGCCCGGGACTGGCTTCGGCGTCACTGTCACGATCAGGACCCCCGGGAGTGGGAGCGGGAACTCGGTCGCGGCGGCTGGATCGGGATCGGCTGGGGCGACGGCTCGTACGGGAATCGGACGGCCGGCCTCACCCAACAGGTCGTCTGGGCCGAGGAGTACGCCCGGTCCGGGGCCCCCGCCCGGGTCGGGCACATCGGGGAGAATCTGCTCGCCCCGACGCTGATCGAGTTCGGCGACCGGGCGCAGCGGGACCGTTTTCTGCCCCCGGTCGCCCGGGGCGACGAGCTGTGGTGCCAGGGCTACAGCGAACCCGGCGCCGGGTCCGATCTCGCCGCCGTGCGGACCGCCGCCGTGCGGGACGGGGACACGTACCGGATCAGCGGCCAGAAGATCTGGACCTCGCTGGCCCGGGAGGCGGACTGGTGCTTCGTTCTCGCCCGGACCGAGCCCGGTTCGGCCCGCCACCGGGGGCTGTCGTTCCTGCTCGTACCGATGGACCAGCCCGGCCGGATCGAGGTGCGCCCGATCCGGCAGATGACCGGTACCAGCGAGTTCAACGAGGTGTTCTTCGACGGTGCCACCGCCCGTGCCGGGCATCTCGTCGGCGGTGAGGGCAACGGCTGGCGCGTCGCCATGGGGCTGCTCGCGCTGGAGCGCGGGGTGTCCACCCTCGTCCAGCAGATCGGGTTCGGGGCGGAGCTGGCGGCGGTGGTCCGGGCCGCCGTGGCGAGTGGCGCGGTGGACGATCCCGTACTCAGGGACCGGCTGGTGCGCCAGTGGGCCGAGCTGCGGACCATGCGGTGGAACGCCCTGCGCACCCTCGGCGCCGGGGGCGACGCGGGCGCCCCCAGCGTCGCCAAGCTGCTGTGGGGCGGCTGGCACCAGCGGCTGGGGGAGCTGGCCGTGGCCGTACGGGGGGCGGGCGCCACGACCGGCCCGTACGACTGGAGCCCCGAGCGACCGTACGGACTCGACGCGGACCAGCACCTGTTCCTCTTCAGCCGGGCCGACACGATCTACGGCGGCTCGGACGAGATCCAGCGCACCATCATCGCCGAGCGGGTGCTCGGGCTACCGAAGGAGCAGACGGGATGAGAGGCGTTCTCTTCGACGGCGCGCGGGCGCGGGTCGTGGACGATCTGGTGGTACGGGACCCGGGGCCGGGGGAGGTCCTGGTCGCGATGGCGGCGGCCGGACTCTGTCACAGCGATCTTTCGGTGATCGACGGGACGATTCCGTTTCCCGCGCCGGTCGTCCTCGGGCACGAGGGCGCCGGAGTGGTGGAGGCGGTGGGCCCGGGGGTCGGACACGTCGGACCCGGGGACCATGTGGCCCTCTCCACGCTGGCCAATTGCGGTGCCTGCGCCGACTGTGACCGGGGTCGGCCCACGCTGTGCCGGAAGGCGATCGGCCGTCCGGGCCGCCCCTTCTCGCGCGGTGGCGAACCGGTCCACCAGTTCGCCGCCAATTCCGCTTTCGCGGAGCGCACGGTCGTCAAGGCCGTGCAGGCGGTGCGGATCCCGGACGATGTCCCGCTGACGTCGGCCGCGCTGATCGGCTGCGGTGTGCTGACCGGGGTCGGGGCCGTACTGAACCGGGCCAAGGTCGGCCGGGGCGAGAGCGTGGTGGTCATCGGCGCCGGTGGCATCGGGCTCAATGTCCTCCAGGGCGCCCGGATCGCGGGCGCGTCCACCATCGTCGCCGTGGACTCCAACCCGGCGAAGGAGGAGATGGCGCGGACCTTCGGCGCCACGCACTTCCTGGCGTCGGCCGCCGGGGTGCGGGAGGTGCTGCCGACCGGTGCCGATCATGTCTTCGAGTGTGTGGGGCGGACCGCGCTGGTCCGGCAGGCGGTGGACCTGCTCGACCGGGGCGGACAGGCGATCCTGCTGGGGATGACCGCGCCGGGGGCGGAGGCGACCTTCCCGCCTGCGGCGATGTTCCTCGACAAGTCGATACTGGGCTGCCGCTACGGTTCGTCGCGTCCGCAGCACGACATCGCCCTGTACGCGGACATGTACCGGCGCGGGGCGCTGCTGCTGGACGAGCTGGTGACGGAGGTCTATCCGATCGAGGACTTCGCGAAGGCGGCGGACGACGCGCACCACGGGCGGGTGGCGCGCGGGGTGCTCACCTTCGGCCGGGGCTGACGCGGGACCCGGTCGCCTCCTGCGCCGCCGTGGCCCCCGGCTGTGGTCACGGTGCGAGGCTCCCGCGTGTGGCTACGGCGCGGTGGCTCCAGGCTGTGGTCACGGTGCGAGGCGGCCGAAGGCGCCCCGGTGGAAGAGCAGCGGCCCGTCGCCATCGGTGGCGCCCAGCGCCTCGACCCGGCCCACCACGATCAGGTGGTCGCCCCCGGTGTGCACGGCGTGGATCGTGCAGTCCACCCAGGCCGGTACGCCGGCGAGCAGTGGCGACCCGGTCACCGGCGCCGGAGCGTACGCCACCCCGGCGAACTTGTCCGCCCCGCGCACCGCGAACCCCATGCACAGCTCGCCCTGGTCCGCGCCCAGGATGTTGACGCAGAACACCCCGGCGCGGGCGATGCGCGGCCAGGTCGTCGAAGTCCGGGCGACCATGAAGGCGACCAGGGGCGGATCGAGCGACAGCGACGAGAACGACTGGCAGGCGAATCCGGCCGGTGTCCCCGCGTCGTAGGCGGTGACCACGGTGACCCCGGTCGCGAACTGGCCGAGTACGCGGCGGAACTCACACGGATCGACCGGGGGTCGCTCATCGTCCGCGACGGCCCGTAGCTCGGGTCGGGGGAGGGCGTCGTAGGGCCGGGTGGTCGTGGGCGCGCCGGCGGTCCGGAGATACCGGACGGCGGTGGCTGCCATGGCTGCGTGTCCCATCACCCTTCCATTGGAGCTGACGGGGTGTCAGATGGGAAGGGCTGGGACCGCGCGTGGGCCCTGCGGGGCTTCGCGGGGTCCTGGCGGGGCGGTTCTCCTGACCGCCGTGGGCTGTCGCGCACACCCTGCGGGCGTGTCCTCAAACGCCGGACGGGCTGGAATTGCCTGCGGAGCTTGCTGGGTTGTCGGGCACACCCTGCGGGCGTGTCCTCAAGCGCCGGACGGGCTGGAATTGGCTGCCCGGGGGCTGGCTGCGCTCGTTGGATGGTCTGGGCCGTCTGGGTGTGCCTCCGGGAGTGGGGTCCAGCGGCGGGCACCGGTGTCGTACTGATAGGTGGGACTGCCCTGGACACCGCTCGTACGGAAGGGCCGTCCGCCGTCATCGATCCGTACGGTCCCGGAGCGGTCGCCGCTGCTCCACTCCAGCTCCAGATACCAGTCGCAGGCACACTTCAGCGTGCGGCCGGTGACGAGCAGGATCTCCGGGTCCCGGATCGAGACCCGGTACGGGAACGAGACGGCGGGGATCTCCACCCCGGCGTCGTTGCCGGGCACGGAACGGGCGGCCGGGCGGTCGGCGTCGAGGTCGACGTCGAACATCCGGGGAGTCATCGGGCCTCCGCAGCTCACACCCATGCCGTAGACGTTCTGGCGCTGCGGGGGAGGCTGGGCGACCACCCTGACCCGGAGCGCCTGGAGCACGACCGCCTGCTCACCACGGCCTTGGACGGTCACCCTGACCAGGGTGTCGCCCCCGTGCACCGCCCCCAGGGAACGGGCCCAGGGCTCGGCGTCGGACACGGAGGGCGGCGGGGGGACCGCGGTCGGTGGGCGGTCGACGAGATAGGAGTGGCTACAGCCGCCCGCCCAGATGTGCTGGTTGACGTTCCAGGTGAACGGCAGGGCGGTGGCCGAGGACTTCGGGTTCATGGCGGGCCCCGATGGAGCGGTGGGGGAGCCGGTACGGTTCGGGCCCGCCGAGGCCGAGGGGCGGTCCGGAGGTCCGGATGCGGTCGCCCGGGGCGAAACGGACGGGGAGGGCGCGACGAAGAGGGAGGGCGGGGCGGATGAGGTGAGCGGGGAGGGGACGGCGGCGACCGTGTACCGCGAGCCGGTGGCGGGCTCCGGCGCGTCTCGCCGGTCCGGACCGTCCGAGCCCGCCGAGAGGAACGGCGACCGGTCGAACGCCAGCAGGACGAGGAGGGTGAGGGTGGTCGCGACGGCGGCCAGCCCGGTGGCGTGGGCGGTTCGGCGGCGCCGTGGCACCTGCGGCGGCACATCGGATCCGGGCGCATCGAGCGATGCCGCGCCGGTGCTCCACCCTCCCAGGACGGTGGCCGTCTCAGGGGGAGCCTGCATCGGGGCGAGGTGAGTGGGCTGGGCGGACTGGGTCGGTTGTGCGGGCTGTGCGGGCTGGGTGGGCTCGCCGGTCTCCGGGGCTGCTTCGGTGACTGCGGGTGCTGCGGGTGCTGCGGGTGGTGTGGAGGCTTCAGGTGCTTCAGGTGCTTCAGGTGCTTCAGGTGCTTCAGGTGCTTCGAGGGCTTCAGGTGGTTCAGGGGATTCGGGGGGTGCCACCTGGTCGCCGGCTCCCGGGGCGGTCCTGGCAGCCGCGGCCTCCTGACGTCCGCGGCGCTCGTCGTCCGCCAGCTTCCAGAGGTGGTGCAGCGAGACCAGCTCGTCCCGCTCGCAGCCACACAGCCGCGCCAGCCGTTCGACCGGGGCGAACTCCAGCGGCACGGTGTGACCGGCGCAGTAGCGGTGCAGCGTGGAGGCGCTGACCCCCATCCGGCGCGCCAGCGCCCCATAGCTGCGCCCCGACGCCGCCCGTATCCCCCGCAGCCGACGCGCGAACGCCTCGGTCCCCGACTCCGCCCCGCTCTCCTTTTCCGACTCTGACGCGCTCAATCGATTCAGCACCCCCCCAGAGCTTCGGGGCGGCGTTCCACCCCTGTCGCGTGTTCCCACGTCAGTGGGGGTGGAATGGTTCCCCCGTTCCACCAGGGCCCGCAGCGCTTGACCCAATTCGCCGCGCTGCTGAGGCTGTTGATCGTTTCAGTGAGCAGCGAATCGACCAACGAGTCGACCAACGAGTCGACCAGCGAGTCGACCAGCGAAGCGATATCGAGGAGTCTCTGTGGCCCGTTCGTCAACGTTATGTCTGCGCTCCATCGCGGTGGCCCTGGCCGCCTCGGCGTGCCTCGTCGGAGGCGCCGCGTCCGCCCAGGCGGCACCGGCCGGGGCCCCATCCGCCCAGCAGACGACCGCCCCGCCCGAGGTACGGACGTTCACCGGCACAGGGATGGGGACTTCGCCGTCCCAGGCGGTGAACGGCGCGGTCCGGATGGCCTACACGATCGCCCAGTCGGCCGGCTGGCAGGCGAACCAGTGCCATGTCCGGGCGACCGACGTCAGGTCGGTCGGCGGTGGCGTGTTCACCGCGGTCGCCGACCTGTTCTGTCAGCGCTGAAGCACACCGATCTCCGCCAAGAAGGGAATACCGATATGACCTCGATACTCACACGTGGTGGCGTTGCCGTCGCCATCGCGGGCCTGGCCATGCTCGCGCCGGCCGTCGCGCACGCCGACACCGGCACCGGCGCGTCGACCGTCGCGCCCGCCAACACCGGCGCCGGTGCCAAGGAGTCGGTGTCGTTCACAGGCTGGTCGTACGAGCAGAGTTCCGGCAAGGCGAAGCGGGAAGCCGAGAACATGGCCCGGCGGCACGCGCTGATCAGCGGATTCCTCAATGAGCAGTGCGTACTGCTCTACGCCTACTCCCGCCAGTCCGGACCCGGCTGGTGGGACGGCAACGCCGCGATCAGGTGCACCCGCTGATCTGTTGAACTCCTGTCCGGGCAGGACCTGAGCCCCTGCCCGGACAGGACGGGACAGGAACGAAGCCCCGCTGAGGCGAGTCGCTGCGCCTCAGCGGGGCTTCGTGCTGAACACCGAGAGGTACGACCTCAGGCGGCCGGCAGGTTGTCGAGCTGGGTGGTGAGGCGGGCGATGTCCTCGTCGGCCTTGGTGAGGCGGAGACGGATCTTGTCGACCACATTGTCCGGGGCCTTCGCGAGGAAGGCATCGTTGCCCAGCTTCGCCTCGGCCTGACGGCGCTCCTTCTGGGCCGCCTCCAGGTCCTTGGCGAGCCGCTTGCGCTCGGCCACGACGTCGATGGTGCCCGAGAGGTCGAGGGCGACGGTCGCGCCGGCGACCGGGAGAGTGGCGGTGGCGTGGAAGCCGTCGCCCTCCGGCTGGAGCCGCAGCAACTGGCGGATGGCGGTCTCGTGCGCGGCGAGCGCGGTACCGGTCAGGTCCAGCCGGGCCGGGACCTTCTGGCCGGGCTGGAGCCCCTGGTCGGAGCGGAATCGGCGGACTTCGGTGACGACCCGCTGGACCAGCTCGATCTCCCGCTCGGCGGCCTCGTCGTGGAAGCCGCCGGGGGTCTCGGCCCCGGGGACGGACACGGCCTTCGGCCACTCGGCGACGACGACGGACTCGCGGCCGGTGAGAGTGGTCCAGAGGGTGTCCGTGACGAACGGGACGATGGGGTGGAGGAGGCGCAGGGTGACGTCGAGGACCTCACCGAGGACCCGGCCGGAGACCTTCGCCTGCTCGCCGCCGGCGAAGAACGTCGTCTTGGAGAGTTCGACGTACCAGTCGAAGATCTCGTCCCACGCGAAGTGGTAGAGGCCGTCGGAGAGCTTGGCGAACTGGTAGTCGTCGTAGTACGCGTCGGTCTCGGCCACGGTCTTGTTCAGCCGGGACAGGATCCACCGGTCGGTGGCGCTCAACTGCTCGACGGGCGGCAGTTCGCCGTCGACGGTGGCGCCGTTCATCAGGGCGAAGCGGGTGGCGTTCCAGATCTTGTTGGCGAAGTTGCGGGACGCCTGGACCCAGTCCTCGCCGACCGGCACGTCCGTGCCGGGGTTGGCGCCCTTGGCGAGGGTGAAGCGGACCGCGTCCGAACCGTACTTGTCCATCCAGTCCAGCGGGTTCACCGTGTTGCCGGAGGACTTCGACATCTTCTTGCCGAACTCGTCGCGGACCATGCCGTGGAAGGCGATGGTGCGGAACGGCGGCTGGCCGTCCATCGTGTAGAGGCCGAACATCATCATCCGGGCGACCCAGAAGAACATCAGGTCGTAGCCGGTGACCAGGACCGAGTTCGGATAGAACTTGTCCAGCTCCGCCGTCCGCTCGGGCCAGCCGAGGGTGGAGAAGGGCCAGAGGCCGGAGGAGAACCAGGTGTCCAGGACGTCGGGGTCCTGGAACCAGCCCTCGCCGGACGGCGGCTGCTCATCGGGTCCGACACAGACGGTCTCGCCGTTCGGGCCGTGCCAGACGGGGATGCGGTGGCCCCACCAGAGCTGGCGCGAGATGGTCCAGTCGTGCATGTTGTCGACCCAGTCGAAGTACCGCTGGGACATATCGGCCGGGTGGATGTTGACCCGCCCGTCGCGGACCGCGTCACCGGCCGCCTTGGCGAGGGTCTCCACCTTGACCCACCACTGGAGGGAGAGCCGCGGTTCGAGCGTCGTCCGGCAGCGGGAGCAGTGGCCGACGGAGTGGACGTACGGGCGCTTCTCGGCGACGATCCGCCCGTCGGCCCGCAGCGCGCCGACGATGGCGGAGCGCGCCTCGAAGCGGTCCAGCCCCTCGAAGGGGCCGTGCACCGTGATCACACCGCGCTCGTCCAGGACCTCGACCGATTCGAGTCCGTGGCGCTGGCCGATGGCGAAGTCGTTCGGGTCGTGGGCCGGGGTCACCTTGACCGCGCCCGTACCGAACTCGGGGTCGACATGCGTGTCCGCGACGACCGGGATCGTACGGTCGGTCAGCGGCAGCTTGATCCGCTTGCCGATCAGCCGGGCGTACCGCGGGTCGTCGGGGTGGACGGCGACGCCGGTGTCACCGAGCATAGTCTCCGCGCGGGTCGTCGCGACGACGATGGTGTCCTCGCCGTCCCCGTACTTGATCGAGACCAGCTCGCCGTCGTCGTCCTGGTAGTCGACCTCGATGTCGGAGATCGCGGTCAGACAGCGCGGACACCAGTTGATGATCCGCTCGGCCCGGTAGATCAGCCCGTCGTCGAACATCTTCTTGAAGACGGTCTGGACGGCCCGGGAGAGCCCCTCGTCCATGGTGAAGCGGTCACGGTTCCAGGCGACGCCCTCACCGAGGCGCCGCATCTGGCCGGCGATCTGGCCCCCGGACTCGGCCTTCCACTGCCAGACGCGCTCGACGAAAGCCTCACGGCCGAGGTCGTGCCGGGACTTCCCCTCCTTGGCCAGCTCGCGCTCGACGACGTTCTGGGTGGCGATACCGGCGTGGTCCATGCCGGGCTGCCACAGCGTCTCGTACCCCTGCATCCGCTTACGGCGGGTGAGGGCGTCGATCAGGGTGTGCTCGAAGGCATGGCCCAGGTGGAGCGAGCCGGTGACGTTCGGCGGCGGGATGACGATGGTGTACGGGGGCTTCTCGCTCTTCGCGTCCGCGTCGAAGTACCCGCGCTCTACCCAACGCTCGTACAGGGGTCCCTCTACGTCGGCCGGCGCGTACTGGGTCGGCAGCTCAGGATTGCGCGTCGGCCCGTGGTCGGGGCTCTGTGGAGTGTTGTCGGTCACGACGGCCATCCTAAGGGGCCCGGGACCCGGATCTCGCCCAGCTTTTCCCTGGCCGGGCGGGGGTGATCGGGGTCACGGTGACGGGGTGACCGGGGTCATGGCGGGGCGCCCCGGGGGCCGCCGCGAGACGGCGCCGGGTGTGGGCCGCCGCGGGCCGGTGCCGGTCCGGGCCCGCTGGGGGGACGGTGTCGGGTCGGACCGGGTGATCCGAGCGGGCGCGGCCGACGGCCCTCGTTCAACGACCCTCGTTCAACGGCCGTCGTTCAGTGACCTTGGCTCAGCGGCCTTGGCTTAGCGACCTTCGTTCAGCGACCTTCGTACTGGGGGGCGCGTCGCTCCAGGAAGCTCGCGACCCCTTCATTGGCGTCCCGGGTCGTCATATTGATCTCCTGTGCCGCCGCCTCCGCCGCGAAGGCCGTGGTCCGGTCCGACTCCAGGGACGCGTTCACGAGCTGTTTGGTGAGCGTCAGCGCGCGGGTGGGGCCCTGGGCGAGGCGTTCGGCCCAGGCGCGGGCCGTTTCGGGGAGGTCGGCGGCCGGGACGACACGGTTGACCAGGCCCAGGCGTTCGGCGTCGGCGGCCGGGACGGCGTCGCCGAAGAACATCAGCTCCTTGGCGCGGTGCGGGCCGATCAGGCGGGGGAGCAGATAGGCGCCGCCGCCGTCCGGGACGAGCCCACGGCGGGCGAAGACCTCGATGAACTTCGCCGTGTCGGCGGCGAGCACCAGATCGCAGGCGAGGGCGAGGTGCGCGCCGATCCCGGCCGCCGTGCCGTTCACCGCCGCGACCACCGGCTTCTCGCAGTCGAGCACGGCCGCGATCAGCCGCTGTGCCCCGCGGCGGATGGTCCGGGCCACATCGCCCGCGATCCGCTCCCCGGGGGGCGGTGCTCCCGCGCGGGCGCGCAGGTCCGCGCCGGCGCAGAAGCCCTTACCGGTGGCGGTGACGACCACGGCGCGGACCTCCGGGTCCGCCGAGGCGTCGGCGAGCAGGGCGATGATCCGCTCCCGCTGCTCCCAGGTGACGGCGTTCATCGCCCCGGGCCGGTTGAGGGTGATCCACGAGACGCCGTTCACAGTGCGGTGCAGCACCTCGTCCTCGGTGTTCACGGTGTCCACGGTGCGGTGCGGCACCTCATCGTCCACGGTGTCCACGGTGCGGTGCCGTACTTCGTTCTCGGCGCTCACCGGCACACCGCCAGCGCGTCCAGTGCCACCGCGCCCTGCCCGCGTGGCAGCACCATCAGCGGGTTGATGTCGAGTTCGGAGAGTTCGTCGCCCAGCTCCAGCGCCATCCGCTGGACCCGTAGGACCACCTCGACGAGCGCGTCCACATCCATCGGCGGTCCGCCGCGCACACCGTCCAGCAGGGCACTGCCGCGCAGCTCGCCGAGCATCGCGCGGGCCTGCCCCTCGCCGAACGGAGGAACCCGTACGGCCACGTCCTGGAGCACCTCCACCAGCACCCCGCCGAGGCCGACGGTCACGGTGGGGCCGAAGAGGGCGTCCTGGGTGACGCCGACGACCATCTCCACGCCCCGCTCGACCATCTGGCAGACCAGTACGCCGTCCAGTTCGATGTCCTCGGCGCGGGCGATGTCGGTGAGTTCGCGGTAGGCGTCCCGTACCTGGCTGGCGGAGGTGAGGCCGACCTTGACCAGGCCGAGTTCGGTCTTGTGGGCGATCCGGGCGCCGGACGCCTTCATCACCACGGGGTAGCCCACCAGACCCGCCGCGCGGACGGCCGCCGCCGCGCTGGTCACCAGTTGTTCGCGGGGCACCCGGATGCCGTACGCGCGCAGTAGTTGCTTGGCCGCGTGCTCGCTGAGCTGCTTCCCGGGGCGCATCAGGGCCCGCGCCTTCCGGAAGGACGGCGACGGGGTGCGCGGGGCCTCGTCGAACGGGGAGCGGTAGCCGCTGGTGAAGTGGTGGTGGTCGAGGTAGGACCGGACGGCGGAGACACAGTTGGCGAAGGTGCGGAAGGTGGCGACCCGGGAGGAGCCGAGCAGGGTCTCCCGGTACGCCGGCTCCGTGCCGACCGGCGATCCCCACACCACACAGATCAGCTTGTCGGTGGCCTCGGCCGCGTCCACCAGGTCCTGGGCGAGCCTGTCGCTCATCGGCGGGAACGGGCCGGTGATCGGACAGATCAGCACCCCGACCCCGGGGTCGGCGAGGATCGCGTCGATGAGTTTGCGGCCGCGCCAGTCGCCGACCGGGTGGCCGCCGTTGTCGACGGGGTTCGCGACGCTCAGATAGTCGGGTATCCACTGGTGCAGCTCGGCCTGTTTCGCCTCGGAGAGCCGGGGCATCGGCAGCCCGGCCGAGGCGGCGAGATCGGCGAAGTGGGCGCCGGTACCGCCCGAGATGGAGTAGACGACGACACCGTCCGCGAGAGGTTTACGGGCCCGCGCGAGCAGAGTGGAGGTGTCCTGCAACTCGTCCAGACCGTCCACCCGGATCACTCCGTACTGCCGCATCGCCGCGTCCACCACCTGGTCGGCGCCGGTCAGCTTCCCGGTGTGGGAGGCGGCCATCCGCGCCCCGGTCTCGGTGCGCCCCACCTTGACGGCGACGACCGGCACCCCGCGCCGGGCCGCGCGGTCGGCGGCCAGGAGGAAGGACCGGCCGTCCTTGAGCCCTTCGACGTAGCAGGCGATGGCGCCGACCTCGGGCCGCTCGGCGAAGTACGAGATGAAGTCGGCGGTCTCCAGATCGGCCTCGTTGCCGGTGGGGGCCCAGTGGGAGAGCCGTATCCCCAGCTCCTGGAGGGTGAAGACGGGCCGCCCCTGGTGGCCGGACTGGGTGATCAGGGCGATGGCGGGCCCTTCGAGGTCGTCGCGGAACCGTTCGAAGGCGTTGAGGTTGGTGTTGGGCCCGAGCAGCCGCACCCCTGCGCGGGCGACGGCGGCGGCGAGGCGCTGCTGCGCGACGGCGCCCGCCGCGCCCGTCTCGGCGTATCCGGAGGCGAAGGCGACGGCGAAGCGGATCTTGGCATCGGCGAGTTGGTCGATGAGCGGCAGGGGGTCGCCGACCAGCAGTACGGCGAGATCGACCTCTTCGGGAAGCTGTCCCACGTCGGGCACGCAGCGCAGCCCGAAGACCTCTTCACGGGTGGGGTGGACGGGGTGGACGCGTGCCCCGACGCGTTCGGCCCAGTCGATGAGCTGCCGGGTGATGCCGGTGTTGGGCCGGCCCTCGCCGTCGGAGGCTCCGACGACGGCTACGGAGCGCGGCCGGAAGAACCGGTCCAGATCGGGCACGGGGGCGTACAGGGGCCGCCCGCTGACGTCTCTGTCCCCGTCGGTCGCGGTGACGGACGCGGTGTCGTGGACGGCGTCGCGGGGGTGCTCCCCACAGGCGACGACGCGCGTGTGGAGGTCCGAGGTGAGGGTGCCGTGAGTGGATCCAAGCATCGCTGAGCCCCGCTCCTGCTCGTTTACCGAGTTCTTAGCTGACGCACAGTCAGATTACATATCTGACGTGATGTCAGGAAGGAGTAGTGCGTGGAAAGGGTGTGGAGGGTGCGCCAAGGTCGTCATCGGCGCCGCACTCCGGTCCAGATGCGGCCCCCCCTCGGCCCCCTCCTTTCTGTCGTCCTGCTGCCTGCCGCTGCCCTGCTGCTGGCTCCCGGCCGGCCTTCCGCCGCTCGCCGCCGCCCGCCGTCGCCGCTCTCACCGTCAGCGCTTCGCTTCGGCCCTCGCCAGCGCCTTCGCGATCCTGTGGGCGTCCCTCGCCAGCTCCCGCAGCATCCCGCTGATCGGATTGGTGAACCCGGTGAAGTACAGGCCCGGCGCGCCCGGCGCCGTACGGCCCCCGTGCGCCAGCGGCGTGCCCCGGGGGTCAAGCACTCCCAGATGGCCCACCAGCCCCTCCAGTGCGCGCCGGTACCCCGTCGCCACGATCACCGCGTCCGGGGCGATCCGGGTGCCGTCCGCGAGGACCGCCTCCTCCTTCTCGAACGCCTCCAGTGCGGCGACCGGCTCCACCTCTCCCCTCCGTACGGCCTTGATCAGGCCCACGTCCTGCACCGGGATCGCACCTTCCCGCGCCCGGGTGTACAGGCCCTTCGGCGGGCGCGGCAGGCCGTGCGCGGAGAGGTCCGGTACGGAGATCCGGGACAGCAGGCCGGCCGCCCGGTCCACCAGGGGTGCGGGCAGTCGCCGCACCAGGATGCCGGTGCGCTGGGCCGGCCACCCCAGGGTGGAGCGGCGGACGATGTGCGGCGGGGTGCGGACCGCGAGCCGGACCCGCGCCGCGCCGCCCGCCACCAGGTCGACGGCGATCTCCGCGCCCGTATTGCCGACGCCGACGACCAATACGTCCTTCCCGCCGTACGGGGCCGGTGCGCGGTACTCCGCCGCGTGCAGCAGCTCGCCGGTGTAGGTGTCCCTGCCGGGCCACTCCGGCAGGCGCGGGGTGTGGTTGTAGCCGGTCGCGACGACCACCGCGCGTCCGGTCAGCCGGCGGCCGCCGCTGGCGTGCAGCAGCCAGCCCCCGTCCACCGCCTCGATCCGGGTGACCTCGACGCCCGTCACGATCTCCAACCGATGGACGGCCGCGTACTTCTCCAGGTAGCGGATCACGTTGTCCCGGGACACCCACCGGCCGAACGACCTCGGCAGCCCGAGGCCCGGAAGTCCGGAGAGCCGTCGAGTGGTGTGCAGGTGGAGCCGGTCGTAGTGGCCGCGCCAGGAGGCGCCGACGGCGTCGGACTTCTCCAGCACCACGACCCGTACGCCCCGCCTCCGCAGTTCGGCGGCGGTGGCGAGGCCGCCGGGGCCCGCGCCGATGACGTAGACCGGCCTGTCGTCCGTCTTCATGTGGCGTGAGCGTACGCGCGCGTCAGGTTGATGGGTCTCGGTCAAGACGGGAATCGGTACCGAACTGATCACGCTTACTCATCTTTCGGCCGCTACTGCCCAATCAGTGTCCGATCAAGGTCGGTTCGCTGATCAGGTGTGCACACCTCTTGCGCGGTGGGCGTCGCATCCGCTGAACTGACGTACCGTCAGAAACACTGGCCGGGGTCCCGTCGAATGGCCGCATTGGGTCGGGTCCCCCGCCGACAGGAAGTGGGAGGTCGTCCGGGTGGACACCGTCTGGCTCACCGGCGCCGAGTGGCTCGCCGTCCTCCGTGTCGGGCTCGGTCTCTGGTGGCTGGAGAGCTGGCGGCACAAGGACAAGAAGGGCTGGTTCGAACGCGGTACGGGCATCGCCTGGGCGGCCGATGTCGCGGGGAAGCACCGCTGGGCGGTGGTACGGACCGGATTCGCGCGCGTCGTCCAGCCGCGCCCCAAGGTCATGGCGTACGTGGTCGTCTACGCCGAACTCGCCATCGGGCTGGGGCTGGTCTTCGGATTCCTGACCCCCATCGCCCTGATCGGCGGGCTGATCCTCAATCTGCTCTATCTGGTGCTGATGATCCACGACTGGGCGGAGCAGGGGCAGAACGCGATGATGGCGCTCATCTCGTTCGTCGCCCTGGGGGCCATGGCGTGGCAGAGCTGGTCCCTGGACAGCGCGCTGGGGCTCTTCTGATGACGACGGCGCAGGGGGATGGTCCGGGGGCGGTGCCCGAGGTCACCGCGGGGGTGACTGCGGTGCCCGAGGTCACTGCCGGGGTGACTGCGGTGCCCGAGGTCACCGCGGCCACCCCGGACATCGACGCGTTCACCCGGCCCTACTGGGACGCCGCCGCCGATGGGCGGCTGCTGATCCGCCGCTGCCGCGCCTGTGCGAGGGTCCACCACTATCCGCGCGAGTTCTGCCCGCACTGCTGGAGCGACGACGTCGACTGGGAGCCGACCAGCGGCCGGGCCACCCTCTACACCTGGTCCGTCGTGCACCGCAACGACCTACCGCCGTTCGGCGCCCGGGTGCCGTATGTGGCCGCCGTCGTCGATCTGGCCGAGGGGCCCCGCATGATGACCGAGATCGTGGAGTGCGCGGAGGGGGAGCTGGCCGTCGGCATGGCCGTGGAGGTGACCTTCCGGATGGACGGGCGGATCGCGGTACCGGTCTTCAGAATCGCCCGATAACGGAGAGTGCGCGCCAGGTACTCGCTCGGGCCTTCTATGGCCCTGTTCGCGGACCCGGGGGCGGGGCAAGCCTGTTGTCACGACGGCGGCGGATGGGGCGAGCGGTCAGGGCCAGAGCAGCTCGCGCACCCAGCCGCCGTCCTCCGTACTGCCGTCCTCCGTACGTCGGTAGCGCAGCCGCACGTGCTGTCGGCGCGCGTCCCCCTGGAAGAACTCCACCTCCCGGGGTTCGACCACATAGCGCGTCCAGGTCGGCACGGGCGCTCCGGGCTCCGCCTCGGCGCGTTCCCAGGCGTCCCGCGAGGCCGCGGCCAGTTCCTCCCGCGAGCCCAGGACCTCGCTCTGACGGCCGGTGAGCGCGGCGGCCAGTGCCCCCGTCGAACGGGCCCGGAGATCCGCCCGGCTCTCGGCCGGGCCGCCCATGACGACACCGCCCCGTACCCGGATCTGGCGGCCCCGCGTGGGCCAGTAGAAGCCGAGGGCCGCCTCCGGGTTGGCGGCGAGCTGGCGGCCCTTCGCGCTGGTGGTGTGGGAGGCGAAGTGCCAGCCGCGTTCGTCGGCGTCATGCAGCATCAGCGTCCGGACATCGGGACGGCCCGCACCGTCAACGGTGGCCAGGCTCATGGTGTGCGGCTCGGGCTGACCGGCCGCGACGGCGTCGGCGAACCAGCGGTGGAAGAGGGGGAGCGGGGTGCCGGGGGCATCGGCCGGGTCGAAGGCGGGGAGGTCGGTGTCCCAGACCCGCTGGGTGTGCAGCAGTGCCCGGAAGGCGTCCTGTGCGGTGTGATCGCGCGGCGGCGGCTCGGTGTCCATCCGGCCAGTCTTCCCCCTCCGGACGATGGCGCCTCCTGCGCCGGCTCTGTCCCTCCGATGAAAACCACTCCCGGTGTAGTGCTCCACCTATAGTGGTCAACGCCCGGTGTCATCGGGAGCCGGACCGGAGCCGGACCGGAGTCGGACCGGGAGTCGGATCACGAGCTGCCTCGGTGCCTCTTGGGGCCTTCGCGGGACTTCTCGGGGCCTCTCGGGACCTCTCGGGATCCGAGCGCATCCAGAGGGGACCACTATCCATGCGGCAGAACCTGGCCCGGCGCGCGGCGCTCGTGGACGCGGCTATCGAGGTGCTGGCCCGGGACGGCGCGCGCGGCCTGACCTTCCGGGCGGTCGACACCGAGGCGGACGTACCCAAGGGCACCGCGTCGAACTACTTCGCCAACCGCGACGACCTGCTCAACCAGGCCGGGCGCCGGATCTATGAGCGGCTGCGCCCGGACGACGCCACGATGGAGGCCATCAGCGGCGGCCCGGCCACCCGGGAGCGAGTGGCCGAACTGGTGCGGGACGTACTGGTGCGGGTCACCTCGTTCCGTACGGGGTACCTCGCCCTCCTCGAACTCCGTCTGGAGGCGACCCGCCGCCCCGCCCTGCGCGCGCTGCTCACCGAGCGCGTGAGCGAGGACGTGGCGGCCAATGTCTCCGGGCATCTGGCTTCGGGCCTGCCGGGGGACGCCGACGCCGTCAGGATGATCTATCTTGCCGCGAACTGGCTGGTGGTGGAGCGGCTGACGCTGCCGGACGTGTTCCCGCCGGATGAGGCGGCGGAGCTGATCACCGCGCTGGTGGAACGCTTGCTGCCGCCGGACGGTCAGGGCTGACCGGTCCTGGGGCGGCTTGGCACGGTGGGGCTGACCGGTCCCGAGGGCGGCTTCACGCGGCGGGGTTCGACCGACCCTGGGGGGCGGCTTGGCACGGTGGGGGTTGCCCGGTCCCGGGGGCCGCTCCATGCGGCGGGGTTCGACCGGCCCCGAGGGCGTACGGTCATGGCCGCCCGGTTCACTCCCGCCCCAGCACCACCGTGCCCGATGAGCAGAACCAGCCGCCCGTGCCGGAGGCCACGGCCAGCCGGGGCAGGGTGCCGTCCGCCCGGCGCACCTGGTGGCCGCCCGCCTCGCCGCGTAGCTGCCGTACCGCCTCCACCAGCAGAAACAGCCCGCGCATCCCCGGATGACAGGCCGAGAGCCCCCCGCCGTCGGTATTCACGGGCAGTTCGCCGCCCGGCCCGATCCGCCCCTTCCCGACGAACGCCCCGCCCTCGCCCTTGGCGCAGAACCCGAGGTCCTCCAGGGTCACCAGCGTCATATAGGTGAAGGCGTCGTAGATCTCGGCGATATCGATCTCCGCGGGCGTGACGCCCGCGCGCTCGAAGGCGAGCCGCCCCGAGACGGCGGCCGGCGAGACGGTGAAGTCGGCCCACTCCGACATGGTGGTGTGCGAGGCGTACTCACCGGTGCCGAGTATCCACACCGGGTCCTTCACGGTGTCCGGTACGTACTCCTCCGCCGCCAGCAGCACCGCGCAGCCGCCGTCACTGCGGATGCAGCAGTGCAGTTTGGTGAAGGGGTCCGCGATCATCGGCCCGGCCAGGACGTCGTCCACGGTGATCGGTTCGCGGAACATCGCGTCGGGGTTGGCGGCGGCGTGTGCCCGTGCCTGGACGGCGACCGACGCGAGCTGTTCCAGCGTCGTCCCGTACTCGTGCATGTGGCGCCGGGCGGCCATCGCGTACTTGGCGATCAGCGTGTGCCCGTACGGGACCTCGAACTGCGACGGACCCCGGCTGCCGAAGGAGAGATTGGCGGTGCGGCGCCCGGCCTTGATGTCGGCGCGGGCGGTGGAACCGTAGACGAGGAGTACGGCACCGGCGTGACCCGCCGCGATGGCGTCGGCCGCGTGGGCGGCCATGACCTCCCAGGTGGCGCCGCCGACGGCGGTGGAGTCCACCCAGCGGGGTGTGAGGCCGAGGTACTCGGCCACGTCGACGGGGGCCAGGGCGCCGAGTCCGGCTGAGGCGAAGCCGTCGATCACCGATCGGTCGAGGCCCGAATCGGCGAGGGCGCGGCGCGCGGCCTGGGCGTGTAGGGCGTAGGGGGTGGGCCCGTCGACGCGCCCGCAGTCGGAGAGGGATATGCCGACGATGGCGACCTTGCGCGGAGTTCGCGGGATGCTGGGCATGAATCTGACGGTACATCAGATGAGCTGAGCGTCGTACGGGTCCGGGACGTCGCATGGGTCCGGGACGTCGCATGGATCCGGGGTGCCGCAGGGGTCCGGGACGTCGTACGGGTCCGGGCGGCGGCGGGGATTCACCGCCCGGACCCCGCCGCGCGCCTCTGGGCATCTCCGCCGCCCGGACCTAACATGACGCCCCGTCAGAAAGGGAGGGGCTCCCATGGCCTTCACCGGTCCCACTGAGGAACAGGACGAGATCCGGCGCACGCTGCGCGCGCTACTGGCCCGGCATTCCGGTCCGGACGACGTCAAGGCGGCCGTCCGCACCGCCGAGGGGTACGACCCCGGCCTGTGGACCCGGCTCGCCGGACAACTCGGCCTGCCGGGCCTCGCACTGCCGGAGTCGTACGGGGGCGTGGGCTGTGGCCTCCCCGAACTCGCCCTCGCCTGCGAGGAGACCGGGCGGGCGCTGCTGCCGTCACCCCTGCTGGCCACCTCGGGCATCGCCGCGCCGCTGATCGCCGCGCTGGGCACGCCGGAGCAGCGCGGCGAACTGCTCCCACGTATCGCGGACGCCTCGCTGACCTGTGCTTTCACCGTCCCTGGCGGGACCCTCACGACCGCGCTCGCGCTGATCGACGCCAATGAGCCGGGGGAGTGGGCGGGCGGTGGCCGGGCCGGTGGGGTCCAGGCCCGCCGGGCGCCCGACGGCGGCTGGCTGCTCTACGGGGAGGCCGGCCAGGTGCTCGGCGGGCACAGCGCGGGGCTGCTGGTCGTCGCCGCCCACACCGGGGGGTTTCCGCGCAGCCGGACGCTGTTGTTCCTGGTACGGGCGGGGGCGGCGGGCCTCTCCCGCACCCGGCTGACGGCCATGGACGAGACCCGGGCGCAGGCCCGCGTCGAACTGCGGGACTGCGCGGCGGAACTGCTCGGCGACGAGGACGGAAGTGTGGTGGGCGTGCCGGGGGCGCTGGCCGCCGTCGGCGCGGGCGTGGCGGCGCTGGTGGCGGCGGAGGCGGTGGGCACGGCGTCCGGTGCGCTGGACCGGACGGTCGCGTATGTGCGCGAACGCGAGCAGTTCGGCCGCGCGATCGGCTCGTTCCAGGCGGTCAAGCACCGGCTGGCCGATCTGTATGTACGGGTCCAGGCGGCCCGCTCGGCGGCGTACTACGCGGCCGGGGACCCGGGCGAATCCGGCCTCGCGCTGGCGCAGTGCCTGGAGGCCGCGCGGGCGGTGACTGCGGAGGCGGTGCAGTTGCACGGGGGCATCGGCTTCACCTGGGAGCACGAGGCGCACCTCTACTTCAAACGGGCGGCGTCGGACGAGCTGCTCTTCGGCCCGGTGCACCGGCTGCGGGGCCGGGCGGCGGAGGTGGCGGGCCTGTTCGACGCGCACGGCCCGGATACCGAGCAGGCCGCCGCCCCCGCCCTCGCGCCGGCTTCGGCGGCGGTCTGATGGCGACGGCGGTTCGACCGGCCCTGGGCGTACGACTGATCCGGAAGGTCTCCGCCACACGCCTCTTCGCGAAGCTCGCACCCCATGTCATCCCGGCGATGGACCGCGCGGTCCACCGCCTCACCAAGGGGAAGGTGCTGCTCAGCGCCCAGATGCTGCCGGGGCTCGTCCTCACGGCGCGGGGCGCCAGATCCGGCCTGCCGAGAGTCACCCCCCTGGCGTGCATGCCGGAGGAGTCGGGGGACTGGATCCTGATCGGCTCCAACTTCGGCCGGGACAGCCATCCGGCGTGGACGGCGAACCTGCTGAAGCACCCGGAGGCGGAGGTGCACTGGAAGGGCGAGTCCATCCCCGTACGGGCCCGGCTGCTGGAGGGCGCGGAACGGGAGCGCGCCTGGGCGGATGCGCTGCTGTTCTGGCCCCCGTACGCGACGTACCAGTCGAGGATTCCACGCCGGATCAGGCTCTTCCGGCTGACGCGCCGGGGGTGACCGGGGCCGGGGCCGGGGGCGCTGTGTGGGCCGGGGCCCCCGGCTGTCTCCAGCGGCCTCGGTCAGGCCCCTGCCGGCTTCGGCCGGTCGGGCTCCGGCTGTGCGGAGTCGGGTCGTACGGGCTCCGGGCGGGCGTGTCCAGGCTCCGGGCGGGCGTGTTCGGGCTCCGGCTGTGGTGGTTCGGGCCGGGCGCCGTCGGGCTCGGGCTCGGCCCGGGGGGTGATGAACAGCGTGGCCGCGAGCGCGAGCACCAGCAGGGCGGCGCAGACGTAGCTGGATATCTGTAGCCCGCTGGTCATCGCCGCACGCGCGGCCTCCCCGGCCGACTCCGTCCGGGGTTCGGCCAGCAGCGCCGGGATCACCGAGCCCGCGCTCTCCGTCACCACACCGCTGAGCCGCTCGGCCTCCCCGTCGGGGGCCCCGCCGTCGGTGAGCCGGTCGCGCAGGCCGGAGGCGAGCGTGCTGAAGAACAGGGTGGTGAGGACGGCGATCCCGAGGGCGGAGCCCAGTTCGCGTGCGGCGCTCTGGATGCCCGAACCCTGGCCGGCGCTGTCGGCGGGCACATCCACCAGGACGATGTTGGTCACCTGCGCGGTCGCGAACCCGACGCCGATTCCGTAGACGAACAGGGCCAGTGCGATCAGCCACCAGGCGCTGTCGGTGGCGGCTATCAGGCCCAGAAGTCCCAGACCGGCGATTTCGAGGACCAGACCGATCCGCACCTGGGCCAGTGCGGGGACCGTGGCCGCCATCGGGAAGCTCGCGCCGCTGGCGCAGAAGCTGCCCACGGCGAGGGCGACGAGCGCCAGGCCCGCCTGGAACGCGGTGTAGTCCAGGGCGAACTGGAGCCAGAGCGGCAGCACCGCGATGATGCCGAACTCGCCGAGACCGACGATCAGGGTGACGACATTGCCGTTGCGGAACGAGGGGATGCCGAACAGCCGTACGTCCATCAGCGGTTCGCCGCCCGACCGGCCGAGCGCCGCCTGCCGCCGCCAGAAGGCGACCAGGGCCAGTGCCGATACGACGAGTGCCACGAGGACCGGGGAGGGCCCGCCGCTCCAGCTCACTCCGCCGACGGTCAGTGGCTCCGTGGTGATCAGCCACCCGTAGGTGCGGCCTTCGATCAGCGCGAAGGCCAGCAGGCCGAGGCCGACCGCCGACAGTACGGCGCCGAGGGTGTCGACGCGTCCGCGGGTGCGCGGTGACGGGGGCAGATAGATCAGGACCCCCGCGATGATCACGGCCACCAGCGGGATGTTGATGCCGAAGGCCCAGCGCCAGGAGAAGTCCGCGAGCCAGCCGCCCAGCAGCGGGCCGACGGCAGCGGCGGCCCCGATGGTCGATCCCCAGACGGCGAACGCCTGCCCCCGGGCCTTGCCGGTGAAGGTCGCGTTCACCAGGGCCAGTGAGGTCGGCAGGATCATGGCCCCGCCGATGCCCTGGAGGAACCGGGCCAGGATCAGCAGTCCCCCGCTGGGGGCGACGGCGGCCAGAACGCTCGTCACACCGAAGACGACGAGGCCGATCAGGAAGATCTTGCGGGCGCCGTGCAGATCCGAGAGGCGCCCGGTGAGCAGGAGCAGCGCGGCGAACGCGATCGCGTAGGACTCCTGGATCCACTGGGCGTCGACCGAGGTGATCGAGAGGTCCTCGATGATCGGGGCGAGGATCACATTGACGATGGTGATGTCCACGACGATCAGGGCGACCCCGAGGGACACGGCGACAAGGCCGAGCCATTGGCGCAGGGGAGGGGACTCTGGTGTGTCGGTCACGATGACTCCACTCTCAGCTAACTTTATGGCAAAGCTAGTTATCTTTGCCGCAAAGCTAAATTGACCAGGGTAGGTTGTCAAACGACGTGGTGAAGCGCGTCGTCGGCGCGGAGCGGACAGCCTCGGACGACTTCGGACGACTTCTGACAGTGGAGTACAGCGATGGAGACACCGGAGCCCGGCGACCTTGAGGCGCAGCGCGACCGCCTCATGGAAGGGCTGCGCGCGTACGGCGCCAACTACACGGAGTTCACCCGTCGCTTCGCGACCTGGCTCGGCCTGCACTCCACGGACGCGGCGGCCCTGGCCGAGATCCTCTACGCGGAGGACAAGGGCACCCCGCTCTCACCCGCCCGGCTGGGCGAACGGATCTCCCTGACATCGGGCGCGACGACCATCCTGCTGAACCGGCTCGAACAGGCCGGCCACATCGTCCGCAGCCGCGAACACACGGACGGCAGGGTCGTGACCCTGCGCAGCAGCCCCGACATCAGGCCCCGGGCCATGGAGTTCTTCGGCCCCTACGCCGAGCGCATGGCCACCGAGATGTCCCGCTACACCCCCGAACGGCTGCGGGAGTTCGAGGACTTCATCACCCATATCTGCGGGGCGATGGGCGCGATGCTCACCGATGAGTACCGCGCGGGTCGCCGGGGGCCGGGGGCCTGAGCGCGGTCCCCCCGGCTGGCAGTTGGACCGCTCACATCCAGCCGGGGGGGATCACACCTCGGCTATCAGCGCATACCGCTCGTCGGACACCGGACGGCCCCACAACTCCGGGTCGCCGTCGAGTGGTTCGACCCGCAGGCCGGCGACCAGCGGACGCACGGCGTCGGCCAGCCGCTCCGCGCCGACGCCACCACCCCAGGGCAGCGCCCCGGCACCGGCCACATAGGGCGCGCCATCCTGCCCGGCCTCGCCCCACCGCCCCTCGACGAGCACCAGCCGGCCCCCGGGCCGCAGCCGGGCCACCCACGCGCGCAGCGCCGCCTCCGGATCGGGCAGCGTCCACAACAGATGCCGCGACAGCAGCACATCGAACCGCCGCTCACTCACCGGAGGTGCGGCGGCGTCCCCCACCTGGAAGTGCCCGACCAGCCCCGACGCGGCGAACTTGGCCCGCGCCGCCGCCACCATGCGCGGCGCCAGATCGACCCCGGACACCCGGTGCCCGGCCGCCGCCAGCAGCAGTGCCAGCGTCCCCGTACCGCACCCGGCATCGAGCACATCGACCGGACCCGCGGGCACCCACGAACGAAGCCGCCGATCCCAGGCCGCCCGGGTCCGGATGTCACGCAGCCCGTGATCGGGCTCGTCGTCGAAGGCCGCGGCGGCGGCGTCCCAGTAGGCCGTGATGGAAGCGGTGGGGTCGGTCATGGAACGAGCATCCCAGCGGCCACTGACAATCCGCAGGGACTGAACCCCGCTACGCGCCCTCGGCCGGGAACGTCGTACGGGCCGCGTACTCCGCGAAGTCCCTCGGCTCGCGGCCCAGGGCCCGCCGCACCCCGTCCGACAGTTCCGCGCTGCCGTCGTTGCGGATGTGCCGGAACATCGGCAGGAGTAGCTCCACGAAGTCGGCGGGGAAGCCGTGTCGGCCCGTCATCTCCGCCGTG
This sequence comes from Streptomyces sp. NPDC020965, assembly GCF_044333555.1. NCBI lineage: Bacteria > Bacillati > Actinomycetota > Actinomycetes > Kitasatosporales > Streptomycetaceae > Streptomyces > Streptomyces sp. NPDC020965. The sequence goes on from NZ_JBIRRE010000002.1 coordinate 92,462, forward strand.
TACTCCGCATCCGTCAGCGGGACGTACCGCAGCGGGCGGCCCGCGGCGCGGGAGATCTCCTGCACCGCCTCGCCCCAGGTCATGGCGCGGGGGCCGGAGAGCACATAGGTCTCGCCCGCGTGGCCGTCTTCGGTGAGCGCGGCGACCGCGACGTCCGCCAGGTCGTCCAGGTCGATGAAGGGTTCGCGGCCCGCGCCGACCGGGAGGCGGAGTTCACCCTCGGTGAAGAGCGTGGGGAACCAGTTCTCCTCCAGGAAGTTCTGCGCGAACCAGGCCGGGCGCAGGATCGTCCACTCCAGGCCGGATTCCCTGACGGCCGTCTCCGCCGCGAGGAGTTCACCGCTGCCGTCGTCCAGTTCGGCCCAGGTCCGGGCCGAGAGCAGGACCAGCCGCTCGACCCCGGCCGCCGTCGCGGCCTTGCCGAAGGCGCGCAGTTCGGCGGTCGCGTCCGGGCCCTGGGAGTCGACCACGTACACGGCGCGGACACCGGCGAGCGCCGGGGCCCAGCTCTCCTCGTCGGACCAGTCGAAGCGGACCGGGCCCTTGCGGGAGGCGGCGCGGGCCGTGAAGCCGCGTCGGGTGAGTCCGTCCGCGACCCTGCGGCCGGTCTTGCCGGTGCCGCCGAGGACGAGGTACGGGGCGTTCTGGGGTGTGGTTGATGTCGTCATGTCAGCCAGTGAACAGGCCCCATGCGCAACGCAAGATGGCTGTTCCTCTCGCTTCGATGTCTGTGCGTCTCATTCTCCGCTCCGGACAGGTCCTAGACTCCGAACCATGGATGACGCCCTGTCGAGCCTCCTGCACGATGTCCGCCCCCGGGGAGCCCTCTTCGACCGGTCGATCCTCAACCCGCCCTGGTCGCTGCGGTTCCTGGAGGAGACCCCACTCGCTCTGCTCACCATGGTGAGCGGCGAGGCGTGGGTGACCCCCGACGGCGGCGCCGCCGTCCCGCTGCGCACCGGCGATGTGGTGATCGTCGTCGGCCCGGAGCCGTACACCGTCTCCGACGAGCCCGGCGCGGCCCCGCGGGCCCTCGTGTACGACTCCGACCGCTGTACGACCCCGGACGGCCGACTCATCCTCGGCGAGATGCCGATGTGCGCGTACGGGGACGAGGGCCCCGAGTCCGCCGTGCTGCTCAAGGGCACCTACCACGTCCGGGGGAGTGTCTCGCAGCGCGTGTTGAGCGCGCTGCCGCGCGTCGCCCGGGTGCCCGCGCACGCGGACGGCTGCCCGACGCTGGACATGATCGCGAAGGAGATCCGCCGGGACGTCCCGGGACAGCAGGTCGTCCTCGACCGGCTGCTGGACCTGCTGCTCGTCACCAGTCTGCGGGAGTGGTTCGAACTGCCCGATGCGCAGGCCCCCACCTGGTACGAGGCCCATGGCGATCCGGTGGTGGGCCGCGCGCTGCGGCTGATCCACGGCGACCCCGCGCGCTCCTGGACGGTGGCCGGTCTCGCGTCCGAGGTCGGCGCATCGCGGGCCCGGTTCGCGCAGCGGTTCAGCGATCTGGTGGGCCAGTCGCCCATGGCGTATCTGACCGACTGGCGGATCTGTCTGGCCGCCGATCTGCTGGCCGGGACGGACGCCACGGTGGACGCCGTCTCCCGCCGGGTCGGCTACTCCAACGCGTACGCGTTGAGCGTGGCCTTCAAGCGCACCCTGGGCGTCCGGCCGAGCGAGCACCGGGCGCTGGCGCGGTCGGCGGGCGGCGAGCCGGCGGGTGCCCTGGTGGGAGCCGGGGGCTGAGCGGGGCAGACCCCCCGGCCGGTCGTACGTGCCCGGTCAGGTCGTCTGTCGGGCCGCCCGCCACTCCGGTGCGAGCACCGACCAGAGCTCTTCGTCGTGCCGCTTCCCCCGGTACAGGTAGGCCGCCCGCAGCACGCCTTCCTTCGTCATCCCGAGCCGTCGGGCCACGGCGATACTGGGCTCGTTGCCCGTCGAGACCACCCACTCCACGCGGTGGATGCCCCGTACGTCGACCGCCCAGTCGATGAGTACGCGCACCGCCCGGGTCACCAGCCCCCGGCCCGCCGCGGCCGGCTCCAGCCAGCAGCCCGCCTCGGCGACGCCCTGTTGGGTGTCGAGCTTGCGGAAGATGACCGCGCCGACCAGTCGGCCGGCCGTCCAGATACCGCAGATCCGGCCGGTGTCGGCCGCGGTCTTCTCCGCGTACATCTGGAGGAACGCCCGGCTCGAAGCCACGTCCGTGATGACGTCGGGGAGTCCGTTGTGCTGCCCGATGAACTCCCGCCCCCGGTCGATGTGATCGAGGAATTCCTCGGCCCGCCACGGTTCGAGCGGGCGCAGTTCGGCGCCGTCCTCGCCCAGGGATATCGCGTACATCGTCACCTTCCACGTCCGTGTTCCGAGTCGGCGCCCGCGGCGCGGGTGGATCCTCTCACGGGCGCCGGGCGCCCGGCGCCGGGCGGCCTCCGGGGGAGGTCCAGGCCCGGTCCCGCTGGACGCGGAGCAGTGGCAGCGGGCTGTCATCCGTGCCGCGGAGCCGGTCGACCAGTCGGATCACGGTGTCGTAGCGGGCCAGCCACACGCCCCTGGCGCACACCTCGGGCCCGTATCCCGCGAGCCGGGCGGCGCGGACGGCGGCCGGGGCGCCCACCGAGATGGCGAGACCGGCGATGTCCTCGGCCGGATCGCCGATGACGGCGTCCGTCCAGTCGAGTACGCCGCTCACCCCGCCCGCGCTGTCGATCAGCAGATGCTCCCCCTTGAGGTCCCGGTGCGTCAGGACGCCCGCCGTCGCGGTGGCGGCCGGGCCGGGGCCGCCCGGCGGTTGCCCCGCCGTCTCCCACAGCGCCACCGAGTCGCGGGGCGCGGCCACCGGCACTCCGAGCTCGGCCGCCCGTTCCACCGGAAAGGCCCGCAGCTCCATCAGCATCCGGGCGAGTGCGCGCTCGCCGAGGTCGGACACCGCCCGCCGCTCGGCCGACACCCCGCCGAGCCGGGTGTCGAGCGTGTACGTCAATCCCGGCGCCCACTGCCCGTGCGCGACGCTCTCGGGCACGGCCACCGACAGCGCGGGCCGGAGGGCGTCCCGCAGCGCGATCTCGCGTCCCTGCCGTACGGAACCGTCCTCGTCCAGCGCCAGTCGCAGCACCCGGTCGGGGCCGATCCACCAGGTGGAGTGCTCGCCGCCTTCGTCGACCGGACGGATCTCGCACTCCGGTGGTACGGGGGCGAGTAGCTGTCGTACGGCGTCGGCGTCGGGCGCCGGGGGCTGGTGCGGCATGGGCGCGAGCATGGCCGCCCGCCGTCGAAGCCGCCACCGGATATCGGCGACGGCCAGAAACAGCGGGGCGGAACAGCGGGGCGGAGAGGGGCGGAACAGCGGGGCGGAAAGGCCGATGGGCAGGTGGACGGAAAAGTGCGAGGGGAGTCGGCCGTACGGGTGGCGGGGCGGTTTCACCCGGTACACCCCAAGAAGTAGCGGTATATCGCACCGATCGCGCGGCCGGGTGATTGTCCAGGGATTATTCCCTTTGTCCGGGAGTGTCGCACACGTCCTTTAGTTCCGCCTGCTCAGCCTGTCAAACAATTGCCGGACCAGGAGACTCACAGGAGAACTCGACGAATGAGAGCAATCCTCGCGCGGTTGCGACAACGGACCTGGACCGCGGGCTTGGCCTGCGCCGTCCTCGCCTCCACCGCGCCCGCGCTCGCCTTCGGATCGGGGATCGGACCGGCCAGCGCCGGACCGGTCACCCCGGAGAACAGCATCAGCACGAAGGCCAGAGCTGCCGCGGCACCGCTCCCGGGCGGGCTCGGACCCTGCGTTCCCGGCGACTGCCCCGATCCCTACCCCCCGATCAGCAACGGCCCCATCATGGGCCGCGACAACGGCATCAACATCTTCGCCGGCGGCGATTTCCGGGTCCGTGAGCGCGCGGCCGAGGCCGAGGGCCGGCTCGTCGTGCTCGGCAACTTCGACCAGGACAAGGTCGCGGGCGCCAGCGCCATCTACAACATCGGCATCGTCGGTGTCGGATCGCGGGTGCCGCCGGACGACGGCGAGGACTTCCTGACCACCGGTGGCAATGTCACCGTGGCGGCCGGCGAGCGGCTCCTGGCCGACGGCGGTGTGGTCCGCCACGCGGGCACGGCCACCGGCACCATCACCGGTACGGTCGTCGCCGACCCGAACGCGGCAGCCCCGTACGCCGGGCTGCGCGATGAGCTGACCACCGCCAGTCAGTGTTACGCCCGGAACTCCGAGGGCCCCCGGCCGGCGACCGGCACCGCCGTCAACGACGGCGGCCAGACCACCTTCACCGGTGACGGCACCTCGGCCCTCCAGGTCTTCAACGTCGACTTCAACCTGACCTCGCCCAGCGGCGGTCAGCAGGGGCTGGTGTTCGCGAACATCCCGCCCACCGCGACCATCCTGGTCAATGTGACCGGCGCCAACCGCGTGCTCAGCACGTACAGCGGTGGCATCTCCGACACCGACCCGCTCAACCAGTACCGTGATCGGCTGCTGTGGAACTTCCCCGACGCCGCCACCGTGGGGCTTCTGGGCACCGGCCAGTTCCAGGGCAGTGTGCTGATCGGCAACCAGGCGTCGCAGACGACGGTCACGCTCCCCGGTGTGAACGGCCGCTTCTTCACCACCGGCTCCGTCACCCACACCAGTGTGGTCGGCGGCGGCGGTGGCCAGGAGTTCCACGCGTACCCGTTCAACGGCGACCTCCCGGACTGCACGGTGGCACCCGTCACCGCGCCGGTCTCGGTCGTCAAGGTGGACGCGACGACCAACGACCCGCTGGCGGGTGCGGTCTTCCAGCTGTGGGAGGAGACCAACGGTGTGCCCGGTCTCCAGACCACCGGTGCCAACCCGGACACCCAGATCGGCGCCGCCTGCACCACGGGCGCTGACGGCACCTGCACCCGCACGGTGGAGCTGGGCACCTACTACTGGCTGGAAACGGCCGCGCCACCGGGTTACGACCTACCGTTGAACCCGACCTTCGGTCCGCTGGTACTCGGACCGGACAACGTGCCCGACGGGATCTCCGTCACGGCGCAGAACAGCGTGACCCCGATCACCGGCGAAGTCTCGCTGGCGAAGACGGACTCGGTGACCGGGGCCGCGCTCGCGGGCGCGGTGTTCGAGCTGTGGGAGGACACCAACGGTGTCGCCGGTCTCCAGACCTCCGGCGCCAACCCGGACACCCAGGTCGGCGCGAACTGCACCACCAACGCCATCGGTGAGTGCGCCCGCCTCGTCGAGACGGGAACCTACTACTGGCGGGAGATCCAGGCCCCGCCCGGGTACGACCTGCCGGGCGATCCGGTCTTCGGACCCCTGGTACTGACCGCGGACAACGCGGCCACCGGGGTCACCGTGGCCATCCAGAACACCCCCACGGTGGTGCCCCCGGTCACGGGTGATGTCACCGTCGTGAAGGTGGACGCCGACACCGACGCCCCGCTCGCGGGCGCGGTCTTCCAGCTCTGGGAGGAGACCAACGGCGTCGCCGGTCTCCAGACCACCGGTGCTGACCCGGACACTTCCGTCGGGGTGAGCTGCACGACGGGTGCCGACGGCACCTGCACTCGTACGGTCGAGGTCGGTACGTACTACTGGCAGGAGACGGCCGCTCCGGCAGGTTACGACCTGCCCGCGAACCCGGTCTTCGGCCCGCTGGTGCTGACCGAGGCGAACGCCCCGCAAGGTGTCTCGGTCAACGCCGAGAACACCGCCACCGTGGTTCCGACCACGGGCGAGGTGACGGTGGCCAAGGTGGACGCCGACACGGACAACCCGCTCGCGGGTGCGGTGTTCGAGCTGTGGGAGGAGACCAACGGCGTCGCCGGTCTCCAGACCACCGGTGCCAACCCGGACACCCAGGTCGGTGCCGACTGCACGACGGGCGCCAATGGTGAGTGCTCCCGTACGGTGGCGTTCGGGACCTACTACTGGTTGGAGACGGCCGCTCCGGCAGGTTATGACCTGCCGGTGAACCCGGTCTTCGGCCCGCTGGTGCTGACCGTGGACAACGCGGCGACCGGTGTGAGTGTGACGGCTCCGAACTCGCCGTCTGTGGTTCCTCCGATCCGTGGTGATGTCACCGTGGTGAAGGTGGACGCGAACACCGATGACCCGCTGGCGGGTGCGGTCTTCCAGTTGTGGCAGGAGACCAACGGTGTCGCCGGTCTCCAGACCACGGGTGCCGACCCGGACACGCAGGTCGGTACGGACTGCACGACGGGTGCCAATGGTGAGTGCACGCGGAATGTGGATCTCGGTACCTACTACTGGCTGGAGACGGCCGCTCCGGCAGGTTATGACCTGCCCGCGAACCCGATCTTCGGCCCGCTGACGCTCACGGCCGCCAACGCCCCCACGGGCGTTACGGTCACCGCGGAGAACACCCCCACGGTGGTCCCCCCGGTCACGGGCGAGGTGACGGTGGCCAAGGTGGACGCCGACACGGACAACCCGCTCGCGGGCGCGGTCTTCCAGCTGTGGGAGGAGACCAACGGCGTCGCCGGTCTCCAGACCACCGGTGCCGACCCGGACACCCAGGTCGGTGCCGACTGCACCACCGGCGCCAATGGTGAGTGCACGCGCACGGTCGAGGTCGGTACCTACTACTGGCTGGAGACCACGGCACCGCCCGGGTACGACCTGCCGGTGAACCCGGTCTTCGGCCCGCTGGTGCTGACCGCGGCGAACGCCGCGGACGGTGTGAGTGTGACGGCTTCCAACGCGCCTTCGGTGGTTCCTCCGATCCGTGGTGATGTCACTGTGGTGAAGGTGGACGCGAACAGCGACGACCCGCTGGCGGGTGCGGTCTTCCAGCTCTGGCAGGAGACCAACGGTGTCGCCGGTCTCCAGACCACGGGTGCCGACCCGGACACGCAGGTCGGTACGGACTGCACCACGGGTGCCGACGGCCAGTGCACGCGGAATGTGGATCTCGGTACCTACTACTGGCTGGAGACGGCCGCTCCGGCAGGTTACGAGCTGCCGGCGAACCCGGTCTTCGGTCCGATGGCGCTCACGGCGGCCAACGCCGGCCAGGGTGTCATCGTCTCCGCGTCGAACTCGCCCACGGTGGTGCCCCCGGTCACGGGTGATGTGACGGTGGCCAAGGTGGACGCCGACACGGACAACCCGCTCGCGGGCGCGGTCTTCCAGTTGTGGCGGGAGACCAACGGTGTTGCCGGTTTGCAGACGACGGGTGCCAACCCGGACACGCAGGTCGGTGCCGACTGCACCACGGATGCCAATGGTGAGTGCACGCGGAATGTGGACCTCGGTACGTACTACTGGCTGGAGACGGACGCCCCGGCAGGTTACGACCTGCCCGCGAACCCGGCCTTCGGCCCGCTGGTGCTGACCGCGGCCAACGCCGGCCAGGGTGTCATCATCTCCGCGTCGAACACGCCCACGGTGGTGCCCCCGGTCACGGGTGATGTCACGGTCGTCAAGGTCGACGCCGAGACGGACAACCCGCTCGCGGGTGCGGTCTTCCAGCTCTGGGAGGAGACCAACGGTGTCGCCGGTCTGCAGACGACGGGTGCCAACCCGGACACTGCGCTCGGCGGTCCCTGCACGACCGGTGCCAACGGCCGGTGCTCGCGCACGGTCGAGGTCGGAACCTACTACTGGCAGGAGACGGCCGCTCCGGCCGGGTACGACCTGCCGGCCAACCCGGTCTTCGGCCCGCTGGTGCTGACCACGGCCAACGCCTCACAGGGCGTCACGGTCACCGCCGAGAACACCGCATCGGTGGTGCCCCCGGTCCGCGGCGATGTGACGGTCGTCAAGGAGGACGCCGACACCGGCGCCACCCTCGCGGGCGCCACGTTCCAGCTGTGGGAGGAGACCAACGGCGTCGCCGGTCTCCAGACCATCGGCATCAACCCGGACACCACGGTCGGCGCCCCCTGCACCACGGGTGGCAACGGCCAGTGCACGCGCACGGTCGACCTCGGCACCTACTACTGGCAGGAGACGGCCGCACCCCCGGGCTACACCCTGCCGGCCAACCCGGTCTTCGGACCGCTGGTGCTCACCGCGGCCAACGCGTCGGACGGTGTCAGTGTGACCGCGGAGAACACCAAGACCCCGGTGCCTCCGAAGAAGGGCAAGATCAAGCTCCACAAGACCGACGCCAAGAACGGCCAGTCGCTGGCCGGCGCGGTGTTCGAGCTGTGGCGCGAGAGCAACGGCGTCGCCGGTCTCCAGACCACCGGCGCCAACCCGGACACCTCCGTGGGCAACGGCTGCTCCACGGACAGCCGGGGCAACTGCCTCTTCGTGGATCTCACCACCGGGACGTACTACCTGTTGGAGACCGATGTGCCGGAGGGCTTTGTCCTCCCGGCCAACCCGGTCTTCGGCCCGTACGTCATCACCTCGGCCAACGCCGCACAGGGCATCTCGGTCGAGATCGAGAACAAGCGTGGTGAGCCCGGCAAGGGCAAGGGCAAGAAGGGAGCCGTGGTCAGCAAGCCCGCCAAGGGCTGATATCGACTCTCGCTGAAGTCCGGTGAAGGGACGTGGGTGCGCGCTTCGGCCGCGCCCGCGTCCCTTCACCGGTTTGGCCCGCCGCCTGGGGCGATCCCAGCCGTCCGCTGGTAACTGTGGGTTGACGGATGCTTAGCGCCCCATGTGTCGCATATGTCGTATGTGTCGTATGAGTTGTACGAGGATGGAGTGCCGCATGGGAGAACGAGGCGTGGGGACACACGGACGGACATCAGCGGCGACGGTGAAGTTGGCCCTGGCGCTGGGGCTGGCGCTGGCTCTGGCGGGCCCGGGAATGGCCTTCGCCGACTCCGACCCCGTGCCGGTACCCGCCCCGGCCCCCGTCACCGACTCCGGCTCTGTTCCCGGCGCCGATTCGGGTCCCGGTCCCGGTCCCGGTCCCGGCTCTGATTCCGATGACGGGGCGGCGGTGGTCGCGGCGGATCCTCCGTGCGTGGCCAGGACCGGCCCGTACCAGCGCGACTTGGAGGAGTATCTGAAGCAGCCGGTGGACGGTGTCCAGTCGACGGCCGACTGCGAAGCCATCCGCACCTTCCAGCAGGCGAACGCCATCGAACCGGCCAACGGCTACGCCAACCTCGCCACCTACCGCTGGACGGTCGCCCTCCGGGCCCGCGACAACCCCAATGCGGCGGGCGACTGCCCGGTCCGCGCCCGCCGGGTCACCTGTGTGGACCTCAACCGACAGGTGCTGTGGGTGCAGGTCAACAAGAAAGTGGTCTTCGCGCCCGTGCCGATCCGTACGGGACGGGACTCGCAGGAGACCCGGCTCGGCTGGCAGACCATCTACCTGCGCAGCCGCGACCACGTCTCGACCATCTATGACAACGCCCCCATGCCGTACGCCCAATTCTTCAACGGGGGGCAGGCCCTGCACGGCCGGCTTGACGACCTCTACGACGGTGGGGGCTCCGCGGGGTGTGTGAACCTGCGCCTGTCGGACGCGAAGGTGCTGTGGGATCTGCTGGGCATCGATGACCAGCTCTATATCTGGGGGGCCAAGCCCGGTACGAACGGCTGACCGACGGGCGGGGATCCTAGCCGGGGGCCTTCGGGGATCCTGCGGGGTTCTTCGGGGTCCTTCGGCGTCCTTCGAGAGGTTCGAGCTTCGGGAATTCACCGGAGGTCCGGAGCGATTCCCGGTCGGTGTGCGGGAACGCGCGGGAATGCCGGAGTCATTCTCGGGAAGCTCCGAGGTGCTGCCGTAGTTGCTGCCGTAGTTGCTGCGGTAGTGCTGCTGTTGTGGTGCGTACTGCCCAGTGCTGCCGATGTGGCTCCGCGGATTGCGTGCTGAGGACCGCGGAATCGGGGGCTGCGGAACCAAGGGCCGCGGAATCGGGGACGGTGGGACGCGGACCCGTGGCGGAGTGCGGCCCCTACTTCGTGGGCTTGCGGCCCGTGATGCCCAGATGGACCAGGAGGGCGAGGTTCGGCTTCAACTCCGCCTGCTTCACGCCCCAGGTGGTGAAACCCTTCTGATGCGAGGCGACCGCCGCCAACATCGCCACCAGCGAACCCGCCATCGCGGCCGGGCTGACGTCCTTGTCCACCCTGCCCTTGGCCTGGAGTTCCTTCACCGATTCCGTGAGGGAGTTGGTGACCGAATTCAGGATCTTCATGCGGATCTTGTAGAACCGCTTATCGCCCTCGGCGGCGCCCAGGTCCACGACCCGCAGAATCGCGTCATGGCGACGCCAGAAGTCGAGGAATCCCTCGACCAGTTCCTCCGAGGTCGCCCAAGCGGCTTTGCCGACCCAGGATCTACCGGAGACCAGCGCGGTCAATCCCGCACCCTCCTTCGCCATTTCCTCGGCGATTTCGAGAACGGCGCCCTCGACGTCCGGGAAATACTGGTAGAAGGTCGCGGGGGAGGTGCCCGCCTTCCGGGCCACGTCGATGACCTTGACGTCCCGATACGGCGACGAGCTGAGCATTTCGCTGAGGCAGTCGAGCAGCTTCTGCCGCGTCGCCTGGCCGCGTCGTCCGGCCACGCGGCCGTCGACAGTGCGTACTTGTCCTGTCATGCCGTCAGCTTACCGAGGGGTGATCGGCGCGCGATTCGGCCGACTGCAAATGGGGTGTGGCCCCACGGTGCCCGCCCCGCGGCGATAACGGTCATATGTTCGATTCTATCCGCTGCGCGGTCCGCCCCGCCCCGTTAATTTGAGGAGGACGACGGTCCGGACGGCCATCGGACGACCACCACGTGAGCTTGCACACTGCGCGGAGACGAGCGGAGACGAGGTGACGGGCCCATGGCCGCATTCCCCGAGGGGACGCCGTGCTGGGTGGACGCGGCGCTCCCCGATGTCGAGGCCGGGCGGCGCTTCTACGGCGAACTGTTCGGCTGGACGTTCCGGGAGGGGGAGAGCGGGCGTACGGGGCGGCGCGCGGGTGGGCGTACGGGCGGGCGGATCGACGCCTTCAGCGACGGGCTGCTCGTCGCCGCCCTGGCGCCCAAACGGGACGGCCGGATGCCCACGGTCTGGGGCGTCTACCTCGCGGCCGACGACGCGGCGGCGCTGACGGGCGCGATCGGGCGCGCGGGCGGCCGGGTGATCGTCCCGCCGACGGCGGCCGGAGGGGTGGGCACGGTGGCGATGGTCGCCGACCCCGGCGGCGCGGTCTTCGGGCTGTGGCAGGCCGGGGAGCGGGCGGGCTTCGGGAAGCGGGGGATGCCCGGCTCCTTCTGCTGGGCCGAGCTGTACACCTGGGACAAGAGCCGGGCCGATCCGTTCTACGCCACGGTCTTCGGCTTCGGGGCGACCGATCCACTGCTGGACCGGGACCCCGCCGAGCCGCCCCCGGACCGGGACCCCGCCGAGCAGTCCGGTGGCGCTCCGGCCGGTGGTGGGCCGGCCGAGGGCGGCCCGCCCGCCACCGGAACCCCGACGGCCCCCCAGGCCCCGGCCGTGGACGCCTCCAACGCCTACTTCCAGGGCGTTCCCGATATCCGGTGGTGGTCACCCCGGGGCACCGAACCGGGCGACCGTACGGCCGTCGCGGGGCGCCGCGTCCTCACCGACGCTTTCCCGGCCGAACTCCCCGACCACTTCCTTGTCTATTTCTGCGTCAAGGATTGCGATGCGACGGTGGCGACCGCGGTCCGTCTCGGCGGCCGTGTCCAGGCGCCGCCGTATGACATCCCCCCAGGGCGAATCGCGGTACTCACGGACAATCAGGGCGCCACCTTCGCCGTACTGGCCGAACCGACCGCCCCCGGCACCGGGGCGGGTGCCGAACCGGACCGGGGATCGATGTCCGAATCCGGATGACACACGCCGATCCGCCCCCGGGTTCGCAACCGCCGCCCCCGACAGGAAGAATCAGCCGGGACCGCCGCTGAGGGTCCCGGTGGTGAGACGCTGCAGTGAGCGGTAGGTGACGGGCACGCGTGATCCGGAGCCCGTACGGGGAGGTGGCAGGCAGGTATGGAGCAGCTGACGCAGCATGATCCGAGACGGATCGGTCCGTTCGAAGTGCTGTGCCGGCTCGGTGCCGGGGGCATGGGGCTGGTCTATCTCGCCCGCTCGGCGTCCGGCCGCCGCGTGGCGATCAAGACCGTACGTACCGAACTGGCCGAGGACCAGCTCTTCCGGGTCCGGTTCACCCGCGAGGTGGAGGCGGCGCGCGCCGTCAGCGGGTTCTACACGGCGGCGGTGGTGGACGCCGACCCGCGGGCGGCCGTCCCCTGGCTGGCCACCGCGTATGTGCCGGCGCCGTCCCTGGAAGAAATAGTGAACGAGTGCGGGCCCCTGCCGGCCCGCGCGGTCCGCTGGCTCGCGGCGGGCATCGCCGAGGCCCTCCAGTCGATCCACGGCGCGGGCCTGGTCCACCGGGACCTCAAGCCGTCGAACGTCCTCGTCGTCGAGGACGGCCCGCGCGTCATCGACTTCGGCATCGCATCCGGTGTCTCCAACACCCGGCTGACCATGACCAATGTCGCCGTCGGCACCCCCGCGTACATGTCGCCCGAGCAGGCACGCGACTCGCGCAGCGTCACCGGTGCCAGCGATGTGTTCTCCCTCGGCTCCACCCTGGTCTTCGCGGGGACGGGCCACGCACCCTTCCACGGCGCCAACCCGGTCGAGACGGTCTTCATGCTGCTCCGCGAGGGCCCGGACATGGAGGGCCTGCCCGGGGAGCTGCGCCCGCTGATCGACTCCTGTATGCAGATGGACGCCACGCTGCGGCCGTCGCCGGAGGACCTCCAGGCCCAGCTCGCCCCGCACCTCTTCTCCTCCGGCGGTGACGACAGCGGTACGGCGTCCGCCTGGCTGCCGACCCGGGCCACGGCGATGATCGAGCAGCGCCGGGGCGGTGGCCGGACGGTCGCCGCCGTCGCACCGCCACAACGCGCTCCCGAGGCGCCGCCCGTACCACCGCCGGCGCCCCCGTCGCCACCGCACTCCCCGCCGCACGTCCCACCGCGCCGGGGCGGCGACTGGGGTACGCCGCACCACGGCGGCGATCCGCGCACCGGGGCGCCGTCACCGGCCGGCCCCGTACAGCTTCCGGGTGCGCGGGCGCCGATCGGCCCCGGGCTGCGGGTCGCCGACACCGGTCGTACGGCGGTCTCCGACGCGGGCCCCGCGACCGGCTGGATCCGTCCCCCCGCGGGGGTGAACGGCATCGGCCCCGTCCCACCGCAGCCCGCCCACTCCCCGCCGCTCCCGCCCGCGCAGGCGCCGGACGCGCCGTCCCGCTGGCGGCCCTGGCGCTTCCGGATGTCCAACGACGTCTGGGGCACCCCGGTGGTCGACGGCGAACTGCTCTATGTGACCTCGTTCGAGGTGCACGCCCTGGACGTGGCATCCGGCCGGCGCCAGTTCAAGACCCGGGACGTGGCCTGGGCGATGGCGGTGGAGGCGGGCCGCATCCACGCCTCCGACGGGCCCACGCTGTACGCGCTGGACGCGGCCGACGGTCAGGAGCGGTGGCGGCTCCAGACCGACGCCTGGGTGTACTCGCTCAAGGCGGAGCGCGGCACGCTGGTCACCGGCACGCGCGGCGGCGGCGTCCAGGGCTGGGAGGCGTCCAACGGCGAGAAGCTGTGGGAGCTGACCGGGGCGCAGACCGACTTCGAGACCCCGGAGGCGGGACCCGCCGTCTTCGACGACACGGTGTACGTCTGGCAGGACGCCCGGCTGCGCGCGCTGGAGGCGAGGACCGGCCGGGAACGCTGGTCCTACCCCGTCGGCGACGCCGCGTCCTGCGGCGGCGTACCGGTCCGGGTACGGCCCGCGTCCGACGGGTACGTCTACGTCTCGGCGGGCACCCGAGTGCTCGCCGTCGACATCGCCAGCGGCCGGGTGCGCTGGCACTTCGAGGCCCCGGCGGTCTTCCTCTCCCCGCCCGCCTTCGCGCCGGGACCGGCCGTCACGGGCGGCGGGGTCTATCTCGCGGACTACCTCGGCACGGTCTACGCCCTCGACGCCACGACGGGCAACGACCGGTGGCGCATCGCCACGGAGGCCCGTCAGTCCATCGAACCGGTCCTGGTCACCGGGGGCAGCGTGCATGTGGGCAGCGGCAGCGCGCTCTACACCCTGGACGCGGTGACGGGCACCCCGATGTGGCGCTTCGCGGCGGGCGGCGAGGTCGTCGGCGCGCCCGTGGTCGCGGACGGCCGGGTCCACTTCGGCTCGGCGGACCACGTCCTCTACACCCTGGACGCGGCGGGCGGGCAGCTCCGCTGGAAGCTGGCGACGGGCGGCGAGATCACCGGCTCGCCGGTGGTGCGCGGCGGGGTGGTGTACGCGTGCAGCAAGGACCGGTGCGTGTACGCGCTGGACGCGGTGAAGGGTACGGCGACGGGGCGGGGCCGCTGAGTCGCCCTTGCGGGCTCCGATGGCGGCGCCCGTGCTCCCGGCGTACGGTCGGAGCCGGCGGCCGCCGTTCCGACACCCTTCCGTGGACCAGGACGACGGCCGTCCCGGCTGCGCCGGGGCTTGCGGCGGGCCTGCTCGTGCCGAGGCTCTTGTCCATGTCCGCCTCCCCGCCCCGAAGGGTCCGTCCTCAATCGCCGGACGGGCTGGGTTCCGGACGGGCTGGGTTCCGGGCGGGCTGGATTTGTGTGCTCGGCCCGTCGTCAATAGTTGCTTCCACGGACCCACGCACCGGTGCGAGCGACCAACTTCAGCCCGGCCGGGCGCCTCAATTCAGCCCGTCCGGCGTTTGAGGACGGACCCTCGGGTCCGTGGGACCGGGCATGGGCAGGTGCTCGGGCACGTGATCCCAGCCCGTCCGGCGATTGAGGACGGACCCTTCAGGGACTGGAGCCCGAGACATACCGGGCGCTCTCGGCACGAGCAGGAGCGCTCACCGCACGCGGTGGGTGGTGCGGCGCGCCCCGAACAGCTCCCCCTGCTCCGCCGCCCCCGCGTTGCCCAGCGCGATCAGATGCGGGGCGAGCGCGAAGGCCCGCGCCCGGGCCGCCTCCCCCGCGGCCCAGACGGCCCGCACGGTCCCCTGCACCGCCGCCGTCGGGTACGAGGCAACGACCCCCGCCGCCCGCAGCGCCCCCCGCACCGCATCGCCGGGCGCGGTCAGTTCGGAGACCAGCCCGGTGTCGTACGCACGTTCCGCCGAGACGCGTTCCGCCGTGCCCATCAGGGCGATCCGCGCCGCCTCCCCGTACGGCAGCCGCTGGGCCAGATACATCGCCTCGTACGCGCTGACCATCCCGTACGTCGTGTGCGGGTCGAAGAACGTCGCCCGCCGGGACGCCACCACGAATTCGCTCTCGCCCAGCAGATAGAACGCCCCGCCGCAGGCCATCCCCTCCACCGCCGCGATCACCGGCTTCCAGAGGTCGTTCGCCTTGGGGCCGACGGTGAGCAGCGGATCGTCGATCGAGTACGGGGAGGACGGCTGCGGCACCTCCACCGAGCGGTCGACGCCCGTGCAGAACGCCTCGGTGCCCGCGCCGGTGAGCACGACGGCCCGGACCGCTTCGTCGTGGCGGAAGGAGGTCCAGACCGCCGCGAGCCGCGCGGCCATGTCCAGGTCGATCGCGTTGTGCTTCGCCGGGCGGTCCAGGGTGACGAGCGCGACGCCCGTCTCGTGGACCGCGTCCGTCTCCACCCGGATGCTCATGGCCGCTCCAGCAGCCAGCGCGGCAGCCGCAGCCCGGTTTCGTCGGCCGGGGTGAAGGCGACCTTCACCCCGGCCCCGATCCGCAGCCGCGCGGGGTCGACGGAGTTCAGCGGGGCGTCCGGCGTGGCGACCACATTGCCCACCAGTCGGACGCGCGGCGCGTCCAGCAGTTCGACCACCACCGCGTTGTAGGAGGCCAGTGCCGCGTAGGCGGGCAGCAGCGGCGGGTGCGGGATGACGTACGACCAGATCCGGCCCCGGCCGCTCATCGGGCGCCACCCGCTGTCGAAGGACTGGCAGTGCGGGCAGCAGGGCCGGGGCGGGAAGCGTGGTTCGGCGCAGTCGGCGCAGGTCTGGACGCGGAGTTCGCCCCGGGCCGCGTACTCCCAGAAGGGCGCGCCGTCGTCGTCGGGTACGGGGCGGAGCAGGGACGTCTCGGCTGTCATCTCAGCTCCTCAGCAGTACGGCCGATGTGGGCACGCCCTCGCCCGCCGTGACCAGGCAGGTGGTCGCGCCGGGGACCTGGGCGGTGGAGGTGCCGCGCAGTTGCTTCACGCCCTCGGTGATGAGGTTGAAGCCGTGGACGTACGCCTCGCTGAGTCCGCCGCCCCCGGTGTTGATCGGCAGCCGGCCGCCGATCTCCAGCGCGCCGCCCTCGGTGAAGGCGGCTCCCTCGCCGCGCTCACAGAATCCGTAGCCCTCCAGGGAGAGCGGGATGAGCGGGGTGAAGGCGTCGTAGATCTGGGCGACGTCGATGTCCTGCGGCCCGAAGTCGGCGGCCTTCCAGAGCTGCCGGGCCGCCGTCCAGGCGGGGCCGGTGAGCGGGTCGTCGTTCCAGTAGTTGACCATGCCGTGGTGCTGCGCGGGCAGGCCCTGGGCGACGGAGTGGAGGTAGACGGGTTTGTGGCGGCAGTCCCGGGCGCGTTCGGCGGAGACGATCACGACGGCGAGTGCGCCGTCGGTCTCCAGACAGTTGTCGAAGAGGCAGAGCGGCTCACTGATCCAGCGGGAGGTCATATACATGTCACGCGTGAGGGGGCGTTCGTACATCATCGCGGCCGGGTTCTGGTTGGCCCGGTTGCGGCAGGCGAGCGCCACATGGAAGAGGTGGTCGCGGGTCGCCCCGTACTCGTGCATATAGCGCCGGGCCAGCATCCCGATCTCGTCGGCGGGTCGCAGCAGCCCGAACGGCCGGGTCCACTGCGCGGGGGTGGGGAGCTGGACCGCCGTGTTCTTCCAGGGGCGGGGGCCGCTGCCGCGTTTGCGGGACCGCCAGGCGACGCCCACGCTCGCCTGCCCGGTGGCGACGGCGGCGGCGAGGTGGGCGAGGGTGGCGCAGGAACCGCCGCCGCCGTAGCCGACCTTGGAGAAGAAGGTGACATCGCCCGCGCCGATGGCCTTGGCGATCTCGACCTCGTCGGTCTCCTCCATCGTGTACGAGGCGAACGCGTCCACCTCCGACGCCGCGATGCCCGCGTCGTCCAGGGCGGCGACGATCGCCCGACAGGCCAAGGTCTTCTCGGGTTCGGGTAGTTGTTTCGCAAAGGCCGTCTGGCCGATGCCGGCTATCGCCGTAGCGTCCTTGAGGCCGGTCACGGGCACCTCCGGCGTTCGATCCCGAATGCTGACAGCGCGTCAGGCTACCGGTAATCTGACGAGTAGTCAGCTACTGTGCCGGGAGGCATTTCTATGCACGGCGACCTGGAGTGGGACACGATCGGCCGGCTGGTACGGGACGCCGCCGAACGGCACGGGGAGCGCGAGGCGGTCGTCGACGGCCGCACCCGGCTCAGCTACACCGAACTCGGCGAACGCGTCGAACGGGCCGCCGCCGCCTGTATGGCGGCCGGTGTGACACCGGGCGACCGGGTCGCCGTCTGGGCCCCCAACACCGTCGACTGGATCGTCTCCGCACTCGGCGCGGTCACCGCGGGCGCCGTCCTCGTCCCCCTGAACACCCGCTTCAAGGGGACGGAGGCGGCCTATGTCCTCAGCCGCAGCCGGGCCAGGCTCCTCTTCGTCACCGGCACCTTCCTCGGCACCTCGTACGTCGCCGCCCTGCGCCGCGCCGACATCGAACTCCCCGAGCTCGAACAGGTCGTCGTCCTCGCCGACACCGCGCCCGCCGACCGCCACTACCGCACCTGGAAGGACTTCCTCGCCGGCGGCGACACCGTCACCACCGAACAGGTGCGCGCCCGCGCCGACTCCGTGCGGTCCACCGACCCCTCCGACATCATCTTCACCTCCGGCACCACCGGCCGGCCCAAGGGTGCGCTCATCACCCATGCCCAGACGATCCGCTGCTACGACGTCTGGAGCGAACTCGCCGGACTCCGCGCGGGCGACCGCTATCTGATCGTCAACCCCTTCTTCCACACCTTCGGCTACAAGGCCGGGATCATCGCCTGCCTCACCCGCGGGGCGACGATGATCCCGCAGCCCGTCTTCAACGTGGACACGGTCCTCGCCAATATCGCCGCCGAACGCGTCTCCGTCCTGCCGGGACCGCCCACCCTCCACCAGTCCCTCCTCGATCACCCGGCACGCGACCGCCACGACCTCTCCGCGCTCCGCCTCGTCGTCACCGGCGCGGCCGTCGTACCACTGCGGCTGGTCGAACGGCTCCGGGGCGAACTCCGGATCGGCACCGTCCTCACCGCGTACGGACTCTCCGAGGCCAGCGGCATCGTCACCATGTGCCGCCGGGGCGACACCCCCGACACCATCGCCACCACATCGGGCCGCCCCATCCCCGGCACCGAACTCCGCGTGCTCGCCGAACCCGGCCGGCCCGGTGAGGTCCTGGTCCGGGGCCACCATGTGATGGGCGGATACTTCGAGGACCCCGAGGGCACGGCGGCCGTCATCGACGAGGAGGGCTGGCTGCACACGGGAGACGTGGGCGTCCTCGACGCGGGCGGCAACCTCCGGATCACCGACCGGATCAAGGACATGTTCATCGTCGGCGGCTTCAACGCCTACCCCGCCGAGATAGAGCAGCTACTCGGCCTGCACCCGGACATAGCCGATATCGCGGTGGTCGGAGTGCCCGACGGGCGGCTGGGCGAGGTGGGCAGGGCCTATGTGGTCCGGCGCCCGGGTGCGACGCTCACGGCGGACGACCTGATCGCGTGGGCACGGCGGGAGATGGCGAACTACAAGGTCCCCCGGCAGGTCGAGTTCCTCGCCGAGCTGCCCCGCAACGCCTCGGGCAAAGTCCTGAAGGGTGACCTCCGCGCCACCCCGTGACCCCGGGCCGCCGGAGAGTCCCGGTGGGTGGCTACCGCAGCCGGACCGGGATCTCGCGCCACCCGTACGCGATGAAGGACGGCACCTGCGCCAGCCCGTCGCCCGCCACCAGCTCCAGCCCCGGGAAGTGGTCGAACAGCGCGGGCAGGGCGGTCCGCGCCTCCATCCGGGCCAGCGGGGCGCCGATGCACCGGTGCACCCCCACCCCGAACGCCAGATGATCGTCCGCGCCGCGCCGCGCGTCGAACTCGGCCGCCCCGGGGCCGTACCGCTCGGGATCGTGGCCCGCCGCCGCGAACGTCGTCAGGATGGCGTCCCCGGCCGGGATCGTCACCCCGTCGACCGTGATGTCCTCGACCGCGAACCGCAGCGGCAGGCTGGCGATCGACGGGTGCACCCGGAGCACCTCGTCGATCACCGCGTCCCAGCTGACGGCCCCGGACCGGACCGCCGCGAGCTGGTCGGGCCGCCGCAGCAGCGCCACCACCGCGTTGCCGATCAGATTGACCGTGGTGTCGAAGCCCGCGCCGATGACCAGCAGCAGGGTGTGGAGCAGTTCCTCCTCGCTCAGCCGGTCGCCGTCCTCGTCGCGGACCCGGAGCATCTCGGTGGTGAGATCGTCGCCCGGGGTCTCGGCCTTGTAGGCGATCAGCGCGGGCAGGACGGTGCCGATCTGCTCCTGGACGGAGAGCGCGTGCTCCGGACCCGGGTCGGAGGTGTCGATGATGGCCGCGACGAGCCGCCCGGTGGCGTTCCGCAGATGGTCGGGGACGCCGAAGAGTTCGCAGATCATCCGCATCGGCAGTGGATGCGCGTAGCCGGCGCGCAGATCCACGACGGCCCCGGCCCGGTGGAGGTCGAGTTCGGCGAGGAGGTCCCCGGTGATCGCCTCGACCCGGGTCCGCATCTTTTCGGTGCGGCGGGCGGTGAAGCTCGGGGCCACCAGCCTGCGGAGCCGGGTGTGGTCGGCGCCGTAGGTCGAGAGCATGTTGACGACGCCGACCCAGTTCAGGATCCAGCCCCAGGCCGGGTTCTCGGCGACCTCGCCGAAGAGGGACCAGTGCAGCCGGGGGTCCTTGCTGACCCGTCGGTCCAGGATCAGGGCCTTCAGCGTGCTGTAGCGGGTGGGTGCCCAGGCGGGTATCCCGCCGGGGAGTTCGACCGCCACCACCGGGCCGAGCGCGCGCAGCCGGGCGCTCTCCCCAGGGATGTCGGCGCCGAACGGGTCGATCGCCACGGGTGGGGACACGGTCATCGGCACTCTCCTCGGGGCGTGGGACGCGGGACGTGGGGCGTGGGACGCGGGGCGTGGGGACGTGGGGCGTGGGGGCGTGCGGGGCGGTCAAGAGGTGCGGGACGGCTCAGAGGTACGGGCGGTCAAGGGGTACGGGGCGTGAAGCGGACCGGCAGCGCCGTCAGCGACCGGTGGAAGGGACCGGGCCGCCAGGTCAGTTGCTCGCGCGGGGTGACCGGGTCCAGGTCGGGCAGCCACTGTGTCAGCCGCTCGATGGCCTCGGTCGCGATCAGCAGCGTGTGCTGCTTCACGGGGCACACATGCGCGCTGGCACCCCACGACATGTGCGACGCGTCCCGGGGATGGTGCCCCCCCTCGTACTCCTTCTCCGCGAAGTAGGCGAGGGCGCCGAACGAGATCACTACCGGTATGGCCGCCCGTACCCACACCCCGTGGAAGCCGATGGTCCTGCGTGCGTAGTAGATGGCGTAGTTCGCCAGCGGGGTCTCGTACCGCAGCACCTCCACCACCGCCTCCATCACCGGCCGGGCGCCGCGGGTGAGGGTGGAGTAGTAGGACTGGTTGCCGAGGATGCGGGAGAGCGCGTTGGAGACGAGGTTGGCGGTCGGTTCGTGCCCCGCGCCCAGGGTGAGGAAGACCTGCCAGGTCACCTCGTCCGGGGTCAGCTTCAGCGGGTGGTCGAGCAGCCAGCTCGTGAGGTCCGGGCCGCGCCGGGCGGTCTTGGTGGCGATCAGTTCGACCACGTACCTCCCGTACTCGGCCTCGCCGAGCGCCGCCCGCTCACCGCCCTCCATCAGCAGCGCGAGCGCGTCGTCGAGCCGGCCGCTCTCGCTGTCGGGCAGTCCGAACAGATTGTTGAAGATCAGCGCCATCAGCGGGCGGCAGAAGTCGGAGACGAGGTCCGCGTGACCGTGGGGTCCGAACCGGGCCACCAGGATCTCCACGGCGCGGTGCACCCGCTCCCGTAGATCGTGCGGTTCGACCAGGCTGAACGCGTCGACCAGGGTGCGGCGGTAGCGCAGATGGGCCTCGCCGTCGGCGAACAGGGTGTTGGGCCGCCATCGCATCATGCCGAGGATCGGGGGGTCCCCGGCGATCGTCGCCTCCCAGGGGCGCGGATCGTGGGACCAGATCTCCGGATCCTGGAGCAGATCGAGGGCCGCGCGCCGGTCGGTGACGACATACGCGGAGACACCGGGGGCGAGTTCCCCCCAGCCGATCGGGCCCTGGGCCCGCAGGGTGTCGTAGTAGCCGTGCGGGTCGGAGGCGAAGCCGTCCTCCCAGAGCCGGACCGGTTCGGCGAGGGAGTAGACATCCGTGGTGGGGCTCACCGGCCCTCCGCCCCCTGCCGGTCGCCCGGTTCACCGGCCGGTACGTCCACCGGGCTCGCCACCCGACCGCCGTCCACTCGGCCGCCCGACTGGTTGTCCACCCGATCGTCCACCCGATCGTCCGCCCGGCCGTCGACGGGGCCGCCCGACTGGCCGGGAACCCGCTCCTCAGCCGTGGTGGCCGTGGTGCCGGTGGTGGCGGCCGGTACGACGGCCGGGGGCTGCTGGCTGAGCACATGCTGCACCAGCGCGAGCAGCGCGTCGATGGATGCCTGGGTGTCCCGGGCGTCGCAGGCCACCATCGGGGTGCCCGGCTCCAGGTCCAGTGCGGTGCGCAACTGCTCCTCGGTGTAGTCGCGGGCGTCCGGGAAGGTGTTGAGCGCGACGGCGTACGGCAGCCCCGAGTCCTCCACCAGACCGAGGACCTCGAAGGAGTCGTCGATCCGGCGGGTGTCGATCAGTACCAGCGCCCCGAGTGCCCCGTAGGCGATATCCGCCCACAGCGAGCGGAACCGCTCCTGGCCCGGTGTGCCGAACAGATAGAGCACGATCCCCCCGTTCAGGGAGATCCGCCCGAAGTCGATGGCGACGGTGGTCGTGGTCTTCTCCCGCACTCCGGCGAGATCGTCCACGGCCGCTGACGCCTCGGTCAGCTCCTCCTCGGTGTGCAGGGGGCGGATTTCGGACACGGAATCGATCAGAGTGGTCTTGCCGACCCCGAAGGGGCCCGCGACCAGGATCTTCACCAATTCACGGGCGCTGTCCGGCAGGTGCAGGCCGCTAGAGCTTGAGGGCGCGGAGGCCATCGGCGACTCTCTCCAACAGATCGTGATCGGGCTGGACGGCGTACGGAATGGGCGGGCGGGTGCTCACCAGCGCGAGGTCGATCAGTTGCGCGGCGAGCACCCGTACGGCGGAGACGGGCAGTTCCAGCAGGGCCGCCGTCTCCACCACGGTGAGCGAACCGCCGTCCAGGACGCCGAGGACGCACCGCTGGGCGACGGGCAGTTGGGCGGCGGCGTTCAGGGCGTCGGGGGCCCCCGATAAGGAGGGCTCGCTGAGCCCGGTGAGGCCCGTGAGGACCGAGAGCCGCTCCAGGCTGTTGCGGCTCGGCTGTGTCCTGCCGTCCGTGGACACATAGGCGGGGACCAGCGGACGGCCGCCCCGGCTGCCGGTCATGCCGGCGTATGGCCAGCGGCTCCACGAGGCGCCGCCGCCATCGCCTTCTGGCCGAGCCTGGCCACCTGTGAGTGGACTCGATGGGCGAGCAGATCGAGACGTACTTCGGGATCGCCGTAGGCCGCCACACAGGTGCCGTGCGCGGTGGGGGCGACGAGGATGTAGCCGTGGTCGGACTCGATGACCACCTGGCGTACGTCCGCGCAGTCCCGGTCCGCGAAGGCGGCCGCCGCGGTACGGCAGGCACCCTGCACGGTGCTGGCGATGGCGGCGACCCGCTCGGCGGACGGCTGGGAGAGGTGTTCGGAGTACCCGGAGACAAGGCCGTCCCTGGTCAGCAGGACGGCGGCGCGGACGTGGGGGATCTCCAGGATCGGATCGAGCACCCACGCGGTGTCACCGGTGTCGCGGGAGGTGCGGCTGGTCATCGGGGTCGTTCCCTTCGGGGTCGGCGGCGTTGCGTGCGGCTGCGGTCCCGGCCTGCAGCGCGCCGAGCGCTGCGGCGGCTTCTTCGGGGGTGCGTCGCGGGGGGGCCTGGGGCCGGACCTGGACATCAGCGGGATGCGTGGCCGGGCGGACACGGCGACGGCGGCGGGGCAGCGCATCGTCGTCCGGCGCGGACGCGGACTCGTGGGTGATGGTGTCGGAGACGACGGTCGGAGGGACGGGGGTACGGGCGGGGACGGGAGCGCCCTTGGCGGGCGGGGTACGGCGGGCGTCGGCTCCGGGGGAGGGTGTTCCGGAGGGAGACGTCCCGGCGGTGGCCGGGCCCGCGGGGGGCGCTCCCGTACGGGACGACGGGAGGGTCGGCGGCAGGGGCGCCGACCGCGTCGGTTTGCGGGTGGGGAGGGACGGCGTGCGGGTGGGCGCCGGGACAGCGGCCGTACGGGACGGCAGGGTGGGTGCCGTACGGGACGAACGGATCGAGGGAGTACGGGGCGGGGGCGTACGGGACGGGGTGGCCGGGGCCCTCCGGGGGAGCCGGGGCTCCTCCTGCCGTTCCGCCGCCCGTTCCATGAGCGTGGAGCGCGGTGAGGCGGGCGAGGGCGGGTAGGCGGCCGGGTCGAGCCGGGTCAGCAGATGGCTCTTGACCATCAGGACGCCCCGTACACCTCCGTAGGGAGAACGGGAGGACAGGTCCACGGAGAGATCGAACTGCCGGGTGAGCTGTCCGATCGCCGCCAGACCCATCCGCGGGGGGTCGCCCAGCTCGGAGAGGAGGATCGGGTCGGTGCCGGCCACCATCCGCTGGGCGTAGTCGCGTTCCTCCTCGCCCATGCCGACACCCGCGTCGTCCACGGTCACGGTGATGCCGTGGTGCGCGTGGTCCAGGGCGACGCTGACGGTCGCCTCGGCCGCGGAGTGGCGGAGGGCGTTGTCGAGGAGTTCCGCGACGATGATCGCCACCGGTTCGACGGCGTGCGAGATCAGTGCGGTGCCGTCCTCCAGATGGTTGCTGACCTTGACGCGGTGGTAGCCGATCAGGCGTGAACTGCCCCCGACGACGGCGTCCACGACATGGGATTCGTCGCGGGCGAGGCCGACCCATGCACCGCAGACCACTGCGGTGACCTGGGCGCGGCGGAGGGACTGTTCGTTCTCGTGGTCGAGTGCGTAGAGGGTGTGGGACAACTCCGGGTCGTCGTAGCGGTGCTGGAGGCTACGGACGACGTCCTGGAGGCGGTAGAGCCCCGCCTGGATCTCGCGGGTCGCCCCACGCATCCCGGCGCACGCGGCGGCGTCGACGCGGCGGCGTTCACGCACCATCGCCGCGGCGAGGGTGTCGAGCACTCCGTCGAGTGTGGTGTCCAGCGCTCCGTTCACGGCGCCGGGACGCAGCGGGCCCGGTACCTGGAAGTGGGGATGCACGGCGCGGGTCGCCGCGGCGGGCATCCGCTCCCGGGCCAGGTGGATGACCTCCTCGGTGAACATCCGGGAGGCTCGGTCGACTTGTCTGCGGGCGGCCTTGAGCTGGGCCCGCAGGGTGGCGTTCTCCTCGCGCTCGCGCGCCCGCCGTCGCCGCGATCTGAGCAGTCCGCCCCCCATCACGAACGCCGACAGGGTCCCGGCTGCCAGGCCGACGACGGCCGGATCCGGTATATCGATCATCGAATAGACCTCGGGGGAGGGCGGTGGTCGTGGCCGTCCGGGGGACGACCGCCCAAGTACACACCGTCATCAAACGATCGCGGGCTGTTTTGGCCAGAAGGGCTTGTCATATCGGGTCGCCGGTGGATCACATGCGCCCGGCATATCTGATATGCCGTCAGGCGGTGTTTCCGGCGTAGGTGACGTGGTGAGGGGCGCGCGGCGGCCGGACGGTCGGAACGCGCGACGGCCGCGACGGCTCCCCTCCGCGCCGCCGCGGCCGTACCCCTGCGAGTGATGTCCCGATCAGGTCTTCGGGCTCACTTCTCCGTATTCAGGACGTGCGGCTCAGGGCTTGGGAGGCGCCGGAGCGTGATTGTCCTGAGGTGTCGCCACGGCGCTGTCCCGGAGGAACTTCGGCGGCGCGGGCGCGTGATTGTCGTGGGTGACGACCGGGCCATCGCCGAGCAGCCCATTGGGCGGCGGGGCGGGAGCGTGGTTGTCCTGGGTCAGCACGTCCCCGAGGAACCTCGGCGGCGCGGGCGCGTGGTTGTCCGTGGTGCGCACGGCGTCACCGAGAAACCTCGGCGGTGCCGGAGCGTGGTTGTCCTTCGTGATGACAGGGCCGTCGGCGGGGAGACCGTTGGCCTTCGGCGGCAGTGGTACATGGGTGTCCTGGGTCGTGACGTCGGTGTTCGCCGGCTCTGTGTTGTTCATGTTTCCCCCATGAAGTGCGGCTGTGCTGAACTGGTGGAACTCGATGAAACGTGGTGGAACAGAAACGGCCTTCCGCCCGGAGGCTCCCCCGAGGGTCGCCGGACGGAAGGCCGGGGGACCACCACTCGCCCCCCGGAGAGGTGAGGTCCCCATGTGATCCGTCTGCCCCCCGACGCGACGGATCGACTGCATGTGAGAATGCCGAAGAGGCATAAACATTCGATGAACGCGCTGGAAGAATGCCGTCAGTACGGCTCCAGCGTGGCAGAAAACCGCTTCAACGCAACAGATTTGACTCCAGCCCCGCCCGTCCCTCCGCCCTCAGGGGTGCCCCGTGTGGCACGCCAAGCCGAGCCAACCACTGCGGAGGGTGACGCCCTCCGCGACAACGGTCGCCCGCAGTGGATACGTAGCGCGGGCCGCGACGGTTCAGTCCGCTGGCGCGGGGGGCTGGATCTGGTGCATCTGTCCGCTTGCGTCGGGGGGCTCGGGCAGTACGGGCCCCCCGCCGTCGGGGGTTCCGTCAGCCGGGGTGGTGGGTGTCCGGCTCGGGGGTGAGGGCGGCGGTGATTTGGTCGACCGTCTCGGGGCGGAGCATTCCGAGGTCCACGAAGGCGTTTCCGGAGGCGGTGACGACGGGCCGTACCGCCCGCCATACCTGTTCGGGGAGGCCGAGTCCGGCGAGGGCGGTTTGGAGCCCGTCGGCCGATGCCACGGCCCGGGCCCTGCGGTCCTTCCAGATGTGCATTTCCATCAGGCACCGTGTCCGGGGTGTCGGCGGAGCAGGACGTCGCAGTCGGTGACGCGGGACAGGTTTCCGGTACGGGACGCCTGGGTGCGCCGGCGGGCGAGGTCCGCGCAGACCGGGCATCCCGCCACGGGGGTCGGTGGCTCCGGCGGATTCTGAGACGTGGGTACGTCAGTCATGACGCACCTCCGTCGTACGGCACTGGTGGCACGCGCAGGGTGGGTAGGCCAGCGACTCCGGCAGTGTGGTGCCCTCGTCCGGCTCGGTCGTCACTTCCACCGGGACGCCGACGGGGTGTCGTTCCCCGGCCCGGTTCACTCGGTAGACCTTGATGGTCATCAACGGGTCCCCACCCGGCTCCCCGGGGGAAGCGGGTGGGGACACCACCGTAATTCGAGCGCGTGAACGGTAGGGTGACGCATGTCGTCAACTCCAGTCAGTTGATGGCCATACCCCCGGACCGGTCGCACGGTCGCGGGGGACCTACTGACTGTCAGCATGTCGTCATAAAAGGGCCGTGGTGTTCCCGGAAAAGGAACACCACGGCCCTCGGCGGTGATCTACATGCCGACCCACGCCGCGAGCGAAGCCAGCCCCTCGGGGGCTCGGCGCTGGCGGCGGACCAGGATGGCGATGGTCTCCCGCACCATGGGGTGGTATCTCGCCTGCTGCGGGGCGACCTCTCGGGCACGGTGGAGGAACTTCTCTGCCGATTCGGCCCTGCCCATCTGGACGTGGGCCCGGCTCATTTCGATGTAGTAGCGGCCGATCCGTGTCTTGGGGTGGTCGGCGGGGAATCTGAGTCTCCTGGCCGACTTCATCGCGTCGCCCATTCTTCCCAGTTCGACGGAGGCGGCGACATCGAAGTGGGCCACATTCGTCTGACCGAAGGAGGCCCAGTAGATCTGTGGGACATCGCGGCCGATCCGCTCGGCCGTCTTGCCCGCGAGTTCGAGCCGGTCCCGCACATCGTCCGGGTTCTTCGCCTGGGCGGCGGCGATGGCTCCCGCCAGATGCAGCGTCCCAGCCATGGCCAGGGCCGGTACCGATCCCCTGTCGTCGTGCTGGTCGACGAGCTGGTGGGCACGGTCCAGGACCTTCGCGGCCATGAGGCTGTTTCCGCGCCGCAGCAGCATGGCACTCCGGTACCTGAGGCGGAGCGCGAGCAGCAAGGGGTCCTGAGCCTGTTCGGCCATCCAGCCCATGCGTTCCAGCGCGATCGTCGCCAACTGGTGGTAGCCCAATCGGTAGGCGAACTTAAAAGCGACCCAGTAGGCCCAGCTCAGCGAAGCGGTCGCCCGCTGCCGATCCGGTCCTGTCGGCAATAGGTCGTTCAGTGTGATCAGTTCGCTGAGGAGTCCCGGAAGTTTCGTACCGACGCCGTTGTACTCCGTCGCGCAGGTGCTTGCACACAATGCGTCTATATCGGCGGCGATATCGGCGATGGGGCGTGGCGCGATAGCCGGATCGGGTCCGAGATCGTAGAGATCCAGGGCGTCCTGCAAGGGGGTGATCAGTCGATCGAGCCTGTCCTGCCGCATCTCCGACAGATATGGCTGGCCGTTCAGCACGGTCACGTCGACCTCAAGGGCTCGCGCGACGGCCGCCACGACGGCGGGCGAGGCCGGGGAGAGCCCGGCCTCCACCTTGGCGATGGTTCCCCGGGACACGAACGCGCGTTGAGCCAGGCCGGTCTGGGTGAGCTGCCGCAGCTTCCGGTGGTCGGCGATCCTTGCGCCGATGTGGTCATCGTCGTGGTGGGGCATCCTGGGCCTCCATTCTGACCTCGACCCTCAGAACGTACCCTCGGGGCTCGATAATCCGATGGCGAAACGGGAGGGAATGAGCGTGGCACGGACCGAGTTCTACGACGATCCGGACGCTCCCGCGCCGAACAGTCTGGTCGTCGCCGCGTCGGCCGTCGTCACCGACGACCAGGGGCGCGTGCTGCTCCAGCGGCGGCGGGACAACGATCTGTGGGCCCTGCCCGGTGGCGGTATGGACCTCACCGACTCGCTGCCGGGCACCGCCGTGCGCGAGGTCAGGGAGGAGACCGGGCTGCACATCGAGATCACCGGCCTGGTCGGCACGTACACGGACCCGAGGCACATCATCGCCTATACGGACGGCGAGGTACGGCGTCAGTTCAACGTCTGCTTCACCGCCCGTGTCACCGGCGGCGCACTCGCGATCTCCGACGAGTCGACGGAACTCCGCTTCGTGGCCCCGGAGGACATCGACGCGCTGCCGATGCACCACACCCAGCGGCTCCGGCTCCGCCACTACACGGCCCACCGCGCACAGCCATATCTCGGCTGACCTGCACGGTCGCGACCGGATCGGCTCGTAGGCTTGCGCCATGTCTCAGAACGAGCACGAGCGGCGGATGGCCCGGCCGCGCATGGCGGCGGGGGCGGTGTTCTTCGACGCCGGGGGACGCGTGCTGCTGGTCCGTCCTTCGTACAAGCCGCTGTGGGAGATCCCCGGCGGCTATGTCGAGACGGGGGAGTCCCCGCTGGCCGCGTGTTGTCGGGAGACCTGGGAAGAGCTGGGTATCCGGCCGCCCATCGGTCCGCTCCTGGTCGTCGACTGGGCGCCGAGCCCCGCCGAGGGCGACAAGGTGCTGTACGTCTTCGACGGCGGTGAGCTGGGCCCGGAGGTGGTGGCGTCGATCAAGCTCGCGTCCGACGAACTGCTGGCCGCCGAGTTCCATCCGGTGGCGGAGCTCGACCAACTGCTGATCCCCCGGCTCGCCCGTCGCGTGCGGGCGGCCGTCGCGGCGCGGGCGGCCGGGCGGCCCCGGTACCTCGAACACGGCGCGAGGGTCTAGACGGCCGGGACCGTCACCGGTCCCGGCCCGGTCACGCCGCGCTGAGGGGGGCCAGCAGGGCGCGGACCTCGTCCGCCTCGGCGGCGCCGGATGCCTCGTGGAGGGCCAGGGCCTCCAGCCAGCAGGCGCGGGCGCGGCCCGCCTGGCCGAGGGCGGAGAGGGCGCGGCCCAGGGTGATGAGCACGCTCCCCTTCGTACGGTCGCCGCCGATGCAGCCGATCGCCAGGGCCTGTTCGGCGTGCTGGGCGGTGCGGGCCGGGCGGCGGGCCTTCAGATGGGTCTGGGCGATACGGAAGTGGGTGGTGCCCTCCCAGAGCCGCTGACGATTGGCCTCGAAGCCGTCCAGCGCGTCCAGGAGTTGGTCCAGGGCCTCCGTGTGCCGCCCCGCCTCCGTGAGGGCCACTCCGAGGGCGTAGCGGGCGTTGGCGAGGCGGAGGGTGTGTCCGTTGCGGTGGAAGATGTCGAGACCGCGCTGGGCGAAGTCGATCGACTGCTCGGTCCGGCCCATGTTGAGGTTCAGCCGGGAGAGGTTGCAGAGGGCGCTCGCTTCGCCGGGTTCGTTGCCGTCGGCGCGGGAGTCCTCGATGGCCTGCTGGAGGAAGCCCTCGGCCTCGGCGTGACGGCCCTGGAGGAGGGCGATGATGCCCCGGTCGTTGTTGGCCCAGAAGACGGGCGCGCGGTCGTCCGCGGCCGCGGCGAGGAGGGCGGCCTGCTGGGCGTGTTCGTCGGCGTCGTCGTAGCGGCCGGCGACGAGGTGGACATTGGTGAGGGTGGTGTGGGCGCGGCCCTGGGTGCGGGTGTCGCCGACGGCGCGGGCCGCGTCCCGGGCGGTGAGGGCGGCGTACTCGTACTGCTTGGCGTTGGCGCCGGACTCGGCGAGGTCCTTGGCCGCCCACAGCAGGTCGACGGCGCGGTGCAGGCGCTGCCCGGCGGTGGACTGGCGGGCGCAGGCCAGGACGCAGTGGGCCTCGGTGTAGAGCCAGTCGAGGGCTTCCTGGCGGTCGGCGAAGGCGAGGCCCTCGTACTCGGTGCGGGCGAGGTGGTGGGGGAGGCGGTCGCCGGGCCGCTCGATGGCGTACACCCGGGTGGCGGAGGCGAGGTAGAAGTCGAGCAGCCGGGAGAGGGCCGATTCGGTGGCGTCGGGGTGCTCGTCGCGTTCGGCGCAGGCACGCGCGTAGAGCCGGACGAGGTCGTGGTAGCGGTAGCGGCCGGGGGCGGCGGACTCCAGCAGTGAGGTGTCCACGAGGACTTCGAGGAGGTCCTCGGTCGTCTGGAGGGGGAGCGCGAGCGCGGCTGCCGCCGCGTGCAGCGATATGTCGGGCCCGTCGGCGAGGCCGAGCAGCCGGAAGGAGCGGGCCTGCGCGGGCTCCAACTGTCCGTAGCCGAGCTCGAAGGTGGCCTTGACGGCGAGATCGCCCGCCTGGAGCTCGTCCAGTCGGCGGCGCTCGTCGGCGAGCTTCGCGGCGAGGACGGAGACGGTCCAGGTGCGCCGGGCGGCCAGCCGGGAGGCGGCGATCCGGATGGCGAGGGGGAGGAAGCCACAGGCGCCGACGACATCGAGGGCCGACTCGCGCTCGGCGGTGACGCGCTCGACGCCGACGATCCGGGTGAAGAGCTGGAGGGCCTCGTCGGGGGACATCACATCGAGGTCGACCAGATGGGCGCCGGCCAGGTCGACCATCCGGACCCGGCTGGTGACCAGGGCGGCGCAACCGGCGGTGCCGGGGAGCAGTGGGCGGATCTGGGCGGCGTCGCGGGCGTTGTCGAGGAGGACCAGGACCCGGCGCCCGGCCAGGGTGGAGCGGTAGAGCGCGGCCCGCTCGTCCAGTGAGTCCGGGATCGCGGAGTCCGGGGTGCCCAGCGCCCGCAGGAAGGCGCCGAGCACGGCGGCCGGTTCGGCCGAGCGGCTGCCCGCGCCCTGGAGGTCCACGTACAACTGTCCGTCCGGGAAGCGCGGGCAGACCTGGTGGGCGACGTGGACGGCGAGCGTCGTCTTGCCGACCCCGCCGATGCCGGCCAGCGCGGAGACGGCCATCACCGAACCTTCGGCGGCGGCGAGCCGGCCCGCCAGCTCGCGGACGAAGGAGGCCCGGCCGGTGAAGTCGGGGACCGTCGCCGGGAGCTGTGCGGGCTGGGTGACCGGCTGGACGGTGACCTGTTCCTCGCCGGGGTGGGCCAGCTCCTCGTCGGCGCAGAGGATGCGCTGCTGGAGCTGGGAGAGTTCGGCGCGCGGGTCGACACCCAGCTCCTCGGCGAGGAGGCGGCGGGTGTCCGTGTAGACGGCGAGCGCCTCCGCCTGCCGGCCGCTGCGGTACAGCGCCAGCATCAGCAGTTCCCGCAACCGCTCCCGCAGGGGGTGCGCGGCGGTCAGCGCGGTCAGCTCCGAGACCGCCTCCGCGTGGCAGCCCGCCATCAGATCGAGATCGAGGCGGGTCTCCAGCAGTTGGAGCCGCCACTCGTCCAGCCGCGCCCGCTGGGTCTCCGCGTACGGGCCGGGCACATTGGCCAGGGCCTCGCCGTCCCAGAGTCCGAGCGATTTGTTGAGCAGCGCGCGGGCGTGCGGATGGTCGCCGGCCGCCCGCGCCTTCTCGGCCTCGACCGCCAGCTCCTCGGCCACCGCGAGGTCCACGCAGTCGCGCCGGATCCGCATCGCGTAGCCGCCGGACTCGCTGACCAGGGCGTTGGCGCTGAGCGTCTTGCGCAGTCTGGAGGCGTACGTGCGCACCGTGGCCAGCGCCTGGGAGGGCGGGGCCTCGCCCCAGATCGCGTCGATCAGCTCCGATGACGTCGCCGTCCGCCCGTCACGCAACAGCAACGCGGCCAACAGCGCGCGCTGCTGCGGGGAACCGGACGGCAGAGCCTCCCCGTCCCGCCACGCACGCACCGGGCCCAGCACACTGAAACGCAGGTCTACGACGTCACCGGGCACCGGACTTCGCTGCTCCGGTACGCGTGGCCCGCTGTCACGGTCCATTGCTGCCCCCTGCCCGAACTGCCGATTCGCATCCGACAGTCTGCCTTGTGCATGGCGGCCCCGTCAGCAACGGGGCGATTCCTCATCGCCCCTTGCCCCAGCCGGATGGCGGGCTAACCCCGGGTGTCGATCTTCGTCCGACTTCCGCCCACCCCGCACGGGCGGTACGGAGCACGCCTAGGGCTTGTAGACCTCACCCGGGTTGGGCTTTGCGGGTGCGATGAGTTGGGACACAGTAACAAAGGTGTAGCCGCGCTTCTTGAGCTCCGCGACGATGCCCGGGACGGCGGGCACGGTGCCGTCGTAGATGTCATGCAGAAGGATGATGCCGTCGCGGCTCGACTGCTTGAGTATGCGCTTCTTGATCAGTTCGGAGTCGGTGGTCGAGTAGTCCTTGGCGGTGGCGCTCCACAGGATCTGCGCCAGGCCCAGTTCCTTGCTGACCGAGGTGACGTCGTCATTGATCCGGCCCTGCGGCGGGCGCATCAGGGTGGGCTTCTCGCCGGTGATCTTTGCTATGGCGTCCTGGGTGAGCTTCAGTTCCTCGCGTATCTCGGCGCGCTTCAGCTTGTCGAGGCGGGGGTGCGACCAGGTGTGGTTGGCGACCTCGTGGCCCTCGTCGAAGAGACGTTTCACCACGGCCGGGTACTTGACCACATGGTGCTTGCCGAGCAGGAAGAAGGTCGCGGGGACCTTCTCCTTCTGGAGGTGGTCGAGCAGCGCCGGGGTGTCCTTGCCCGGCCCGGCGTCGAAGGTCAGCGCGATGCACTTGGCCTTCTCGCAGTCGACGGGTGGCCCGTCGGGCAGCGCCGAGCGCGCGCCCCCGGGGCGCGGCTGGACGTCGACGAGCTTCTTGCCGGCGGCGATGGCGTCGGCGCGGGCGTCGGCGGGGGCCGTCCGCTCGGGGTAGAGCGCGTAGGCGGCCAGGCCGGCGGTCACCATGACGGCTGCCGTCGCGCTGGCGGCCACGATCTTGGCCTTCCGGGTGAATCTGGGCATGGCGAGGCCCCCCTTACTGATGGCGTGCTGCTGAGCGGATGCCGCGCGGACGCGGACAGGGACGAGGCGCCTGCCCGTGGCCGGTGGGAGGCGCTAGTGACTATACATGCGGTGTATACGCGCTATGCATAGTCGGGTGGAGAGACGCTGGAGGCCGGGTGGAGGTTGCCTGGCGCGGGTGTCGGGTGCGCCGGATTACGTCCCGTACGACTAGCTGACGAACCGTCAGATCAGCGCTACCGTGAACGCATGGAGACCTTCCCGAAGATCATCTCGGTGGACGACCACACGGTGGAGCCCCCTCATGTCTGGCGGGACCGGCTCCCGTCGAAGTACCGGGACGTGGCCCCCCGCGTCGTCCGCGCGCCCCTGCGGGAAATGACCTTCATGGGGGGAAGGTTCGCCCCCGTGATGGGGGCGCCGGGCGATGAGGGCCCCATCGGCGACTGGTGGGTCTACGAGGACCTGCACCGCCCGCTGACCCGGCTGGACACCGCCGTCGGCTACGACCGCGACGAGATCAAGCTGGAGATCATCACCTATGAACAGATGCGGCCCGGCTCCTACAGCGTGCCGGACCGGCTGGCCGATATGGATGTCAACCACGTCCAGTCGGCGCTCTGCTTCCCGACCTTCCCGCGCTTCTGCGGCCAGACCTTCACCGAGGCCAAGGACCGCGAGCTGGGGCTGCTCGGCGTGCGCGCGTACAACGACTGGATGGTCGAGGAGTGGTGCGGCCCCGACGCCCGGGGCCGGCTGATACCCCTCACCCTCGTCCCGCTCTGGGACGCCGGACTCGCCGCCGCCGAGGTGCGCAGGAACGCGGCGCGCGGGGTGCGGGCGGTCGCGTTCTCGGAGATCCCGCCGTTCCTGGGGCTCCCCTCGATCCACGGGGACGAATGGGACCCGTTCCTGCGCGCGTGCGACGAGACGGGGACGGTGATCGCGATGCATATCGGCTCGTCCTCGAAGATGCCCTCCACCTCGGCCGACGCGCCCCCGGCGGTCGGCTCCACCATCACCTTCGCGAACTGCTGCTTCTCGATGGTCGACTGGCTGATGAGCGGCAAGTTCGAGCGCTTCCCGAACCTCCGGATCATGTACGCGGAGGGCCAGATCGGCTGGATCCCGTACATCCTGGAGCGCGCCGACGTGGTCTGGGAGGAGAACCGGGGCTGGGGCGGGGTGGCGGACAAGGTGCTGCGACCCCCGTCGGAGCTGTTCACCGAGCATGTGTACGGCTGCTTCTTCGACGACGCCTTCGGTCTGCGGAACCTGGACGCGATCGGGGTCGGGAACGTGCTGTACGAGACGGACTATCCGCACTCGGACTCCACCTGGCCCAAGTCGCGGGAGGTCGGGGAGGCGCAGATGGGGCATCTCGCGCCGGACGTGGTGGAGCGGATCGTCCGGGGGAACGCGATCGAGTTGCTGGGGCTGACGCCGGACGGGCTCTGGGCGGGGTCCTGACCGGAGGCGACTGGTCGTTCGTCGCGCTCCCGGGCGCCGGCCTGCGGGGCGTGGGCTTCGACGGCGTACGGATGCGGGAGTGCGACCTCACGGCGGCGCGGCTGGAGGGCGCGACGCTGACCGGGGTGGACCTGTCCGGCGCACAGCTCCGCGGCGCCAGGCCCTCCGGCGCGGATCTGTGGGGCGGCGATCTGTCGGCGCTCGACCCGCTGACGGGGAGCTGGCGGGGGCGAGGATCGACCTGGAGCAGGCGGCGGTGATCGCCACGGCGCTGGGGCTCGATGTGACCTGAGGGGCGGGGGTGTGGAGCGGGCGGGGGGCCGGGATCGGACATGAGGCCGTCGGTGGGGGGCGGGACCCCTTGTCTGATGGGGCGTCAGGTATCACCATGAGCCTGCTCTCACCGGTACCACCGACGAGGAGGCCCCCGCCGTGCACACACGGGTACTGCCCGAAGGGCGGCTGTCGTACGGGATGCAACTGCCCGTCCAGTCGCAGAGCACCCTCTACACCGAACCCTGGGAGACCGCCGCCGGGGTCGAGGATCTGGTCGAGGTCGCCAGGGCCGCCGATCGGGGCGGATTCGCCTACATCGCCGTCTGTGATCATGTCGCCATCCCCCGACGGCTCGCCGACACCATGTCCACGGTCTGGTACGACCCCGTCGCCACCCTCTCCTTCCTCGCCGCGGCCACCCGGCGGGTGCGGCTCCTCAGTCATGTCGCCGTTCTCGGGCTGCGGCATCCACTGGTGACCGCCAAGCAGTACGCCACGCTCGACCACCTCTCCGGGGGGCGGCTGATCCTCGGTGTCGGGGCCGGCCATGTGGCGGAGGAGTTCGCCGCCGTCGGGGCCGATTTCACCGGGCGCGGCGGAGTGCTGGACGAGAGCATCGACGCGCTCCGGGCGGCGCTCGGGCCGGACGAGTACCCCGAGTTCGCGGGGGAGCGCTTCACCTTCAGCGGGCTCGGGCAGCGGCCCCGTCCCGCGCAGCACCGGATTCCGGTCTGGGTCGGTGGCTCGTCGCCCGCCGCCGTGCGCCGGGCCGCCGTGCGCGGGGACGGCTGGCTGCCCCAGGGCGACCCGCGCGACAAGCTGCCCGCGCAGATCGCCCGCCTCCAGGCGCTCCGCGAGCGGGCCGGGATCGAAACACCCCTGGAGATCGGCGCCATCGCCGAGCCCCTCTATGTGGGGAAGCCCCGCTGGGAGGTCGGGCGGCGCACCCTGACCGGCCCGGCCGACGCGATCGCCGCCTCCCTCCGGGAGTACACCGGTCTGGGGGTCCACCAGGTCCAGGTGCGCTTCCGCAGCCGGAGCCGTACCGAACTCCTCGATCAGATGGCCGTCTTCGTCACCGATATCGCTCCGCACCTCACCCACTGAGGGCGCCACCCGGACCCGCCCCTCCCGGGGCCCCCGACCAACACGGAGTCACCATGGGAAAGCTCGATGGCCGCGTCGTCCTTGTCACCGGTGCCGCGCGCGGGCAGGGGGAACAGGAGGCCCGGCTCTTTGTCGCCGAGGGCGCCAGGGTCGTCCTCACCGACGTCCTCGACGACCAGGGCGGTGCCCTCGCCAAGGAGCTGGGCGACGACAACGCCCTCTACCGCCGTCTCGATGTGCGCCGTGAGGACGACTGGACCGCGGCCGTGGCCGCCGCGAAGGAGCGCTTCGGGAAGATCGACGGGCTCGTCAACAACGCGGGCATCCTCCGCTTCAACGAGCTGACCGCGACCCCGCTGGAGGAGTTCCAGCTCATCACCCAGATCAACCAGGTCGGCGCCTTCCTCGGCATCCGCACCGTCGCGCCCGAGATCGAGGCGGCGGGTGGCGGCACGATCGTCAACACCGCCTCGTACACCGCCGTGACCGGGATGGCGTACGTCGGCGCCTATGCCGCATCGAAGCACGCCGTCCTCGGGCTCACCCGGGTCGCCGCGGTGGAGCTGGCGTCGAAGGGCATCCGCGTCAACGCCCTCTGCCCCGGCGCGATCGACACCCCGATGACCAACCCCGCCGCGCTCGACCCGGACGCGGACCCGCGGGCGGGGAGGGAGGCCATGGCGGGCCTGTACCGGAAGCTCATACCGCTCGGGCGGGCGGGGGAGCCCGAGGAGGTGGCCAGGCTCGCGCTCTTCCTGAGCTGCGCGGACTCCTCGTACATCACCGGACAGCCGTTCGTCATCGACGGCGGCTGGCTGGCCGGGGTCAATCTGTCCTGAGGGCGGCTCCGGGGGCCCCGGTCCTGCGGGTCGCTCCGGACCGGCCCCGAGGGGCGCGCCGACGTTTTCTGACTGTGCGTCAGCTATTGACGGCGCATCCGCGCGGTGGAACAGTCGTGCGCACCGAGATCTGACGGTGCGTCAGAAAGCCTGTCGGAGACTCAGAGACATAGGGACGGTGACCCCCGGTGGAATTCGGAATCTTCGTGCAGGGATACGTCGGCAAGCGCGCCGAGACCGACCCCCTCGCCGAGCACAAGGCGCTGATGGAGGAGACCGAGTACGTCATCCAGGCGGACAAGTCCGGCTTCAAGTACGCCTGGGCCAGCGAGCACCACTTCCTGGAGGAGTACTCCCACCTCTCCGCCAACGACGTCTTCCTCGGCTACCTCGCGCACGCCACCGACCGCATCCACCTCGGGTCCGGCATCTTCAACCCGCTCGCCCCGGTGAACCACCCCGTCAAGGTCGCCGAGAAGGTCGCCATGCTCGACCACCTCTCCGAGGGCCGCTTCGAATTCGGCTCGGGGCGCGGGGCGGGCAGCCACGAGATCCTCGGGTTCATGCCGGGCGTCACCGATATGAACCACACCAAGGAGATCTGGGAGGAGACCATCGCCGAGTTCCCCAAGATGTG
This sequence comes from Streptomyces sp. NPDC020965, assembly GCF_044333555.1. NCBI lineage: Bacteria > Bacillati > Actinomycetota > Actinomycetes > Kitasatosporales > Streptomycetaceae > Streptomyces > Streptomyces sp. NPDC020965. The sequence continues at coordinate 129,783 of NZ_JBIRRE010000002.1, forward strand.
GCTCCAGGACGAGTACGTCGGCTTCCAGGGCAAACACTGGTCGCTGCCGCCGAGGAAGGTCCTGCCGAAGCCGTACGGGAAGTCCCACCCGGCGATGTGGTACGCGGCCGGATCACCGCCGTCGTACGCCATGGCGGGCAAGAAGGGGCTCGGCGTGCTCGGCTTCAGCGTGCAGAAGGTCTCCGACATGGAGTGGGCCGTCGAGGCGTACAAGACGGCGGTGCGGGAGGCCGAGCCGATCGGCGACTTCGTCAACGACAACGTGATGGTGACCTCCACCGCGATCTGCGCGGAGACACATGAGAAGGCGGTCGAGATCGCCGTCGGCGGCGGGCTGAACTACCTCCAGTCGCTGCTCTTCCGCTACCACGACACCTTCCCGCGGCCCGAGGGGATTCCGGAGTGGCCGGAACTGCTGCCCGAGTACAGCGCGGAGATCATCGAACTGCTCATCGCGGAGGAGTTGATGATCTGCGGCGATCCGTCGGAGGTCCTGGCGCAGTGCCGGCGGTGGGAGCGGGCGGGGGCGGATCAGCTCTCGTTCGGGCTGCCGATCGGGATCTCGTACGAGGACACGATGAACTCGATCAGGCTGATCGGGGAGCAGGTGATTCCGGAGATCGACACGGATCCGGTGCATAGGACTTCGCGGTTTCGCGGCGCGTAGCGCCTCCGGCGGGGTTGCGGATGTTGCGGGCCTGGGCCCCCGTCCTGGCGAGCTCCTCCGTTGCGAGGGTCCGTCCTCAAACGCCGGACGGGCTGGTTGGGCTCCTCCGTTGCGGGCTTTGTCCTCAAGCGCCGGACGGGCTGAAATTCAGCCCGTCTGGGGGCACCCCCGGACGGAGTCTGGGGGAGTTTGAGGACGGACCCTTCGGGCGGAGGGGCCGAGGGAGACATGGGGGCTCGGGGCGGAGCAGCCCGTACCGCGCCCAGAAAAGGACCACCGTGGCCACCGTGGCCCGTCGAAGGGAAAGGACCACCCCCATGCTCGACCACCTCATTCGCTCCGCGACCGTCGTGGACGGCACGGGTGCGCCGTCCTATGTCGCCGATGTCGGACTGCGGGACGGGCGGATCGCCGTCATCGGGCCGGCCGGGTCCGTCGCCGAGGAGGCCCGGACGTCGGAGGACGCCCGTGGGCTGATCCTCGCCCCCGGGTTCGTCGATCCGCACACCCACTACGACGCCCAGCTCTTCTGGGACCCGTACGCCACACCGTCCATGAACCACGGCGTCACCACCGTCGCGGGCGGCAACTGCGGGTTCACCCTGGCGCCGCTCAATCCGGCGCGGCCGGAGGACGCCGACTACACCCGGCGGATGATGTCCAAGGTGGAGGGCATGGCGCTGGTGGCCCTTGAGGAGGGCGCCCCCTGGAACTGGCACACCTTCGGCGAGTACCTCGACGCCCTCGAAGGGCGGATCGCCGTCAACGCCGGCTTCATGGTCGGCCACTGTGCCCTCCGCCGCCATGTGATGGGCGCGGAAGCCGTCGGCGGCCGGCCCACCGATGAGCAGCTACGGGGGATGCTCGAACTCTTCCACGACGCCATGCGCGCCGGGGCCTGGGGACTGTCGACCACCCAGTCGTCCACCCACTCCGACGGCGACGGTCAGCCGGTGGCATCCCGGCATGCCGAGCCCGCCGAACTGATCGCGCTCTGCCGTGCGGTCGGCGAACACGAGGGCACCCAGCTCGAAGCGATCGTCGCCGGGTGCCTGGACCAGTTCGACGACGACGAGATCGATCTCCTCGTGGAGATGTCGGCCGCCGCGGGCCGCCCGCTGAACTGGAACGTGCTCACCATCGACGCGGCCGTACCCGAACGGGTGCCCCGCCAACTGCTCGCCAGTGAGCGGGCCCGCGCGGCCGGTGGGCGGATCGTGGCGCTGACGATGCCGATCCTCACCCCCATGAACATGTCCCTGGGCACGTTCTGCGCGCTCAATCTCATCCCCGGCTGGGGCGAGGTCCTCGGGCTTCCGGTGCCGGAGCGGATCGAGCGGCTGCGCGACCCCGCCGTCCGGGCGGAGATGCTGCGCCGCGCCGACTCCAAGGAAGCCGGGGTCTTCCGTCGACTGGCCGACTTCGGCCGCTACGTCATCGGCGACACCTACTCCCCGGAGAACGAAGGTCTCAGCGGCCGGGTGGTGCGGGACATCGCCGCCGGTCGCGGCCAGGACCCCTTCCAGTGCCTGGTCGAGATCTGCTCCAACGACGAGCTGCGTACGGTGCTGTGGCCGATGCCCCCGGACAACGACCCGGCCTCCTGGGAGCTGCGCCGGGCGACCTGGCGGCACGAGGACGTGCTGCTCGGCGGCTCCGACGCGGGCGCTCACCTGGACCGGATGTGCGGCGCCCCGTACACGACCCGGTTCATCGGGGACTGTCTGCGGGGCCGGAAGCTCGTCCCCGTCGAGCAGGCGGTGAAGATGCTCACCGACGATCCGGCCCAGTTGTTCGGGCTGCGGGAGCGGGGCCGGATCGAGCGCGGTTTCCACGCCGACCTGGTCCTCTTCGACCCCGAGCGGATCGAGGCAGGACCGGCCACCCTCGTACACGATCTGCCGGGTGACAGTCCCCGGCTGGACGCGAAGGCGATCGGCGTGGTCTCCGTACGCGTCAATGGAGTGGAGACGATCCGGGACGACGTGGTGACGGGCGCGGTCCCGGGCACGGTGCTGCGGTCCGGCCGGGACACCAGGACGGTGTCGACCAAGTGAAGCGGGGACTCTTCATCGGCGGCGAGTGGGTCGAACCCGACGGCGGCCACTACGAGGTGATCGATCCGGCCACCGAGGAGACCGTCGGCCTCGCGCCCGAGGCGAGCCGCGCGCAGGTGCACGAGGCCGCGTCGGCCGCCCGCGCGGCGTTCGCCGGCTGGTCCCGGACGCGCCCGGAGGAGCGCGCCCGGATCCTGGACGCCGCCGCCGACATCGTCACCCGGAACGCGGAGCCGTACGCCGAGCTGGCGCGCCGGGAGAGCGGCGCGACGGCCGGGACCGCGCGCGGGATGCAGGTCGCGGTCGGCGCCGCGCGGTTCCGGCGGTACGCGAGGGGAGCGCTGGAGCCCGTCGAGCAGCCGCTGCCACCGCAGATCAACGCGGCGGGTCCGATGGGTCGGGCGGGTGTCTTCGGGGCGGTCGCGGTGCGCCGCCCGGTCGGCGTCGTCACCTGTATCACCTCGTACAACAATCCCTGGGCCAATGCGGCGGGCAAGGTCGCCCCCGCGCTCGCGATGGGCAACACGGTCGTGGTGAAGCCCGCCCCGCAGGATCCGCTCTCCGTCTTCCTGATGGCGGAGGCGCTGGCGGAGGCGGGAGTGCCCGCCGGGGTGGTCAATGTGGTGACCGGTGCGGCGCCGGACGTCGGGGCGGCGGCCGTCGACTCGCCGGAGGTCGACATGGTCAGCTTCACCGGTTCGACGGAGGTCGGTCAGCGCATCGCCGAGGTCTGCGGGCGCGGGATGAAACGCCAGCTCATGGAGTTGGGCGGCAAGGGCGCGGCGCTCGTCCTGGACGACGCCGATCTGGACGCGGCCGTCCAGGGCATCGGGACGACGTTCTCCTTCTACAGCGGCCAGATCTGTACGGCACCGACCCGGGTGATCGCCCAGCGCGCCGTCTACGACCGGCTCGTGGCGAAGCTGGCCGCCTATCTGGGGCGGCTCACCATCGGCGATCCGGCCGACCGGCGCACGGTCGTCGGCCCGGTGATCTCCGCCGCCCACCGGGACCGGATCGAGTCGTACGTGGCGCTGGGCCGCGCGGAGGGCGCCCGGCTGGTCGCGGGCGGCGAGCGGCCGGCGTTCGACCGCGGTTTCTATGTCGCTCCCACGCTGTTCGCTGACTGTACGAACGAGATGCGCGTCGTACGGGAGGAGATCTTCGGGCCGGTGGTCGTGGTCGTCCCCTGCGATACGGAGGAGGAGGGGATCGCGCTCGCCAACGACAGCGACTACGGGCTGATCGACTACGTCTGGTCGGGCGATGTGGCCCGCGCCTTCCGGATCGCGGGCGAGCTGCGGGCGGGCGGGGTGGGGGTGAACACGATCGGGCGGAACATGGAGGCGCCGTTCGGCGGGTTCAAGCGGAGTGGGGTGGGGCGGGACGTGGGTTCGTACGCCCTGCACGCGTACAGCGAGACACAGGCGGTGGTCTGGCCCGGCTGACCGCCGGGCTGTCCTCCCGGGGCGTGCTCGACAGCCGGCCGCGGGAAAATTTGAAACGGGTGAAATCGGGCGCTGCTGCGGTTCCCGTACCCGGGGTAAACCGGTTCAGTCCTTGTAAGGAGAGTCGGTGTCGGTCTTCGGTCTTTCATATGTGGGTCATTTTCGAAGCATCTCTGTTGAATCCAAGGTTTCTTGATCGGATGCGACTCCTCCGGATGTGGAAACCGCAGCATTTAACGTCCTGTTCATGACTGAGCTGGACGCGCGGCCCCGGGCCGGAGACACGGCGGGGGGCGCCCCCGGAGCCGGCGTACGCACCAAGGGCCTCGGCGGCGACTCCGTCGGGCTCATGGGCAGCGCGGTCATCGGCATCTCCACCGTCGCCCCCGTTTACTGCCTCACCTCCACGCTCGGCTCCACCGCCGGCGAGGTCGGGCTCCAGATGCCCGCCGTCTTCCTGGCCGGCTTTCTGCCGATGCTGCTGGTGGCGTTCGCCTACCGCGAGCTGAACCGCGCCATGCCGGACTGCGGCACCTCCTTCACCTGGACCGTGAAGGCGTTCGGCCCCCGGCTCGGCTGGATGTGCGGCTGGGGGCTGGTGATCGCCACGATCATCGTGCTCTCCAATCTCGCGGGCGTCGCCACCTCCTTCTTCTGGCTGCTCGCGGGCGAGATCACCGGCAGTGAATCCATCGCCGCGCTGGACGACAACAGAGCCGTCCATATCCTCACCGTCCTCGTGCTGATCGCGGTCGCGACGGCGATCAGCTACCGGGGCATGACCGCGACCAAGGGCGTGCAGTACGCGCTGGTGGGACTCCAGCTCCTGGTCCTCGGCCTCTTCGTGGCCATGGCGCTCGCCAAGGCGGACTCCTTCGAGACCTCGCTCTCCTTCTCGGCGGAGTGGCTGAATCCGTTCGCCGTCCAGTCCTTCGCGGCCTTCACGGCCGGACTGTCGCTCTCGATCTTCATGTACTGGGGCTGGGACGCCTGCCTCACCGCCAACGAGGAGACCACCGGCAGCGACCGGACCCCCGGCCGCGCCGCGCTGATCGCGATGGTCATCCTCGTCGGCGCCTACCTCGCCACCGGCGTCGCCGCGCAGATGGCCGTCGGCTCCGGCGCGGACGGCCTCGGCCTCGCCAACCCCGACACCTCCGGCAATGTCTTCGCCGCGCTGGCCGGTCCGGTGATGGGCCCCGGGCTCGGCGTCCTGCTCTTCGTCGCCGTACTGGCGTCGGCGGCGGCCAGCCTCCAGACGACCTTCATCCCGGTGGCGCGCACGGTGCTCGCGATGTCGGCGTACGAGGCACTGCCCCCCTCGTACGCCAGGGTCCACCCGCGCTTCAAGACCCCCGGCCGCGCCACCGTCGTCGCGGGCGCCGCGACCGGCGCCTTCTACACGGTCATGACCCTGGTCAGCGAGCACGTCCTGATCGACACGATCTACGCGCTCGGTCTGATGATCTGCTTCTACTACTCGCTCACGGCCTTCGCCTGCGCCTGGTACTTCCGCCGCCGGTTGACCCGGTCCGGGCGGGACCTGCTCTTCAAGGGGGTCTTCCCGGTGGTGGGCGGGGCGCTGCTGGCGGCGGTGTTCGCCAAGACGCTGTACGACATGTGGGATCCGGCGTACGGGAGCGGCTCGGCGGTCTTCGGGGTCGGCTCGGTCTTCGTGATCGGGGTGGGGCTGCTGCTGCTCGGTGTGGTGATCATGCTGGTGATGCGGCGGCGCAGCCCGGCGTTCTTCCGGGGCGAGGTGCTGACGCGGGACACCCCGTCGCTGGTGGTCGCCGACTGATCCGGCCCCCGCGCCTGCCGGGGGTCGCGGCGGTCAGGTGGTCAGGCGGTGAGGCGCAGGGCGCGGGCGGCGTCGGCGGTGCGCGCCGAGGTCTCCGTGGTGGTGTGACCGTCGCGCAGTGAGGCATCGAGGTCCTTCAGCCCATTGCCGCTGAGGGTGATCACGATTCGCTGGCCGGGGTCGAGCAGCCCCCTGCGGTGCCGGTCGATGACCCCGGCGACCCCGGCAGCCGACGCCGGTTCGGCGAAGACGCCGTCATGGCGCGCGACGGCGCGGTAGGCGTCGAAGATCTGCTCGTCGGTCACCGCCGCGATCAGTCCGCCGGACTCGTCGCGGGCGGCGACGGCGCCGTCCCAGGTGGCCGGGTTCCCGACCCGGATCGCGGTGGCCGCGGTCTCCGGCACGGCCACGGGCGCGCCGTGGACCAGCGGTGCCGCGCCCGCCGCCTGGAATCCCCAGATCCGCGGCAGCCGGGTGGCCTGGCCGGCTCCGGCGTAGTTCTGGTACCCGCCCCAGGTGGCGGTGATGTTGCCGCCGTTGCCCACGGGCAGGCAGTGGATGTCCGGCGCGTCGCCCAGGGCGTCCACGACCTCGTAGGCGACGGTCCGCTGTCCGGCCAGCCGCAGTTCGTTGCCGACGGAGTTGACCAGGGCGACTGGGTGGTGGTCGGCCAGCTCCCGGGCGATCCGCAGACAGTCGTCGAAGCCCCCGGCGACCTCCACGATCGTCGCCCCGTACCGCACCGCCTGGGCCAGCTTGCCGAGGGCGACCGCCCCCTGGGGGACCAGCACCGCCGCCGTGATGCCCGCGCGGGCCGCGTAGGCGGCGGCCGATGCGCTGGTGTTGCCGGTGGAGGCGCAGATGACGACCTCGGCGCCGTGCTCGGCCGCCTTGCTGAGGGCCACGGTCATCCCGCGGTCCTTGAACGAGCCGGTGGGGTTGGCGCCCTCGACCTTCAGCCGGACATCGCATCCGGTCAGCGCGGAGAGGTGGGCCGAGGGGAGGAGGGGCGTGTTGCCCTCGTGCAGGGAGATGGCGGGGGTGCTGTCGGTGACCGGCAGCCAGCGCCGGTAGTCGCTGTTGATCAGTCCGTGCCAGGTGCTCATATCGGCGAGCGTAACAGTCGTTTCATGGGGAGAGTCAATGGCGATCTGGCGTAACATTCGTCAACATGACGTCCGACCGTGCCGACCATGCCTCGACCGACCATGCCTCGACCGATGCCTCTGTTGACGCCCCCGCCGATGCTTCCGCTGATGCCTCCGCCGCCGACCATGTCGAGGCGCGCCTCGGCCGGCTCTACGCCGAGCTGCCACCCGGCGAACGCGCCGTGGTCCGGGTGCTGCTCGACGATTACCCGTACGCGGCGCTCGGATCGCTGCGCGCCCTCGCCGACCGCGCCGGAGTCAGCCCGCCGACCGCCTCCCGGCTCGTCGGCCGGCTCGGCTTCACCGGCTTCACCGAATTCCAGGAGGCGGTACGGACCACCGGACGCGAACAGGATCGCTCCCGGCTCCACGAGTTCGTCACCCTGCGGCCCGACACCCACCGGGCGGCGGAGGACCTGCGCGCCGGCCTGGAGGGCACCCTCGCCACCGCGACCGATCCGCTGCTCGCCGCCACCGCCGCCCGGCTCGCCGAGGCCCGCACGGTCCGGGCGCTCGGCGGCCCGCTGAGCGAACTCGCCGCCGAGTATCTGATCCGCCAGCTCTCCGGCCTGCGGGCCGGCGCCCACCGGGTCCCCGAGACGGCGCCCGCACGCGCCCGTACCCTGCTCGACCTCGGTGCGTCCGACGTGGTCGTCGCCTACGACTTCCGCCGCTACTCGGCCGATACGGCGCGTTTCGCGCGGGCCGCGCGGGCACGGGGGGCCCGGCTGATCCTGATCACCGACGCCTGGGAATCACCCCTGGCGGAGGGGGCCGAAGTGCTGATCCGGCTCCCGCGCGAGGCGGCCGGGCCGATCGCGCCACTGACCCATGAGATCGCGGTCACGGAGCTGATCCTGGTGGCGACGGCCGCCCATCTCAGCCCGGCCGGCCGGCTCGCGGAGCTGGACGCGCTGACCCACGAACTGCTGCCGCCACCGGGGTCGTAGCCGGTGCGCCGCGCCGCCCCGGGCCCCGGGGTGGCGCGGTCAATGTCCCCGGGGGCTCCGACCGCCCCCCGGCCCCCCAGCCCCCGACCAGCCACCACGTGGCCATCGACCGGCCGGCAGCGGCCATTCCGCGGCCACTGACCGGCCATCCGCACCCCCTGGCTGGAGGCCCCCGGGGGCCCGGGGGCCCCGACCGGGCCATCCGCACCCCCGGCCGCGGGCCCGGCGACGGGTGTTCAGTCCCGCCGCCCCAGGAACACCGGATTGGTGAAGGCGGCCAGCGGCCCCGGCACACCCGGCGTCACCACCGCGCGCCGCACCTCACCCCGTACGTACGTCGCATAGCTCGGAGTCGTACGCCACTCCACCGCCCCCGTCCCGGACGGCGGCAGCGGAGCCGTGTGCAGCACCCCCTGGTCGGTGACGAGCCGGACCGAGCAGTTCGGCGCGCCCCACACCTCCAGCCGGACCACCACCGGAGTGTCGTCGTCCACCCGGAGGCGCTCCCCGATGCCCGCGTACTCCCCGCGCCCGCCCTTCACCGAGAAGGAGAGCGAGACGGCCTTCGACTCGGCGACATAGCTGCGGCCCTTCCGGATGCCCTCCAGGATCGCCTCCCGCGTCAGGTCATCGGCGAGGACGACGGTCTGCGGAGTGCCGACGGGGTCGGGGTGGCGGTGCGCGTCGCTGTTGCCCATCGCGGGGGTCCACCGGCCCCGGGCGATGGCCGAGTCCCACGCCTGGAGGGAGACCTCGTCGTCGGGGGTGTACGGACCGTTCCAGACCTCCACCGCGTCCGCGTCGCCGAGGCCGAACTTCCAGGTGCAGCCGATGCAGGTGGCGTGCGGATGCGCGGGCACGACGAGGCCGTTGGCGCGCCGGATCTCCCGGGCGAAACGGCCGAAGCGGTTCTCCCGGGCCCGGTAGCGCCAGTCGATGAAGGTCCCCGGATCGGTCCCGAGCGCGAGGACGTGTCCGTTGCGGGTGGTGACCTCCTCGCCGGTCAGGATCAGCAGGTCGTCGCCCGCGAGCGGCGCCCAGTGGGCGTGCCCGGCATGGGTGTTGTGCTCGGAGGTGTGGATGAAGTCCAGCCCGGCAGCGCGCGCGAGCGCGGCGATCTCGGCGGGGGTGCGCCGGCCGTCCGAGAACCAGGAGTGCAGATGGCAGTCGCCCCGGTACCAGGCGCGCCCCCGCCCCTTGGCCCGCTCGGGCGGGTACACCGGTTCGGGGGTCGGCGGGGTGGGCCCGTACCGCAGGGTGATGGTCACCTCGTACGGCAGCCCCTGCGGCGCGATGGTGTACGGGCCGAGGGCGATATGCCAGGTCCCCGCGCGGATGGGCCCCGGGTGGTAGCCGGGGGTTGCGTCGTCGGCCCGGATGAAGAACTCGGCGCGGGCGCCGCCGGACCAGCCCCGGAAGCCCTTCCCGCCGAGGTCGGTGCCGCGTTCGTCGAAGACGCCGATGTCGAGGGCGTTGCCGAGGGTGCCGCTGGGGAGGACCGGCCGCACATAGGTGTAGGAGGCATGAAACTCCCGGACCCCGCGCGGGACCTCGACCGGGAGATAGACGTAGTCGGGCGAGCCGGGCGGCAGGGTGTCACGGACGACCCTGGTCTCCTCGCCCTCGTACGACGGTGTGGCGCTGGCGAAGCTCACACCACCCACGGTAAACGCGGCGGCCGCTCCGGTCACGAGCACTCCTCGTCTTCCCGGCCGTGGCACGCCGCGTCCGGCTGGTTCCGTACGCCCGGCGGGCGCTGTCCGTCCAGCGGGCGCGGCGGGCTCGGTGCGCTCGGTGGGTGCGGGGGCGGGTGCTCGATCCGTACGGCCGACTCGATCCATGGGACGGGCTCGATCCATGGGACGGGCTCCTCTCGGTGGAGCGGTGCGTTCAGACCCTGGTACCGACCGGTGAACCGGGGCGCAAGGGCGGGCGTTGGCCAGATGCACGGTGGTGGGCCCTCGTGGGCGGGTGACCTTCCGGTGACGTCCTGTCGCGTACGGGGGCGGGTGGGACGTAGGTTGACGGGGTTCCCCCGACGAGGAGGTTCCCCGTATGCGCGTCGCCACCACGATCTTCCTGACGGACCAGACGATCACCCCGGTACGGATGGCACGGGAGTTGGAGGAACGCGGCTTCGCGGGCCTCTACCTGCCCGAGCACACCCACATCCCGGTCGAACGGCTCACCCCGTCCCCCATGGGTGGTGAACTGCCCGTCGAGTACGGCCGCACGCTGGACGCCTTCGTCGCCCTGGCCCAGGCGGCGGCGGTGACCGAACGGCTGACCATCGGCACCGGCGTCACCCTGCTCGCCCAGCACGACCCGATCGACCTGGCCAAACGGATCGCCACCCTGGACCACCTCTCCGGCGGCCGGTTCACCTTCGGCGTCGGCTACGGCTGGAACCGCGAGGAGGCCGCCGACCACGGCGTCGAGTGGGCGACCCGGCGGGAGCTGACCCGGGACCGGATGGGCCTGATGCGGGCCCTGTGGGCGGCCGAACCGACCGCGTACGAGGGTCCGTACGGGTCGGTGCGGGCCTCCCACGCCCACCCCAAGCCGGCCGGTGGCGCACCCCGCGTCCTGATCGGCGGATCGGCCGGACCCAAACTCTTCGCACATATCGCCGAGTACGCGGACGGCTGGCTGCCGATCGGCGGCGCCGGGCTGACCGAGTCGCTCCCGGTGCTCCGTACGGCCTGGGAGGCGGCGGGCCGCGACCCCGGGGCGCTGCGCGTGGTCCCGTACGCCGTCCGGCCGACACCCGGGAAGCTGGCGCACTACGCGGAGCTGGGGATCGAGGAGGTCGTCCTGCAACTGCCGTCGGCCGGAACGGCTGAAGTACTGCGCGCCCTGGACGCGTACGCCGAACACCTCTGAGCCCGAGGGCCGTACCGGCCGACGCGTCCCCCGCCCGGCCCCGCGCGTGCTCACCGGACAGCGGCCGGATTCAGCCCCTGGAGAATCATGGGTCCGGGGGCGGGGACGCTCGGCACGGTACGGATCATGTCCACAGAGAGTCCCTGGCGAGTACGCGATTTCCGCACGTTGTTCACCGCGACCGTACTCAGCAACCTGGCCGTCAACGTCGGCCAGGTGACCATTCCGCTGCTCGCCGTACTGGCGCTCGACGCCTCCCCCGGAGAGGTGGGGGTGCTGGTCACCCTGATGACCCTGGCGTTCCTGGTGATCGGCCTGCCGGCCGGGGCCTGGGTGGACCGGATGCGCCACCGCCGCGTCCTGATCACCGCCGAGCTGACCCGGGCGGGACTCCTCGCCTCCGTCCCGCTCGCCTGGTGGCTGGACGCGCTGACGATGGGCCAGCTCTACGCCGTGGTCCTGCTGAACGGCTGCGCCACGCTGTTCTTCGACGTCGCCTCGCAGAGCGTGCTGCCGGGGATGGTCGGCCGGGAGGCCCTCGTACGGGCCAACGCGTCCGTGGTGAGCCTCCAGGCGGCCGGCCAGATCGCGGGCCGGGGCGCCGGAGGCGGCATGGTCCAACTGCTGACGGCGCCCGTCGCGGCCGTCTCGCTCGGCATCCTCCATCTGGCGTCGGCACTGCGCCTGATGTCCCTGCGCCGCACCACACCCGCGCCCCCAGAGCGCACGGTGGGCCTGGGAGCCCAGATCGGCGAGGGCGTACGGCACGTACTCGGCAACCCGGAACTGCGGGCACTGGCCCTGGCGGGCGCGCTGACCAACCTCGGCACCCAGCTCATCAACACCCTCCTCCCGGTGCTCTTCGTCCGCGAACTCGGGCTTTCGGCCGGAGTGCTGGGGCTGTACTGGGCGGTCGGCGGCATCGGCATCTTCCTGGGCGCCCGCTGCGCCCGCGCCTTCGCCGCCCGGCTGGGCTACGGGCCCGCGATCGTGGCGACCGGGCTGTGCGCGGCCCCCGCCGCGCTGCTGATCCCCCCGCTGGACCGGGGCGGCTGGCTCTGCCTCGCGGGGGCCGGCTGGCTGCTGATCACCTTCCGTATCGGCGTGGACAACGTCCTCTCGGTGACCCTGCGCCAGCGCCAGACGCCCGATCCGCTGCTCGGCCGTATGAACGCGACCTTCCGTTTCATGCTGACGGGTGCGACGGCGGTGGGCTCGGCGCTCGCGGGGTTGATCGGCGAACTCTCGGGGGTGCGGACGGCGCTCTGGGCGGGGGCGGGGATCCTGGCACTGGCGTGTCTGCCCGCGCTGTTCTCACCGATACGGACGAGATGGGAGCCGCCGCCTCCGCCGCCGCCTCCGACACAGGCACCGGCACAGGCACCGGGGGCGGGGGCGAGGGGGCGGGAGGCCGCACGGCCCGCTGACGCGGCGGAGAGCAGCGCTTAGCGGGCGGTTGGGGTGGGCCGGTGTGGGCCGGGGCGCTGGGGGAGTGGGGGAGGAGTGCGGCGGTGGGCGGTGGGGGAGTAGGGGAGGAGTGCGGCGGTGGTTCGGCTCGCGCCCGCTCCCCGACGGGTGCACCCCGGCTGCCCCTGTTACTCCGGAGTCCCGGAACCGTCCCGGAGATCCACCGCCGCCGAATCCGGCACGATCCCCGCGATCGGCGGGAAGAGGATGCCGTCAGCACTGCCCGCGTCCAGCGCGACCCCGGTCGGGATGCCGAGCGCGGGGACCATGACGTCCAGCAGCCGGGCGCCGAGAATGGTCTGGTACGTCCACTCGCGGTCGGCATCACCCTGTGCGTACGCGAATCGGGCGAGCGCCCTCTCGTCCGAGAACGCGCAGATCCAGCGGACTCCGCCGTGATCGGACGTCCACAGGCTGCCGTGCGGATCGATCGGGACGAGCACCGCCGCGCGCCGGAACTCGCCCAGCAGTGCCGCGAACCGGCCGCGGGCGGCGGCCAATCGGTCGTTCGGCAGCTTCGAAGTGCCCTGAGGTGTGCCGGATGCGTGGTGGTTCGGGTCTTTCGAGGAACCAGGGTGGCGTGGTGGGTCCGGTTCGTCCGGCGACGGTGTCGGCTCCACCGATCGGGTCGCCGGCTCCGTCAGCCGGCCGGCCGGCTCGGGCTCCGGCGCCCCGCCCCCGTCATTGGTCATGCGTCGCATGGTGTCACGCGCCTTTTTTCGAAAGCAACGGAGTTCGAGCCGAACTCGGCCCCGTACGCGGCGGGATCCCCAGGGGACAGGCGGGACCTCAGCGGGACCGACGGGACCTCAGTGGAGGGTGTGCTGGTAACAGCCGGTCCGTACGGTGAACATGACCATCGAGACGTCCGGCGGATTCTTCCGGTTGTCCACCAGCTCGACGTCGAGAGTGAACTTCCCGTCCGCCGATTCCGCGGCGATCCGGGACGGTTCCCCGGCCGTGCCGCCGTCCCCGGCGAGCTTCCAGCCCTTCCCGGGCAGCTCCGTGCGCAGCCGTTCCACCGTCCGCGTCAGCTCCTCGAACGGCACCCCGTACACGCTCCAGGGGTGATCGAACCGGAAGATCCACGACCTGGGGTCGTAACCGTCGCACCACGCCATCTCCGCGATGGAGAGGGTCCGTTTGCCGCGCGGTTTGACGAGCCGCACCAGATCGGCCGAGACCCGTTCGATGTCCTCGCGTACCGAGTCGGTGGTACGGGACTCCAGATCGGCCGGGTCGGGCACGTCGGCCGTGTCCTGCCGCCCGCACCCCGTCAGCAGCAGGGCGCCGACCGTCGTGAGCACGGCCACGGTTGACAGCGCCCGGACCGGCCGGGGCTCCCGCCCACCCGCTCGTTCCCGGGTGTTCCGTGACGCGCGTCCCACCGCGGCGGTCGCGGTGCCGGCGGCTGCTCTGCTGGCTGCTCTGACGGCTGCTCTGATGGCGAATCCGATGGTCCTGAGGAGCGCCGCGCGGGCCGCGGCGCGGACGGTCGTGCGGCCTGCTGTGTGGACGGTCGTGCGGCCCGCCGTGTGGACGGTCGTGCGTTCGGTCACGCGTCTGGTCACATGACGCATCCTAAGAAGGTGATCTACGGCCCTGGATGAGTACGGGTACTCAACCGGACGGGTGGCCGCGGGATCGGTTGTCCACAGGCCGCTCGGCGTTCTCCAGCAGCTCGTATGCTCGGATTCATGACGGATCACAAGCCCGCACCCCCCACCGAGAACGCCATGCGCCGCGCCCTCAAGCGAGCCAGGGACGGGGTCGCCCTCGATGTCACCGAGGCAGCCGTGCTGTTGCAGGCGCGCGGGACCGATCTGGACGATCTGTGTTCGTCGGCGGCGCGGGTGCGTGATGCCGGTCTTGCGGCGGCCGGACGGCCCGGAGTCATCACCTACTCGAAGAGCGTCTTCATTCCGCTGACGCGCCTGTGCCGGGACAAATGCCACTACTGCACCTTCGCCACCGTTCCCGGCAAGCTCCGCCGCGCCGGCCACGGCATGTTCATGTCCCCGGACGAGGTCCTCGCCATCGCCCGGCGCGGCGCCGAGATGGGCTGCAAGGAAGCCCTCATCACCCTCGGCGACAAGCCCGAGGACCGCTGGCCCGAGGCCCGCGAGTGGCTGGAGGCCGAGGGATATGACGACACCATCGCGTATGTGCGCGCCATGGCGATCCGCGTCCTGGAGGAGACCGGGCTGCTGCCCCACCTCAACCCCGGGGTGCTGACCTGGACCGACTTCCAGCGGCTCAAGCCCGTCGCGCCGTCCATGGGCATGATGTTGGAGACCACCGCGACCCGGTTGTGGAGCGAGCCGGGCGGGCCGCACCACGGCTCCCCCGACAAGGAACCCGCCGTGCGGCTGCGGGTGCTGGAGGACGCGGGTCGCAGCTCGGTGCCGTTCACCAGCGGGCTGCTCATCGGCATCGGCGAGAGCTATGAGGAGCGCGCCGACTCACTCTTCGCGCTGCGCCGCGTCTCCCGCGCCTACCACGGCGTCCAGGAGCTCATCATGCAGAATTTCCGCGCCAAGCCGGACACGGCGATGCGCGGGATGCCCGATGCCGAGCTGGACGAGCTCGTGGCCACCATCGCCGTCGCCCGGCACATCATGGGCCCGTCCGGCTGTCTCCAGGCCCCGCCCAATCTCGTGGACGACGAGTACGCCCGCCTCATCGCCGCCGGGATCGACGACTGGGGCGGGGTCTCCCCGCTGACCCCGGACCATGTGAACCCCGAGCGCCCCTGGCCCCAGATCGACGAGCTGGCCGAGCGGTCGGCCGCCGCCGGCTTCCGGCTGGAGGAGCGGCTCTGCGTCTACCCGGAGTTCATCCAGCGCGGCGAACCCTGGCTCGACCCCCGCCTCCTGCCGCATGTGCGGGCGCTCGCCGACCCCGAGACCGGGCTGGCCAACGCGGCGGCGATCCCCACCGGGCTGCCGTGGCAGGAGCCCGACGAGACCTTCTCCGCCACCGGCCGCACCGATCTGCACCGCACCATCGACACCGAGGGGCGCACCCACGACCGCCGTGACGACTTCGACGTGGTCTACGGCGACTGGGACGCCCTCCGGGAGGCCGCCGTGCCCGGCATGGCACCCTCCAGGATCGACACCGATGTCCGGCAGGCGCTGAAGCAGGCCGCCGACGATCCGACCCGGCTCACCGACGACGAAGCCCTCGCCCTCCTCCACGCGGACGGCCCCGCCCTCGACGCGCTCACCCGGATCGCCGACGAGCTGCGGAAGTCGGTGGTCGGCGACGAGGTCACCTATATCGTCACGCGCAATATCAACTTCACCAATGTCTGCTACACCGGCTGCCGCTTCTGCGCCTTCGCCCAGCGGCGTACGGACGCCGACGCGTACACCCTCTCCCTGGACCAGGTCGCCGACCGGGCCGCCCAGGCATGGGACCTCGGTGCGGTCGAGGTCTGTATGCAGGGCGGCATCCACCCCGATCTGCCCGGCACGGCGTATTTCGACATCGCGCGCGCCGTCAAGGAGCGGGTCCCCGGGATGCATGTGCACGCCTTCTCCCCCATGGAGGTCGTCAACGGCGCCTCCCGCACCGGCCTGTCGATCCGCGAGTGGCTCACCGCAGCCAAGGAGGCGGGCCTGGACTCCATGCCGGGCACGGCGGCCGAGATCCTGGACGACGAGGTCCGCTGGATCCTCACCAAGGGCAAGCTCCCCGCCGCCACCTGGATCGAGGTCATCACCACCGCCCACCAGCTCGGCATCCGCTCGTCCTCCACGATGATGTACGGGCATGTGGACCAACCCCGGCACTGGCTCGGCCATCTGCGGACACTCGCCCAGATCCAGCAGGAGACGGGCGGTTTCACGGAGTTCGTCACCCTCCCCTTCATCCACACCAACGCCCCCGTCTATCTCGCGGGGATCGCCCGGCCGGGCCCCACCATCCGGGACAACCGCGCGGTCACCGCGATGGCCCGACTCTTGCTCCACCCGCACATCCCCAACATCCAGACCAGTTGGGTGAAGCTCGGCGCGGACGGCGCGGCCGAGATGCTGCGCTCGGGGGCCAATGACGTCGGCGGCACCCTGATGGAGGAGACCATCTCCCGGATGGCCGGCTCACGGTACGGCTCGTACCGCTCGATCAAGGATCTGATCGATATCGCCGAACGGGCGGGCCGGCCGGCCAAGGCGCGGACGACGCTGTACGGGGAGGTGCCGGAGGAGCGGATGCGGACGGCCACCACATCGGACGGGCATCTGCCCGAGCTGCTGCCCCTGGTGTCGGACCGGGCGGAGTAACCGGCCGGCCCCGGCGCGCCCGTGGGGGCGAGCGGGCTCTGCCTCTGCGGGAGGTGACCGGGCCGGCCCGAGGGCCGGGGCGCACCCGGGCGCCGGGCCCGGACGCGCCGGCTCTGCCTCTGCGCGAGGCGAGCGGGCCGGGGTGCGCCTGGACGACGCGCCGGGGCGCGTCCGGACGCGCCCGGACGACCCGGGGCGAGGGGCGGGCCGGGCCCGGTGACCGCTCTTCTCCGGGGGGCGGTCCGTGTGGGGAGTGTGACTGTTCGGTGTGCCCCCGGCCGAGGACCCGGGAAGCGCCAGGGAGCCGGCGTGGCACCGGTCCCGGGGGCCGGCGCGGTACCGGTCCCGGGAGCCGGACCGGGCATCGCCGGGGGTCCCTCCGGGACGACTCCGGATCGCTCCGGGGCGTCTCCGGGCCGGTCCCGGACTGGTCCCGGGCCGGTCGCGCGGGCCATCTCCGGGCCGTACTCGGGCCGTGCTCGGGCCGTTGCGGGAGTCGGCCGCTCCGGCCCGCGCCCGGACGGAGACCGCCCCCGGACCCCTTTCGGGTTCTGTCGCCCCCGCCCGGCTCCTCCCTGCCCGGCATGGTTTGCCCACCGTCTGAGGCGGGTGAAGGCCGGACGAAAGGCGTCCGCTCCGGGGTGCGGGGCCGGTGAGGGGCCCGCATCGTTCGATTACAGTGCTGCCCCGGCACAGGTTCCACAGCCATGTCCATGGTTGACGGCCATGGCACGGCCCACGTCCAGGGAGGGGGCGCGCGGTGAGCGCAGCAGCCACGGCCGTCTGGGGGCGGGCCGAGCAGCAGGACTTCCGGGCCCGGGTACGCGGCGCGCTGCTCGGAGCGGCCATCGGCGACGCCCTCGGAGCGGGGGTCGGCACGCTCACCCTGGAGGAGATACGGGCGGCCCACGGCCCCGACGGTCTCACCGATCTCGCCGTCGCCCACGGCCGCAGGGGCGCCATCACCGCCGCCACCCAGCTCACCCTCTTCACCGTCGACGGGCTCATCCGCGCCCAGGTCCGCCGCGACACCGGCGCCTGGCATCCGCCCACCGATGTGCACCGGGCCTATCTGCGCTGGGCCGCGACCCAGCGTGACTGGGGCCCCGACGAACGTCGCAAGGACAATGGCTGGCTCGCCTGCGAGGAGTGGCTCTACACGCGTCGCGACCCGCCGAAGGCGAGCCTGCTGGGCCTCGGCGACGACATTCTGGGCACCCTGGACGCCCCCAAGAACCCCACGGCGCGGGATCCCGGCGCGCTCGCCCGCTCGGCGCCGTTCGGGCTGCTGGTCGGCTGGGAGCCCCAGTTGGTGTGCCAGCTCGCCCTGGAGTGCGCGGCGCAGACGCACGGCCACCCCACCGCCTACCTCTCGGCGGGTGCGTTCGCCGTGATCGTGCACGGGCTGGCCCGTGGCGAGACCCTCGACGGTTCGGTGCGGCGGGCCCTGGCGCTGCTCGCGG
The DNA here is from genome assembly GCF_044333555.1 of Streptomyces sp. NPDC020965. Taxonomy (NCBI): domain Bacteria; kingdom Bacillati; phylum Actinomycetota; class Actinomycetes; order Kitasatosporales; family Streptomycetaceae; genus Streptomyces; species Streptomyces sp. NPDC020965. The sequence goes on from NZ_JBIRRE010000002.1 coordinate 147,956, forward strand.
CCCGCCAGGGGCACCAGCCCGTCACGGACGCGCTCCATCAGGCGCTCGGCGCCGTACGGCAGGGTGTTCCGAGCGCCGAGCGGGTCGCGTCGCTGGGCGAGGGGAGGCACGCGGAGGACGCCCTCGCCATCGCCGTGTACTGCGCGCTCGTCGGCGAGGACATCCGGCAGGGGATGCGGCTCGCCGTCAATCACGACGGACCCTCGGAGACCACCGGCACGGTGACGGGCGCGCTGCTCGGCGCACTGCACGGCGAGACCGCGCTGCCGCCCGCGTGGCTCGCGGAACTGGAGGGCAGGCCCACCGTCCTGGAGCTGGCTGACGACTTCGCGATGGAGATGACGCAGGGACCGGCGCTGCACGGCCCGACTGCGGCCTCTCCCGGCTGGCTGGCCCGCTACCCACGCGGCTGACCTCCAGCCGGGCGCCGCGCCGCCCTCGCCCGTACCCGCGCTCCACTTCACTGCACACAGCGTCGAGGAGCTGCGGGTGCTGCGGACCTTGGGCGGCCGGGCCCGGGTGCAGATCGCCGCCGGGATGTACCGCCCGGAGGAGCTGATCGAGCACATCGCCGCGGACCGGCTCACCCACCGCTGGCTGCGCTTCGGCTACCTCACGGCCGACGGGGAGGAGTGGCTGCACACCTTCCCGAACCTGCGGACCCTGGTCCTGCCGAAGCGGCTCACGGGCGTCCTCCCGAGGCTGCCGGAGCGGCCGACCATCACCCGTGTCGCCGGCCGGGCGGCGATGTGGCGCGCATTCGCCGCGTACGGTCCGGGGCGCACACCCCACCCCGTCACCATCGACTCATCCGCGCCTCACCGCATCAGCTCGCCCGCGTTCACCAGGAGTGACTGACCGGTGATCGCGCGAGCCCGGTCGGAGGCGAGGAAGGCCACGGCGTCCGCGACATCGCCATCGGTGGCCAGCTCGGGCAGTGCCATCCGTTCGGTGAGCCGCCCGAGCACCTCCTCCTCCGGCACGCTCTCGGATGCGGCGGTGAACCGGACGTACGCCTGGACCGGTGGGCCCCACATCCAGCCCGGCAGCACCGTGTTCACCCGGATCCGATCCGGCCCCAGCTCCCGCGCCAGCGAGTACATCGCTGAGGTCAGCGCCCCTTTGGAGGCCGCGTACGCCGTCTGCTGCATCTGTGAAGGCGGCGCCAGCGATGACTGCGTACCGATGATGACGACCGAGCCGCCGCGCTCCCTGAGGGCGGGCAGACAGGCACGGGTCATCCGCAGGGTGCCCAGCAGATTCACATCGATGACGCTCTTCCAGGTGTCGAAGTCGGCGTCCGCCAGCCCACCGAAGTAGCTGTCCCAGGCGGCGACGTGCACCACCGCGTCGATCCGTCCGAAGCGTTCCACGGCGAGCGCGGCCAGCGCCTCGCACTGGGCCTCGTCCGTGATGTCGGTCGGCCGGTGGGCGGTGCGGGTGCCGGCGGGGTCGATCGCCCGGGCCGATGCGGCGAGATTGTCCGCCGTGCGGGCCCCGAGGACCGCGTTCCCTCCGTCCCGTACGACCGTCTCCGCGACCCGGTGCCCCAGCCCGGCGCCCACTCCGGACACGACGACGGTCCTCCCGCGCAGCAGCCCCCACGGCGCGTCCGCCGCCTGCTGCTCAGCCGCTGTCCGTCCTGACGTCCCTGCCGGCATCCCGGTCCCTCCCGACCCTGGCGCTTCATCTGACGGACCGTCAGAGTAGGTCCGTCCCGTCACGGAGGGAAGAGGAGGCGAGGGATGACCGAGAACACCCGCAGCGAGGTGTACGCGGAACTGGCCGCGGTCGGCCCGTACGGAGTGCACCCCGGCCACGCCCTGATCACCATGGTCGAACCGCATCCCGGCCGGGAGCGGGCGTACAACCGCTGGTACGAGGACGACCACTACTACGCGGGCGCGATGGCGATGCCCTGGATCCAGGCGGGGCGCCGCTGGGTCGCCACCCGGGAGCTCCAGTTGCTGCGCCGGCCCGCCCGGTCGGCCGTGGCCCGGCCGGTCACGGCGGGCTGCTACCTCTCCACCTACTGGATCACCGAGGGCCGGTACGCGGACCATATGAAGTGGACCGTGGGCATCAATCGGCGGCTCAACCAGGACGGCCGCGTCCACCACGACCGTACGCATGTGTTCACCGCCTTCCAGGACCACCTGGCGACCGTCTACCGCGACGGCGCGACCGGTCCGCGCGATATCCACGCGCTCGACCACCCGTACGCCGGACTGGTCCTGGAGGTCATCGACGCGGACGGCCCCGAGCGGCGGAACGAACTGCTGGAGTGGCTCCGTACGGAGCGCCTGCCGGGGCTGTTGGCGGGCTCACCGACGGCGCTGGTGACCGTTTTCCGGCCCACCCCGCTGCCGGGTGACCGGATGAGCTATGTGCGGCAGGTGGAAGGCATCGACACCCGGCTGACGCTGCTGTGGTTCCTGGAGGAGGACCCGAGGGAGCGCTGGGACACCGCGTTCGCCGGGATCGGCGCGGCGGTCGACGCGTCGGGTCTCGGGCGGGTCGAGCTGGTGGCCCCCTTCATCCCCACGGTCCCCGGCACCGACCGGTACGTCGACCAACTGCGCTGAGAGCGTGCCCACCGTCCGGGGGGGCCTCCGCAGGGCGGTGGGGGGCGTGTGGACATGGCCGAGCCCCCTCGGCCGGGACGGCGGACCAGTCGAGAGGGCTCTGTCAGTAAGAGGTCAGACGGCGGTACGTCGGACCTCGGCCACGAACGCGTTCCACGAGCCGGGGACAAAGGTGATCATCGGTCCCGCGGGGACTTTGGAGTCCCGTACGGAAATCGCCCGCACGACGGGGGATTTCACTTCCACACAAGCACCGTTTCCCCCGGAGTACGAGGACTTGGTCCACGCCTCCGTGGCTCCCTGAATGATCGCCATGGTTTCTCCTCTGCGGCTCACGATGAGAAGTGGTGCGCCAACGCTTTCGTTGGTGTGATCGACGCTACTCGCCGCAGCCGACTTCTGAGGCAGGCATTCACTCGGTCGGATGGCATGTGCCACTGAACTCTTCCGCCGCACGGCAGCGGGGGTGTATTTTGCCGCCCCCGCGCCGACAACGCCCTTGTCACCAGCTCCGCATCGCTTGCGGCTCAGCGCGCGTAGGACTTGGCGATGTTCTCGATGAAGATCCGGGTCTGGTCCGCATTCAGCGCCTGGGCGCGCAGATGCTCATACATGACGGTGTACTTGTGGACGTCATTGGACTTCTCCAGATACAGATCGCTGGTGACGCCCTCGATATAGACGACACTGGAGTCCGCCGCGTCGGGAAACTCCAGAATCGCGTACTGGCCGTTGATTCCCGGGTGCGCGCCCATCTCGAAGGGCAGCACCTGCACGGTCACATGCGGAAGCTGGGACAGTTCCACCAGATACTCCAACTGCTCCCGCATCAGCGTGGTCCCGCCGACGACCCGGCGCAGCGCCGACTCATCGAGCACCGCCCACAGCCGCAGCGGCCGGTCGAGGTCCGTGACCCGGGCCTGGCGGCGCATCCGCACATTGACGCGCTTGTCGATCTCGGACGGACTGCTCTCCGGCAGCGCGCCCGCGATCAGCGCCTCCGCGTACTGCGGCGTCTGCAACAGACCCGGCACCACCTGCGGTTCGTACACCCGAAGACTCGCCGCGTCGGTCTCCAGACCGATGTAGACGCTGTACGGGATGTCGCCGAAGGCGTGCCACCAGCCCTGCTGGCGGGAGTCCTTGGCCATCTGCATCAGCGAATCCACGATCCGGTGGTCGTCCACCTCGTAGACCCCGCAGAGATCACGGACATCGCGCTGACTGATGGAACGGCGGCCGTTCTCCAGGCGACTGATCTTCGATTGGGAGACCAACAGGCGCTCCGCCACTTCCTCGGCGGTCATGCCTTTCAGCTCGCGGAGCCGGCGCAGCTCCTGCCCCAATCGGCGTCGCCTGACGGTGGGGTTGACGTTGGGCGCCACGGACACTGCACCTCCGACTGCATAGCTGAGCGTATCTACTGCTCAGCAGACTGCCACCACCTGACCTCGCTGGGCTGCGAAATGGCCAGACGTGCCGGATTTCTGGCGCGGGACGCCCTCTTGCTGCTATGGCCGTTGCCCTCGTCGTGCCGGCCCGTGTCGTCGTTCCCTGGAAGTCACCGTCGGGGTACGGGCGGGGGCGGAAGGGGCGCGCGGATGCGCGGGGCGGCGTCGCTGCCGCCCCGCGCGTCCGTCAAGGCTCCCGCACCGGGTCCTGGGCACCTCGGTACGGCGTCCGTGCTGGTGGTGCCGGTGTCACAGCCGCCGCCCCGACTCAGTGCGCGGCCACGCGGGCCATGGTGCCGCGGCGCGGCTGCATCGCCACGGCCGCCGCTGTTCGGTTGCCGCTCGCCGCTGAGGGATTGCGGCGGGGTTGTGCGGCCACACCGTTCTGAACGTCCATCACGGCGTGCGCCACGAGTCCGCCCATGGGGTCGTGCCTGATCAGATCCCGCAGCCGGGATCGTGAGGAACGCCCCTCATTACCGGGGTAGAGATGCTTGCCGAGTCCGACCGCGTGGGCCAGCGCGGCGAGCGCCGCGGTCCGCGGGTCCGGTGGCACACCGGTGCGGATCGCACTGTCCAGCCGGGACCTGATGTCCCGACTGATCGCTGTCTCCGTCGCCTGATAGCGCGTCGTCGGCAGCACACCGCACATCTGGCCCGCCACGGCATGCACCATGCCGCACCGCTCCAGGTGCGCGAGATAAATCTGACGGAGCCCCAGCCGGGGCCCGCCAATCCAGTGAACTGCACGAACCGGGCTGCCACGCCTGCGCAGCAACTCCAGTGCGGAGTCCAGTGTTGGATCTCCTGTCGGCCGTGGCATCACCACGGCGATACGATCCCCGTCAGGGGCTATCCGTCCTGCCAGAGCCAGCTCCACTAGCTGTGCTCCGGCCAGGCCGAGGTCGAGCGACTGCGGCTGCGCTGTGGTACCCGTGGCCGGGTCCAGAGCGAGCAGTAGAAGCTCCTCCGGAAGCGATCTGCGGCTCCTGCCCATCCATGCCTCCCCGCGTGGATGAATGACAGGGTGACCCCTCTCACATTGGTCTGTCGAGGGTGCCTGGGTGCTTTGTAAGGGAACCGATAGGTATGTCGTTCTCGTCTAGGCGCAGGGGCCGTGTTCTCACACAGGACACTGATAGATGGTTCGGACAACACGGGCTGTCGATGTGACGGCACCCCGTACTTGCGTACGTATGGCACAGGCGCATGACCCATGGAGGAGGCACGGTGGCGGGCGAGTCCCCCGACAAGTCGGAGCAGCGGAAGCCGTCGGGGGGTACGACTCCCGGCGAACACGATCCGCGGCTCGCGATGCTCGGGCAGCCGTCGGCGACGGGCGTGGACCAGGCGACGGCGACCTTCAGGCTTCCTCCGGACCGGGAGCGGGAGAAGGGCGACGACACGGACCCGGCGGCACGTCCCGAACCGGGCACGGAGACGGGTTCACTGGAGAGCGACGTCAAGTTGCGCTCGGCGGTGGCGGCTTGGGTGGCCTCCGCGGAGGACACGTCGACGGCTGACGGTTCCGATGGTTCGGGCGATTCCGACGGTTCGGATGAGTCGGATGGTTCGGGCGGGGCGGACGGTTCGGGTGCGCGCGAGCGGCCGTCCGGCGACGCGGCGGCCGAGACCGCGGCGGTTCCGGAGGTGAAGCCGGGCGAGACGGCCGTGCTTCCGGAGGTGAAGGCGGCCCCGGACGACGAGCGTGCCGATGCGGACGCGGAGGCCGATGTCCCCGCGGACGCGGACGCGGCCGACACCGACCCCGATGCCGGCACTGACGACCCTCATGAGGGCGCGGGTGCGGCGGGTGCCGTGTCCGAGGAGGCGGAGTCCGTCGCGGACACCGCCGAGGGTGCGGTGTCCGTGAAGAGCGCCACCCCGAGCGCGGAGACCGCTCAGGAGGCCAAGCCCGACGCGACGGAGGCGGCTGAGGCGCCCGTGACGGAGAGCGCGGACGCCGCGGACGGGCCGGACGCCGATGCGGGCACCGACTCGGACACCGACGCCGACGTTGACTCCAGGCGCGGGACCGATGGCAAGGCCGAGACCGAGACCGGGGCTGGGACCGACTCCGAGGCCGAGGCCGAGGCCGGGACCGGGACCGACTCCGAGACCGGGGCCGGGGCCGGGACCGAGGGCAGGGCCAAGCCCGACGCCGATGCACCCGCGAAGCCCCCCGTGGACCAGCCGACCGCCGTCCTCACGGGACTCCGTAAACAGTCGCAGTCGCAGTCGCAGTCGTCGGCGTCCCCCTCCGCGAAGGCGCCCGCCGCCACCTCGGCGCCCGCCGTCGACACCCCGACCACCTCGCTGAAGCTGCCCCCGGCCCCCCGGGAAGAGGCGACCCCGGCCGACCCCGCGACCGCGAAGCCCGCCGCCCCCACCCCCCGGCCCAGCACCTTCGTACCGCTGCGGACCGACGGCACCAGTCGACCGGCGGCCGAGAGCGCGCCCCAGGTGGTGGTCAGCGCGCCGCCTCCCACGGACGAGGCGACCCGGCAGCAGGCCATGCCGCCGCAGCCCCCGCTGGACCTGCTCGCCCAACTGACGAACACGCCGGACACACCGGTCCGCACCGCGGTGCGCCGGGTCAAGATCTGGACGCCGCTGGTCCTGCTGCTGGTGATCCTCTTTGCGGTCGTACAGCTTCTGCGCCCGCTCCCCGAGGCCCGGCTCACCCTCTCCGCCGACCCCGAGTACACCTTCGCCGGGGGCAAGATCGCACTGCCGCTCCCGACCGAGGGCCAGGGCGCGGTGGAGGTCGAGGGCGTCGGCTCCATGGCGACGTACGGTGCGCAGCAGGCCGCGCCCATCGCGAGCGTCGCCAAGGTGATGACAGCGTACGTGATCCTCAAGGAGCACCCCATCTCCGGGAAGCAGAAGGGGGAGCGGATCACCGTCGATCAGCAGGCGGAGGACGAGTCCAAGAAGAAGGAGGAGTCCACCGCGCCGATCTCCAAGGGGCAGGAGTTCACTCAGCGGCAGATGCTCGAACTGCTGATGATCCCGTCCGGTAACAACGCGGCGCGGCTGCTCGCCCGCTGGGACGCCGGGTCCGAGGCCGAGTTCGTCAAGAAGATGAATGACGCCGCCAAGGACCTCGGTATGAAGGATTCCGTCTACACGGACCCGAGTGGTCTGCTGGCGACGACGGTCTCCACCCCGCAGGACCAGATCAAGCTGGGCAAGGCCGTCATGAAGAACGACATCTTCCGGGAGATCGTCGATACACCGATGATCGACATCCCCGGTATCGACGGCGGTATCCGGAACAACAACGACCGGGCGCTGATAGAGGGCGGTATCAACGGCATCAAGACCGGTTCCTCGACCCCCGCGGGCGGCAATCTGCTCTGGTCGGCCAATACCAAGGTCGACGGCAAGATCCACCGCATCATCGGTGTCACGATGGGTGTCAAGAACGCCAAGGTCCTCAATGACAAGCTGGAGCTGGCGATCACCCAGAGCATTGCGGTGATCAAGGCGGCCCAGTCCGGCGTGACCTCGGCCACCGTCATAAAGAAGGGTCAGGTCGTCGGTCATGTCGATAATGGCTTCGGCGTGCTGACCCCGGTGGTGGCCACCAAGAATCTGAAGGCGCTCGGCTGGCCCGGTCACCAGGTCGAGGTCACGATCGACGACGGTGGCGAGGCCCTGCCCGGCTCCGCCGCGGCGGGTGAGGTCGTCGGCCGGATCTCGGTGGGCACCGGCCCCGGGCGGCTCACCGCACCGGTCGCGCTCCAGCGGGATCTGACGGAGCCCGCGGTCGGCGACAAGCTGACCAGGATCGGCTGATCAGGGTCGGCTGATCAGGGTCGGCTGATTCGGTGGCCGGTCCGCATCGGAAGGGCTGATCCGGTGGCTGGTACACGCCGGCCCGGCTGATCGGGCTGATCCGGTGGCCGGCACGGAGAGAGTGGTACGGCGACCGGCCAGGTCGTCGGCGAGGGGGGCGTCCCGGAAACCCGGGACGCCCCCGTGTTAGCGTCCGGGCAACTCAAAGGCGCCCGGAATGCGTCCTTGACCATGGTGACAACGACGCACACGAACGGGGAGACGGGGAGAGAGCCTCAGTGACTACCGCTGAGCCGGTCCGGACGGACGGCCACAGCACCCGTACGGGGCTGCGAATACGACGCCCCTCGCCCGGCTCCGACCCCGGCACGGGCCCCGCCCCTGAATCCGGCACGGGCTCCGCCCTCGAATCCGGCCGCCGCGCGGACGGCACCGAATCCCCTGCCGACGGCACCGGCCGCTCCCCGAAGAACGGGACCGGTCTCCTCGCCGACGGCTGGGACCGGCTCAGCCGCCGCCCCGTCCTCGTCACGACCGTCCTTGCGGCGCTCGTCCATCTGCTCTGGTTCTTCTTCTTCGCCAACAGCGGGGGCGATCTCGCGGCTCAGGACGCCTGGGCCGAGTTCGTCGGCCGGCACCCCGACTCCGCGTACAACCTCGCTTGGTACGGCGGGATGCATCCGGTCTCGTACAGCGTCGTCTCGCCGTATCTGATGTCCCTGATCGGTGTGCGCTCGACCATGATGCTCGCGGGCACGGTCTCGGCGGCGCTGACCGCCCTGATCCTGGTCCGGCTCCGAGCCGTGCGCAATCCGCTGGTCTGCGCCTTCGCCGGGGTCTTCGCCTTCCTCTGCAACGCGCTCTCCGGCCGGGTGACCTTCGGTCTCGGGATGATGTTCGCGGTCGGTGCGGTGGCCGCCGTCTTCTGCTGGCCGCACCGCTGGCGGCGGAAGCGCTGGGCCAAGGCCGCCGTCGCCGCCCCGCTCGCCGGTCTCGCCACCGCGTCCAGCCCGGTCGCCGGGCTCTTCCTCGGTGTCGTCGCTGCCGCGCTCTTCCTGAACCGGCGTCGGCCCGGGGCGTACGCGCTGGGGCTCGCCCCGGTCGCCGTGGTGGCGCTCTCCTCCTGGCTGTTCCCCTTCTCCGGCACCCAGCCGATGTCGTTCTGGACCACCTCGCTCCCCTTCGTATTCGGGATCGCGGTCCTCGTCCTGGTGCCGAAGGAGTGGCGCACGGTCCGGGTCGCCGCCGCGGTGTACTCGGTCGGCACCCTGCTGACCTGGGCGATCGACTCCCAGATCGGTTCGAATGTGGCGCGGCTGCCGATGCTGTTCGCGGGCGTGGCGCTGCTGGCGGCCCTCCCGTACACCGTCCTGGCCTCCCGCAAGTGGTACGTGATCCTCATCGCCTTCGTCGGGCTGAACGGCTGGATCGGCTTCAAGGCCGTGGACGATATGGTCCGGACGGCGCCGACCGCCTCGTGGAACCGCGAGCTGGCGCCGCTGCTCAACAAGCTGAATCAGGTCGACGCCGAGCGCGGCCGGGTCGAGGTGGTCCCCGCCAGCAGCCACCGGGAGGCGTCGGCGCTCTCGCCGGACTTCAATCTGGCCCGCGGCTGGAACCGCCAGGCCGATATGAAGCGGAATCCGATCTTCTACGACAAGGACAGGACGCTGACCTCGGCGGACTACCGCGCGTGGCTGGACCGCTGGGCGGTCCGTTATGTCGTGCTGCCGGAGGGTTCGCCGGACTCCAGCGGCGCCAAGCAGGAGGCGGAGCTGGTTCGGGCGGGGCAGCCGTATCTGAAGCGGATCTGGGGCGACGCCAACTGGCAGCTCTTCGCCGTGAAGGATCCGGCACCGATGGCCGCGCCGGCGGCGTCCGTGCAGCAGACGGGCCCGGACACGATGCAGATCCAGGTCGAGAAGGCGGGCCGGGTGCTCATCCGGGTGCCCCACTCGCCCTGGCTGAGCATCGTCGACGTGAACGGCAAGAAGGTACAGAGCCCGCAGGAGACGGAAGCGTCCAAGCAGCGCGGCGACGAGCAGGAGAAGTCCTTCCTCAACCCCTTCGGCTGTCTGAGCAAGGTGGAGAAGGACGTGGAGGGGGACGAGTGGACCGAACTGGTCGCGCCCCGGGCCGGCGTCTACCGCCTGGCGGCTCCGTACGGTCTGCCGCGGGGCACCGCGTGCCCGGAGGAACTCCGCCGCTGACCTCGTCCGCGTAGGCGCCGGTGCACCGGCCGGGGGGCTCCGGGGACTCTCCGGCCCTTCCCCCGGCCGGCTCCCCCCGGCCCCCCGGGCCAGTTCCCCCCGGCCGGCTCCCCCCCCAGGCTGGCTGCCGCGGCGGCGCTTCAGGCGGCCATCCGCGGGGGCCCAACTTGCCTGGACGGCCACGTTGCCCGTGGTGCGCAATCTCTTTAATCAGGGAAACTTGCTTCCATCAGCTACTTACCTAGCTCAGGAAAGTTGCCTTTTCAGGAAAGTTTCTCTGGTTTAAGAGACTTTCTCAGAGAATCTCTCATGCGAGGATGCGTCTGTGGACAACGACGATCTGACCTTCGGAGATCTGCTGGAGCGGGGGGTGGCCCACCTGCGTGACCTGCTGGGACCGGGCTGGACCGTCGCGCCGCGGTCCGAGCGGGCTCCCAGCGGCGTCGGCCTCATCATCGAGGTGCGGCCCGAGGGGGGCAACGCCTACACCGAGCTGCTGGTGGACGCGAAGACCTCGGTCACGCCCCGGCTGGCGGAAGAGGTACTGGTCCCCAAGGCGAACCTGCTCCGACATGTGACCGGCCCGACGAACCTCCTGGTCATCGCGCCCTGGATCTCACCGAAGACCCAGGAACTACTGCGGCGGCACGGCATCGGCTATCTGGACCTGACCGGCAATGTCTCGCTCCGGGTCACCCGCCCCGCCATCGTGATCCACACCGAGGGAGCCCCCCGCGCGCCCCGCACCACGGCGCCGGAGCGGAGCAGGACGACCCTGGCCGGGCCGAAGGCCGGCCGACTCGTGCGACTCCTCACCGACGTCCGCCCGCCCTACCGCGCCATGGAACTAGCCCGGGCGTCGGGGCTGAGCCTCGGGTACGTCTCCCGCCTCCTGGACTCCCTGGAGGACCAACTCCTGATCCGCCGGGACGGGCGCGAGATCACGGATGTCGACTGGCCGAATCTGCTGCGCACCCGGGCCGCTCAGGACCGGCTGCTCCGGCCCAACTCGTACATCTCCCTGCTCGCGCCCAACGGCGTCCCCTCCGTACTGGACGGGATCCGCGAACTCTCCTCGGCCCTCCTCCGCCGCCTCGCCCTGACCGGCTCCTACGCCGCTCACCAGGTCGCCCCGCTCTCCGCGGGCGGCCAGCTCATGCTGCACGTCGCCCCGGACGTCGACCTCGACGACCTCACCGACGACCTCGGTCTGCTGCCGGTGTCCGAGAACGCCGACATCGTGCTGCTGCCCGCCCGTGACCGGGTCGTCTTCGAACGCACCGTGACCATGGAGGGCCTGCCGTACGTCGCCCTGAGCCAGCTCGTGCTGGACTGCCTCTCCGGTCCCGGGCGGATGCCGGCCGAGGGCGAGGCCGTCCTGAAGCACATGGCGGATCACGATCGGTGGCGTGCCGACGGCATTGCCGACCTGCGCGACCGGCCACGGTTCTAGGATCGCCTTCTCGGCAAGCTCCAGGAGAACGTGAGGCACTGTGGCACAGGTCCCCGAAGGCGTAGACCCCCATCAGCTCACCGTGGTCGCCCGGCGCGTCCTGCTCGACGGTCTGACGGCGTTGCGGGACCACCTCCCCGCGCTGACGATCGTCGGCGCCCAGGCGGTCTATCTGCGCAGCCCGGACGCGGCGATCAGCAACGCCCCCTTCACCTCCGACGGCGACCTCAGCATCGACCCCCTCCTGCTGGGCGATCAGCCCCACCTGGACACGTCGTTGCGTGAGGCCGGTTTCGATCTGAAGAACAAGGACCAGCCCGGTCTGTGGGAGCGCCCCGAGACCATCGGCGACCGCATCGTCCCGGTGGAACTGGACCTGCTGATCCCCCGGCAGCTCTCGCGCAAGAACGGGAAGCGCAGCGCCAAGGTGCCCCCGCACGGGCCGATGTCGGCCCGCTGGATCGAGGGCCTCGAAGTCGCCGCGGTCGACCGTTCCCCGATGACCGTCGGCAGCCTCGACCCCGCGGACAACCGCCGCGTCACCGTCCATGTCGCGGGCCCGGCCGCTCTCCTGGTGGCCAAGGCGTTCAAAATCAGCGACCGCCTCGCCCAGGCCGCAGCCCGCCCGGACCGACTCACCGACAAGGACGCGGCCGACGTACTGCGCCTCATGATGACCACCCGCGCCCGCGACGTCGCCGCCAGCTTCACCGCCCTCCGCGACGACCCCCGCGTGGGCGAGGTCACCGTCCAGGGCCTGGCGAAACTCCACGAACTCTTCGGCGCAGCCGCCACCCCGGGCGTGGAGATGGCCGTCAACGCCCTCAAGGCCGACGTCCCGGAGCCCCGTATCCGCGCCCTGGCCCCGGCATTCATCTCCCGCCTTCCGTAGCGACCCAGCCGGGGGCACCACCGCGCCCCGTCCACGGCTGGCGCGGCTGGTCTCCCCGGAACCCTCACCCGCCCGGGCCGCCCTTCCGACGGATACCGGGCAGTTCTACGAGAAGCGCGTCCACGACGCGCGTGGGGATGTGGACTCGCCATGGAGCCCAGGCGTGAGGAAGGCCCCCCGTTCGAAGGGAACGAGGGGCCCGGAACTCTCTTACCTGCGATTACCCGCGATGCGGGTGGTGCTCCCGGCAGGATTCGCACCGGCCCGTGCTTCGGCGGGTCGGACGGGGTGTGGCGGCCTGCCGGGACGTCTCCGGCTTCGCGCGGGTCAGACGCGGTCCGCGGCGATCAGCAGATACTGGAAGGAGCCGTCCCGGTAGGAGTTGATGAACGCCTCCTCGATCCCGGTGACGAGCGACGATGTCGCCCTCAGCTCCCAGTACGGCAGGGTCGCCTCCGTCAGGTCGAGGACGGTCTGCGGAACGAGACGGTTGTCGGCCATGGCGCGCAGATACTCGCGGCGGGAGTGGATGTTGCACTCGAAGTGCGCGTTGATCTGCGAGACCCACTTGGAGGGCTGTCCGTAGACGGGGTTCCAGCAGCCGGTGACGGTGACGTACCGCCCGCCGGGGGCGAGGATCCGCGCGTGCTCGGCGAACAGGTCGTGCAGATCCACGTACATGCTGGACTCGTTGTTCCAGGAGGCTCTGGCCTGCCCTTTCGCGAAGGGCATGTCCAGCATGTTGCAGACCTGGGCCCGTACGAACCCGTCGTAGTCGAGCTGCCGGGCGCGCTCGTTGGCGAAGTCGGCCTGCTTGGCCGACAGGGTGACTCCTTCGACCTGGCAGCCGAAGCGCCGGTGCGCCATGACCATGGAGCCGCCCCGGCCGCAGCCGGCGTCGACGACTATGTCGTCCCGCTGGACCGGGCCGAGGTGGTCCAGCAGCAGTTCGGCCTGGGCCGACTCCAGCCGGTGCAGTTCGGCGATCAGACGCTGTTCGTGGCCGGGTGCGCCGGGGTCGCCGAGGGCGGCCCGGTCGACGTCGCCGACGCCGTAGTGGTGGTGGTAGAGGCCGTCGACGTCGCCGAGCCGCAGATTGACGGGTCTGGCCTCGTGGTTCCAGTAGCGGGCGATGTCGCCCTGGTAGGGCGTCGCGGGTGCGTCGACGACGCTCTCACGGGGGGCGGTGGTCAGTTCGGACATGGTCACGAGCGGTTTTCCTTCCTCACCAGAAATCCGGCAGGCTGTAGCGGTAGGTGTTGCTCCGGTGCCAGTCGTGGTTGCCGTCGACCCATACGGCGACGCCGCGCAGGAAGCGGACCAGGACGGACAACGGGCAGGCCGCGGCGAGGGCGGCCGACTCGGCCTCGAACTCGTGCATCAGCTCGTTGTGGATCTCGACCGCCTTGAGGTACGCGTCCTTCTCGGAGCACTTCTCGCGTTCGGCGATCACCACCGGCAGGTTCAAGTGCCGTCCCGGACTGGCGAGTTCCTTGGTGTACGAGTAGAGGTCGTTGACGATCGTGGTGGCGTTGGAGGCGAGCGCGATCACCCGCTGGAGGGCCGGCCGGGCGTGCAGATCGGCCGGGAGTTCATAGCCTCCGACGGTGTCGGTGATGGTCGGGCAGGGGCGGAAGTTGTTGAACTGGCGCATCGCCAGGTACTCCCACACCTCGGGGATGTGGTCGGTCTGGTCCCACGCGCCCTCGGCGAGATATCCGAGGTGCAGTCGGGCCATGTCGTGCCGGAACCGGTCCGCCTGGGAGGGGCTGGCGGCCGCGAGGAAGTGCTCCATCGCGGAGCGGTAGGCGCGCCGGGGGGCGTCGGCTCCGAGCGAGCGCTCCCACTGAGGCGCGTACTCCCGTGCGGTGTGCAGCGGGTCGAGCGCCGTGTGGGCCAGTAGCAGCCGGCCGCCGAGTCCGATCGGCGAGCCTCCGTGGTCCTCGCAGTAGTAGTCGTCGACCGCGTTCTCGGCGACCATCAGCCGGGCCGCGATCAGCACATGGTCGGCGGTGGGTGCGTCGGGGTGGCAGACGGTCATGTAGCGCCCCACCCGGAAGCCGTCGAACTCCTCCTCCCATTCGGGGGGATACAGCTCGATCTCCTCGATCGCCCATTCCTTGACCCGGCGGCTGATCTCGGCCACCCGTCCGGGGTCGGGTTCCAGTACGGGATGGTGGTACAGGCCCGGAACAGCGGGGCCGCCCCCGGCCGGGGCCGCGGGCCGCGCCGGGTAGAGACCCGATGTGCCCAGACCGGTCGGGCCGCGCAGAATCCGGTTCAGGGCATCGGTGTCCATGGTCGTACCACTGCTCCTCTGCGCCTTGCGTGAGTGGTCTGTCGGGAGCACCGGCCGGGTTCTGACTCCGGCGCCGCGACGAAGGGTCCGGCCTCCGGTGGATCCGGGGCGGGAGCGTACGGGTAGGGCCTGGCCCCCCGCCGGCCGGCGGGGGGACGGCCGTCCTGGCGGACTCAGCCGCCGGTACGGGCGATCTGGACGTTCTCCAGCACCCCGAGCGCGTCGGGCACCAGGACGGCGGCGGAGAAGTAGGTGGTGACGAGGTAGGAGATGATCGCCTGCTCGTCGATGCCCATGAACCGCACCGAGACACCGGGTTCGTACTCGTCCGGCAGGCCGGTCTGGTTCAGCCCGATCACGCCCTGGTTGTCCTCCCCGGTCCGCATCACCAGGATCGAGGTGGTGTTCTCCTTGCTGATCGGGATCTTGTTGCACGGCAGGATCGGCACCCCGCGCCAGGCGGGGACCTGCTGCCCGCCGACGTCCACATGGTCGGGGTAGAGGCCGCGGGAGTTGAACTCACGGCCGATCGCGGCGATCGCCCGGGGGTGGGCGAAGAAGTACTTGGAACCCCGGCGGCGGCAGAGCAGCTCATCGAGGTCGTCCGGGGTCGGCGGGCCGGAGAAGGGCTGAATCCGCTGGTCGAAGGCGGCGTTGTGGAGCAGCCCGAACTCGCGGTTGTTGATCAGCTCGTACTCCTGGCGCTCGCGCAGGGCCTCCACCGTGAGCCGTAGCTGCTGCTCGGTCTGGTTCATCGGATGGTTGTAGAGGTCGGCGACGCGGGTGTGGACCTTCAGCACGGTCTGCGCGAGGGAGAGTTCGTACTCACGGGGGTTCAGCTCGTAGTCCACGAAGGCGCCGGGCAGTTCATGCTCTCCGGTGTGACCGGCGGACATGGCGATCTCCGCCTCGCCGCGGCGGTTCTGGCGCTGTTCCGACAGATCGCGGAACTCGCGGAGATGCGCCTCCAGGGAGGGCGACGCCGCGACCACGGAGGCGAAGTCGGAGCGGGAGAGGGTGAGCAGGGTTCCGGCGGTCCTGGCGACGGCGGTGTACTCCCAGACGGCGTCCGGGTCGAGCAGCGCGTCCTGGCCGAACCGGTCGCCGTCCGCAAGCACGCCGACCACGTTCTCGTCGCCGTACGGTCCGGTGGAGATCTTCTCGATCCGGCCGTGGGCGACCAGATGAATCCTTTCCGCAGGGGAGCCGCGCTCGGCCAGTACCTCGCCCTCGTGGAAGTCGCGCTGGATGCACCGGCTCGCGAGGGCGGACAGTGCGTCGTCGTCCTCGAAGCCCCGGAGCAGAGCCAGTTCGCCCAGCTCTCGCGGGATGACGCGGACCTCGGCGCCGTCCTGGATGAACTCGATGCGGCCGTCGCCGACCGTGTACGTCAGACGGCGGTTCACCCGGTAGGCGCCGCCGGCGACCTCGACCCAGGGCAGCGTCCTGAGCAGCCAGCGGGAGGTGATCTCCTGCATCTGCGGGACGGACTTGGTCGTGGTGGCGAGATTGCGGGCCGCAGCGGTACTGAGGCTGTTCTGGGGGCGCGGTTCGTCACGCGCTTCCTGGCTGGTCTCGACAGTCACGGGCAGTGCTCTCCTCCATAGGGGCGGCCATTGCGGCACACGGGCACGGCGCACCGACGGCGCGGCGGAAGCAGGTGTGGGATTGCGGGGGACGAGCCGTCCCCGAGCACCAGAAGCGTAGGCTCAGACTCCCCGTTCGGGCCAACGAGAGGCATGATCCATCCCTCGATGCAGTGAACTTGACACGTGAAACGTTTATTCAGGCGAAAGCCGGGATCGGCCGATGTCGCGCGACGCGCGAGCCCCCAGCCGGGGGGCCCTGGCGCGAGTTGTCCACCGGGGCGGCCCCACCGGAAGAGGCGGGTGACGGGGCGCGCCTCCGGCGGAGGACCAGCTCTTCGAAGGGGTCTTCGCGTTCCCCATCTGGGAGGTCTGCGGGTGGGTCCACCCGCAGAGCAGGGCCAACTCGGTCCCCGTCAGGCCCGCATCGATGCACAACTCGCGCAGGCGTCGCGCCACACGCTGCCGCGCGTCCTGCGCCGCCGATGAGGGTGAAGGGGACATGGGCCGGCCGGGCCCCGTGCTACCGGATCTCGTACTCGCCGTGCGGGGTGGCGCGCTCCCACACCGCCTCGAATGCCTCGGCGCACAGCTTGGCGGCCCCAGGGTCCTCGCTGATCTCCCCACCCTCGGAGGCGCCTTCGCCTGTGAAGTGGTTCCACCTGATGGTGCGCCCGTCGATCAGCCAGAAGTCGTTCGCGGGCAGCGCCAGGCCCGAAGCCCGGCGCCGCGGCAGCCAGCGGACCTGTTCGCCGGACAGGGTGTTCATGAAGGTCTCGCCGTGCTCGTACCGGATGTACTCGGACACCGGCTCCGAGACGATCCGTGCCCTCTGGATGACCACGCCACGGGCCACGGTCCCCGCGATCAGCGTGTGCCAGGGGCTCCACCACGAGGCGCGGTCGGCCGGGTCGATCCGGTGGCCGGCCCGCCAGGCGTCGAAGTCGCCCTGTTCGGAGTCGATCGCGTAGACATCGCGCATCTCCAGGTGGACCGCAGACTTCTGGGCGGATCCGAGAAGCTCATCCCAACTGGGCACTTGGTGCATCACGCGTCTCCTTGAGGACGGAGATCACACTGGCGGGGATCCGGATGATCGTCTCGTGTTCCGTGCGATACGTGAAGCGCTCGCGAGCCATGGTGTGCCCGCGCCGGTGAGGCGATACCCCCGATCGTCACGCGCTTCGGGCGGGTGTACATCGACCCGGGCACCCACCGGTCCGAGCACATCGAGATGCTCGCCGCCGCCCTCCGTACGTCCCTCCCTATCGGCGAGGAGTCATCTGATGAGCGACCGGCCCCAGAGTCTGCGTCTGCCGAGCGGTGAGTTCCGCGTCTTCTGCGACCGGGCCATCACCTCGGGCCGGCCCGCCGAACGCGTCGGCGACGCCGTGTCCATGTCCGGCGCCCGGCCCGACCAGTGGTCACACGAAGGGTGCGGGCCGCGAGCCCGGCACTGGGACCCCTCGTGGGGATACGGGGCGCACCGGGTCCCCTGATCCCCGCGTGTGGGCATGCGCTCGCCTGTGCGCGGCGGCTCCGGCTCGGGCGGCGGGGGGTCTGTACGGACGAGACAAGGGGTTGCGGTAGAAATCGAACACATGTCCACGTTGTTGCATGCACCACGCAGGCGCACCGACTGTGCCGGGCGACGAGGGCGGCACCCTGCCCGCCCGGTACGGGCGGCCTCCGCCTGCTGGGGTCCGTCGCTGTTTCCTTGCGGGTGCGAGCTGCGGCTTCCTCTTGATCGTCTGGGGACGAATTGGGGACGGAGGTCGTGTGCCCAGAGCGAGTGAGAGCGTCTGAGGCTGTACCCAGTACGGGACTTCACAAAGAAGAGCCAGGTCCGGCGTGCGCCCTGACCTGGCTCTTCTTGTCATCTGCCCTAGCAGAAGGTGTGCCCCCGGCAGGATTCGAACCTGCGACACCCGCTTTAGGAGTTTTCCCTGATCAAGGCCGTGACCTGCGTGAACGTCGGTCGTGGTACTTCTGACCTGGGAAATGTCTCCTCTGTAGTTC
This sequence comes from Streptomyces sp. NPDC020965, assembly GCF_044333555.1. NCBI lineage: Bacteria > Bacillati > Actinomycetota > Actinomycetes > Kitasatosporales > Streptomycetaceae > Streptomyces > Streptomyces sp. NPDC020965. The sequence continues at coordinate 166,252 of NZ_JBIRRE010000002.1, forward strand.
TCACGTGTTCGCGGGGTTTCCCGGCCTCATGTGTGCTGAATCCGTTCCACAGGGCCCCCTCCGTCTGCGCGGGCTACGTGGAGAGGGTGTCCGATCAGGGGCAACGCTCAACACGGCACGGTCACCGCCAAGAGATTGCCGTCCCCGAGGTGTAGCCATCCCCGACCAGGAATGACTGGGTTGCCGACAACGGAGTCTCCCGTTTTGATGCCGATCCAATCACCGGCTTGCCGCTTTTGAGGAGACAGGAGGAGGCCGCGGTGGGCTTTCTTCACCCCGTCCAACCAGGGAAAGTGCGGCCGGAGCTTATCTTCATCCCCGGCCAGGATCAACGCCGTACCCTCGTCGAAGCCGTGCTCCAGTAGGTTCCGCAGCACACGCCGGGCATCGCATTCGTCCAAGACCTCCGCGTCGTCCATCACGACAACGATCGGCTCCTGAGGAGACGCCCCCGACAATGCCTCCTCAAGCTCGTCGTGCCCGATGTCTTCCTGATCGAAGCAGGCCACCACGCCGTCCCGGTCAGCCAATTCCCGTAGAGGCGACGACCTAGGTGCGGCCAACACAATTTGGGTGCCCGATGCGAGCAGAGAGCGCGCGATGGTCACCAGCGCCGTGGAGCGACCTGACCCTGGGGGGCCGGCCACGGCGAAGGCGGGTACCGTGCCGGAGGCAAGATTGGGGCCATACGCTGTCAGAATCTCGCCTCCGGCACGCCCGACTCCTGCGAGTGCCCATATCCTCGGTGCCGCCGGGTCCCGCAGCGACCACGCCTCGTCGAAGCTGATACTGGGAGGCAGTGCGTCCCAGCGCTTCTGGGCCTCCAAGGCAGCACGGGCCGTGTCCCAAAGGCCGAGCAACAGGACGTGATCCTCTGTTTGGAGCCCTGCCATATGAGAGAACGCGACGAGCGCATCGCGCTCAGGCAGCTCATCGTGGGTGTACCAGCGGATCCACGCATCCGACGAGACGCCCGTCTGGCTCTCCATGTCGGTGAAGGACCACTCGCGCTTCAACCTGTGTTCGTCAAGGCGTCTATGCAGTGTGACCAGCTCCAGTCGTGCTGGAGATTTGGGTACCTCGAACTCTCGGCTCTTCACGCCATAGAACGTCGCGTTCGCTGGCCGTCGCTCCTCCGCGGCGTCGGCCATTCTGGCGAAGCCTTCGCTGCGGCGCACCACTCCAAGAAACACCCTCAACGCGTCCTTGTCGTACCAAAGGGCCTGCGCTGCATTGAGGATCAACCCTTTCAAGGACTCCTCCGCATAGTTGAACTGCGCAGCGGCTTTCTCACGACTGGAAGGCGTCTCCCCGTCAGTCGGCGGCTCTTCCGTTGCCCGCCGGGCCGAGTTCTTCGTGCCCTGCTTCGGCAAGTCCTCGGCCGTGTCCGCAGTGTCGTCCACGTCGTCATTGTCGGCAGATGTGCTATCCGCTGGAGGCTGTACTGACGCTTGGGTGACTGTTTCCCTGACGACTCGCTTCCACATGCCCTTGAAACGGTTGACCTCGCCGTCTGCGTCGTCGTGTCCACCAACCTCGGCCAGAACACGGACGATGACCTCAAGGCGGCCCCACGGCGGGCGATCTGGTTTCTGGAAGGTGTCCAGCACTGCCTGGTGATTCACGATCCAGTAGTCCTGCGCATCCTTTCCGACGCGGTCGCGGATGGTCCGCGCTGATGGCAGCCCTGCGTCCAGCCTCAGATCGTGGAGTTCATCGTTCAGGTTCTTCAGGTCAGGCTGGTCAGCCAGTTCGGGCCTCTTCCACGGCTGAGCGGCCATCGTCTCTTCCCCCTTCTGATGCTTCTGCGTCAGTTCTTGGCCGGTACTGTCAGTGATCGTCTTGAGCCGTCAGGTCCGTCCGCGAGGCGCCGACTCTGGACGCATAACCCAGTCGGTGCCACACGGAAGGTAGATCGTCATGGAACAGATCAGCGTGCGCCTCGTAGTCCTCCTGTTGGTCGGAGTCCTCGTCGTCGCTCTTACTCTGCATGCGCCCGAGGTTGGGGCGGCCTTGTTGGGGGCCACGGCGGTTGTGGCACTTCTCTCCCAACTTATGGGGCGCGAGTGAATCTGCTACGGCGGCACCATTGGCAGGCGCCGACGCCACTGGTTCGGCTCCTACTCGTACGCCCATGCTCGCCCGGCTTGTCGGTACTCCTCCACGGGAATCGGATCGATATCGGGCAGCATGCGGTTCGTGTAGAGAAGCCCGTTGAGATGGTCGATTTCGTGGTGGATGAGCCGGGCCAGGCCGCGCCCGTACATGGTGGCTGAGGTCTCGCCGCTCAGGGTCGTGGTCTCCACCGTGATCTCTAGGGGGCGCGGGACAAGGCCGCGGACGTCGAAGAAGCTTAGGCAGCCCTCGTACTGTTCGTCGGTCTCGTCGGCGTGGCTGGTGATCTGGGGGTTGAGCAGGATGATCGCGGGGGCGTCGCCGGGTGGCTGGGCGATGGCGGCGGCGCGGCCGATGCCGATCTGGGGGGCCGCGATGCCCATGCCCTTGGCGAAGGGGTGGACCTGACCGATGCGGTTGAGGGCGGCGAACAGTTCATCCACGATGCGCTCGGCCTCGTCGCGCTCGGTGGGCAGGTTGAATGGTCGGGCCGGTGTGGTGAGGATGGCGGCACCCTCTTGGACGACGCCGAGGTCTCGCATCTGCTGGCTGGGCCGAACGTCCGTCAACTGAACTCCCCTTGGTCCGTATCGTGTTCGGGTCGTGCTCGGAACCGCCACTCCAAACGGTACCGAGCGTGCAGGTCCGGTGTGGTCGTGATCCATGTGAAGGCGCGCTGTCCACCGTCGTCACGGCGGACGGGTGGGGTGCGGAGCGGGGAGGCTTCAGCGGTCATGGAGGTCTCGGTGCCCCAGACCACGGGGTCGAGGGCGGTGGGGAAGACAAGCTGGACTTCGAGCTGTTCGGTGGGCAGGCGGACGGCACGCTGGAACCAGTTGCCCCATTTATCGTCGCTGACGGTGTAGGCGTACTCGATCCAGACGGATTCGCCGGGGTAGAGGGGGAAGCGGCCGTGTTCGTTGTCGAACAGCAGCCAGATCTCCTTGAAGGCGTCGCGGTCGTGCTTGGCCTGCCAGCGCATTGACTCGCCCCGGCAGGTGGCGGTGAGGTCGAGTTCGTCCCAGGTGAGCGGGTGGGCCCGGTAGTGGGCGTTGGACTGCTCCGGGTCGCCGGGGTAGCGGTCGACCGAGATACGGATCAGATAGCGGGTGACCGGTTCCGTTCCGGTGTTCCGGAGCCGTCGTCGCATCGTGAGCCGGTACGCGCGACCGTCGTAGCGGAGATGGGCGGCGTCGTGTTCGACGACGAGGGCGGAGCCTGCGGCGTACGGCTGCTCGGGCCTGCGCGGGGTCGGCGGGGCTGCGGGTGGGCGCCGTGCTCTGGTCTCTCTGGCCTTCGCCTGTTCGTAGTCGAGCCAGCGCCGCCAGATCGCCTTCCCCGAGTTCATGACCTCGTCGGCGAGCCGGGCGAACTCCGCGCTGGGCTTGTGGCGACCGGATTCCACGTGGCTGACATAGGACGGATCGAAGCCCATGGCCTGCGCTAACGCCCGCTTGGACAGGCCCCTTACCTCCCGCCAGCGTGCCACCTCCGCCGCGAAGTCCTCGGCTGCCTGTTCGGCGGTGATCTCCGCGCCCTGGGTGTCCATCGAACCATCGCCCCGTGTCATCTTCAGTGAGCATGAATGAACCGTGAGTGATCCCAGTTCATCATCCCGTCACGGGCCGCGTCGCCGCTTTCCTTCCCTCAGCAGCCCGGATCGACCCCCGGGCGGATGACGGAGGCGACGCATCATGCGCGTGCTGTACCTGCTGAATATCTCCAACCCCGACCGGCTGTCCTCGGACTCCGGCTGGATCTTCGCCGACCTTCTCGCCTCGGCGCTCGCGGATGCCGGGGCCGAGGTGACCGTCGCTGCGCCGGCACCGGCCGGGGACGCCCGGTGCGGCTTCCACCGGACAAAGCTGCCCGGAACGAAGTACCGCGCCCGGTTCTCGGCGGACATCGACGAGCTGGTGGCACTCATCCAGGCTGAGAAGCCGGACGTGGTGGTGGCCAACCAGATCGAGGAGGCCCCCGCGATCCGTACGGCCCTGCTGGAAGCGGGCTCCGGCGCGCTACTGGCCGGGTACTGCCACTATCTGCCGTACTCCTTCGACGACGGCAGGCGGCTTCTGGTCGACCCATCCCTCGACGACGGCGGGCTCGGGCGACCGGTGCTGCTGGCGTTCGCCGCCGGCCTGGCCGCCTGCGACCGGGTGATGGTGCACTCCTCCACAGCCGCCTCCTGGGTCTCGGCCGCCGCCGAACGGATGACCGTGGATCTGGGCGACAGGCTGCGGGTGGTTCCGGCCCCACGCGACGAACGCCTGGTCCGCGCGCCCGCCACCACCACGAGCGGCGACGGAGCCGAGCCGATCGGCGTCTACAACCACAGGCTGTATGCCCACTACGGCACCCAACAGTTCGTGGACCTGGCCCGTGACCTCGTGTCTACCGGATCGGTGCGGCTTCGGGTGATGGATCTGTTCGGGCAGCGCAGCGCCGCCCGAACCGGGCTGAACGACAGTCCCGAGCGGATGCGGGAGAAACTTGCCGCACTGCCTCACGTGCAGATCGTCTCGGACCGGGGTGACCGCGTCCGCTACCGGGATCTGCTGGCCGGCGCGCGCTTCGGCATCGCCCCGTTCCGGCCGGGCTGCCCGTGGTCAATGAGCGTGATCGACTGCCAGGGCATGGGCCTGCCGGTGATCTCGCCGCGGCTGGGCTGGCTCGCCGAGCACATCGACCCCGAGCTGTGCTTCACCACCACGTCCGAGGCGGTCGCCCTCGCAGAGCGGCTGGTCTCCGACGACGCTTTCCACGCCCTGCACGCCAAGCGCGCCCATGCCTCCACGGCCGACTTCACCCCCGAACTGGTCGCCGCCCGCTACCTGGAGGCGATCTCGTGACCGGGTTCGACGCCGTCTTCCTCTCGTACGACGAACCGATGGCCGACTCCCTCCACTCGCGTCTCCAACGCACCCTCGGGGGCGCTGTGAAGCGTCTGCACGGTGTGCACGGGATGCGCCGGGCCTACCGGCTGTGCGCCGAGGCCGTCGACCGTGAGCAGTTCTTCCTCGCGGACGGCGATTTCGCCATCGACACCGACTTCGACCCGGCTGCCGTGGAACCGCTGGACGAGGACGTTTCCATGCGCGTGTGGCGCGCGGTCAACCCCGTCAACGGCCTGATCTACGGCTACGGAGGGCTCAAGCTGATTCGCCGCAGCGCTCTGCGGGAGATGGGCGAGGCGGTGGATGTCCTCGCCGCACTGCCCGGAAGTGTCGAGTTCGCCGAGCGGGCCGCCGGTGTCACGCGCTTCAACCAGAGCCCCTTTCATTCCTGGAAGGCTGGCTTCAGGGAGTGCGTGATGCTCACCCGAGGCAGCGAGTACGGCATGGCCGACGGCGACGCCCGCTGGCGGGTGGACGCCTGGCAGCGCAGCAGTGACGGTGAGTTCGCCGACTACGCGGCGGCAGGGGCACGGGAAGGTGTCGCCTTCGCTCGCGAAGCCGCCCGCCCGGACCAGTTCGAACGTCTCAATGACCCGTCGTGGCTGCGGGCCAGGTTCACCACGGCCCACGGTGACCAGGCGGTCTCCGGATGACCAGGCCACTCGTCCTGATCGAGCCGTACGCCGATCGCCTGGGCGGGCACCATCAGCGCACTCTGGTGGCGCTCGCCCGGGCCCGGCCCGGCAGCCTGGCCATCGTCCTGAATGGGATCGCCCGGGACGCCTCAACGGCACTGCGGGACACGCGGGCACGTGTGGTGGTCGAACCGGTCGGCCGCATGGCCGCCGGGCTGCTGGCCGCATCCCGTCTGGCGGCCGACGCCGCCGCGATCGGCCGGCGCATCGTGCGCTCGCGTCGCTGGCCCGACCGCCTGCGGCGGCTGCCGCATCAGATCACCCTCGTCGCCCGCTGTCTGGCCGAAGCCTCCGCCCTGCGGACCGCCCGGCTTCAGCCCGACGCCGAAGCGGTCGTCATCCTCACCGCGAGCGAGGCCCTTCACGGAGCGGCGGCCCTCCTCGGTCGTCAACCGCACCTGAGGTTCGTCCACGAGGCCGTCACCAGGGAGGACACCTTCGTACGGCTGCTCGGTCGACTCGCCCGTCGGCACGAGAAGCGGACGATCGCGGTCTACCCGACCCGGGATGTCGCCGATCACTTGGCCGACGACTTCCCCGACCTGCCCGCCGTGATCCGGGCCTTCTCGGTCGATGACGGCTTCCGGCTGACTGACGCCGAACAGGAAAGCGGGCGGACGGCTTTCGGGATTCCGCCCACCGAAGCCGTGGTGTGTCTGGTCGGCGGCTGGTGGCCGTACAAGGACATCGGGGTCATCGACGCCGCCCTGAACCGGCTGAAGGAGCCCCTACACCTCGTGGTCGCGGGCCATCCGCTGGACGAGTCGGTACTCGTCCGCTGGCGGAATCTGCCGCTGCTCAGACTGCACACCGTTCCGGGCCCCGTCGCGGAGTGCGTGCTGCGGCTGGTCTACGGCGCCGCCGATGCCGCCTTGGTCGCCCGGCACCCTGGCGTCGGGAAGGAATCCGGCCTGGTCATGGATGCCGCCCGCCTTGGTGTTCCGCTGATCGTCTCCGACCACGACCCCGCTCTCACCGACCGGCTCCGCGACCAGCCCTGGGCCCTGCCTTTCCCCGCAGGCGATCCGGACGGCCTCGCCCAAGTCCTGCACTCGGTCATCCGCCAGCCACCCGCACGGCCCGGACCCGAAGCCCCTGGGCTGCTCGGCATGTGGCCGGCCGGGGAACAGGCCGAATTCCTCGCCCGAACGTTCACCGCACTCACGGCGAAGGAGTCCCGATGCTGAGCACACCGCCCGCCCTGATCGCGGTCATCGGCCCGGTCGAGCCTCCCCTCCTCACCGCCTGGGTCCGCCACTACCGGCGACTGGGCATCGAACGTTTCCTGATCGCCTTCCACTTTCCCGAGCACGTTCCCGACGCCCAGCGGCACCACCTCCAGGCGGCCATCCGCGAGCTGGGCATCATTCCAGCCGGAACCAGTACCGGCCCGTGGCACGAGCACACCAACACTCAGCTCCGCGACGCCCTGCGGCACAACGCCGGACGCGGCTGGCACCTGATCGCCGACGCCGACGAGTTCCAGCAGTACGCCGCACCGCTGCTCGAGGTGATCGCCCAGGCCGAGAGTTCCAGGCACCGGGTCGTGGGCGGGCTGATGCTCGACCGGGTCGCCGCGACCGGACGTCCGACCGGGTGGAGGCCCGAAGCCGGACTGGACCACGCCTATCCCCTTGGCGGGCACCTCACCCACCGCCTTCTGCACGGTGACCCCCGCAAGATCGTCCTCGTCCACCACGACATCGCCCTCTCCTCCGGTAACCACCGGGCGCCCGGCCACCGGCCGGATCCGGACCGCATCTGCGCCGTTCACCACTTCAAGTGGCGGTCCGGCGTCCTGGACGACCTCCGCCGACGGGTCCAGCACTTCTCCAGGGGCACCTGGCAGGAGCAGAGCTCCGCCGTACGCGACGAGGCCGGTCGGCTCCTCTCACACGTCGGCCGCCACAGCGGCGCGATCAACACCAGCGATCCGCGATTCGCCTTCCGACGGGTGAGCCTGGACCGGATGCCGGACGACTGGGCCGCCGAGGCGCGCGGCATCGTCACCGGATGGCGGCCGTCCACCTCCACGGGCCAGGATCGGGGAGAATGACCGCGCTCGCGCACGTTCGTCGCGGAAGGGATAGCCCTGTGCCCCTCGCCGTTCTCTTGGTCGGCCTCACCGGCTCCGGCAAGACCACCGTCGCCCGGTTCCTCACCGGCCACGGATTCGTCCGGTTGTCCGTGGACGAGGAGGTGCACCGCCTCCACGGCCGGTACGGCGTGGACTACCCCGAGCACACCTACTTCGAGCGCGAGCGGCCCGCGATCGAGACCATCCGGGAACGGTTCGTCAAGGAACTCCAGGCCGGGAACGACGTCGTCCTCGACCATGGCCTGTGGCGCCGCACTGACCGGGACGCCTGGCGACAGGCCGCCCGGGAAGCGGGCGCCCACCCCCTCGTCGTTCACCTCCCCACCGACCGTGAGGAACTGCTACGGCGTCTCGCCGAACGCAACCAGCGCGAGGATGCCAACGCGCTCACCGTCACCCCCGAAGCCCTCGACGACTTCTTCGCCCGCTTCGATCCACCGGCTGGCGACGAGGAAGTCATCGTCCACACCGGAGACCGGGATCAGCTCCTAGCGGCACTGTCCGCCGCCCGGCACCGTACGGGCTGACGCCCTCCACTACGCCGCTTGCCTCATCGGCCATGTCGTGGTCCGTCGTGAGCCTCTGCCGGACGGTGCGGATCGCTGCGCTCATGTGCTGCTGTCGGTCGGGGGAGGACGGACTTGGGTGCCATGGCGCTTCGCCTACGAGCCGCTTCCGTCCGCTTGTTCGGCTGGGACACGATGCGCCATATGAGCACTTGCGCCGGTGAATCTGCGGTGTCGATTTCACGCTCGGCGGCGGCCTCGCTCAGGAGCTCTCGGACATCGTGGCGAGCCGTCTCGGCTCGGGCGAGTGCGGTGGTGAGGGCGGCCCAGGCAGAGTCGGCGAGGATACGGTCGGCGCGGTCGGGAAGGGCCGCGCGGAGGTCGTGCTCGAAGCGGCTGATGGTCGCGGCGCGAGGCGCACGGCGGGTGAGGTCCGCCAGAACCGGGTCCGCGGCCTGTCGATAGCCCGCTCGCAGGTGGTGAAGGGCTTCCTCGGCCGCGGCGGCCTGCTGTTCATGGCCGCGTTGCCGGTGCCACGCGGAAGCGGCGCGGGCCATGTGGACGGCGACGAAGATCAGAGCGATGGCAAGTCCTCCGGGGTCGCGAGACGCGTACGCAAGTTCTTTGGCGGCCTTGCGTAGCGCGGTGGCGGCCTGGTGATCGGACCTGATGACGGAGCGCCGGGCGCGGTTGAACGCCTTGGCCGCCTCGTGCAGATCGGCCTGGTGGGCGCAGTCTGTCACGAGGGCCAGGCTGTGCAGGGTGTCACCGAACGCATCGAGCTGCGCCTGGGCTACGGGGTCCTCGCCCGACTCGACACTCACGCGGGCCTCTCGTAGCGCGGTCTCGGCTCGACGCCACGGCCCGCCCGGCTCGGCGATGTGCTGGGGGCGGCCGGCGGCCTCCTGGTTGGGGAGCCGCTCACGAAGGCGGTTGAGGGAGAGATCGGGTGCCAGCTTGGAGCCTCCGTACCAGATGGGCTCGCCCTGACCGTTGGTGTCGCCGGGCGCGGCCAGGCTGTAGCCGGTCACCTCTCCGGTCTCCGGGCCGATGCGGGTTCTGACCTGAACCCCGAGGGACCGCAGGGCCGTGAAGTATTCGTCGACGCTCCGTACGCCGGCGGCGACGGTGTACGCCCGCTCACGGAGCCACTCCCGCGCGGTGACCGCCTGGCCTTGACGTCCTGCTTTGGCCCGCTCGGCACCGGTCGGTGTGCGAGGCGCGGTGAGATCACCGGACTTCAGACGGCGCAGCCCGAACTCCGCTTCTATCCTGCGGCACTCTCGTTGGGCCCGCTGGCCGTCCCGGTGTGTGCGGGGGCGGCGGCCATCGGCGCGGACAGTGGTGGCCAAGATGTGAATGTGGTCGTCCGCGTGCCGCACCGCGATCCACCGGCATGCCTTCTCGTCGTCTTCGGGCGCGATCCCGGCTGCGGCCACGACGCGGCGGGCGACTTCGGCCCACTCGGCATCGGTGAGATAGCGGTCGCCGGGCGCGGTACGGACCGGGCAGTGCCAGACATGCTGAGGCGGCCTTGCCCCGCCCAGCTCGCGGGTCCGCAGGTCGACATGGTGGTCGAGTCGTTGGGCGAGCTTGGCGTAGGTCGCCCCGGGATCGCGGCCGGGGTCGGGAGCACCGGCCATGTCCCAGGCGGCGACGATATGCGGATCAGTGTGCTCGTCGCGCCGTCCCTCGCCGAAGAGGTAGTTGATCAGGCCGAGGGTGCTGGAGCCGGTGGAGACGTCAGGCACCATGCCCGGCTCCCTCCGCCATGAGCCGGTCGATGAGCTGATAGCTGCTCTCCACCGCCTCCTCGACGCCGGCCAGCACGGCTTCGGCGCGGTCGGGCACGGTTCCTCGGTGGATGGCACCCGTGATCTGGTTGAGGTTGTTGCCGATCCGGTTCAGAGCCCGGATATGCGCTTCCGCGACCTCCACCAGCGGGCGTACGGGATCATCCTCCGGACCTCCGAGGACGGGCGTCTTCCCGAGTGCGACGGCCAGTGCCGCGTCGCCGACGAAGCCGGCGAACCGCTGTCCACGTCGTTCGGCTTCGGCGTTGATGATGCGTACGGCGGTGGCTGTGAAGCGGATGTTCCTGACCTGGTCGCGCTTCTCGGTGGTGCGCTTGCGATTCATCAACGTGGGCAGCACGGGATCGTCGGGTTCGCGCCACGACGGCTGTTCGGGGTACGAAGTGGTCTCGGCGAGCTGAAGGGCACATGAGGTGATCGGGACCGTGATGGTGCTCGACTCGGTGTCCCCCTCCCTCGTTGGCTCGGGCGCCCGCTGGCGCACGGCCTGCTCCTCCGCCACCCCTGGGGCGGGGGCAAGCGCGGACGAAGCCTCGTTAGAGGCTCGTTCGCTCCAGCTTGCTGCTGTCCGTCGGCCCAGTCCGAACACCCTCTTACGGTGCGGGGACGGGGCGTGGCTGGTAGACCGGTCGGCCATGGTGGTGCTCCAAGGTCTCGTGGCAGGAAGGTCTCGCCACGTCCGTCGCATCCGTCCCATGGCTGTTCAGAGCAGGTACGGATACGCGCACAGGTACGGAGCGATCCGTATCGGCGCGGGTATCCGTCCCCGCGCTGACCTGCGCGGGGACGGATGCGACGGACTGTGACGGTCTCAGGGGGCGGTCAGCGCGAGCGCTGGTTGCCGGTAGCGCCACCGGGCATCCCGACCGGCAGCGTTCCGGACGGAGGAGCCGGTGGCCTGCCTCGGGCCGGGCGTGTGGGCGCGACCTCGTGCGAGGGCTCGGGAGGCGCCGGGGCCGGTTCTGGGCAGTAGCGGGCCCAGGCGTCGACGAACTGGTTGCGGGCGTACGCCTTGGCCTGCCTGCCCTGTTCGAAGCGATGGTTCGCCGGACTGATGGCGAAGTCCCGCAGCATGTTCGCCAAGTGGTACGCGTTCAGCCCCTTGGTCCCGTACTCGGCCCATGGTGCCTCAGCGTCCTGAAGGAGGGCGGCGAGCAGATCCTGCGTGCGCAGGGCCTCCGGATCGCCGGACTGCTCGAAGGCGCATCGAACATCCCGCAGCAGCCGTGTCTTCAGGGTCGTCTGCTCGTCCTGGACCACTTCATTGCGCGTCATCGCCAAGCAGGCCGCACGGGCACTCGTCGGCCAGTGGCCGCCAGCCAGATCGGCGACGATGACCAGCGGTTCCCAGGTGTCCGCCGCCCGGTCCTCGACCGGCATCTTCGGCACCAGGGCTGAGGCGGTGCCCCGCAGCGGAGTCAGCCAGGCGGCCAGCCGGGTGCGCAGTGCGTTCAGCTCCGGTACTGAATACCGGGAGCGGAATGGGACGATGCGCTCGCCCGGTTTCCGCTTCTGCATACGGATCACGATCGCCCGGTCCATGATCGTGTCCGGCAGGTCTCCGATTCCGGCCAGCGCGGCCATGGCGAAGGTGGGGAACGCGGTCGGCTTGTGCTTTCGGTCCGGAGATCCGCCAGGCCGGCCCGGCTCAACGGTCCTCCCGCCACACCTGGTCCATCGCCTTGGCCGCCGAGTCACCGGCGCGCTTCTCGATCTCCTCGGGGACCTCGCGATCATCGAGCACGAACAGCCGGCCGCCGACCAGTCTCGTGATCGTCTTCCAGCCCAGTCGGCTCCCGGCCTCACGTGCCGCTCGCCGGACGTCCTGGAGGTCGCCCAGCTCCTTCAGGCGCTCGGCACCGAGGATCAGCTGCCCGTAGTACCCGGCGTACTCCGGCTTCAGGCTTGCCCGCAGGAGCCCTTCCAGGCGGTCGACCAGATGCTCGTAGCGGCGCAGTGCCAGCTCGTCCTTCGCGGTCATGGGACGCAGCTCCCCACACCAGGAGCACACGCGGATGTGTGTTGAATGTGTGCCGCACGCCGGAGGCCCTGCCGCCCTAACGGACGACAGGGCCTCTGACCTGCTGCTTTAGCGTGCCCCCGGCAGGATTCGAACCTGCGACACCCGCTTTAGGAGAGCGGTGCTCTATCCCCTGAGCTACGAAGGCGGGGCCTGTCGGGATCATGCCTGGGCTTCCGGGGAAGATCGGCCTTGATATGACAAACGCCCTGGTCGGACGGCCTGGTCGCGTGTTGGGCGGTGGGCCCTGGTGGGCTTGGTGCCGGGTATGCGGGTGGGAAAGCCGACTGACCGATCACAGCGTAGCGGATCGTGCCGGAGCAGGTCTCCCCCGTTGGACCGGTGGTCACCCCGCCCCGTGCCAGCCCGGCGGGGGTGTCGCGCCGGGCCGGAGGGGGCGCGTCGGATCAGGGTGAAGGAACGATCCGGCCCGTCACCTCGCCCAGGCCCACCCGTACCCCGTCGGGGCCGGGAGCCCAGGCCGTCATCGTCACCACGTCGCCGTCCGCCAGGAACGTCCGTCCGCCGTCGGGCAGTTCGAGCGGGTCGCGGCCGTTCCAGGTGAGTTCGAGGAGGGAGCCGCGCTGGTGAGTCTCGGGGCCGCTGACCGTGCCGGAGCCGTAGAGGTCGCCCGTACGCAGGGACGCGCCGTTCACCGTCATATGGGTGAGCTGCTGCGCCGCCGTCCAGTACATGGTGGCGAAGGGCGGTTCCGCGATCACATGGCCGTTGATCGCCACGGTGATGCGGATGTCGAAGCCGCCCTTCTCCTCGTCGGCCGCGTCGTCGAGGTACGGCAGCAGCTCGACGTCCCGCGCGGGCGGATCGGTGCGGGCCGCGTCCAGGGCCTCCAGGGGGGTCACCCAGGCGGAGACGGAGGTGGCGAACGACTTGCCGAGGAAGGGGCCCAGCGGGACGTACTCCCATGCCTGGATGTCCCGCGCGGACCAGTCGTTGAGGAGGGAGAGGCCGAAGACATGGTCCCGGAAGTCCCCGAGTGGCACCCGGCTGCCGGGGGCCGATGGGGTGCCGACCAGGAAGCCGACCTCCGCCTCGATGTCCAGCTTGATGGACGGGCCGAAGACCGGCGCCGCGTCCGTCGGCGCCTTGCGCTGGCCGTGCGGGCGGGCGATGTCCGTGCCGGAGACCACGATCGTGCCGGAGCGGCCGTGGTATCCGATCGGCAGGTGCTTCCAGTTGGGGGTCAGCGCGTCGCCGTCGGGGCGGAAGATCCGGCCGACGTTGGTCGCGTGGTGCTCGCTCGCGTAGAAGTCGACGTAGTCGCCGACCTCGTACGGCAGGCGCATGGTGACCGCGTCCAGCGGGTGCAACAGTGGCTCTATGTCGGGCCGGTGAGCGGGTACGGTCACCCACGCCGTGAGTGCGCGCCGGACGTCCCGCCACGCCGTGCGGCCCGCCGCCAGCAGGGGGTTGAGGCTCGGGCGGGCCAGCAGGGTCGCGTAGGGGGAGCCGAGGGTGTCGGCCGCCGCTCCGACGTCGAGCACGTGGTTCCCGATCCGGACGCCGAGCCTTCTGCGCTCGGGTTCGTCGGCCGTGGTGAAGACGCCGTACGGGAGGTTGTGCGGGCCGAAGGGATCACCCTCGGCCAGATCGAGCGGGCTCTGCTCGGACATCGGTGCCTGCCTCGCTTTCCACGTGTTGAGGACACGTTACGTCGGCGGTGTCCCCCGTCGGCAGAGTGCGATCAGCCGGTCGGCGCCGGAGTCCTCTTCTCCCACGTCCGATGGAAGACGATCTCCGTTCCTTCCCGGCAGACGACCTCGTCCTGGGTGACGGTGCCGTCCTCGCCGTCCGACACCACGGACGAGCGGGTCTCCACGGTGACGTCCCAGGGCAGCTCCGGCCGGTGCAGCCGTACCGTCCAGGTCGCCCGGGACCAGGCCGAACGGGGATCCCCCGCCCGTACGGTGAAGATCTCCCGCGCCTCCTCGGTGATTTCGAGCCCGTCCGGGTGGAGCTGGGTGACGCCGGGGTGCGGGGTGGTCTCCAGCCGCCATTCGTCCTCGGCGATGTCCCGGACCAGCAGCCGTTCCGGCGGCTGCTCGTCGAAGGTGGCGGGCGCGCTGACCCCGAGGGGCTCGTACTGCTCCGGGGGTTCGAAGTCCGGCCCGCGCCCGGTCCCCCGGTGCACGGGGAGTTCGAGACGGGACCCCTCGGGCAGCAGGCTGAATCCGGCCGAGCCGGCGTCCGGCCGGAGCCACGGCCAGTACGCGGAGGAGACCGCGAGCCGCACCCGGTGCCCCCGGCGGAAGGTGTGGGCGATCGCCATCAGGTCGAACGTCACCTCGGCCGTCGCGCCCGGCGTCCAGCCGGAGACGGGGAAGAGGCCCCGGGTGACGAGCGCCGAAGCGCCGTCCGGCGCGATATCGCAGAGCCGGGCGGCCACCTGGCCCCGGGGGACGTCGAGCCGCAGCCGCAGGGTGACCCGCGGGTTGCCCAGGATCTCGATCGGTTCGCCGGGCACCGGGAACTCGAAACAGGCCGCGTACGCGTCGTCGGCGCGCTGATCGGTGGAGCAGCCGGGGTGGCCGGGGGAGCGGAAGGGGCCCGCTTCCAGGCCGGTCTGCTGGGGGGAGTCGACGATCAGGGGCGCGCCCGTGAGCTCGTACGACAGGGGGGTGATGTGCGGCGACGGCCAGGCGGGTTCGGCGGTCCAGCGGCCGTTGGCGGACTCGGGGACGCCGGGTGCGGTGGGTGCGGTGGGTGCGGTGGACGAGTGGGGCGGGTGGGGTACGGGGGGTACGCGTGGTTCGCCCCGTACCGCGACGCCGTCCGGTAGCCAGGCGCGGAGTGGTGCTACCGCCGTCGGGTCCGTCGCGGGGTCCGTCGCCGGGCCTGTCGATGGGCCTGTCGATGGGCTCGCGCCGTTGAGATGACAGTCCCACCATCGGAGCGTCTCCTGGAGGAACCCGATTGGGGGACCCGGCCGCCCATGGTCCGGGTACTGGTGCGACCACGGCCCGATCAGACCCCGTACCCGGCCGGGAGCCCGTTCCAGCAGCCGCAGCACGGTGTCGCGGTACGGGTCGTACCAGCCGCCCACCGCCAGTACCGGCACCCGTACGTCCGCGAGGTCAGGTTCTCCTACGTCCGCGAGGCCCGGCGTCCGTACGTCCGCGAGGCCCGGCTCCGGGCCCCACCCCGGGTGCCGGCCGGGGTCGACGGCCGCCAACCGCTTCAGCCACAGCTCGCGCCACCCGGCGCCCGCGTAGAGCGGGTCGGGCGGCCGGCAGACGGCGGAGAGCAGGGCTGCCGACGCCGTCCGTACCGATTCGGCCGGGAGCGATCCGCCACCGCCGTCGTACGGGTCGTTCCCGGCGCACACCGCGACGACCGCCCGCAGTGGCTCCGGGGCGAGCGCCGCGACCCGTAGCGCCAGGCCGCCACCCGGGCCGAGACCGAACATGCCGATCCGGCCCGTGCACCAGGCGCGCGCGGCCAGCCAGTCGAGCACCTCCAGCGCATCGTCCGACTCCTGGCCACCGGGGAGGCCCTCGCTGTTGCCGTGGCCGCGCGCGTCGACCCGCACCGAGGCGTAGCCGTGCCCCGCGTACCAGGGATGACGCTGCCAGTCGCGTGAAGCGGTCGAGTCGGTGAGCCGGTCCGACGCATACTCGAGCAGCGCCGGGACAGTGTCTTCGGTGTGTGGCCGCCAGACCCGCGCGTACAGCATCGTGCTGTCCCGCAGCGGGATCCGGATGTCCGCGCGACTGATTCCGTAAGGAAAATGAAGGCGATGACGCATGGCGAGGCCCTCGTTCGCACGGGGTGCGCACTCTTCGCCGGCGGGTCGTTCGGGGATCTCGGCGAAAGGGCTCACCCCTGGTCGTATCTGCTGATCACGAACATACCGGCGGCGGCGGGAAGGCGCTCATGGTGATCGAAACGCGACCGGATACGCTGACTTGAGTGAATCCACCGAGACATCGACAATCCGTGTGATTATCAGCAGACAGGAGACCCCCTCGTGACCGTCGTCGGGCCGTTCGGGCTGAGCGTGCGGGACCAGGCTCTCGAAGCCGATGTCCAGAACGGACTGTCTGCCGTGGAGGCGGGCCTGCTCGATGCCACCAAGAGCGAGGTGCCCTTCATCACGGAGGCCGCACAGCATCTCGTACGGGCCGGAGGCAAGCGGTTCCGGCCCCTGTTGGTGATGCTCGCGGGCCAGTTCGGCGATCCGTACGCGCCGGGCATCGTGCCCTCCGCCGTGGTCGTCGAGCTGACGCATCTCGCGACGCTCTACCACGACGATGTGATGGACGAGGCGGACGTACGGCGCGGAGTGCCCAGCGCCAACGCCCGCTGGGACAACTCCGTGGCCGTCCTGACCGGTGATTTCCTCTTCGCGCGCGCCTCGCACATCCTGGCCGACCTCGGCCCGGAGGCCGTCCGTATCCAGGCCGAGGCGTTCGAGCGGCTGGTCACCGGGCAGATCCTGGAGACCGCCGGTCCGCGCGACGGGCGGGATCCCGTGGAGCACTATCTCGACGTGATCAGGGGCAAGACGGGGTCGCTGATCGCCGTTTCGGGCCGGTTTGGCGCGATGATGTCGGGCGCCGACGAGGGTGTCGTGGACATCCTGACCCAGTACGGGGAGCGGCTCGGTGTCGCCTTCCAGCTCGCCGACGACGTCCTGGACATCGCCAGCGACTCGCATGAATCGGGCAAGACGCCCGGTACGGATCTGCGGGAGGGCATCCCGACGCTGCCGGTGCTGCATCTGCGCGCCCAGGCCGAGGCGCACGGGCGGCCCGAGGACCTGGAGCTCGTCGCCCTCCTCGACGGGGACCTGACGGACGACGCCCGGCACGGCGAGGTGCTGCGGCGGCTGCGTGCGCACCCGGCGCTGGAGCTGGCGCGACGGGAGACCGTGCGGTACGCGGAGGAGGCGCGGGCGATGCTCGCACCCCTGCCGGAGTGTTACGCGAAGGCCGCGCTGGAGGAGCTGTGCGACGCGGTGGTGCACCGCGCGGGCTGAGGCCGACGACTGGCGACTGGGCGAGGGGTTGGCTGCCGCGCCTGATCGCCCGAGCGCCTGATCGCTTGATCGGGCGAGTGGGCGGTGGGCGAGTGGGTGGGTGCGGGGCGTACGGTCGAGCTGGTCGGGTGGGCTGGGCCGTTCGGGTGCGGGCGACGGTGTCCCCTACGGGGCCGATGACATGTCCATCGAGGGCCGATCGCGCGCCGGGCGCTGACCGCGGTGGCCGGGGCGTGAATCGCCCCCGGTACCGGCGCCCCGGCACCTCCCGGTACCGGCATCCCCTGGCACTGGTGTCCCCGGCATTCGGGGACGGTCTCCCCTACTGGATGGGGGAGGCGTCCCGCCCATCCGTCATCCCACAGCAGTACGGGAAGTTGCTCCCGGGGAGTGACGCCTGAGCGCACCCGATTTGGTCAGATGGATAGCAGCGGAACCGACCGGCAGCACCATCCGACCGGCACCACTCCTGAACGACCACGGAGGTAGGGCACACCATGGCACCGAACGACAGCGCACAGACCACCGATGAGGCCACGGACCTCGCAGCGGGCCGGCGCAAGGCGGCTCGCTACTTCGTCCCGGTCGCGGTGGCCGGGGTGGCGGCGGCGACCATCGGGCTCGTCCCGGCACTCGCTGCCTCCGGTGATCCCGATCTGCCGAAGATCAGCGCGCAGGAACTGATCGAGCGGATCGCCGCCTCGGAGACCGAGCGGCTCTCCGGCACGGTCAAGATCAGCACGGATCTCGGGATCCCCTCCTTCGGCGGGCTCGCGGAGGGCTTCCTCTCCGAGGGCGGTGCCGGGGCGGACGGCGCCGGTGCGGGCGAGGGCTCGTCGGCCGACCCCCAGGGCAAGCTGATGGAGCTGGTCTCGGGGTCGCACACGCTCCGGGTCGCGGTCGACGGACCGGACCGTCAGAAGGTCTCCATCCTGGAGAAGAGCGCGGAGTACAGCCTGATACACAACGGCGGCGAGATCTGGGCGTACGACAGCGCCACGAACGCCGCCTTCCACGCGAAGAAGTCCGGAAACGACTCCGGCGCGGCCGATGCCACGCCCAAGGAGCTGCCGGCCACGCCCAAGGACTTCGCCGCCCAGGCGTTGCAGGCGGCCGGTGCCACCACATCGGTGACCGTCGACGGCACCGCGCAGGTGGCCGGGCGGGACGCCTACCAACTCGTCGTCAAGCCCAAGCAGAGCGGCTCCACGATCGGGTCGATCAAGGTCGCGGTGGACGCGAAGACCGGCACACCGCTGAAGTTCACCCTCGTCCCGAGCGGTGGCGGCAAGGCTGTGATCGACGTCGGTTTCACCAAGGTCGACTTCTCCCGGCCCGCCGCGTCCACCTTCGACTTCGACCCGCCGAAGGGCGCGAAGGTCACCGAGGCCGATGAGCTGGAGAAGAAGGCGGGTGGAGAGGCCGAGGGGGTGCCGCGGGCGCTGCCGGGACTGCCGGGGCTGCCCGGTGGTGACGGCTCTCAGGGGCCGGACATCATCGGCGAGGGCTGGAACTCCATCGCGAAGTTCGAGAGCCCCGGTGGCAAGGGCCTCACTCCGCCGAAGGACGGTGAGGTGCCGGCGGAGGCCGAGAGCTTCCTGGACGCGCTGGGCGACCCGGTCAGCGGGAAGTTCGGTACGGGCACGGTCTTCAAGACGCGCCTGGTCAACGCCCTGATGACGGACGACGGCACGGTCTACGTCGGCGCCGTGACCAAGGACGCGCTCGTCAAGGCGGCCAACGCGGCCCGATAGCCGGAGCGGGTGGCCGACGCGACCCGTTGGCCGGACCCCGGGGGCAGGCGACCAGAGTGTGTACGGACGCCGGCATCTGGGCCCGTACGGACAGGCGACCCCGGCCAGTACAGGGGTACGGGTAGGGGTAAGGGGACGAGAACAGAGCCGGTGCCCGGTGCCGAAGCCGGAGCCGGTAGGACGGCGGCGGTCCGATCGGTGCCCACGGTCCCAGCCGGGGGCCGGTCGGCCGCCGGACTTCCAGCCACGGATCTCGGGCCACGGATCTCGGGCCACGCACTTGTGGCCACGCACTTGTGGTGACGCACCTGTGGTGACGGACTTGTGGTGACGGACTTCGGGCGCCGCCGACCGCCCCGCCGTACGCTCCGTACGGCGGGGCGGAAGGCTGAGCACAGCAGAGCGTACGGAACGGGGGAACCGGCATGACAGCCGTGATCGAGACGCGTGGTCTCACCAAGCGGTACCGCGGCGGTCAGCTCGCGGTGGATGGGCTCGATCTCACCGTGCCCGCGGGCAGTGTCTTCGGATTCCTCGGCCCCAATGGATCGGGCAAGACGACCACCATCCGCGTGCTGATGGGCCTGATCGAACCCACGGCGGGCAGCGCCACGGTCCTCGGCGAGCGGATGCCGCGTGCGGCCCGTACCGTACTGCCGCAGGTCGGAGCCCTCATCGAGGGGCCCGCGCTCTACGGATTCCTGAGCGGCCGGGACAATCTCATCCGGTACGACTCCGCCGATCCGACCGCCGACCCCCGCACCCGTCGGACCCGGGTCGCCGGTGCGCTCGACCGGGTCGGGCTGACCTCGGCGGCCGGCAAGAAGGCGAAGGCGTACTCACTGGGGATGAAGCAGCGCCTCGGTCTCGCGGCGGCACTGCTCCAGCCGCGCCGGCTGCTCGTCCTGGACGAGCCGACCAACGGCCTCGATCCGCAGGGTATGCGGGAGATCCGCTCCCTGGTCCGCGAGCTGGCGGCGGACGGCACGACCGTCTTCCTCTCCTCCCATCTCCTCGACGAGATCGAACAGGTCTGCACCCATGCGGCGGTGATGAACCGGGGGAGGCTGCTCACGCAGGGCTCGGTGGCCGATCTCGCGGCCGGGAGCCGGGGGAGGCTGACGGTCCTCACCCCCGACACCGCCGACGCGGCCCGGCTGCTGAAGGAGCTGGGCGTGACGGAGGTGCGCGTCGATGACGACCGGGTGACGGGCGATCCGCCGGGGGCGGACACGGAGTTGGCGGACGTCAATGCCGCGCTGGTCAAGGGCGGCGTACGGGTCCGGGGGTTCGGCGTCGAGCGGGCATCGCTGGAGGACGCGTTCGTCGCACTGACGGGGGAGGGTTTCGATGTCGCGGGCTGAAGTCGTCACGGAGCCGCGTGGTGAGCGGCCGGGGGAGCCGGTAGGTGGCCACCCGGGCGAGCCGCGGGCCGGCCGGGCGTGGTGGACGCTCGGGCTCTTCCGCTCCGAGCTGGTCATCACCCTGCGCCGCTGGCGGACGCTGGCGCTGTTGGGGGTGTTGGCGGCCGTCCCCATACTGATCGGCATCGCCGTGAAGATCGAGACCGGCGACGGCGGATCGGCGGGTGGCGGCGGCGAGGGGCCCGCCTTCATCAGCCAGATCACCAACAACGGCCTCTTCCTGGTCTTCGCCGCGCTCGCCGCGACCCTCCCCGTCTTTCTGCCGATGGCGGTCGGGGTGGTCGCCGGTGACGCCATCGCCGGCGAGGCGAACGCGGGCACCCTGCGCTATCTGCTGGTCGCCCCGGCCGGCCGGACCCGGCTGCTGCTCGCCAAGTACGCCGCGACGCTCGCCTTCTGTCTGATCGCGACCCTGGTGGTGGCGGTGTCCGCCCTCGCGGTGGGGGCGCTGCTCTTCCCGCTGGGAGACGTCACGACGATCTCCGGCACCACGATCTCGTTCGGGGAGGGGCTGCTGCGGGCCGGTCTCGTCGCGGTCGTCGTCGCGGCCTCGCTCGCCGGGATCGCGGCGCTGGGGCTGTTCGTCTCCACGCTCACCGGCAGCGGTGTCGCGGCGATGGCGACCACGGTCGGGCTGCTGATCACCGTGCAGATCCTGGGCACGATTCCGCAGCTTGAGGCGGTCCATCCGTATCTCTTCCCGCACTACTGGATGTCGTTCTCGGATCTGATGCGGGAGCCGCTGTACTGGGACGAGGTGCGGAAGAACCTCGGACTCCAGGCGCTGTACGTGGCGGTCTTCGGGTCGGCGGCGTGGGCGCGCTTCACGGCGAAGGACATCACCGCCTGAGCGGGGCGACGCCCGACCGGGGTTTCGCCTGACCGGGGCGTTGCGCGCCCCGCCGTGTCTGCGCGTCGAGCTGTACGGCGGTCTCTGTACGCGTCCTGCCGTACGGCGGCGTCCGCGTGTCGTGCCGTACGACGGTTTCGCCCGTCGTGCGGCACGGCGGGCGGTGCCCGCGCCCGTCGCGCCGTACGCCCGAGCGAGCCGCATGTGTGTGCGGTGGGGGCACACACATGCGGCCGGTGGGGGGCGGCGGTTGGTCCGTGGGATCAGAAGGTGAGCTTCCAGCTATCGATGAAGCCCGTGTCCTGCGGGCCGACATCCTGGACGCGCAGCTTCCAGGCGCCGTTCGCGGGCTCGCTGGACGCGTTCACGGTGTAGGTGGCGATGACGTTGTCGGCCTGGTCGTTGCTGGAGTTCTTCAGCCGGTACGCGCTCCCGTCGGGCGCCACCAGATCGACGACGAGGTCGCCGCGCCAGGTGTGTTTGATGTCCACCCCGACGGAGAGGGCGGCCGGGGCGTTTCCGGTGCGGCCCGAGACGTTCACGGTGGAGGTGACGGCCGCGCCGTTGTCCGGGATCGCGACGTCGGCGACGTTCTCGTAGACATCGCCGGGCGGCGTGGTCGTACCGGTGGCCAGCGTCCAGATCGCGTGGGCGATGGCGTCGCTGTTGCGGTCCAGCGCGGTGTCGTTGATGTTCGCCGTGGTGTCGCACGACGAGTGGTAGCAGCGGTCGAACGCCTGACCGGCGGTGCCGCCCCACTTCTGGACCTGCGCGGCGGTCTTCGTACGACCCGCCCCGGTGAACAGACCGCCGACCGCTATGCCCACGTTCTTGAAGGAGGCGTGGTCGGAGCGTCCGTCGCCCTCGGTCTCGATCTCGGTGGCGACGCCGAGGCCCGCGAAGTAGTCCTTGAAGACCTTCTCCAGCGCCACATTGTCGTCGTAGACGAAGTAGCCGGGGTTCGGGGAGCCGATCATGTCGAAGTTGAGGTAGCCGGAGACCTTGGCGCGCTCGGCGGCGGGCAGATTGGCGACGTAGTACCTCGACCCGACCAGACCCAGTTCCTCCGCGCCCCACCAGGCGAAGCGCAGGTGCTTGGTGGGCTGGAGCTGGGCGCGGGAGACGGCGAGCGCGGTTTCGAGGACGCCCGCGGAGCCCGAGCCGTTGTCGTTGATACCCGCGCCGGAGGTGACGGAGTCGAGGTGGGCGCCGGCCATGAGGACCTGGTTGGGGTCGCCGCCCGGCCAGTCGGCGATCAGGTTGTAGCCGACGGCGCCGCTGGTCGTGAACTGCTGCACGGTCGTGATGAATCCGGCGGCGTCCAGCTTGGCCTTGAGGTAGTTGACGGAGGCCAGGTAGCCGGGGCGGCCGTGGGCGCGGTTGCCGCCGTTGGCGGTGGCGATCGACTGGAGTTGCGTGAGGTGTGCCTTGACATTGGCGAGCGGTATGTCCGGTGCGGCGACGGCCTGGGGCGTGGATATGGAGGCGTTGGCCGCCGGGGCGACGGGGGCGAGCAGCCCGGCCAGGGCTATGACGGCCGCCGCGGCGGTGCGTCTGGGGAAGGAGAGCGTCATGTGGGGGCTCCGGATTCCGTACGGGGACAGGACGGAACGTGCGAGCGCCCTGGAATGGCGGGTTCCAGGGCGTTGGAGCGGTGGCGCTGTGCTGTGGGACGGGTGGGGCGCGGTGTACGGGGGCACCGAGGGCTCGGTGCGTCCTGAGAGTTCAGCGAGAGTTCGATGGACCGTCAAGGGCGGAATCCGGTCACCCATGTTCGGATAAAGAACATTCGCCGGTCGTCGCATGGCCAAGCTCCCGTCGCCCTTCGTCCACGATGGCGAGGTGAAGGGGCCGGGGGCGGGACCGGCGCGCGGTGCGGTTCACCCACGGCCTGCCGGGCGGGCCGCTGGCCGGAGGGAGGCTCTTACGCGTCGGTCCCGAAGGGTCACGCCACGCAGAATTCGCCGCCTTCCGGGTCGGCCATCACGGTCCAACTGCCCATCGGCTGGTCCTGCCGGTCCAGTACGGTCGCTCCCAGCCCCACCAGCCGCTCGACCTCCGCCTCCCGGCGCTCCGCGCCCACATGCAGATCGAGGTGGAGCCGGTTCTTGACGGTCTTGGGCTCGGGGACCCGCTGGAAGAGCAGCCGACGGCCGAGCCCCACCCCCTGCTCCGGGTCGACGGGGTCGTCCGGATGCCGGACGGCAGCGAAATCCCGCCAAGCGTCACGGCCGTGTGCCTGAACCGTCGAACCGTCCGGCAACTGCCCGTATCCGCGCAGACGTCCGATGAGGGCGCTGTGGTCCTCCACCTCGTAACCGAGCGCCTCGGCCCAGAAGTCGGCCTGTGCGAGCGGGTCCATGGAGTCGATGCAGAGCTTCCAATGCAAGGTCATGAAACTGGTTATAGTGGTTACATGAGCGAGTCTGCAAGAGGACTTACCCTGCGCGCGTCGGATGGGCGCCCCTATCGATTCGACCCCGGGGCGCTCTGCCTTGAACTGCTGGTCACCGGTGGCCCCGGCCCGCTGGCGCGGTTCGAAGTGCTGCACGCGCCCGCGGATCTGGTGCGCTGGGCGGGGGAGAGCAGACTGCCGGCCGGACTCGAACCGATCGTGTCGGACCGCGAGGTGACGGGCGCGCGGGTCCTCCGGGACGCCCTGCACCGGTTGGCCGTCGCCCGGGCGCGCGGCCGGGTGCTGCCGTCCGCCGATCTGATCGTGGTCAGCCATGCGGCCGCGCACCCTCCGCCGGCGCCCCGATTCACCGCCGGGGGTGAGCGCGGCTGGGTCCCCGGCGCCAGCGGTGCGCAGTTGCTGTCGGCGGTGGCGCGCGACGCGGTGGAGCTGTTCACCGGACCGTATGCGTACCGCGTCCGCGCATGCGGTTCGGACGACTGCGCCCTGCTGTTCGTCGACACCTCCCGGCCGGGCCGGCGCCGCTGGTGCGCGATGGAGCGTTGCGGCAACCGTCACAAGGTGCGGGCGCACCGTGCGCGCCGGCCGGAGGCCGAGGCAGCAGCGGCGGCGGTGCGGCCGGTGACGGAGCCCGGAGCCCGGAGCCCGGTGACGGAGCCTGAGCCGGAGCCCGTGGACGGAGCCTGGCAACCGGAGCCCGTGGAGAGAGCCTGACCCGGGAGTGCCCGCGCTCCTGGCCGCTCGGGGAGGGCCCGGCTCCTGGCTCAGGCGGGCCCCGGGTCCCTGGCGCGGGACGGGCCTGACGCGGGACGGGCCCGGCTCAGGTGGTGCTCGGCTCCTGGGCGTCGGCCATCCTGGTGTCGTACGCCGCCCGCGCCGTGGCGATCTCGTTCTGATGCCGCTCGGTCCAGGTGACCAGGGAGCGGATGGTGGTGTGCAGGGTGCAGCCGAGCGCGGTGAGCGCGTAATCGACCCGGGGCGGCACGACCGGGTGCACCGTACGGCTGACGAGCCCGTCGCGCTCTAGCTGGCGCAGGGTGACCGTCAGCATCCGCTGGCTGATGCCGTCGATCTCCCGGCGCAACTCGGTGAAGCGCAGGACACGGCTGTCCAGCAGGGCGATGACCAGCAGCGACCACTTGTCCCCGACCCGGTCGAGGATCTGCCGGACCTCGCAGTCCTCCCGGGTGTCCCACTGGAACGGGTCGGGATCGCCGCTGTCGTCGAAGTCGGTCACCGCGGAGTGCCTCGGTGACTTCAAAGTGCCTTCTTCCATGGAACGCCATGCTGCCGGAGGATCGAGTCGGTTACAAGAGATAACCGACCCCCTGCGCGGTAACCGTTCCTCGCGCGTATCCGCACCTCCTGCGGTGATCCAGTCCTCTCCCGGTGATCAGTCCTCGCGCGGCGATCGGCCCCTGCGCCGTAGCCGGCCCTCCCCTTCCCCCTGCGGAGCCCTCTGCCATGTCTGCCCCGTCCACCCCGCCCGCGGCGCCTACCTCCTCGTCCCTTTCGGGACGGGCCTGGGCCCTCCTGCTCGTCCTCTGCGGCGCGATATTCCTGGAGGGCGTCGACATCGCGATGCTCGCCATCGCCATCCCCACCATCCGCGCCGAACTGGGGCTTTCGACCGGCACCGCCGCATGGGTGGTCAGTGGGTACGTCCTCGGCTACGCGGGCTTCACCCTGCTCGGCGGCCGGGCCGCCGACCTGCTCGGCCGTCGCCGGATGTTCCTGGCGTGGCTCATCGTCTTCATCGTCTTCTCCGCGCTGGGCGGCTTCGCCACCGAGGGCTGGATGCTGGTCGTCTCCCGCTTCGTGACGGGCGTGGCGTCGGCGTTCATGACCCCGGCGTCGATGTCGATCATCACCACGTCGTACGAGGAGGGCCCCCGGCGCAACAAGGCACTACTGATCTTCGCCGGAACCGGGGCCGGTGGCTTCTCCCTCGGACTGGTCATCGGCGGACTGCTCACCCAGTTCGGCTGGCGCTGGGTCTTCTTCGCGCCGGTACTGCTGGCCGGGCTGATCCTGATCGCCGCGCACCGGCTGATCCCGAAGCAGCAGCTCCCCGTGCGGGAGGGCGGCTTCGACCTCGCGGGTGCGGCGTCGGCGGCCGGCGCGATGCTGCTGCTGACCTACGGCATCGTACGGCTGGAGCACGGTCTGGACGGCTGGGCGGTCACCGTCGCCGCCGTCGGTGGCGGGCTGCTGCTCATCGGCCTCTTCGTCGGTATCGAACGGCGATCCCCCGCACCGCTGGTCCGGCTGGGCCTGCTGCGCCGGGGCCAACTGGTCCGGGCGGACCTGGGGGCGCTGCTCTTCCTGGGCGCGTTCATGGGCTTCCAGTTCATGGTGACCCTCTACCTCCAGGAGTTCCGCGACTGGTCCTCGCTGAAGACGTCCTTCGCCCTGCTGCTGACGGGTCTGGACGTGCTCCTCGCGCCGACGGTCACCCCGTACCTGGTGAACCGATTCGGCTATGGGCGGGTCATCCTCAGCGGGTTCGTCATGGCGGCGGTGGGGTATCTGCTGTTCCTGCCGGTCGGCGGCGACTGGTCGTACCTGGCGATGATGCCGACGCTGGCACTCACGGGCACGGCGTTCGCCCTCGCGTACGGGCCGCTGACGATCGCCGCGACGGACGGGGTGGCCCCCGGGGAACAGGGGCTGGCGGGCGGACTGCTACAGACGGCGACACAGTTCGGCGCGGCAGTGGGGGTGTCCTCGGTGACGGCGGTGTACGGGCTGATGGGGTCGGACCTCGGCGCGTTCCGGGCGGCACTGGTGGTGCCGGTGGTCATGGCACTCGTGGGCATCGCCCTCGCACTCCCGGGTGCCCGCCCCTTCGGAGGGCGGGGCCCGCGCTCCTCAACTACTGGTGGTGGGAAGGAGCTCGCGGGGCAGGTCGGGGTCGCCTCCCAGCCGTAACTGTGGTCGGGGCTGTGGCCGGGGTCGGGGTGAGGGGTGCTCCGGCCCCTCAAGACCCAGGCTTCACCGAAGCCGAAGCCGAAGCCGAAGCCGTCTGAGCCGCAGCCGCAGCCGCAGCCGCAGTAGCCGAAGCCGAAGCCGGAGCCGTCTGAGCCGCCGCCGCAGCAGCAGCGGAAGCCGGTGCCGGTGCAGACGTCGGCGTCGGCGTCGGTGTCTGCGCCGCGGCAGCCCGTACCCGCGCTTGCCGACCCGCCCTCAGCGCGTCCCACGTCAGGCACGTCAACGCCAGCCACACCAGCGCGAACCCGGCCCACCGCTCGGCCGGCATCGCCTCGCGGAAGTAGACGACCCCGAGCAGGAACTGGGACACCGGCGCCAGGTATTGGAGCAGCCCCAGCGTCGACAGCGGCACCCTGATCGCCGCCGCGCCGAAGCAGACCAGCGGTACCGCCGTCACCAGCCCGGTGGCGGCCAGCAGCGCCGCGTGGCCCAGCCCCTCCGTACCGAAGCTCGCCTCCCCCCGTACCCCCAGCCAGAGCAGGAACCCCACCGCGGGCAGGAAGAGGATCGCGGTCTCCGCCGCGACCGACTCCACTCCACCGAGGTTGACCTTCTTCTTCGCGAGGCCGTACGTCGCGAACGAGAACGCCAGCGTCAGCGAGACCCACGGCGGCTCCCCGTACCCGATCGCCAGCACCAGCACCGCGGCGAGCCCCGTGCCGACGGCCACCCACTGCGCGGGCCGCAGCCGTTCCTTCAGGAGTAGGACGCCCATGGCGATGGTGACGAGGGGGTTGATGAAGTAGCCGAGGGACGCCTCCACGACGCGGCCGGAGTTGACGGCCCAGATGTAGAAACCCCAGTTGATGGTGATGACGACCGCGGCGACGGTTATCAGCGCCAGCTTCCGGGGGCTGCGTATCAGCTCCCGTATCCAGCGCCACCGCTTCAGCGCGAGCAGCGCGATCCCGACGGCCACCAGCGACCAGGCCATCCGGTGCGCCAGGATCTCGGTCGCGCCGGCGGGTTTGAGGAGGGGCCAGAAGAGGGGGACCAGGCCCCACATCCCGTACGCACCGATTCCGTACAGCAATCCGGTCCGATACTCGCCGTCCGACTTCACTGGCCCTCCCCGCCCCGCGCGCGTCACACCGCCGAAGGTACGGACGGTACGCGCCGGCCGCCCGAACTGTCATGTCCGTATCGACAGACGGTCATGACGCCCGCGACGCCCGCCCGCGATGGCCGCGACGCCCGCCCAGAGCAGCCCGCCCGCGATGGCCCTGACGCCCGCCCGCGATGTCCTGGCTGGCAGAGGTGCCCAATCGCCAAGAAGCTGGGCCTGATTGTCGGTGTGGGGTCGTACGATCGTCGCGATAGCGGGTGAACGTGCGGTTGAACGTGTGGTTGGGGGACCCATGTTGTACGGAAGAGTGGTGCGTGCCGTCTGTTGCGCGGTGGCGTGCGGGCTGCTCTGGACGGGCTGTTCGGGCGCGTCGGCGGGCGGTCCGGACGGCCGTGACGGCGGGAGCGAGCCACCGCGGAGACCGTCCGCCGGGGGGACCGAATCGGGCGGGCCCGGTCCGAAACCGTCCGGCAGCTCCGCCCCGGCGGCCTTCGTCCCCGATCCGGCGCGCATCCCCCGGACGGCCGCCGCCGCCGCGAAGCTGGTCGACGCCGTCCTCGCGGGCCCCGAGCTGTGGGGCCCGGGGTATGTCAGGCGCACCCCGTTCCTGAGCGCCCCGGGGTATTGGCCGGTCCTCGACGAGAAGTGCGTCTGGCAGAGCGGTAGCCGCCCCTCCGACGTGCTCCACACCCGCACCTCCTACAGCGAGCTACCGGCCGCCGCCGGCAAGGGCCCGATCCGGGTCGCCGCCACCGTCACCGTCCACCGCACCGGCCCGGACGCCGAGTGGGAGATGGCGGAGACGCTGGAGGAGGCGCTCCGCTGCCCGGGGCAGAAGCTGCGCGACGGCGAGCGCATCAGCGGCCTGCTGTCGATCGGTAGGGTGTTCGGCTCCGGGGGCAACTTCACCGCCGAGGACTCCATCGGCGAGCTGGGCAGGTACCACAACGACGCCTTCGGGAAGGCCGCCTATGAATACGCCTGGTACCAGTCCCGGATAGGCCAAGTCACCATCGCCACCGTCACCAAGGGCGCCAAGGGCCATTCGGAGGACGAGATCAACAACGCCCGTGCTGAAGCCATGACCGGCATGGTGGTCCGGGCCGAGAAGCAGTTGGAGGCCGCCGAATGAGCCCCACCGCGCAGCCTCCGGGCGCGTCCGGCGCGGGGCCCGGTTCCGTGGCGCGGCTGCTGCCCACCGACCCGTCGTCGATCGCGGGCTACCGGCTGCTCGGCCGGCTCGGCGCGGGCGGCATGGGCGTCGTCTATCTGGGCCGTACGGAGACGGGCGAGCTGGCCGCCGTCAAGGTCACCCACACCGACCGGGACGACGCCGACTTCCGGGCCCGCTTCCGGCGCGAGGTGACGGCCGCGCGGCGGGTCACCAGCCCCTGGGCGGTGCCCGTCACCGCCGCCGACCCGGACGCCCCCGAACCATGGCTGGCCACGGCCTTCGTCCCCGGGCCCTCGCTCGCGGAGGCCGTCGCCGCCCACGGCCCGCTGCCCACCCGCAGCGTGCGCGTCCTGGGGGTGGCGCTCGCCGCGGCGCTCGCCGCGGTCCACCGGGCCGGACTGGTCCACCGGGACGTCAAGCCGGGCAATGTGCTGCTCGCCGTGGACGGCCCCCGGCTGATCGACTTCGGTATCGCGCGGACCACCGAAGAGACGGCGCTCACCGCCACCGACATGGTGGTCGGCACCCCCGGATTCCTCGCCCCCGAACAGGCCGAGGCGCGCGGCGCCGAGATCGGCCCGCCGAGCGATGTCTTCGCCCTCGGCTGTCTGCTCGCCTACGCGGTCACCGGCCGGCTGCCCTTCGGCCGGGGCGCGGTGGACGCCCTGCTCTACCGGACGGTCCACGACGAGCCCGATCTCACTGGTATCGACGGCGCGCTGGCGGCCGTGCTGGGGGAGTGCCTGGCCAAGGCGCCGGGGCGGCGGCCCACGGCCGACGAGGTCGCCGCGCGGCTGGCCGAGGACACCCCCGGCGCAGGCGCGGACTGGCTGCCGCCGGACGTCGTACGGATCATCGCCGAGCGTTCGGCGCGGATGCTGGCCCTGCCCGACATCGAGCCCACCCGGATCGGGGAGACGGCGGAGCCGACGCCGCGCGGCCGGCGGGCGTTCCTGCTCGCCTCGGGCGGTGCGGTGCTCGCGGCGGGCGGCGGCGGGGTCGCCCTCTGGGCGGGTCGCCGGGGCGGGGACGAATCCACCACGGGCGCACCGCGCGGGCGCCGCTGGATCATCGGCGTACAGGCGGATCTGACCGGTCCGCAGCGGCACATCGGGATCGAGCAGGAGCGGGGGGCCCGGCTCGCGGTCGAGGCGTTCAACGACCGTGTGGGCAACGCCTTCACCCTCGAACTGAAGACGGCGGACGACGCCGGGAACACCACCAGGGCGTCCGCTGCCGCCCGGTCGCTCACCGGCGACCGTGACGTGCTCGCCGTCCTCGGCTCGACCGGCGACTACACCACCGAGTCGGCCCTGCCCGTGTACGACGAGGCGTTGCTGCCGCTGATGTCCGACTCGGCCGGACTGAACACCCTGACCACGGGCCAGAACCGCGTCTTCACCCGGGCCTGCCCCACTCATGCCGTCGCCGCGCTCCAGCTCTCCTACGTCCTCCAGATGTACTACCGCCATCTGAAGAGGGCGAGCGCCCGCCCGGGGCTGCTCCAGGACCGCACCGACGACAACTACGCCTGGCAGTACATCGCGATGACGAACCACGCCCTGCGGGTCAACTACGGTCACCGCACGCATCCGAGGGTCGTTCCCGCCTCCGTGCGGTCGTACGACACCGTCATCGGGGAGATGGTCGACGCGGGCATCGACTCCTATGTCCACGGCGGTGGCCCCCGGTCGGCGGCGAAGGCGGCCATCGCGCTGAAGGCCCGGGGCTTCACCGGCCTGACCATCGCCGGCCAGCATGTGCTGAGCCCGGAGTTCCTGAAGCTGGCGGGGGACGCGGCCGAGGGCTGGCTGATCGGGGCGCCGGTCGCGGAGCCGACCCGGGTGGCCACCGCCAAGGGATTCGTGGCCGCCTACCGGAAGAAGTTCGGCACCGGGCCCGGGTTCTACGCGGGCGAGTCCTTCGACTGCGTCAACATGATGATCGAAGAGGTGGTGAAGGGGGCGCGGGGCGGTCGCCGGCCGGCGCGGCAGGATCTCGGCACCGCCCTGCGGCAGAAGAGCTACCAGGGCGTCATGGGCAGCTATCAGTTCCAGCCCAAGGGCGATCTGAAGGGGCTGGGTACCTATCTCTTCAAGGTCGACAAGGGGCGCTTCAGCTATGTGAACGCGGCGCCCACCGACGATCCCGGCCGCCTCGGGAAGGCGTGACCCATGGGCTCACCCGTCGCCAACCTGCGCCCAGTCTCCACCCTGCTCCCCGGGGCCCCGCGCCCTGGCGACCGACCCGCCGTGGCTGCCGTGGCTGCCGTGGCGCGGAGCGAGGCATTCGGCACCGTACGGTGCGAGGCATCGGGTGCCGTGTTCGCCGTACTCGCCGTGTTCGCCCTACTCATGGCGCTTGTGACGCTCATGTCCTCCGTCGCGCTCACGCCTCTCGTCGTGCTCACGTCTCTCGTCGGGTTCGTCGTGCTCGCCGGGGGAGGCGCCGTATGGACCCGCTGACGAGGAGCGACCCGTCGTCGATCGCGGGCTACCGGCTGCTCGGCCGGCTCGGCGCGGGCGGTATGGGCGTCGTCTATCTCGCCCGCTCCGGCCGTGGCGCGCTGGCGGCCCTCAAGGTGATCCGGCGGGAGCACGCGGCCGACCCGGGGTTCCGCGCCCGGTTCCGTCGCGAGACCGAGATCGCCGGCCGGATCACCGGCCGCTGGGTGGTCCGGGTGGTCGGCGCCGACCCGGAGGCGGCCGAACCCTGGCTGGCCACCGAGTTCGTCCCCGGCCCCGCGCTGGCCGAAGCGGTGGCGGCGCACGGCCCGCTGCCCGCACGCACGGTCCGGGCGCTGGGAGGCAGGCTCGCCGAGGCGCTCGCCGGGACCCATGCGGCCGGTCTGGTCCACCGCGACGTCAAGCCGGGCAATGTGCTGCTCGCGCTGGACGGCCCCCGGCTGATCGACTTCGGTATCGCCCGCTCGGCCGGGGCCACCGCGCTGACGGCGACCGATGTCATGATCGGATCGCCCGGTTATCTCTCGCCGGAACAGGCGAGGGCGGCCGGGGCTGGCACGGTCGGCCCGCCGAGCGACATCTTCTCGCTCGGCTGTGTGCTCGCGTACGCGACGACAGGGCGCCGCCCCTTCGGCACGGGAACGGTCGCCGCGATCGTCTTCCGCACCGTCCACGAGGAACCCGACCTCGACGGAGTACCGCCCGCCCTGCTGGAGCCCATCCGAGCCTGTCTCGCCAAAGACCCGGCTGATCGTCCGTCGGCCCAGGACCTCCGGGGCGCCCTCGGTGACGTCCCCGACGCCGACTGGCTCCCGGCCGGGCTGCCCGCGCTGATCGCGGAACGCTCCTCCCGCGTGCTCGATCTGCCCGTGCCGGAGCCGACCGTGGTGGTTGCCCCGGCCCCTGCGGGAGGGCCCTCGCGCCGCCGGTTCCTCGTGCTCGGCTCGGCGGCCGGAGTGGTCACGGCCGGCGGGGTCACGGCGTGGCTGGCGAACCGCCCCTCCGGCAGTTCGGACGGCACCGGCTCCGGACCGCGCCCCCGCCATGTGATCGGCGTCCAGACCGATCTCAGCGGTCCCGGCGCGGCGGACGGGAAGGCCCAGGAGCGCGGGGCCCGGCTCGCGGTCGAGACCTTCAACGCCCGCCGCGACCGCCCCTTCGACCTCGCGCTGAAGGTGCTGGACGACGCGGGCGACCCGAAGCGGGCCCTGGCGGCGGCCGAGACCTTCGGGGCCGACCGGTCCGTCGTGTCGGTGCTCGGGCCGACCACGACCGCCGTCGCCGCCGCCGTGGCCAAGCAGTACCTCACCGATCTGCTGCCGGTGGCGACCGTCTCGGTCGGCGCCACCCCGTTCGCGATCTCCCGGCGCGGCGCCTACTTCGAACTGCGCCCCGCCGACGATCTGCTGCTCACCCCCGTCACCGCGTACTTCGTCACCAGGCGGACCCGACGGCTCGCTGTCGTGGAGGACCGGGCGGGCGGCGACTTCGCCTGGAGCATGGTGAAGACGCTGCGGGAGTCGGGGGCGGGTCCTGACGGCATGACCTTCCACCAGGTAGCCGCGGAGAGCGCGGACTTCGCCACCGTGACCCGCGCCGCGCTGGCCGGCCGGCCCGACGGGGTGATCTATGCGGGTGTCTCGCCCGCCCGCGCGGCACTGCTCGCCCTGGCCCTGCGCGCGAAGGGCTTCACCGGCCCCCGGGGCGCCGTCGAACCCGTCATGGAGGCGGCGTTCCTCACCGGCGCGGGCGCGGCGGCCGACGGGTGGGTCTTCGGCACCTCGTACGCCGATCCGACGCGGCTGCCGGCCGCGAAGACGTTCACCGCCGCGTACCGGAAGCGGTGGCGTACGACGGAGATCGAGCGGCACGCCGTCGAGGCGTACGACGCCGTCCTCTTCCTCGCCCAGGGCATCCGGGAGCTGGACACCGACCGGGTGGACCGGGGGGCGCTGGTGCGGCGGCTGCGTGAGCTGAGGTACCGGGGGATCGCGACCACCATCACCTTCCGCGACGACACCGGGCTCTTCGACCACAAGGAGGGCGGGCTCTACACCTGGCGGGTGGCGGGTGGCCGGCCGCGCTTCCTGGGCGGCTACAAGTCCGTGACGGCCAAGACCTGACCCGTACCCCCTGCCCCGCCCCCGCCCCCTGGCCCCTGCCCCGCCCCCGTACGCGCACGGGACACCGCGTGTACGGGACACCGCGTGTACGGGGGCCAGGAAAACGCGAGGGCGCCCTCCGCCAGGCGGAAGGCGCCCTCGTACGGTCCCGCGTCGATCAGCCGACGACGGTCCAGGTGTCATTGCCCCCGAGCAGACTGGCGAGGTCTCCCTTGCCGTTCTGCTCGATGGCGGTGTCGAGCTGCTCCGCCATCAGCGTGTCGTACACCGGACGCTCCACACTGCGCAGCACCCCGATCGGGGTGTGGTGCAGGGTGTCCGGGTCGGCCAGCCGGGAGAGCGCGAAGGCCGTGGTGGGCGAGGTGGCGTGGGCGTCGTGGACGAGGATGCGCGACTCGTTCTCCGGGGTGACGTCGACGACCAGCAGATCGCCGGTGGCCGGGTCCCGGACGACGCCCTTGGCGTTCTCCACACCGAAGCGGATCGGCTGACCGTGCTCCAGCCGGATGACCGCCTCCTCCGCCCGCTGCTTGTCCTTGAGGGCTTCGAAGGCGCCGTCGTTGAAGATGTTGCAGTTCTGGTAGATCTCCACCAGAGCCGTGCCCTCGTGGTCGGCGGCCTGGCGCAGCACGCTGGTGAGGTGCTTGCGGTCGGAGTCGACCGTACGGGCCACGAAGGTGGCCTCCGCGCCGATCGCCAGCGACACCGGGTTGAAGGGCGCGTCCAGCGAACCCATCGGCGTCGACTTGGTGATCTTCCCGACCTCCGAGGTCGGGCTGTACTGGCCCTTGGTGAGCCCGTAGATCCGGTTGTTGAAGAGCAGGATCTTGAGGTTCACATTGCGGCGCAGGGCGTGGATCAGGTGGTTGCCGCCGATGGACAGCGCGTCGCCGTCACCGGTGACGACCCAGACGCTCAGATCGCGGCGCGAGGAGGCGAGCCCCGTCGCGATGGCGGGCGCGCGGCCGTGGATGGAGTGCATCCCGTACGTGTTCATGTAGTACGGGAAACGCGAGGAACAGCCGATTCCGGAGACGAAGACGATGTTCTCCTTCGCCAGTCCCAGCTCGGGCATGAACCCCTGGACGGCGGCGAGGATCGCGTAGTCGCCGCAGCCGGGGCACCAGCGCACTTCCTGGTCGGACTTGAAGTCCTTCATGGACTGCTTGGCCTCGGCCTTGGGCACCAGGGAGAGCAAACCGGACACGGTCTCAGTCATTGATGGCCTCCTTGAGAGCCGTGGCGAGCTGCTCGGCCTTGAACGGCATTCCGTTGACCTGGTTGTAGCTGCGCGCGTCGATCAGATACTTCGCCCGGATCAGCATGGCGAGCTGGCCGAGGTTCATCTCGGGCACCACGACCTTCTCGTACCGCCCCAGCACCTCGCCGAGGTTCTTCGGGAAGGGGTTGAGGTGGCGCAGATGGGCCTGGGCGATGGGAACGCTCTCCGCCCGCAGTCTGCGGACGGCCGCGGTGATCGGGCCGTAGGTCGATCCCCAGCCCAGCACCAGCGTCGACGCGCCGTCCGGGTCGTCGACCTCAAGGTCCGGGACCACGACGCCGTCGATCTTCGCCTGGCGGGTGCGGACCATGAACTCGTGGTTGGCGGGGTCGTAGGAGATGTTGCCGGTGCCGTCCTGCTTCTCGATACCGCCGATACGGTGTTCGAGGCCGGGGGTGCCGGGCACGGCCCACGGGCGCGCCAGCGTCTCGGGGTCGCGCTTGTAGGGCCAGAACACCTCGGTGCCGTCGGCCAGCTCGTGGTTGGGCCCGGTGGTGAACCGCACCCGCAGATCGGGCAGCTCGTCCACCTCGGGGATGCGCCAGGGCTCGGAGCCATTGGCCAGATATCCGTCGGAGAGCAGGAAGACGGGGGTCCGGTAGGCGAGGGCGATCCGCGCCGCGTCGATGGCCGCGTCGAAACAGTCGGCGGGCGTACGGGGCGCGACCACCGGAACCGGTGCCTCGCCGTTGCGCCCGTACATCGCCTGGAGGAGGTCGGCCTGCTCGGTCTTGGTCGGCAGACCGGTGGACGGGCCACCGCGCTGGATGTCCACGATCAGCAGCGGCAGCTCCAGGGAGACCGCGAGCCCGATGGTCTCCGATTTGAGCGCCACGCCGGGGCCGGAGGTGGTGGTGACGGCGAGCGCGCCGCCGAACGCCGCCCCCAGGGCCGCCCCGATCCCGGCGATCTCGTCCTCGGCCTGGAAGCTCCGCACACCGAAGTTCTTGTGCTTGGACAGCTCGTGCAGGATGTCGGAGGCCGGGGTGATGGGGTACGAGCCCAGGTAGAGCGGCAGGTCCGCCTGGCGGCTCGCGGCGATCAGCCCGTAGGAGAGGGCCAGATTGCCCGAGATGTTGCGGTAGGTGCCGGTGGGGAACGCCTTGGTGGCGGGGGCGACCTCATAGGAGACCGCGAAGTCCTCGGTCGTCTCGCCGAAGTTCCATCCGGCGCGGAAGGCCGCGATGTTCGCCTCGGCGATCTGCGGCTTCTTGGCGAACTTGGTCCGCAGGAACTTCTCGGTGCCGTCGGTCGGCCGGTGGTACATCCAGCTCAGGAGCCCGAGCGCGAACATGTTCTTGGAGCGCTCGGCCTCCTTCCGGGAGAGCCCGAAGTCCTTGAGCGCCTCGATCGTCAGCGTCGTCAGCGGCACGGGGTGGACGTGGTACGCGTCCAGTGAGCCGTCCTCCAGCGGGGAGGTGTCGTAGCCGACCTTGGCCATGGCGCGCTTGGCGAACTCGTCCGTGTTGACGATGATCTCGCCGCCGCGCGGCACATCGGCGATGTTCGCCTTGAGCGCGGCCGGGTTCATGGCGACCAGGACGTTGGGCGCGTCGCCCGGGGTGAGGATGTCGTGGTCGGCGAAGTGGAGCTGGAAGCTGGAGACGCCGGGGAGGGTGCCGGCAGGGGCCCGGATCTCGGCGGGGAAGTTCGGCAGGGTGGAGAGGTCGTTTCCGAAGGTCGCCGTCTCCGAGGTGAACCGGTCTCCGGTGAGCTGCATACCGTCACCGGAGTCTCCCGCGAACCGGATGATCACCCGGTCCAGTCGGCGGACCTCCTTGGCGCGGGGGCTACCGGTGTCGCCACCGGGCTCGGTGCCGGATTCGACACCGGGTTCGCCGCCGGTGACAATGATCCGCTGTCCACCGACAAGAGCCTCATTGGCCTCGTCCGCCTCGTCGGCATGTTCGGCTGGGCTACTGACCTGGCTGGTCACTGAACTGGACCTCCCTTGAGGCGGCTGCTCGGGCCGGCCGTCCCACAGGCCGTTCCACACGCCACCCTACGTGGGTAAGGGTGGGCTTCCCTGGACCGCTCGTATGATGGACGTCCGTGTGAGACGCCCCAATGTGCTGGTTTGTCATATTTTGACCGTCCCTCCGAGTCCTTCCGCTCAGACGCTCCCCGCTCGTTCTTTGGTTGTAGGACCGCCGTCCGGTTCGACAACTGACGGCGTCTCGGCCGACTAGGACTTGAGGTAGGTCAACACCGCCAGCACGCGCCGGTGATCCCCGTCACTCGGGGAAAGCCCGAGCTTCAGGAAGATGTTGCTCACATGCTTCTCGACGGCGCCGTCACTCACCACCAGCTGCCTGGCGACCGCCGAGTTCGTCCGGCCCTCGGCCATCAGACCGAGGACCTCCCGCTCGCGGGGGGTGAGATTGGCCAGCACGTCCTGCTTGCGGCTCCGGCCCAGCAGCTGAGCCACCACCTCGGGGTCCAGAGCCGTACCGCCTCTGGCCACCCGCACCACGGCGTCCACGAACTCGCGGACCTCCGCCACCCGGTCCTTGAGCAGATAGCCCACTCCCCGGCTGCTGCCCGCCAGCAGCTCGGTGGCGTACTGCTCCTCCACGTACTGGGAGAGGACCAGCACCCCGATATCGGGATGGTCCTTGCGCAGCCGCACCGCGGCCCGGACGCCTTCGTCGGTGTGGGTGGGAGGCATCCGTACGTCGGCGACCACCACATCCGGCAGCGCCTGCTGGGCCGCCAGCTCCCCGATCGTCTTGATCAGGGCTTCCCCGTCACCCACCCCGGCCACCACGTCGTGCCCACGGTCGGTCAGCAGCCGGGTCAGGCCCTCCCGAAGTAGTACCGAATCCTCGGCGATGACGACCCGCACTCTGTCCTTCACTGCCCCGTAGCCCCCAAGTCGATCCTGCGCTGCGCTGTTTCCCCTCAGCATCCCAGTATGCGGAGGTGACTGCGGCCAGCGGGAGGGAACGAGTGCGGATCGGGGGTGTTTCGGCAGGCTTGTGTCGGGGTGTCTTGTTGCCGGCCGGTGTCTGGTGTAGACGACATCCGGACGACATGTGGCCAAGGGATTCCGAGCGATTCCCAGGGAGCCGAGGGGGCTGGGGGAGTGGCGCTCGGAGAACCTCGGCGGCGGTGGGGTGCGGGTGGGGTACGGCTGAGTGGGGTGGGTGGGGTGGGGTGGCGAGGGGGGAGAGAGACGGCTAGGGCGTGTTGCGAAAGTAGCGCCGTCCGCCCGCAGGGCGGGGCCCGCGGCGTCCGGTGCGTGCAATCGCAAGGCGGAGGATCGTCCTCGTACTGGACGTACTTGGGCGACTCCGACAACACAGCGAGTGTGCGTGCCGGGGGTCGTGGGCCAGGCGGGACTTTTGCAACACGCCCTAGGAGCGGAGGGGCCGGCCCGGGGGTCAGGCGCGCCAGGGCAGTTCCGCGGTGATGGTGGTCGGGCCGCCGGTCGGGGAGTCGATGGCGAGGATTCCGTCCACCGCGTCCAGCCGCTCCGTCAGGCCCGCCAGACCACTGCCGGAGGCCAGGTTCGCCCCGCCCTTCCCATCATCGATGACCTGGAGCATCAGCCTGCCGTCGGAGACCCAGACATCCACCGACGCCTTGGTCGCCCGCGCGTGCTTGCTGATGTTCTGGAGCAGTTCGGAGACGGTGAAGTAGGCGATGCCCTCGATCGCGGCGGCGGGCCGTTCCCTGAGATCCACCTCCACGCTCACCGGGACCGCGCAGCGTGAGGCCACGGCGGACAGAGCCGCGTTGAGCCCGCGGTCGGTGAGGATGGCGGGGTGGATGCCCCGGGCGAGGTCCCGCAGCTCCCGGAGGGCGAGCTTGACCTCGCCGTGGGCCTCGTCGACCATGGCCGCCGCCGCGTCCGGGTCCTCCAGCAGCTTCTCCTTCGCGAGACCGAGGTCCATGGCGAGGGCGACCAGTCGGGCCTGGGCGCCGTCGTGGAGGTCGCGCTCGATGCGTCGGAGGTCGGCGGCGGCGGTGTCGACCACGACCCCCCGGTCCGACTCCAGCTCCACGACCCGGGTGGCGAGGCTGGAGGGCCCGAGGAGACCGCTGACCATCAGCCGGTCCACGTAGGCGAAGCCCCGGATCAGCCAGCCCGCCATCAGAACGGTCGCGAGGCCCGCGACCGAGGTCCCGACTATCTCGAAGGGGGTGTCGAGGTAGAAGGCGTCCCCGTGGGAGTTTCCGTAGACCTGGATGCCCGGCTGGTCGAGGTAGGCGGGGAAGGTCCACTTCCAGAGCGGGTAGAGCAGCATGGCCCAGCCGGTGACCCAGCCGGTGAGGGTGATCATGAACGCCGCCACCGCCCACGGGAAGTGCAGCAGCGTGTAGAGCAGGTGCCGCCAGGACGGGCCGCTCTTGAGGACCGCGCCCACCCAGCCCAGCAGCCCGCTCGTTCGGGGGCGGATCGGCTCGGGGTTCTCCACTTCGAGGTGGAGGAACGTACGGGCGCGCATCCGCTCCAGGGCCCCGAAGCCCCGGCAGGCCGCCAGCGCCGCCGCCAGGAGGGGGATGCCGACGAAGGTGATCAGCAGTCCGGCACTGAGCGAGACGGCGGTCACCGAGAAGGTGAAGAGCACGATGCTGATCGGCATGCTCAGCATCAGATAGGCGAACTCGCGCCAGGTACGGACCTCGAACGGCGCGCGCAGAACCGAAGGGATGAGGTGACTCCGGTCCCCATACCGGTCCTGTCGCTTCGGCTGGTGCTCCGTGGCCATCGGCGTCGTCCGTTCTGCGATGCGGGCTGTCATGACATCAAGGGTGCGGTCTGGGTCGGTGGCGCACCATGAGGACGGTCTCCGTCTTGGGGCGGGGGTTTTCCCCACCATGGGGGTGGTGTGGGGCGGAGGGCGAGGCTGTGGCCGGCCGGGTCCGATCAAGCCGCGGACTGGGGCGAGGGAGGACTGGGCGAGGGAGGACTGGGGCGAGGGACACGCGAGACGCGAGAGAGGTACCGGCGCGTCGGGGGTTATGAGCCGCACCGGCGCGTTGGTGTCATGAGGCCCGCGGGCGCGCGTTGGTGCGTCGGCGTGGGCACTGCCCGGATACGGTACGGAATGAGGCCCGCGGGCGCGCGTTGGTGCGAGGTGGTGGCGGTCAGTGCTGAGCTGTGCGCTCCCGCCAGGGGACTTCCACCGTGACCGTCGTCGGTCCGCCCTGCGGTGACTCCAGGACGAACAGGCCGTCCACCGCGCCGAGCCGCTCCGCGAGTCCCGCCATCCCCGTACCGCCGTCGAGCCGTGCCCCGCCCATCCCGTCGTCGCTGACCTGGATCAGCAGCCGGTCCTTCATCCGCCACACCTCCACCGCCGCGCTCTTCGCCCGCGCGTGCTTGCTGATGTTCTGGAGCAGTTCGGAGACGGTGAAGTAGGCGATGCCCTCGATCGCCTGGGCCGGCCGCTCCGTCAGATCGACGGACACCCGCACCGGCGCCGTGCAGCGGGAGGCGATCGAGGAGAGCGCGGCGTTGAGTCCGCGGTCGGTGAGGATGGCGGGGTGGATGCCCCGGGCGAGGTCCCGCAGCTCCTGGAGGGCGAGCTTGACCTCGCCGTGGGCCTCGTCGACCATGACCGCCGCCGCGTCCGGGTCCTCCAGTAGCTTCTCCTTGGCCAGCCCCAGCCCCATGGCGAGGGCGACCAGTCGGGCCTGGGCGCCGTCGTGGAGGTCGCGCTCGATGCGTCGGAGGTCGGCGGCGGCGGTGTCGACCACGACCCCCCGGTCCGACTCCAGCTCGACGATGCGTCGCTCCAGTTCGCTGGAGGGCGAGAGCAGCGCGCGCGCCATGGCCCGGTCGACGTTGGTCAGTCCGCGCGCGATGTAGGGGAGAACCGGCCACAGCACGAACAGGCCGACCGCCATGATGGCGAACGTGGCCACGCCCCAGGGCAGTCGGACGAACGAGTACAGCACCGTCCGCCAGGCGACCGGATCCTTCAGGCTCGACCACAGCCAGGGGAAGAACCCCTCGCCCCGCCGCGCGGCGCGCAACGGACTCGGCTCGTCGATCCGCAGGCCGAGAAGGACCCGGGCCCGCCAGCGCTCCGACTTGCCGATCAGACGTGCGCCGGCCAGTCCGGCGGCGAGAAAGGGCAGGCCGACCACGGTCACGGACAGGCCCGCCCCCACGGAAATTGTGAACGCGACGTAAACAAAACCGATGATCGACACCGGCATATTGGCGAGAAGATGTGCGATCTCTTTCCAGGTGTGCCGGCCGAAGGCGAACCTCACGGGCGGCGGCCGATCGTCGTCGGACGCGCGGGGGGCGGTGTCGAAGGCGGATTCGCTCACGGTCATGGGTGCCAGCCTGCCCGGCCGATCCGTCGCGCGCCATGGGGTACCTGGGGGGATGGAAGTAGGGCTAACCCCACCCGATGCGTGACGCGGCTGCTTACCGTCCCCTTAGCAGGGCCTAGACTCCCGTGCGTACAGAACACAGATCGTCGAACAGATCGTCACCAGGATCTGCGAGGTCAGGGAGCGAGGGGCGGACGTGCCGGAACCCACCGTAGCCGTGCTCGCGGCGGATTACTTCGCCAGTTACTCGGTTGTCGGACTGCTTGCGGTGATCGGCGTGCTGTTCGTCGCCGTGGCCTTCGGGGCCGGGCGGCTGCTGCGGCCCGTCGTCCCCACGCCGGAGAAACTCCTGACGTACGAGTGCGGCGTCGACCCCGTCGGCGAGGGCTGGGCACACACCCAGGTCCGCTACTACGTCTACGGGTTTCTGTACGTGATCTTCGCCGTCGACTCGATCTTCCTCTTCCCGTGGGCGACCGTCTTCGCCGCCCCGGGATACGGCGCGACGACGCTCGTGGAGATGTTCATCTTCCTCGGCTTCCTGGCCGTGGGACTGCTCTACGCATGGAAGAAGGGCGTCCTGGCATGGACGTGACCCCGACACCGGAGTTCCTGCCCGAGCCGAAGCGGCTCGGCGTTCTCTCCCGGCTCGCCCCCGAGCCGATGAAGGTGGTCCTCAACTGGGGGCGCCGCTACAGCCTCTGGGTCTTCAACTTCGGGCTCGCCTGCTGCGCGATCGAGTTCATCGCCGCTTCGATGGCGCGCCACGACTTCATCAGGCTCGGGGTGATCCCCTTCGCCCCCGGCCCGCGCCAGGCGGACCTGATGATCGTCTCGGGCACGGTGACCGACAAGATGGCGCCCGCCGTCAAACGTCTGTACGAGCAGATGCCCGAGCCCAAGTACGTGATCTCCTTCGGCGCCTGCTCCAACTGCGGCGGCCCCTACTGGGACTCCTACTCGGTGACCAAGGGCGTCGACCAGATCATCCCTGTCGACGTCTACGTCCCGGGCTGCCCGCCGCGGCCCGAGGCGCTGCTCCAGGGAATCCTCAAGCTTCAGGAGAAGATCGCGCGCGAGTCGCTGGCCGAGCGGTACGGATCGGGCCGGGCCTCCGTGGGCGAACTGCGGAGCGGTCTGGTGACCCCGCCCGCCGAGTCCGCCGCGGCGGCCGGGGAGGGGAAGTGAGCGCGTACGACCGCCTCCCGGACGCCGTCACCGAGATCTTCGGCGCGGCGGCCACCGCCGAACACGCCTACGACCTCCTCACGGTCGACGTTCCGGCCGACTCCTGGATCACCGCGCTGGAGACCGCGCGGACCGAGTTGTCCTGCACTTACTTCGACTGGTTGAGCGCCGTCGACGAGCCGGGCACCGGCTTCCGGATCTGTGCGCACGTCGTCTCCCTGGCGGACGGCGGCGTCCGCCGACTGCTGGTGCGTACGACGGTGCCGCACGAGGCTCCCGTACTCCCCTCGGCCATCACGGTCTACAAGGGCGCGGGCTGGCACGAGCGGGAGACGCACGAGATGTTCGGCGTCACCTTCACCGGCCATCCGCACCTCGTACCACTGCTCCTCCCGGAGAACTTCGAAGGCCATCCGCTGCGGAAGGACTTCGTCCTGGCGGCCCGGGTCGCGAAGGCGTGGCCCGGCGCGAAGGAGCCGGGCGAGTCCGAGCACGGCGGTCCGAAGCGGCGCCAGATGCTGCCGCCGGGCGTTCCCGACCCGAACGACTGGGGGCCCCTCAAGGGGCAGCTCCCTCCCGCCCCGGCCCGGCCGGCCCGCACCCCGCGGGCGGCGGGCGCGGCAGGCGAGCGTCCTCCGCGTCGCGCCCGTACGGCGGGCGAGGGCTCGGCGAGCCAGTCCCCGGCCGCGCAGACCTCTGCCGCACAGGCCCCGACCGCGCAGACCCCGACCGCACAGCCCCCGGCCGTGCCGCCGCGTCGAACGCGCAGCGCCGCCGAAGGCTCCGCGAGTCAGTCACCGGCGACGGCCCCCGCCCCCGAGGCGGCTCCGACGCCCGAGGCCCCGGCTGTCCCGACGTCGGCCGACGCACCGCCCGCTCCACCCACCTCCGCGTCGGACGCTCCCTGGCACCAGGCCCGCCCCGCGTTCGGAGAGAAGGACGCGGGCGACGGCGGAAGCCAAGGCACGGACAAGGGCACGGGTCGCACGGGCCCCGCAAACTCGGACTCGGTTCCCGGTACGGGGTCGGGGAATGAGCCGGGCACGGACACGAGGCCGGTCGTCGACCGGAGTGCTCAGCCGGCGCCGCCGGCCACACCGCCCGCAGCCCCTGCGGCCGAGCCGGAACCGACCGTTCCCGACGCCGCAGCGGTCCCGGTGCCGCCGTCCCCCGCGGCCGGCCCGGAACCCACGCCGTCCGCCCCCGAGGTTGAGCCGGAACCGAAGCCGACATCGGAACCAGAGCCGAAGCCGGAACCGAAGCCGAGGCCAGAAGCAGAACCAACGCCAGAACCGCAGCCGGAGGCGAAACCGCAACCGGACCCCGACGCGGACCCCGACGCGGACGCGGATGCGTCCGCGCGGCCCCGGCGCGACGCGGCGGCGCAATCCCCGCCGCCCGGTTCCCCGCCCCCCGGCGCCGGCCCGACCGCACCCCCGACCACCCGGCCCCCGTCCGGGTCCACCGACGGACCCCAGGACGACCGGCCCACTGACAACGCCGGAGGCGACCCCGCGTGAACGACGCTCTCGACGTCGCCATCCGGCTGCTCGTCGTCTTCGCCGTGTTCCTCATCCTCCCCCTGGTCGTCGGGCAGGCCGAACACAAGGTGATGGCCCATATGCAGGGCCGCCTCGGCCCCATGTACGCGGGCGGTTTCCACGGCTGGGCGCAGCTCGTCGCGGACGGTGTGAAGTTCGCGCAGAAGGAGGACGTGGTCCCGGCCGGCGCCGACCGCCGCATCTTCCAGCTCGCTCCCGCCGTCGCCCTGCTCCCGTACCTCCTCGTCCTGGTCGCGATCCCGATCGGCCCGAGCGAGGGCGCGGTCGGCCAGGTCGTGGACGCGGGCATCTTCTTCGTGCTCGCGATCATGGGTGTCGGTGTCCTCGGCTCGCTCATGGCGGGCTGGGCATCGGCCAATAAGTTCTCCCTCCTCGGCGGTCTGCGGACCGCCGCCCAGCTACTGGCGTACGAGCTGCCGATGCTGCTCACCGCCGCCTCGGTCGCGATGGCGGCGGGTACCGTCTCGCTGCCCGGCATCCTGAACGCCTGGGAGTGGTGGTGGCTGCCCTGGCAGATCGTGGGCGCCCTGGTCTTCTTCGTCGCGGGGCTCGCCGAACTCCAG
Source organism: Streptomyces sp. NPDC020965 (assembly GCF_044333555.1). NCBI lineage: Bacteria > Bacillati > Actinomycetota > Actinomycetes > Kitasatosporales > Streptomycetaceae > Streptomyces > Streptomyces sp. NPDC020965. The sequence continues at coordinate 210,548 of NZ_JBIRRE010000002.1, forward strand.
CGGCCCCCGTTCGATATGCCGGTCGCCGACTCCGAGATCATCTTCGGCGCGTACACCGAGTACACGGGGCTGCGGTTCGCGCTGTTCCTGCTCGCGGAGTACGCGGGCATCGTCGTGATCTGCGGTCTCACCACCGTCCTCTTCCTCGGGGGCTGGCACGGCCCGATGGGCGCCGACGGACTCGGCTGGGTCTGGACCCTGCTCAAGACGGGCGTACTCGCCTTCATCGTCATCTGGCTGCGGGTGAGCTACCCGCGCATGCGCGAGGACCAGTTGCAGAAGCTCGCCTGGACCGTCCTCATCCCGCTCGCCCTCGCCCAGATCGCTCTCACCGGCATCGTGAAGGTGGTGATCCAGTAATGTCGCCGATCCCGGGATCCGGCCTCGCCAAGGGCTTGGCCGTCACCCTCCGCACGATGACCAAGAAGACGGTCACCGCGCAGTACCCGGAGACCCAGCCCGACCTGCCGCCCCGTACCCGGGGCGTGATCGGGCTGTTCGAGGAGAACTGCACGGTCTGCATGCTCTGCGCCCGTGAGTGCCCCGACTGGTGCATCTACATCGACTCGCACAAGGAGACGGTCCCGGCCGCCGTCCCCGGTGGCCGGGAGCGCAGCCGTAACGTCCTCGACCGGTTCGCCATCGACTTCTCGCTCTGTATGTACTGCGGTATCTGCATCGAGGTCTGTCCTTTCGACGCGTTGTTCTGGTCGCCCGAGTTCGAGTACGCGGAGACGGACATCCGCGAACTCACCCACGAGCGGGACAAGCTCCGCGAGTGGATGTGGACGGTGCCCGCGCCACCCGCCCTCGATCCGGGCGCCGAGGAGCCGAAGGAGATCGCCGTGGCTCGCAAGGCGGCCGACAAGCTCGCCGCCGCTGAGGCCGCTGCCCGGGCCGAGACCGACCAGGCGGAGAACCAGGCCGAGACCGCCCCGCCGGCCGGCGAGGGAGGTCCGGCATGATGCTCGCCGCCACTCAGGGCTTCCTCTCACCGACCGGTGTCGAGATCGCCTTCCTGCTCGTCGGCCTCGCCACCCTCGGTGCGGCCGTCATGACCGTCACCACCAAACAACTGGTGCACGCCGCGCTCTGGCTGGTGGTGGCCCTCGGCGGGCTCGCCGTCGAGTACCTCCTGCTGACGGCGGAGTTCATCGCCTGGGTGCAGGTGCTGATCTACGTCGGTTCCGTGGTCGTCCTCCTGCTCTTCGGGTTGATGCTCACCAAGGCCCCGATAGGCCGTTCACCGGACGCGGACTCCGGCAATCGCTGGGTCGCCCTCGCGGTGGCCGTCACTGCCGCCGCCGCCCTGGTCTGGGTGGTCGTGGACGCCTTCCGCACCACCTGGATCGATCTGGACGGGCCCGCCCAGGGCTCCACCGATGTGATCGGCTCGATCCTCTTCCGGCACTGGGTGCTGCCCTTCGAGGCGCTCTCGGTCCTCCTGCTCTCCGCGCTGGTCGGCGCGATCGTCCTGTCCCGTAAGCGCGGCGCGGACTCCGGCGCGGACTCCGCGAAGGGCTCTGCCAGGGACTCCGCGAAGGGTTCTGGCACGGACTCCGCCCAGGGCCGCGGTGCGGACCCCGCGACGGACCCCGAGGGGAAGAGCTGATGCATCTCGCCTATCCCGCCGTCCTCTCCGTCCTCCTCTTCTGCGTCGGCATCTACGGTGTGCTCGCCCGGCGCAACGCGATCCTGGTCCTGATGTCCGTCGAGCTGATGCTCAACGCGGTCAACCTCAACCTCGTCGCCTTCGACGTCTGGCTCCGCGACGCCCTCCACTCCGGCCAGGCGCTCACTCTCTTCACCATCGCCATCGCCGCCGCCGAGATCGGCATCGGTCTGGCCATCGTGCTGATGGTCTACCGCAACCGCGGCACCTCGGACGTGGACCGGCTCCGCGACACCGCCGAAGGCCCCGACGGCACCCCCGACGACCCCGACACGACCGCCGCGGTACTGCGGGCGCAGAAGGCTGAGGCCACCGCGTGACCACGACGACCCTCGCCGTCCTCGTACCTCTCCTTCCGTTCCTGGGCGCGGTCGCCGGACTGCTGCTCGGCAGGACCGCCCCCGGCCTCGTCCGCCCCCTGGCCGTCCTGCCGACCCTGACCGCCGCCGTCATCGCGGTCGTCGTCGCCGTGCGCCAGGGCGGCGGGAAGCCGATCGACGCCGCCACCCAGCTCACCCCGACCGGCTCGGTCCCCATCGACCTCGCCCTGCGCCTGGACGGCTTCGCCGTCCTCGTCGCCGTCCTCGTCGGGGTCGTCGCGACCTGTGTGCAGATCTATTCGACGGCCTATCTGCGCGACGACCCGCGCTACCCGTCGTACGCCGCTCTCGTCTCCCTCTTCACCTCCGCGATGCTGCTGGTCGTCTACTCCGGCGACCTGATGGTGCTCCTGGTCGGCTGGGAGATCATGGGCATCTGCTCGTACTTCCTGGTGGGCCACTACTGGGAGACGGCCGAGGCGCGTGCCGCCTCCCTGAAGGCGTTCCTGGTCACCAAGCTCGGCGACGTCCCCTTCCTGATCGGTCTGTTCGCGCTCGCCACCGACGCCGGGACCTTCCGGATCACCGGAATCCTCGACGCCGTCGCCGCGGGCTCCCTCGATCACCCGACCCTGGTGGCGCTGCTCCTCCTCGCCGGTGTGGCGGGCAAGTCGGCGCAGTTCCCGCTCCACACCTGGCTGCCCGATGCGATGGCGGGCCCCACGCCCGTCTCCGCGCTGATCCACGCCGCGACGATGGTCGCGGCCGGCATCTACTTCGTGGCCCGGCTCCTCCCCGTCTTCGCCGCCTCCGCGGCGGCGCTCGTCGTGCTCGCCGTGATGGCCGCGATCACCATGATCGGATCGGGGCTCGCGGCCCTCGCCCAGGACGACATCAAACGGGTCCTCGCCTACTCGACCATCGGCCAGCTCGGCTATCTGGCGGGCGCCCTCGCGGTCGGTGACCGTGGGGCCGCCGTCTTCCACCTCCTCTCGCACGGCGCGTTCAAGGCCCTGCTCTTCCTCGCCGCGGGCGTGGTCATCCACGCGGCCGGCACCAACTCGCTGGCAGCCATGGACCGGATGGGCGGGCTGGCCAAGCGCATTCCCGACGCGTACTGGACGATGACCGTCGCCCTGTTCGCGCTCGCCGCCATCCCTCCCTTCGCCGGGTTCTTCTCCAAGGAGGCCGTGCTGGTCGCCGCCGAGCACACCGCGCTCGGCGAGTCCGGCATCGCCCCCGTCGCGGCGGGCTGGATCGTGCTGATCGCCGGTCTGCTGGCCGCCCTCCTCACCGCCGCGTACGCGACCCGGTTGTGGCTGCTGGTCTTCCGGGGCCGGGGCGCCGAGGCCCCCGACCACGGCCGTGAACCCCTCGCCATGACCTCAGTGCTCTGGGTGCTCGCCATCCCCTCCCTTGGCTTCGGCATGACTTACGGCTACCTCGACGACTGGTTCGACGGCCACAGCCTCGCGCCCACCGTCACCACCGCCGTCCTCGGCACCGGTGTCGCCCTCGCGGGCGGACTGATCACCTACGGCGCGTGGCGCACGCTGGGCCGCCGCCCGGCCGCGCAGGTCGCCGCGCCGCCGGTCGCCGCCGTCGCCGCCCACCCGGGCGCCGCGCCGTCGGTGGCCGAGGCCGAAGCGGTGGCGACCCACACCGCCGCCTACGGCGATATCGCGTCCGCCCCCAACCCGGCCGACCCCGGCCGGGTCCTCCTCGGCCCACTGCACCGCCACGCGGCCTCCGGATTCCACCTGGACGCCGTCTACCACGCGCTGTTCGTGCGTCCGGTGCGCGCCGGGGCCGAACTGGTCCGCTTCCTCGACCGCGAGGTCGTGGACACCTACGTACGCGGCGCCGGCACCGGCAGCAACTGGCTGGGCGTACTCGTCCGGCGCGCCCAGACCGGCAATGTGCAGACCTACCTGAGCGCGCTGCTGGCCGGCTCCGTCGTCCTGGTGATCGCCGCCGTCGTCCTTTCCACCGTCAACGCGGGATCGTGAGCCGTGATCGATATCAGCGAGTCCGTGATGCAGTTCCTTCTCGCGTTCATCGTCGCCGGCCCGCTCCTCGGAGCCGCCGCCGCGCTGCTGCCCGCCCCGCCCGGACTGCGCGGGACCGGCCCCGACCAGGCGGTCCTGCGCCACGGCGTGACCGTCACCGGCGTCGTCCTGGCCGCCGCGATCGCCCTGCTCATCGGCTTCGACCACGACCAGCCGTCGAGGATGCAGGCCACGACGGACATCAGTTGGATCCCCGCGCTCGACGTGCGGATCCACCTCGGTGTCGACGGCATTTCCCTCCCCCTCCTGGTCCTGACCGCGCTGCTGACCTTCCTCTGCGCGCTCTACAGCTACTTCAAGCCCCCCACGGGCCCCTCCGCCAAGGCGTTCGTCGCCCTGGTGCTGGTGCTCGAATCGGGGACGCTGGCGACGTTCGCCGTCCTCGACCTGCTGCTCTTCTTCCTGGCGTTCGAGATGGTGCTCATCCCGATGTACTTCCTCATCGCCCGCTGGGGCGGTGAGGCGCGGCAGCCCGCCGCCTGGAAGTTCATCCTCTACACCCTGCTCGGTTCCGTGATCATGCTGCTCGGCCTGCTGCTGATCGGCCTGCAGAGCGGCACTTTCGACATGGTGGCACTCGCCACTGACAACGGCCGGGGGCTGACCGCGTCCACGCAGGTCATCGCCGTTCTGGCGATCGGTGTCGGCCTCGCCGTGAAGACGCCGATGTGGCCGGTGCACAGTTGGCTCCCGGACGCGCACACCGCCGCGCCGACCGTCGGCTCCGTCCTGCTGGCCGGCGTCATGCTGAAGATGGGTACCTACGGGTTCGTCCGTATCCTCCTCCCGATCGCCCCGGACGGGATGCGGACCTTCGCGCCCTACCTCGCGGCCTTCGCGGTCGTCGGCATCATCTACGGATCCCTCGCCTGTCTGGCCCTCGTCAGGGAAGGCGCGGGGGGCGACCTCAAGCGGCTGATCGCGTACTCCTCCGTCGGACACATGGGCTTCGTCCTGCTCGGCATCGCGACGATGACCCCCACCGGCGTGAACGGCGCACTCTTCGCTAACATCGCCCACGGCCTCATCACCGGCCTGCTGTTCTTCCTGGTCGGAGCCTTGAAGGACCGCTACGGCACCGCCGACCTCGACACCCTCGCAGGCGCCACGGGCGCCGCTCTCTACGGCCACGCGCCCCGGCTCGGCGCCCTGCTCGCCTTCGCCGCCGTCGCCTCCCTCGGACTGCCCGGCCTGGCCGGATTCTGGGGCGAGATGCTGGCGCTGTTCGGCGCCTTCGACCCGGCGCCCGGTCTGAACCGTCCCGCCTTCCTCGTCTTCATGGCGATCGGAGGCGTCGGCACCCTGCTCACCGCCGCCTACCTCCTGATCGTCGTACGGCGGGTCTGCATGGGCGTGCCGCGTCCCGCTGGAGGGGGCGCCGGGCGGGAGACGGAGCCGTTCGCCGATGTCCAGAAGTACGAGCTGGCCACCTGGAGCCCGCTCGTCGCCCTCACCGTCCTCGCCGGACTGTGGCCCGCGGTCCTCCTCGGCCTCACCGACCCGGCCGTGCAGAAGCTCCTCGCGGGAGGCAAGTCGTGACCGTGGCAACCGGAAGCACCGTGGCCGTCGACGGCGGCACGGCGCTGGACAGCGCGGTGGCGGCCGGCGGGATTGCCTTCGACGGCGCCGCGGGGATCACCACCGCCTCCGGCGTGACCAGCCTCGTCCAGTCGGTCGACTGGCTGGCCATCGCGCCGCCGACCATCGCCGCGGCCGTCGCGCTGCTCGTCCTGGTCGCCGATCTGTTCGTCCCCGAGAAGCACAAGCGGCTGCTGGGCGTCGGCGCGATCACCGGTCTGGTCGTCGCGATCCTCGCCCTCGTACCACTGCGCTCGGGCGACCGCGAGACATTCTGTCTGCGCACCGACGCAAACACCTGTAGCTACACCGCGGACCACTTCACCCTGGCGATCCAGCTTCTGGTGCTCGGTGGCGCGCTGCTGACCGCGCTCCTCTCCCTGCACGAGACGCGGAACAGACTCCCGGCCGGGGAGTTCTGGTTCCTGCTGCTCTCCTCGGCGGCCGGGGCCGCCCTGCTGCCCGCCTCGCGGGACCTCGCCACCCTCGTCGTCGCCCTCGAAGTGGCTTCGCTTCCCGCTTTCGCGCTCGTGGGCCTCCGGCGCGGCGACCGTCTCTCCAGCGAGGCGGCGCTGAAGTTCTTCCTCTCCTCCGTCACCGCGACGGCCGTGACCCTGCTCGGCGTCAGTTTCGTGTACGCGACGACCGGCACCCTGCACCTCACCCGGATCGCGGCCGAGATGGGTACGGTCCCCGGCCAACTGGAGACCCTCGCCAGACTGGGCGTCGCGCTGACTCTCATCGGCTTCGCCTTCAAGACGGCCGCCGTCCCCTTCCACTTCTGGGTTCCCGACACCTATGTGGGCGCACCGCTGCCCATCGCCGGCTATCTGTCCGTCGTCGGGAAGGCGGTCGGATTCTCCGGCCTCATCCTGGTGACCGTCATCGCCTTCCCCGGGTACGCCGATGTCTGGGGCCCGGTCATCGCCGTACTGGCGGCACTGACCATGACCGCGGGCAATGTCGCGGCCCTGCGCCAGTCCACCACCCGCGCGTGGAGCGCGGTACGGCTGCTCGCCTGGTCCTCGGTGGGGCAGGCGGGCTACATCCTGGTGCCGATCGCCGCCGCCGCGTACTCCAGCGACGACCAGATCGGCGCGACCGTCGCGTACGCCCTCATGTACGCCGTGGTGAACCTGGGCGCCTTCGCGGTGGTGGCCCTCGTCGCCCGGACCCGGCCGCTGAACCGGATCTCAGACTTCCGGGGCCTGTACGCCACCCATCCGGTCACCGCCCTCACCATGGGGTTCTTCCTGCTCTGCCTGGCCGGGCTGCCGCCGGGCATCATCGGGCTCTTCGCCAAGGTGACCGTCTTCTCGTCGGCCGTCGACGCCGGGCTCGGCTGGCTGGCCGTCGTCATGGCCATCAACGTGGTGATCGCGCTCTACTACTACCTGCGGTGGACGGCGATCCTCTTCCGCAGCCCGGAGACCGCCCCGGCATCGACCCTGGAGAGCACCCAGGACACCGCGTCGGAAGCAGCCCCGGAGACCGCCCAGGAGGCCGTTGTGGCGGTCCGCCCGCCCCACGGGCGGACCCCCGTCGCCGTCACCCTGGCCATCGTCCTGACCGCCTCAGCCGCGGTCGTTCTCTCCGGCTATCCGCAACTGGTTCTCCGCTTCGCGGCCACCAGCCTGTTCTGAGCGTCACCCGTACGGCCGAGCCCGAGGCCCGGAGCACAAGGGAACTAGCGTCCTTCGCCTGGCGTTGACCAGTACAGAAGGGTCCACTGAACAGTGGAGCAACACCACGCAAAGGGTTCCCCTGCCGCACCACTTGGAGGGCGTACCGTGCACCGCCGGCACAACGGGCTGAAGACCGCCGTACTCCTCGGGGGACTGTCCGCACTCATCCTCGTCATCGGTAGTTTCTTCGGCCGTACGGGGCTGGTCGTGGCGTTCCTCGTGGCGCTCGGCACCAACGCGTACGCCTACTGGAACAGCGACAAGCTGGCGCTGCGGGCCATGCGGGCGCGTCCGGTGAGCGAGTTCGAGGCCCCCGGGCTCTACCGCATCGTCCGGGAGCTGTCCACGGCCGCCCGCCAGCCGATGCCACGCCTGTACATCTCGCCGACCCAGGCACCCAATGCCTTCGCCACCGGGCGCAATCCGCGCAACGCCGCGGTCTGCTGCACCGAGGGAATCCTCCAGATACTCGACGAGCGCGAGCTGCGCGGTGTCATCGGCCACGAGCTGTCGCATGTCTACAACCGGGACATCCTGATCTCGTCGGTCGCGGGAGCCCTCGCGTCGGTGGTGATGTTCCTGGTGAATTTCGCCTGGCTGATCCCGTTCGGCCGGTCCGACGACGACGGACCGGGACTCGCCGGGATGCTCATGATCATGATTCTGGGTCCGGTCGCGGCGGCCATCATCCAGCTCGCCGTCAGCCGCTCCCGGGAGTACGAGGCGGACGCTTCCGGCGCCCAGCTCACCGGCGACCCGCTGGCCCTCGCGAGCGCACTGCGCAAGCTCGAAGCCGGCACGAAGCAGTTGCCGCTGCCCGCCGAGCCCCGGTTGGAGACCGCGAGCCACATGATGATCGTGAATCCCTTCCGGCCGGGTAGGAGCATCTCCAAGATGTTCTCCACACACCCACCCATGGCGGAACGCATCGCCCGACTCGAACAGATGGCAGGTCGTCGCCCATGAAGACAATTCTGAACGTCATATGGCTCGTCCTGTGCGGCTTCTGGATGTTCCTGGGCTACATGCTCGCGGGCGTCCTGCTCTGCATCACGATCATCGGCATACCCTTCGGCCTCGCGGCGTTCCGCATAGGTGTCTACGCCCTCTGGCCCTTCGGGTACACGGTGGTCGACCGCCGGGACTCCGGTGCGCCCTCGTGCATCGGCAACGTCCTCTGGTTGATCCTCGCCGGCTGGTGGCTCGCCCTCGGGCACATCGTCACCGGAGTCGTCCTGTGCGTCACCATCATCGGCATCCCGCTGGGCATCGCGAACTTCAAGCTGATCCCGGTCTCCCTGATGCCGCTGGGCAAGGAGATCGTCCCCTCGGACCAGCCCTTCGCCACCCGCTGACCCGCGAGACGTACTGACTCGCTGACCTGCCGCCGTACGAGGCCCGCGAGCCGCACGAGCCGCACGAGCCCGCACGAGCCGCACGAGCCCGCACGAGGCCCGCGAGCCGCCCGAGCCGCGCTGACCTGGTCACCCGCTGCCCCTGCACCACGCGTAACCGGCACGACGGGTGAGACGAGGTTGACTCAGCGCGTGTTGAAGGGCGGGTAACGCGCTCCCGCCGGGGGGCCGAGTCCGGGACGAGACCCGCGTCACGCGGGCCGGCTGTCAGTGCCGTGGTCCACCATGAGCGCATGAACGAGATCGAGCAGTTGCTGGACCGGGTGGCCGCCAAGGCGCGGGAGACCCGTCCGTGGGGCTGGGACTCGCTCCCCGAGCCGGTGGGCGCGGAGACCGTCGCCCGCGCCGAGGCCATGCTCGGCTTCCGGCTGCCCCCGCTGCTCGCCGCCCTCTACTCCCGGGTGGGCGACGGCGGCTTCGGCCCGGAGTACGGTCTGCTGCCCCTGCTGGACGGACCGCCCCGGGGCGAGCCCGCGGCCGTCGAGCAGTACCTCGCCAACCGGGGGAGCGGCGAGAAGGATCCCGACTGGCCCTGGCCCGCCGGAGTGCTGCCGATATCCCACTGGGGCTGTGGGATGTACGCCTGCGTGGACTGCCACAGCGCGGATGCCACGGTCCTGCTGTTCGAGCCGAACGCAGGCGAAGCGGCACACGCCTGGTACGTGGACGCGCCCTCCCTCCCCGACTGGCTGCGGGGCTGGCTCGACGGCACCGGCTGGTACGAGGAGAGCAACGGCGAGACCGAGCCCGCGCCCTGGCCCGACTTCACGGCCCGGACCGCCCCCCGCTGACGTCGCGCCGCTCGTGCGCCCGTTCTCACCGCTCCAGGCCGGTCTCGCGCAGCGTGATGTTCAGCCGCCCACCCCGTATCCCCGTCGCCGGGTCGGCGGTGTTCGGGTACACCTTCGGCACTCCGTGGTACGCGAATCGCGAGGCCCCGCCGAAGACGAACAGGTCCCCGGAGACCAGCTCCACATCCGTGTAGGGCCGTCCCCGCGTATGGGTGTTGCCGAACCGGAAGACACAGGTGTCGCCGATGCTCAGCGACACCACCGGCGCCCCCGAGCGCTCCTCCTTGTCCTGGTGCATCCCCATCCGCGCCGTGCCGTCATAGAAGTTGATCAGAGCCGCGTCAGGGGTGTACGCCACACCCGACTCACTCACCCCACCCAGACTGTCCACCCCACCCACCCCACCCAGACTGCCCGACCCGCCCGGATCGCTCACGCTGCTCGCCGCCGCCGCCGCCGACCGGCCCAGCTCCACCAGCCAGTGCGGGAAGTCCGCGACCCGGGCGCCGTTCACATCGTCGGCCGTCCGGCTGTAGCGGTACGGCTGCCAGTGCCAGCCCACGCACACGGTCCGTACGGACATCACGCCGCCACCGGGCAGCAGGGTCCGCCGGATCGGTACCGGGCCGCGCGCCCAGTCGCGGCAGGCATCGACCAGCTCGCGCCCGCGCTCGTCGGAGAGCCAGCCCGGCAGATGCACCGCTCCCGGGGCGATCACGGCCGGTTCTCTCGGGAAGAGGGCCTCGCCGCTCATCGCACCGGCGCGCCCTCAAGCCCCAGGAGATGTTCCTTGCGGTCAACACCGGCCGCATAGCCGCGAAGGGCTCCGTCCGAGCCGATGACGCGGTGGCAGGGCCGCACCACCAGCAGCGGATTGCGCCCGATCGCGGTGCCCACCGCCCGTACGCCGGCCCCCGAGACACCGATCAGCCGGGCGATCTCGCCGTAGGTCGTCGTCGTCCCGTACGGAATCCCGTCCAGTGCCTGCCAGACCCGTCGCTGGAAGTCCGTACCGGAGTCGGCGTACGCGATGTCGAAGCGGGTCAGCGAGCCCGCGAAGTAGGCGGTCAGTTGCGCGCAGATCTCCACGAAGGCGGTGGAATCCCGGCGCCAACCGTCCTGCACGGTGGCGGCGCCCTTCTGGTCGGGCAGGGAGAGGGAGACGAGCGCCGTGCCGCCCGGGGCGGTGGCGGACTCCGTGCCGACCAGCAGCAGCTCCCCCAAGGGGCTGTCGAGGATCGTGTACACCGTGGCACCGGTCGTCGCACCGGTGCCCTCGCCGGTGGCCTTGCCGGTCACCGGCGTCGTGGCGGCCATGATGCCGGTGATGCCCATGGCCCCTGCGGTGCCCGCCCCAACGCCGGTCGTCGCCTGGGTCGTGGTGATCGTCATGGCTCGGTCCTCTCCTCACGCTTTCACGGCGTACCGCCGCGCCGTACGCCTCCGAGTCTGCGCCGCCAGCCCCGCCGATGCTGGCGGTATTCGGACACCACACCCGGCCCGGGAGGGCCTCCCGGGGCCCGCGCCGGCCGGAGGTCACTCCCCGGCTCGGGGCCGCTCCGAGAGCCGTTCGCCATGGGCGCGGCGCGGGTGTGCCCGCGCCCGCGCCCAGCGGTCTGCCGGTCAGCCGAGAAGGCAGGTCAGCGGTAGTTGACGTACTGCAGGGCGAAGTCGAAGTCCTGGCCCTTGAGCAGCGCCTGCACGGCCTGCAGGTCGTCCCGGCTCTTCGAGCTGACCCGCAGCTCCTCGCCCTGGACCTGCGCCTTGACGCCCTTCGGCCCCTCGTCGCGGATGATCTTCGCGACCTTCTTGGCGTTCTCCTGGGAGATCCCTTCCTCGATCGACGCGAAGATCTTGTACTCCTTGCCGGACAGTTGCGGCTCGCCCGCGTCCAGCGCCTTCAGGGAGATGCCACGCTTGATCAGCTTGGACTGGAACACATCGAGGATCGCGGTGACCCGCTCCTCGGAGTTCGCCTGCATGAGGATCTTCTCGCCGGACCAGGCGATCGACGCCCCAACGTTCTTGAAGTCGTAGCGCTGGGAGATCTCCTTCGCGGCCTGGTTGAGGGCGTTGTCGACCTCCTGCCGCTCGACCTTCGAGACGATGTCGAAACTGGAGTCGGCCATGTCCTGTGGCTCCTTGTATCGGGTGCGTGGCGGAGCGGCCGGAGTCCCCGAACCGCGTACCAAGCCTAGCCACCCGCGCCCGCCCCGAGGGCTGATCAATCCGGTGGCGGACCACCGTCGGGGATCGGGTATCGTTTACGTCGTTGCCACGGAGCGCCGCTCACAGCGGTTCTGTCGAAGGCGATATCCCATGGCGGTGTGCCCGAGTGGCCAATGGGAGCGGACTGTAAATCCGTCGGCTTAGCCTACCCAGGTTCGAATCCTGGCGCCGCCACGCGATAGGAATGGCCCCTGATCTGCGGAAACGCAGGCCAGGGGCCATTCTCGTGATCAAGCCCGGTCGTGATCAGGCCCGGTTCCGGGGCTCCGGTCAGTCGGCGAGCCGGAACGACAGCTCGATCTCCCACTTGCCCATGTCCGGTTCCGTCGCCGGGTCCGTCAGATAGGACTCCAGCCGGCACCCCCAGCGCTCCACGCCCCCGTCCTCCTCTCGCATGTCCCACTCCAGGCCCTCCCGAACCGCCCACTCCCGCAGCGCCGTGATCACATCGAACATCTGGTCCGGGTGGCCGAGATGGCGCACCGTCGCATAGCGGCCCGGGGGCAGCACGCCGACCCGGATATCGCCTTCGGGCTCCGGCAGGGACACCACCGGAATGCCCGCCTCGACCTCCGACTCGCCCGCCATGTCGACGGTGTTGAAGCGGAAGAAGGGCGCCCCGGCGAACCCCGCTCCCTGGCCGGACAGCCAGCCGATCAGTTCGCCCAGACGGTCCGCGATCGCAGCGAAGCCGTCCATCCGGACCGAGCCGCGGATGTACGCGTACGGCTGCTCGCCGCGCTCCTCGACCGTGGGTTCTCCAGCGGGACCAGACATCTCGTTCCTCCCGACAGGCCAGGTGGCAGATCTCATGACGGACGTCGTGGCCGACGTCACGAAGGAAAGCAGGATAAGAAGAGGGAGGGAGCAGGACGGGACACATCAGTCCCCGGCGACGGCCTTCACCGCGACCGACACCGGAATCGAACCGGTGATCAGCTCCAGGGTCAGCCCCGCCGTGGCCGGTGTCTCGACCAACTCCGCCAACACCGCGGCCACATCGTCCCGAGGCACCGTCCCCCGGCCCGTAGCGGCCCTCAGTTCCACGAGCCCGGTCCCCGCGTCGCTGGTCAGTCCGCCGGGGCGCAGCACCGTCCAGTCGAGGCCCGGCCGCGACCGTACGTCGTCGTCCGCCGCGCCCTTCGCCCGCAGATAGGCGTCGAAGACCTCGCTGCCCTCGTGCCCCGCGTCCGCTCCCATGGCCGACACGATGAGATACCGCCGTACCCCGGCCAGCTCGGCCGCCTCCGCGAACAGCACCGCGGCGCCCCGATCCACCGTGTCCTTGCGTGCCACGGTGGAGCCTGGCCCCGCGCCCGCCGCGAAGACCACCGCGTCCGCGCCCCGCAGGACCGTCGCCACGTCGTCCACCGACGCCGACTCCAGGTCCAGTACGACGGGTTCCGCGCCGGCGTCGCGCAGATCCGCGCGCTGCCCCGGGTCCCGGATGACGCCCACCACCTCGTGTCCGCCCGCCGAGAGCAGCCGCTCCAGGCGGAGTGCGATCTGACCGTGTCCTCCAGCGATGACAATGCGCATGTCTCCGACCGTACGTCCGCGGCGCCCGCGTCGCCTCACACCCGCGCGCACCCGGGTCGAACGTGCCCCCACCGGCAGCAGCCCGAGGCCGCGCACCGGGACCAGGCGTACAGGACCAGGGACACGGGACCAGGGACACGGCGCCAGGCGTACAGGCACAGGACCAGGGGCACGGGACCAGGCGTACAGGACCAGGGGCACGGCGCCAGGCGCAACCGAAGCCAGGGCAACCGAAGCCAGAAGCAGTCAAAGCCAGAAGCAGTCGAAGCCCAGCACGCCAGGGGCGTCAGGCGCGGCCCTGGCGGGGCAGTTCGAGCGCCACCCCGGCCGCCGAGTCGCAGTACTCCCGTACGGCGCTCGTCCGCGCCACCACCCGACCCCGGTGGACGACGATCCTGCTGTACGCGAGGGAGAGCACCCCCGAGATCCGTTCGCCGCGCACCGCCAGCAACTCGGCCGGGAACCCCGCCTCCACCCGTACCTCCGGCAGTCCCATTGCCTCCCGCGCGGCCGCCGCGACCGTCTCGTACGCCTCCTGCGCCCGCAGACCGCTCTGCGAGGCCAGCAGGTACGCCGCCTCCAGTGGATCGCCCCGGCCCACCGGGTTGGACACGTCCCGTAGCGCCCCACTGCCCGCCGCGACCCGTACCCCGGCCGCCCGCAGCAGCCGTACGGGCGCGACGCCCCGCTGTTCCACGGCGCCGCAGCCGCCCTGCGGCTGGCAGACCACGGTCACCCCGGCCGCCGCGAGCCGGTCCACCGCGCGGGCGGCGATCTCGCGCGGCAGCAGGGTGAGCCCGGCGCACGGCCCGATCGTCACCCCGGGCCGCAGCCCGCCCGCCATCGCCGCCAGCCGGGCGAGCCTGGCCGGGTCGGCGCCGTGTGTGTGCAGATCCACCGGGCAGCCGTGCTCGGCCGCCGTCTCCAGTACCGCCTCCGCGTAGCCGGTCGGGTCGGGGTCGTCGTCCGGACAGCCGCCGACCACCGCCGCGCCCATCTTCACCGCGTCCCGCAGCATCGCAAGACCGTCCGCCCCGGCCACCCCCGTGAGCAGCCGGGGCACCGCGACGGCCGTCAGGTCGGTGAGCCCGCGCAGCGAGCGCCGGGCTTGGAGGACGGCCTCCAACGGGTCCAGCCCGTGCACACCGCCGATCCGTACGTGCGAACGCAGGGCCGTCGCCCCGTGTCCGAGCTGGAGCAGCGCGGCCTCGGTGGCCCGCCGCTGGACGTCGTCCCGGGCGTACGAGACGGGGCCGGGGGAGTCGGCGGTGAGCGCCGTGTCGCCGTGGCCGTGCGGTTCGGCGGGCGCGGGCAGCAGCAGATAGCCGGTGAGGTCCAGCCGGGCGGAGTGCGGGGCGAGGCTGCCCGCCGTGCCGACGGCTTCGATCCGTCCGCCGCCGATCCGTACGTCGACGGTGCGTCCGTCCGTCAGCCGGGCGCCGCGGAGCAGCAGCGCGGTGCTGTCCGCGGTCGCGCCGTCGGAGGGCTGCGGCTGGCTGTCGGGCATCGCGCTCCTGCGGGGGGAGGTCGGGCTCGGGCCGCGTGGTCGATGGTGGCGAAGATCACGCAGCGTCAGCCGAGCCTAGGGGCGCTCCGGGCAGGCTTCGAGGAAGAGCGGAATAGTCGTACCGGCGTGGCCGCGTGTGGTGCCCGACGGAGACGGTTGCGGCTGACCTCCGCAGCAAGCGCGAGTGGCGTACGGGGCGGCTGTGGCCGGGCCCCATAAGGGCGTCCGGCCCTGCCGCGTCAGGGCCGGGGGCGATGCCGGACAGGGGGCGACGAAACGGATTTGGGCGATCGGCGGCCGACCGTGTAATGTCTTCATCGCTCGCCCCAATAGCTCAGTCGGTAGAGCGTCTCCATGGTAAGGAGAAGGTCTACGGTTCGATTCCGTATTGGGGCTCTGATGTCGGAGATCCTCGTCTTCGGGCGAGGAGATTCGGTATCGCAGCGGTGTAGCTCAGTCGGTAGAGCAAGCGGCTCATAATCGCTGTGTCACCGGTTCAAGTCCGGTCACCGCTACACACAGTAGCCGATTGTGGGGTCGGTCCTCCGATCGGCTACTCTTTTATGCGTTTGTCTTATTCAAAGCCCATCCGTCCGTCCAAGGAGCACTCACGTGGCTGCCACCGACGTCCGCCCGAAGATCACGCTGGCCTGCGTGGAGTGCAAGGAGCGGAACTACATCACCAAGAAGAACCGGCGTAACAACCCGGACCGACTGGAGATGAAGAAGCACTGCCCGCGCTGCAACTCGCACACGGCGCACCGCGAAACGCGCTAAAACAGGCTCGTACACGAGGCCGTCCCCACCTGGGGGCGGCCTCGTGTCGTTTCCCGTGTGACACGGATTCCCCGACCCACCCGCCATCGGTCAGCGATCGATGGGCGGCCGGCTCGCGGCCTTCCCCGTGCCATCGGGTCATTCGATCATCAGGTCCATTCGTGAGGTTCGTCAGGAGGAGCCAGCCCATGGCGCTCGACCAGTCCTTCGTGGGGCGTAGTTATCCCCCCACCTCGCCCTATGAGGTCGGCCGGGAGAAGATCCGCGAGTTCGCGGAGGCGGTGGGCGACGGTAATCCCGCCTATCTCGATCCCGAGGCCGCCAAGGCGCTCGGACACCCCGAGGTGATCGCTCCACCGACTTTCGCCTTCGTGATCACATTCCAGGCCGCCGGTGTGGTCATCCAGGACCCGCTGCTGGGCCTGGACTACGACCGGGTGGTGCACCGCGAGCAGAAATTCGCCTACACCCGGCCGCTGCGCGCGGGGGACCGGCTGACGGTCGTTTCCACGATCGAGAGCATCAAATTCCTCGCGGGCAATGACGTCGTGGACATCCGTGGCGAGGTGCACGACGAATCCGGTGAACACGTGGTGACCGCGTGGACCAGGCTGGTGGCGCGCGCCGCCGAGGAGGCGTGATGACGGCGAAGATCTCTTACGGTGATGTCGAGGTCGGCACCGAGCTGCCGGCCCAGGACTTCACGGTGACCCGCGCCACGCTGGTCCGGTACGCGGGTGCGTCGGGCGACTTCAACCCGATCCACTGGAACGAGAGGTTCGCCCGGGAGGTCGGCCTCCCCGATGTGATCGCCCACGGCATGTTCACCATGGCCGAGGCGATCCGGGTCGTGACGGACTGGGTCGGGGACCCGGGCGCTGTCGTTGAGTACGGCGTCAAGTTCACCAAGCCGGTCGTGGTGCCGGACGACGAGAAGGGCGCGTCGATCGCGGTCACCGGCAAGGTCGCCGCGCTGCTGGACGACAACCGGGTACGGGTCGATCTGACGGCGATCAGCGGCACGGACAAGGTACTGGGCATGGCCCGCGCGGTCGTCCGGCTCGCCTGAGCCCGGAACCCTCACCTCCACGTACGCGGACGGTCCGTGGCCCCCGCCCGAAACGCGGGGCCACGGACCGTACCCTTATTGCCGTGCAGGAACTCCAGGACGCCCCCCTCGCCCCCCTGACCACCTTCCGGCTCGGCGGCCCCGCCACTCGGCTCGTCACCGCCACCACCGACGACGAGGTGATCGCCGCAGTGCGCGCGGCGGACGACGCCGGGACCCCGCTGCTGATCGTCGGCGGCGGCAGCAATCTGGTCATCGGCGACAAGGGCTTCGACGGAACGGCCCTGCGCGTCGCCACCCGCGGTTTCCGGCTCGACGGCACCGGACTGGAGCTGGCGGCCGGCGAGGTCTGGACGGACGCCGTCGCCCGCACCGTCGAAGCCGGGCTCGCGGGCATCGAGTGCCTGGCCGGCATCCCCGGCTCCGCGGGCGCGACCCCCATCCAGAACGTCGGCGCGTACGGCCAGGAGGTCTCCGCGACGATCACCGAGGTCGTCGCCTACGACCGCCGCACCGGGGAGACGGTCACCCTCTCCAACGCCGAGTGCGACTTCTCGTACCGCCACAGCCGCTTCAAGCGGGAGCCCGACCGCCATGTCGTCCTCCGGGTCCGCTTCGGACTGGAGGACGCGGACGGACTCTCCGCGCCCATCAAGTACGCCGAGACCGCTCGGGTGCTCGGTGTCGCCCCCGGTGACCGCCAGGAGCTGGCCACGGTCCGCCGGGCGGTGCTGGCACTGCGCGCGGGCAAGGGCATGGTGCTGGACCCGGAGGACCACGACACGTGGTCGGCCGGTTCCTTCTTCACCAACCCGATCCTGGATGCCGGGGAGTACGCGGCCTTCGTCGACCGCGTCCACGCCCGTCTCGGCGCCGAGACCGTGCCGCCCGCCTACCCGGCCGGCGACGGACGGACCAAGACGTCGGCGGCCTGGCTCATCGACAGGGCGGGCTTCACCAAGGGATACGGCGCCGGCCCCGCCCGTATCTCCACCAAGCACACGCTCGCGCTCACCAATAGGGGCGAGGCCACCACCGAGGATCTGCTCGCGCTCGCCCGTGAGGTCGTGGCGGGCGTGCGCGAGGCGTTCGGGATCACCCTGGTCAACGAGCCGGTCACGGTCGGCGTCAGCCTCCAGGACGGCTGACCCCCCCTCTCCCGGCGCGGCTGATCCACCCCGGCCCCACCCTCCGGAGCGCCCGGAGCCGGAGGCGGCCGGCAAGGCAGGGGCAGGGCACGGCAGGAGTGTCAGTACGCCACGCCCACGGCCTGCCGCACCGTCGCCGGGTCGTCCACCATCGCGAGCATCGCGTGGGCCACATCGGCGCGGCCGATGATCCGGGCGCCGCGCGGATTGCCCCCGACGGCCGTCCGGTAGACGCCGGTCAGCGGCCTGTTCAGCAGCCGGGGAGGGCGTACGGACGTCCAGTCGACGGCGCTGCGGGCGAGTTCCGCCTCGGTCACCCGGAGGTCGTCGTACAGCCGCCGCAGCACCCGGGAGACCACCGCGGTCATCGCCCGGTCGAGCAGCGGTTCGCCCGCGGGCGAACCGGCCAGCGGGGAAGCGGAGACCACCAGCAGCCGGCGGCTGTCCGCCGCCTCCATCGCGGTGAGCACCGAGCGGGTCAGTCGGGACGCGATCCCGGCGTCCGAGGTCCTCCGCGGCCCCAGGCCCGAGAGCACCGCGTCCCGCCCCTCGACCGCCCCGCGGAGGGTCTCGGGCCGGGACAGATCGGCCGGGAACACCGTGAGGCCGGGGCCGGTGACGGTGAGCCGCGCGGGGTCCCGCACCACCGCCGTCACTTCGTGTCCCGCCGTCAGCGCCTGTTGGACGATCTCCTGACCGACACCACCGGTCGCGCCGAAAACCGTGATTCTCATGGGTCGCATCTCCAAGGTGGGTGAGTGTTC
Source organism: Streptomyces sp. NPDC020965 (assembly GCF_044333555.1). NCBI lineage: Bacteria > Bacillati > Actinomycetota > Actinomycetes > Kitasatosporales > Streptomycetaceae > Streptomyces > Streptomyces sp. NPDC020965. The sequence continues at coordinate 229,111 of NZ_JBIRRE010000002.1, forward strand.
ACTTACCTCTATGGTGGGTAAACACTCACCCACCCGTCAACCCATATCGCGCGCCCCGGGGCCGCCGTCGGAGGAACCATGCAGAAACCGGCCCGCGCGCGCATCCTCGACGCCGCGCACGCCCTCATGCTCAGCCTCGGTCTCGCCCGGACCACCACCAAGGAGATCGCCCGGGCGGCCGGCTGCTCGGAGGCGGCGCTCTACAAGAGCTTCGCGAGCAAGGAGGAGTTGTTCATCGCCGTACTCGACGAACGGCTGCCGAAGCTGGGCCCCCTGTTGAGCCGGCTCACCGCCAGTCCCGGCGAGGGCGACCTGGAGGAGAACCTCACCGACGTCGTGCGCCGGGCCGCGCTCTTCTACGCCGAGACCTTCCCGATCGCCGCCGCGCTCTACGCGGACCCCCCGCTCAAGGCCCGCCACGAGGCCGCCCTGCGCGCGATGGGCACCGGGCCGCACCGGCCGATCCAGGGTCTGGACGCCTATCTCCGCGCCGAGCGGCACGCGGGCCGGATCGCGGCGGACGCGGACACCGCCGCCGCCGCCGCGCTCCTGCTGGGCGCCTGCACCCACCGGGCCTTCGCCTACGACGACAGTGAGGGCGGTGTGCCGGCGCCGCCGCTCGACGCGTTCGCGGCGGGACTGGTCCGTACGGTCCTGGCCGGCATCGGCCGACCCGCGCCGAGCTGAGGCGGCTCAAGGCAGCCCAAGGCGGCCCGGTCCGGTCCGTACGGATCAGACCCGGATCAGCCGGCCAGCCAGTCGTCGATCCCGGCCAGCAGTTCCTTCCTGACGTTCTCCGGCGCCGCGGAGCCGCGCACCGACTGCCGCGCCAGCTCGGCCAGCTCCGGGTCGGTGAAGCCGTGGTGGACCCGCGCGAACTCGTACTGGGCGGCCAGCCGCGACCCGAAGAGCAGCGGATCGTCCGCGCCGAGCGCCATCGGCACCCCGGCCTCGAACAGCGTCCGCAGCGGTACGTCCGCGGGCTTCTCGTAGACGCCCAGTGCCACATTGGACGCCGGGCACACCTCACAGGTCACCCCGCGGTCGGCGAGCTCGCGCAGCAGCCGCGGGTCCTCGGCCGCCCGGACGCCGTGACCGATCCGCGAGGCGCTCAGATCGTCCAGACAGTCCCGTACGGACGCGGGGCCGGACAGCTCGCCACCGTGCGGCGCCGCGAGGAGTCCACCGTCCCGCGCGATGGCGAAGGCACGGTCGAAATCGCGCGCCATGCCACGGCGTTCGTCGTTGGAGAGGCCGAAACCGACGATGCCCCGGTCCGCGTACCGGACCGCGAGCCGCGCCAGCGTGCGGGCGTCCAGCGGATGCTTCATCCGGTTGGCCGCGACCAGCACCCGGATCCCGAGCCCGGTCTCCCGGCCCGCGCTCTCCGCCGCGTCCAGGATGACCTCGAGCGCCGGGATCAGACCCCCGAGCATCGGCGAGTACGAGGTGGGGTCGACCTGTATCTCCAGCCAGCCGGAGCCGTCCCGGACATCCTCCTCGGCGGCCTCCCTGACCAGCCGCTGGATGTCCTCGGGGGAGCGCAGACAGGACCGTGCGATGTCATAGAGACGCTGGAACCGGAACCAGCCGCGCTCGTCGGTGGCGCGGAGCTTGGGGGGTTCGCCGCTGGTCAGCGCGTCAGGAAGATGAACGCCGTATTTGTCGGCCAGTTCGAGGAGGGTGGCGGGGCGCATCGACCCGGTGAAGTGCAGATGCAGATGGGCCTTGGGTAGCCGGCTTACGTCGCGTACGTGCTCCATCCCAGGATCTTGCCGTACGGCTCCGCCAGGGAACAGCCCGATTCCCTGATCGGGGGTGGCCCGAACGCAGAAACGGGCCCGGACAGGACCTAGTCGGTCGCCTCGGCCAGCAGCTTCTGGATCCGGGCGACGCCCTCCGCCAGATCCTCGTCACCCAGCGCGTACGACAACCGCAGATAGCCCGGCGTGCCGAACGCCTCACCCGGGACCACGGCCACCTCGACCTCGTCCAGGATCAGCGCGGCCAGCTCCACCGACGTCGCCGGGCGGGTGCCCCGGATCTCCTTGCCCAGCAGCGCCTTCACCGACGGGTACACATAGAACGCACCCTCCGGCTCCGGGCAGACCACGCCGTCGATCTCATTGAGCATCCGCACGATCGTGTGGCGACGGCGGTCGAAGGCCGTCCGCATCTCGGCGACCGCGGCCAGATCGCCCGAGACCGCGGCGAGCGCCGCGACCTGGGCGACGTTGGAGACGTTGGACGTGGCGTGCGACTGCAGGTTGGTCGCGGCCTTCACCACGTCCTTGGGGCCGACGATCCACCCCACCCGCCAGCCGGTCATCGCGTAGGTCTTGGCGACGCCGTTGACGACGATGCACTTGTCACGCAGCTCGGGCACGACAGCCGGGAGCGAGGTGAAGACGGCGTCGCCGTAGACCAGGTGCTCGTAGATCTCGTCGGTCAGCACCCACAGCCCGTGCTCGACGGCCCAGCGGCCGATCGCCTCGGTGTCCTCGCGGTTGTAGACCGCGCCGGTCGGGTTGGACGGGGAGACGAAGAGCACCACCTTCGTACGGTCGGTGCGCGCGGCCTCCAACTGCTCGACCGAGACCCGGTAGCCGGTCGTCTCGTCGGCCACCACCTCGACCGGGACACCGCCGGCGAGCCGGATCGACTCCGGGTAGGTGGTCCAGTACGGGGCGGGGACGATGACCTCGTCGCCCGGGTCCAGGATCGCCGCGAACGCCTCGTAGATCGCCTGCTTGCCACCGTTGGTGACCAGGATCTGCGCGGGGTCGACCGGGTACCCCGAGTCCCGCAGCGTCTTCTCGGCGATGGCCTTCTTCAGCTCGGGGAGGCCACCGGCCGGGGTGTAGCGGTGGTACTTCGGGTTGCGGCACGCCTCGATCGCGGCCTCGACGATGTAATCGGGCGTGGGGAAGTCGGGCTCCCCGGCACCGAAGCCGATCACCGGGCGACCGGCGGCCTTGAGGGCCTTGGCCTTGGCGTCGACGGCGAGGGTCGCGGACTCGGAGATCGCACCGACGCGGGCGGAGACCCGGCGCTCGGTGGGAGGGGTTGCAGCGCTCATACGATCCATCGTCCCAGACGGCCCAGGACCCCGGCACAGGTGTTTCGCCCCCCGGGACGCTCCCCGTACGGCGCGCGGACGGCGGCCGTCGGGAGACCCTGCGGGGGAGGGCGGACAAAGGGGTCAAGATCATCCAGTGAATCGGCCACGCGGTGGCGCACAGGAGCCGGTCGGGAGCTTTCTGTTCGACGCCGGGCCCATGACCACGTACACTCACTCGTCGTTGGCCCACGCACCAACCACATCCCCGGATGCGGTAGGTTGGGGAAGCCACAAAGGGTCGTAGCTCAATTGGTAGAGCACTGGTCTCCAAAACCAGCGGTTGGGGGTTCAAGTCCCTCCGGCCCTGCTACACACACCTTCGCCAGGTTGTGTGCGCATGTACGTACTTCAATGAACCGCCGTGCGGCTCCACCGGGCGCGGCATGGCCACGACCCGGAATCAGGTGAAAGAACGTGACGGACGCCGTCGGCTCCATCGACACGCCTGATGCGGAAGACGAAGCTCCCCAGACGAAGTCCCGCAAGGGCGGGAAGCGCGGGAAGAAGGGCCCCTTCGGCCGTCTCGCGCTCTTCTATCGGCAGATCGTCGCCGAACTGCGCAAGGTCGTCTGGCCTTCTCGTAACCAGCTGACGACCTACACCACAGTGGTGATTATCTTCGTCGTCATCATGATCGGTCTGGTTACCGTGATTGACTATGGATTCCAGGAAGCCGTCAAGTACGTCTTTGGCTGACCCCGCGGTGGGCGCGGCCAGAGTCTTCTCGGCATGGCGGCGGCCGTTCGCATGTTCCACCCATCTGTATCCAGGAAGAAGCAGCCACCGTGTCTGACCCGAACCTGAACGAAGCCGTTGAGCCAGGCGACGACGAGAGCTTCGCGTCCGCCGCCGAGTCCGCTGAGGACGAGCTCGACATCGTTGAGGCGGCCGACGAGGACCAGGCGGATGCTGCTGACGTCGCGGCTGAGGAGCCGGCCGAAGAGGCTGCGCTCCCCTCCGATGACGATGCCGAGGCTGACGCCGAGGACGTGACGGCCGAGGACGCTGACGACGAGGCCGAGGTCGACTCCGACGAGGAGTCCGAGGCCGAGGTGTCCGACGAGGCTGAGGAAGCCGCCGAGGACGAGGCCGAGGTCGAGGTCGTCGACCCGAGGGCCGCGCTCCGCGAGGAGCTGCGCCTGCTGCCCGGCGAGTGGTACGTCATCCACACCTACGCCGGTTACGAGAAGCGGGTCAAGGCCAACCTGGAGCAGCGCGCCGTCTCGCTCAACGTCGAGGACTTCATCTACCAGGCCGAAGTGCCCGAGGAAGAGATCGTCCAGATCAAGAACGGCGAGCGCAAGAACGTCCGCCAGAACAAGCTCCCCGGTTACGTCCTGGTCCGGATGGACCTCACCAACGAGTCCTGGGGCGTCGTCCGCAACACCCCCGGCGTCACCGGCTTCGTGGGCAACGCCTACGACCCGTACCCGCTGACCCTGGACGAGATCGTCAAGATGCTCGCCCCGGAGGCCGAGGAGAAGGCCGCCCGTGAGGCAGCCGAGGCCGAGGGCCGGCCGGCGCCGGCCCGCAAGGTCGAGGTCCAGGTGCTGGACTTCGAGGTCGGCGACTCGGTCACCGTCACCGACGGCCCCTTCGCCACCCTCCAGGCGACGATCAACGAGATCAACGCGGACTCGAAGAAGGTCAAGGGCCTGGTCGAGATCTTCGGTCGCGAGACCCCGGTCGAGCTGAGCTTCGACCAGATCCAGAAGAACTAGCTCGTCACGGCCCGGCCCCGGCCGGGTTCGTACACAGGTTTCCGATCAGGTCAGAACAGCCTTCACGGCTGTTCTGACCTGTCGGTTTTTCACCGCACAGCTATACCCGTTATCGTGGTGCGGTATGCCTCCATCCGGATGACCGGACGGAGTGCTCAAAACTCTCACTAGGACCCGGAGAGAGCAATGCCTCCCAAGAAGAAGAAGGTCACGGGGCTTATCAAGCTCCAGATCAAGGCCGGCGCGGCCAACCCGGCTCCGCCGGTCGGCCCCGCGCTGGGTCAGCACGGCGTCAACATCATGGAGTTCTGCAAGGCGTACAACGCCGCGACCGAGTCGCAGCGTGGCATGGTCGTGCCGGTGGAGATCACGGTCTACGACGACCGTTCCTTCACCTTCATCACCAAGACTCCGCCGGCCGCCAAGCTGATCCTCAAGGCCGCGGGTGTGGACAAGGGCTCCGGCGAGCCGCACAAGACGAAGGTCGCCAAGCTCACGCGCGACCAGGTCCGTGACATCGCCACCACGAAGATGCCCGACCTGAACGCCAACGACCTGGACGCCGCCGAGAAGATCATCGCCGGCACCGCCCGCTCCATGGGCATCACGGTCGAGGGCTGACAGCCCCCTCCCGACCTCTGTGGCAGGACCACGCGCTGGTCCGCACCACGACTCCACACCTGAACCAACGCAGGAGCTGAAGTGAAGCGCAGCAAGAATCTCCGCGCTGCGGACGCCAAGATCGACCGGGACCGTAACTACGCCCCGCTCGAAGCCGTCCGCCTCGCCAAGGACACCGCCTCCAAGAAGTTCGACGCCACCGTCGAGGTCGCCTTCCGCCTGGGTGTAGACCCGCGCAAGGCCGACCAGATGGTCCGTGGCACCGTGAACCTTCCGCACGGCACCGGTAAGACCGCCCGGGTCCTGGTCTTCGCGACCGGTGACCGTGCCGAGGCCGCGCGTGCCGCGGGAGCCGACATCGTCGGCTCCGACGAGCTGATCGACGAGGTGTCGAAGGGCCGTCTGGACTTCGACGCCGTCGTCGCCACCCCGGACCTCATGGGCAAGGTCGGCCGCCTCGGCCGCGTGCTCGGTCCGCGTGGTCTGATGCCCAACCCGAAGACCGGCACCGTCACCCCCGATGTCACCAAGGCCGTGACCGACATCAAGGGTGGCAAGATCGAGTTCCGCGTCGACAAGCACTCGAACCTCCACTTCATCATCGGCAAGGCTTCTTTCGATGAGACGAAGCTGGTCGAGAACTACGCCGCGGCGCTGGAGGAGATCCTCCGTCTGAAGCCGTCCGCCGCGAAGGGCCGCTACATCAAGAAGGCGACCCTGAGCACCACGGTCGGCGCCGGCATCCCCCTGGACGCCAACCGCACCCGTAACCTCCTCGTCGAGGAGGACCCGGCCTCCGTCTGATCCTGACGGCGGTCGCGGGTTCGCGCGTTACTGAACGCGCACTCAGCGGCACGAAACCGGCTCCCACGCCTCTCACGAGGCACGGGAGCCGGTTTTTTCATTGTCCCGGTGTCAGTGGGGTGGGTTACGGTGCGTGAGTTGACTGAAGATTCAAGGGGTGGGGCATGAGCAGGACCGCATGGAAGCGCGCGGGCGTGTCGTTGACGGCGCTGGCCGTGACCGTCGGAGTGGCGGGCTGTGGCAGTGAGACGGGTAACAGCGAGCGGAGCGTGAGCCAGGTACTCACCGCCGCGTACAAGAACACCGCGAAGGCCAAGTCGGCCAAGGTCAAGATGACCGTGGTCACGCCGAGCGGGATGGCGGACAGCGGCACCATGGAGATCTCCGGCCTCATGGGCTGGGATCCCACGGTGATGGACATGACCGTGTCCGGTGCGGCGCTCCAGGCGGACCCGGAGATGCCCAAGGAGATCCGCATGATGTGGCAGAACAACATCATGTACATGGACATGGGCACGAAGACCGCCAAGGAGCTGGGCGGCAAGCGCTGGATGAAGATCGACCTGGGCGCCGCGGCGAAGCTGGCGGGGGACAGCGCGCTGCAGAAGCAGATGACCGGTGGCCTGGAGAGCATGGACCAGGACCCGGCCGACCAGCTCGCCCTGCTGCTCTCCTCGCCCAACGTCAAGCAGGTGGGCAAGGAGAAGATCGACGGCGCTGAGACCCGGCACTACAAGGGCACGCTGACGGTCGACGAGGTCATCGCCGCGGACAGCAAGGCGCTGAAGGTGCTTGACGAGGCCCAGAAGAAGGCCCTGATCGCCACCATCAAGAAGCAGGGGATCAAGGGGTACGACATCGAGACCTGGGTCAATGAGGACGACTACCCGGTGAAGACCGATGTCACCCTGCAGACGCCCGAGGGCAAGATCGAGATGAACGGCACCTACTCGGACTACGGCTCCAAGGCCACGGTGACACCGCCGCCCGCCGCGGAAACCACGGATCTGATGAAGATGCTGAAGGAGCTCAGCGCGGGCCTGGAGTCCGCCAAGAAGGCTTGAGACAGCTCCTTGCCCCACTCGGGGTTCCCGGGGCCCGCTGGGGTCGCCTCCAGCGGGCCCCGGCTCGCGTCGGCCCCCTCGGCGAAGGGGGCGCCCGGTCGGTCGCCCCGGAGCTGTTCCCGTACTCCGTCGCCGGTCTCCTCCGGGGTCTCCCGTACCTGGTCAGACCGTGCGTACGAGCAGTCGGGCACCGTTCGTCGCCAGGGTCCGCGAGGTCCCGTACGACCGGATTTGCCTCAGCGGCGCCGGCTCGCGTACGCTGCGACAGAAGCCAAAGACCGCTGGTCGTTGTCGCTTCCTCGCAAGAGGTGGTGACAACCGAAGGATCCGCTAGCTGCGGACGTCCTGCGCAGGTGACTGTGGAAAGTTCCCGGAATTCATTCCGGTTGAGCTACGCCCCGTGCGCCTGCGCCGGGGCGTTTCGTTTTGCCCAGCCTCCTCCTTCGGGTCCGCGCGGTCGTCATCACCCGGAAGGAGGCCGACGCTCATGGCAAGGCCCGACAAGGCTGCCGCGGTAGCCGAGCTGGCGGATCAGTTCCGTAGCTCGAACGCCGCTGTGCTGACCGAGTACCGGGGTCTCACCGTGGCCCAGCTCAAGCAGCTGCGCCGTTCGCTCGGTGAGAACGCCCAGTACGCCGTGGTGAAGAACACGCTGACCAAGATTGCGGCCAACGAGGCCGGGATCAACACGCTGGACGACCTGTTCAATGGTCCGACGGCGGTTGCCTTCGTCACCGGTGACCCGGTGGAGTCGGCGAAGGGTCTTCGTGACTTCGCCAAGGACAACCCGAACCTGATCATCAAGGGCGGTGTCCTTGATGGTAAGGCGCTGTCCGCCGATGAGATCAAGAAGCTCGCGGACCTTGAGTCCCGCGAGGTTCTGCTCGCCAAGCTGGCGGGCGCCATGAAGAGCAAGCAGTCCTCGGCTGCCGCGCTCTTCCAGGCGCTTCCCTCGAAGTTCGTCCGCACCGCGGAGGCGCTTCGTGCCAAGCAGGCCGAGCAGGGCGGTGCCGAGTAACTCGGCTCGCGCATTGATCGGCGCCCGATGAGGGCGCTGGTCGCAGCGGGCCGCACGCCCGCCGTCATATACATCCGGCACCAGCCGAATTAGTGGAAGGACCGCCATCATGGCGAAGCTCAGCCAGGACGACCTGCTCGCGCAGTTCGAGGACATGACCCTCCTTGAGCTCTCCGGGTTCGTGAAGGCGTTCGAGGAGAAGTTCGACGTCACCGCCGCCGCCCCGGCCGCGATCGCCGTCGCGGGCCCGGGTGCCCCGGCCGCCGACGCCGCCGAGGAGCAGGACGAGTTCGACGTCATCCTCACGGGTGCCGGCGAGAAGAAGATCCAGGTCATCAAGGTCGTGCGTGAGCTGACCTCGCTGGGTCTGAAGGAGGCCAAGGACCTCGTCGACGGCGCTCCGAAGCCGGTCCTCGAGAAGGTCGCCAAGGAGGCCGCCGAGAAGGCTGCCGAGTCCCTCAAGGGCGCCGGCGCTTCCGTCGAGGTCAAGTGACCCACTGAGTCCTCCGGGGCTCTCTGAGCCCCGCTGAGGGCTCTCGCCAAGGGCGATCACCCATCCGGGTGGTCGCCCTTCGGCGTTCCGTGAGGGCTGCGTTGCGCTTCCCGCTCCGACGAGTATGGTGATCATCGCCGTGCGCTTCCGGACCTGGTCAGCCCTGGTCAGTGACGGCCCCGGCAGACAGTCTTCACAGGGGGGCCTTGACGAACCGCACGCAGCGCGCAATTCTCAGGACGCGTCGTCACACCGATCCGTATCCGAGGCATGGATCGACGACCGAATGGGCAGTAACGAGGTGCGCCACATGGCGCGGGGCAAGCGCGGAGTTGAGAACAACGAGGGTTGAGAGAACCCGCACTGGACATCAGTGTGCCAAGTGGCTACACTGACCCTTTGCGCTGCCTGTTAACTGCCCCCTGCCCGTCACCAGGGGCATCCCCTCGCATGAGCACTGTGGATTGATCCGTCCCTGAACTGGGACTTCTCTCCCTGTGCACCGCTTGGGACCGGTACGCGCGTAGTGAGTCCGAGCCCTCGGAAGGACCCCCTCTTGGCCGCCTCGCGCAACGCCTCGACCGCGAATACGAACAACGGCGCCAGCACCGCCCCGCTGCGCATTTCCTTTGCAAAGATCAAGGAGCCCCTAGAGGTTCCGAACCTCCTCGCGCTGCAGACCGAGAGCTTCGACTGGCTGCTCGGTAACGCCGCATGGAAGGCGCGGGTCGAGGCCGCTCTGGAGAGCGGACAGGACGTCCCCACCAAGTCCGGTCTGGAAGAGATCTTCGAGGAGATCTCGCCGATCGAGGACTTCAGCGGGTCGATGTCCCTGACCTTCCGCGACCACCGCTTCGAGCCGCCGAAGAACTCCATCGACGAGTGCAAGGAGCGCGACTTCACCTTCGCCGCTCCGCTCTTCGTGACCGCCGAGTTCACCAACAACGAGACCGGCGAGATCAAGTCCCAGACCGTCTTCATGGGCGATTTCCCGCTCATGACCGGCAAGGGCACCTTCGTCATCAACGGCACCGAGCGTGTCGTCGTGTCGCAGCTCGTCCGCTCGCCGGGTGTCTACTTCGACTCCTCCATCGACAAGACGTCCGACAAGGACATCTTCACCGCCAAGATCATCCCGTCCCGGGGTGCCTGGCTGGAGATGGAGATCGACAAGCGCGACATGGTCGGTGTCCGCATCGACCGCAAGCGCAAGCAGTCCGTGACCGTCCTGCTCAAGGCCCTCGGTTGGACGACCGAGCAGATCCTTGAGGAGTTCGGCGAGTACGAGTCGATGCGCGCCACCCTGGAGAAGGACCACACCCAGGGCCAGGACGACGCGCTGCTCGACATCTACCGCAAGCTGCGTCCTGGCGAGCCGCCGACCCGTGAGGCCGCTCAGACGCTGCTGGAGAACCTCTACTTCAACCCGAAGCGCTACGACCTCGCCAAGGTCGGCCGCTACAAGGTGAACAAGAAGCTCGGCGCGGATGAGCCGCTGGACGCCGGCGTGCTCACCACCGACGACGTCATCGCGACCATCAAGTACCTGGTCAAGCTGCACGCCGGTGAGACCGAGACGGTCGGCGAGTCCGGTTCCCAGATCGTGGTCGAGACGGATGACATCGACCACTTCGGCAACCGTCGTCTGCGCAATGTCGGCGAGCTGATCCAGAACCAGGTCCGTACGGGTCTCGCCCGTATGGAGCGCGTCGTGCGTGAGCGCATGACGACCCAGGACGTCGAGGCGATCACGCCGCAGACCCTGATCAACATCCGGCCGGTCGTCGCCTCCATCAAGGAGTTCTTCGGCACCAGCCAGCTGTCGCAGTTCATGGACCAGAACAACCCGCTGTCGGGTCTCACCCACAAGCGCCGTCTGTCGGCGCTTGGCCCGGGTGGTCTCTCCCGTGAGCGGGCCGGCTTCGAGGTCCGTGACGTGCACCCCTCGCACTACGGCCGCATGTGCCCGATCGAGACGCCCGAAGGCCCGAACATCGGTCTGATCGGCTCGCTCGCCTCCTACGGCCGGGTCAACGCCTTCGGCTTCGTCGAGACTCCGTACCGCAAGGTCACCGACGGACAGGTCACCGACGATGTCGACTACCTGACCGCCGATGAGGAGGACCGCTTCGTCATCGCCCAGGCGAACGCGACCATCTCCGACGACATGCACTTCACCGAGCCCCGCGTGCTGGTCCGCCGCCGTGGTGGCGAGGTCGACTACGTGCCGCCGGCCGAGGTCGACTACATGGACGTCTCGCCGCGCCAGATGGTGTCGGTCGCGACCGCCATGATCCCGTTCCTGGAGCACGACGACGCCAACCGTGCCCTCATGGGCGCGAACATGATGCGTCAGGCCGTTCCGCTGATCACGGCCGAGGCGCCGCTGGTCGGCACCGGCATGGAGTACCGCTGCGCGGTCGACGCCGGTGACGTCATCAAGGCGGAGAAGGACGGTGTGGTCCAGGAGGTCTCCGCGGACTACATCACCGTCGCCAACGACGACGGCACCTACACCACGTACCGCGTGGCCAAGTTCTCCCGCTCCAACCAGGGCACCTCGGTCAACCAGAAGGTCATCGTCTCCGAGGGCGACCGGGTCGTGGAGGCCCAGGTCCTCGCCGACGGCCCGGCGACCGAGCAGGGCGAGATGGCGCTCGGCAAGAACCTGCTGGTCGCGTTCATGCCGTGGGAGGGTCACAACTACGAGGACGCGATCATCCTGTCGCAGCGCCTCGTGCAGGACGACGTCCTCTCCTCGATCCACATCGAGGAGCACGAGGTCGACGCCCGTGACACCAAGCTCGGCCCCGAGGAGATCACCCGGGACATCCCGAACGTCTCCGAGGAGGTCCTCGCCGACCTCGACGAGCGCGGCATCATCCGCATCGGTGCCGAGGTCGTCGCCGGTGACATCCTCGTCGGCAAGGTCACGCCCAAGGGTGAGACCGAGCTGACCCCCGAGGAGCGCCTGCTCCGCGCGATCTTCGGTGAGAAGGCGCGCGAGGTGCGCGACACCTCGCTGAAGGTGCCGCACGGCGAGATCGGCAAGGTCATCGGCGTCCGCGTCTTCGACCGCGAGGAGGGCGACGAGCTGCCGCCCGGCGTGAACCAGCTGGTCCGCGTCTACGTCGCGCAGAAGCGCAAGATCACCGATGGTGACAAGCTCGCCGGCCGTCACGGCAACAAGGGCGTCATCTCCAAGATCCTGCCGATCGAGGACATGCCGTTCCTGGAGGACGGCACCCCGGTCGACATCATCCTCAACCCGCTCGGCGTCCCGTCCCGAATGAACCCGGGACAGGTCCTGGAGATCCACCTCGGCTGGCTCGCCAGCCAGGGCTGGAAGGTCGAGGGCAACGAAGAGTGGATGGAGCGCCTCAAGTCGATCGGCGCCGACGAGGTCGCCGCTGGCACCAACGTCGCGACCCCGGTCTTCGACGGCGCCCGCGAGGACGAGATCTCCGGTCTCTTCGAGTCCACCATCCCGAACCGCGACGGTGACCGCATGGTCCTCCCGTCCGGCAAGGCGCGGATGTTCGACGGCCGCTCCGGCGAGCCGTTCCCGGACCCGATCTCGATCGGGTACATGTACATCCTCAAGCTCCACCACCTGGTCGACGACAAGCTCCACGCCCGTTCGACCGGCCCGTACTCGATGATCACCCAGCAGCCGCTGGGCGGTAAGGCCCAGTTCGGTGGCCAGCGGTTCGGCGAGATGGAGGTGTGGGCGCTGGAGGCTTATGGCGCCGCGTACGCCCTCCAGGAGCTGCTGACCATCAAGTCCGATGACGTCACCGGCCGCGTGAAGGTCTACGAGGCCATCGTCAAGGGCGAGAACATCCCCGAGCCCGGCATCCCCGAGTCCTTCAAGGTGCTCATCAAGGAGATGCAGTCCCTGTGCCTCAACGTGGAGGTGCTGTCCTCGGACGGCATGTCCATCGAGATGCGCGACACCGACGAGGACGTCTTCCGCGCTGCGGAAGAGCTCGGCATCGACCTGTCCCGGCGCGAGCCGAGCAGCGTCGAAGAGGTCTGACGGGTCCGGCCGGGATCACCTTCTGGTGATCCCGGCCGCTGCCCCGGACCCCGTACAGACCACCTTGAGACACAACCCTGAGAGGGATTGACGCATAGTGCTCGACGTCAACTTCTTCGACGAGCTTCGGATCGGCCTGGCCACCGCTGACGACATTCGCCAGTGGTCCCACGGCGAGGTCAAGAAGCCCGAGACGATCAACTACCGCACGCTCAAGCCCGAGAAGGACGGACTCTTCTGCGAGAAGATCTTCGGCCCCACCCGGGACTGGGAGTGCTACTGCGGTAAGTACAAGCGTGTCCGCTTCAAGGGCATCATCTGTGAGCGCTGTGGCGTCGAGGTCACTCGCGCCAAGGTGCGCCGTGAGCGGATGGGCCACATTGAGCTGGCCGCGCCCGTCACCCACATCTGGTACTTCAAGGGTGTTCCCTCGCGCCTCGGCTATCTGCTGGACCTGGCGCCGAAGGACCTTGAGAAGGTCATCTACTTCGCCGCGTACATGATTACGTTCGTGGACGAGGAGCGCCGTACGCGTGACCTGCCCTCGCTGGAGGCGCATGTCTCCGTCGAGCGTCAGCAGGTCGAGAACCGTCGCGACTCCGACCTTGAGGCCCGCGCCAAGAAGCTCGAGACCGACCTGGCCGAGCTGGAGGCCGAGGGCGCCAAGGCCGACGTGCGCCGCAAGGTGCGCGAAGGCGCCGAGCGTGAGATGAAGCAGCTGCGCGACCGTGCGCAGCGCGAGATCGACCGCCTCGACGAGGTGTGGAGCCGCTTCAAGAACCTCAAGGTCCAGGACCTGGAGGGCGACGAGCTGCTCTACCGCGAGCTGCGCGACCGCTTCGGCACCTACTTCGACGGTTCGATGGGCGCCGCGGCGCTGCAGAAGCGCCTCGAGTCCTTCGATCTGGACGAAGAGGCCGAGCGCCTCCGCGAGATCATCCGCACCGGCAAGGGCCAGAAGAAGACCCGTGCGCTCAAGCGCCTCAAGGTCGTCTCCGCGTTCCTGCAGACCAGCAACAGCCCCAAGGGCATGGTGCTGGACTGCGTGCCGGTCATCCCGCCGGACCTGCGTCCGATGGTGCAGCTGGACGGTGGCCGCTTCGCGACCTCCGACCTGAACGACCTGTACCGCCGTGTGATCAACCGGAACAACCGGCTGAAGCGTCTGCTCGACCTCGGTGCCCCCGAGATCATCGTGAACAACGAGAAGCGGATGCTCCAGGAGGCCGTCGACGCGCTGTTCGACAACGGTCGTCGTGGTCGCCCGGTCACGGGCCCCGGCAACCGCCCCCTGAAGTCCCTCAGCGACATGCTGAAGGGCAAGCAGGGTCGTTTCCGTCAGAACCTCCTCGGCAAGCGCGTGGACTACTCCGCGCGTTCCGTGATCGTCGTCGGTCCGCAGCTCAAGCTGCACCAGTGCGGTCTGCCGAAGGCGATGGCGCTGGAGCTCTTCAAGCCGTTCGTGATGAAGCGCCTGGTCGACCTGAACCACGCGCAGAACATCAAGTCGGCCAAGCGCATGGTCGAGCGTGGCCGCACCGTGGTGTACGACGTCCTCGAAGAGGTCATCGCCGAGCACCCGGTGCTGCTGAACCGTGCGCCCACGCTGCACCGCCTCGGTATCCAGGCGTTCGAGCCGCAGCTCGTCGAGGGCAAGGCCATCCAGATCCACCCGCTCGTCTGCACCGCGTTCAACGCGGACTTCGACGGTGACCAGATGGCCGTTCACCTGCCGCTCTCCGCGGAGGCGCAGGCCGAGGCCCGCATCCTGATGCTGTCCTCGAACAACATCCTGAAGCCGGCTGACGGCCGTCCGGTCACCATGCCGACCCAGGACATGGTGCTGGGCCTCTTCTTCCTCACCACGGACGAGGAGGAGCGCAAGACCAAGGGCGAAGGCCGGTCCTTCGGCTCCACCGCCGAGGCGATCATGGCGTTCGACGCCCGTGAGCTGACCCTCCAGGCGAAGGTCGACATCCGCTTCCCGGTGGGCACCATCCCGCCGCGCGGCTGGACCCCGCCCGCCCGCGAAGAGGGCGAGCCGGAGTGGCAGCAGGGTGACACCTTCCGGCTGCGTACGACTCTGGGCCGCGCGCTCTTCAACGAGCTGCTGCCCGAGGACTACCCCTTCGTCGACTACTCGGTCGGCAAGAAGCAGCTCTCGGAGATCGTCAACGACCTCGCCGAGCGCTACCCCAAGGTCATCGTGGCGGCGACGCTCGACAACCTGAAGGCTTCCGGCTTCTTCTGGGCGACCCGTTCCGGCGTCACCGTCGCCGTCTCGGACATCGTCGTCCCGGAGGCGAAGAAGGCGATCGTCGCGTCGTACGAGGCTCAGGACGAGAAGGTCCAGAAGCAGTACGAGCGCGGTCTGATCACCAAGGAAGAGCGCACCAACGAGCTCATCAAGATCTGGACCCGCGCGACCAACGAGGTCGCCGACGCGATGAACGCGAACTTCCCGAAGACGAACCCCATCTTCATGATGGTCGACTCGGGTGCTCGTGGAAACATGATGCAGATGCGTCAGATCGCCGGTATGCGTGGTCTGGTGTCGAACGCCAAGAACGAGACCATCCCGCGTCCGATCAAGGCGTCCTTCCGCGAGGGCCTGTCCGTGCTGGAGTACTTCATCTCCACGCACGGTGCCCGTAAGGGTCTGGCGGACACCGCCCTGCGTACCGCCGACTCGGGTTACCTCACCCGTCGTCTGGTGGACGTCTCGCAGGACGTCATCATCCGCGAGGAGGACTGTGGCACCGACCGCGGCCTCAAGCTGCGGATCGCCGAGAAGGACTCCGAGGGCAGGCTCCGCAAGGCCGACGACGTCGAGACGTCGGTGTACGCGCGGATGCTGGCCGAGGACGTCGTCATCGACGGCAAGGTCATCGCGCCCGCCAATGTCGACCTCGGCGATGTGCTGATCGACGCGCTCGTCGCCGCTGGCGTCGAGGAGGTCAAGACCCGCTCGGTCCTGACCTGTGAGTCGGCGGTCGGCACCTGTGCGTTCTGCTACGGCCGTTCGCTCGCCACCGGCAAGCTGGTCGACATCGGTGAGGCGGTCGGCATCATCGCCGCCCAGTCCATCGGTGAGCCCGGTACCCAGCTGACGATGCGTACCTTCCACACCGGTGGTGTGGCCGGTGACGACATCACCCAGGGTCTGCCGCGTGTCGTCGAGCTGTTCGAGGCGCGTACGCCCAAGGGTGTCGCCCCGATCTCGGAGGCGGCCGGCCGCGTCCGGATCGAGGAGACCGAGAAGACCAAGAAGCTCGTGGTCACCCCCGACGACGGCAGCGACGAGACGGCGTTCCCGATCTCGAAGCGTGCCCGTCTGCTGGTGGGCGAGAACGACCACGTCGAGGTGGGCCAGAAGCTCACCGTGGGTGCCACCAACCCGCACGACGTGCTGCGCATCCTCGGTCAGCGGGCCGTCCAGGTCCACCTGGTCGGCGAAGTCCAGCGGGTCTACAACTCGCAGGGTGTGTCGATCCACGACAAGCACATCGAGATCATCATCCGGCAGATGCTCCGCCGGGTGACGATCATCGAGTCCGGCGACGCGGAGCTGCTGCCGGGCGAGCTGGTCGAGCGCTCGAAGTTCGAGACGGAGAACCGTCGTGTGGTCACCGAGGGCGGTCACCCCGCCTCCGGCCGTCCGCAGCTGATGGGTATCACCAAGGCGTCGCTGGCCACCGAGTCGTGGCTGTCGGCGGCGTCCTTCCAGGAGACGACCAGGGTTCTGACCGACGCGGCGATCAACGCCAAGTCGGACTCCCTGATCGGCCTCAAGGAGAACGTCATCATCGGTAAGCTCATCCCGGCTGGTACGGGTCTGTCCCGTTACCGCAACATCCGGGTGGAGCCCACCGAGGAGGCCAAGGCCGCGATGTACTCGGCCGTCGGCTACGACGACATCGACTACTCGCCGTTCGGCACCGGCTCCGGCCAGGCCGTTCCGCTGGAGGACTACGACTACGGTCCGTACAACCAGTAGGCGATAGCGCGTCCCACGGGGCGGTCACCTCTCGCGAGGTGGCCGCCCCGTCGGCTATGTTGCGAGCTGGTGATCTGTGTGCGTGGGCATTTGTTTTGACCGCAGGCGATGCGGTAGGTACGCTCTGACCTTGTGCCTGGGGTGTGCCTGGGCTCCTGTGCGTGTCCTCAACCGCACGGCGAGTCCGCTGAATGGCCACCGTGATCTGCGCCCCCTTCCGTCGTTACGGCGGGAGCCCTGCAGTTCCGACACACCCGACCGCGTGGGTCGGCGACGTTCCAGGTTAGTTTCACGAACGGCACACAGAAACCGGAGAAGTAGTGCCTACGATCCAGCAGCTGGTCCGGAAGGGCCGGCAGGACAAGGTCGAGAAGAACAAGACGCCCGCTCTTGAGGGCTCCCCTCAGCGTCGTGGCGTCTGCACGCGTGTGTTCACGACCACCCCGAAGAAGCCGAACTCGGCCCTGCGTAAGGTCGCGCGTGTGCGTCTGACCTCCGGCATCGAGGTCACGGCCTACATCCCGGGTGAGGGACACAACCTGCAGGAGCACTCCATCGTGCTCGTGCGTGGTGGCCGTGTGAAGGACCTGCCGGGTGTTCGTTACAAGATCATCCGCGGTTCGCTCGACACCCAGGGTGTCAAGAACCGCAAGCAGGCCCGCAGCCGCTACGGCGCCAAGAAGGAGAAGTAAGAATGCCTCGTAAGGGCCCCGCCCCGAAGCGCCCGGTCATCATCGACCCGGTCTATGGTTCTCCTCTGGTGACGTCGCTCATCAACAAGCTGCTGCTCAACGGCAAGCGTTCCACCGCTGAGCGGATCGTCTACGGCGCCATGGAAGGTCTTCGCGAGAAGACCGGTGCCGACCCCGTCATCACCCTGAAGCGCGCGCTTGAGAACGTCAAGCCCTCGCTTGAGGTCAAGTCTCGCCGTGTTGGTGGCGCCACCTACCAGGTGCCGATCGAGGTCAAGCCCGGTCGTGCGGGCACCCTCGCGCTCCGCTGGGTCGTGGGTTACTCCCGCGCCCGCCGCGAGAAGACCATGACCGAGCGCCTCATGAACGAACTGCTCGACGCCTCGAACGGCCTCGGCGCTTCGGTCAAGAAGCGTGAGGACACCCACAAGATGGCCGAGTCCAACAAGGCCTTCGCGCACTACCGCTGGTAGTCGCTACCCACATCGAGACCGAGAGAAGACTGAGCCATATGGCCACCACTTCGCTTGACCTGGCCAAGGTCCGCAATATCGGGATCATGGCCCACATCGACGCGGGCAAGACGACGACCACCGAGCGCATCCTGTTCTACACCGGTGTGAGCTACAAGATCGGTGAGGTCCACGACGGCGCTGCCACGATGGACTGGATGGAGCAGGAGCAGGAGCGCGGCATCACGATCACGTCTGCCGCGACGACCTGCCACTGGCCGCTCGAAGATGTTGACCACACGATCAACATCATCGACACCCCGGGTCACGTCGACTTCACCGTCGAGGTGGAGCGTTCGCTCCGCGTCCTCGACGGCGCTGTCACCGTGTTCGACGGTGTCGCGGGCGTCGAGCCCCAGTCCGAGACTGTCTGGCGTCAGGCGGACCGCTACGGCGTGCCGCGTATCTGCTTCGTCAACAAGCTCGACCGCACCGGTGCCGAGTTCCACCGCTGTGTCGACATGATCAGCGACCGCCTGGGCGCGGTGCCGATCGTGATGCAGCTCCCCATCGGCGCCGAGATGGACTTCAAGGGTGTCGTTGACCTCGTCACCATGAAGGCGTTCGTCTGGTCCGCCGAGGCGACCAAGGGTGAGATGTACGACGTCGTCGACATCCCGGCCACGCACACCGAGGCTGCCGAGGAGTACCGCGGCAAGCTGCTGGAGACCGTCGCCGAGAACGACGAAGAGCTGATGGAGCTGTACCTGGAGGGCCAGGAGCCCACCGAGGAGCAGCTCTACGCCGCGATCCGTCGTATCACCATCGCCTCCGGCAAGTCCGACGGCGTGACGATCACCCCCGTGTTCTGCGGTACCGCGTTCAAGAACAAGGGCGTCCAGCCCCTGCTCGACGCGGTCGTGCGTTACCTCCCCTCCCCCCTGGACGTCGAGGCCATCGAGGGCCACGACGTCAAGGACCCGGAGGTCGTGGTCACGCGTCGCCCCTCGGACGACGAGCCGCTGTCGGCGCTCGCGTTCAAGATCGCGAGCGACCCGCACCTGGGCAAGCTGACCTTCATCCGGATCTACTCCGGTCGTCTGGACGCCGGCACCGCGGTGCTGAACTCCGTGAAGGGACGCAAGGAGCGCATCGGCAAGATCTACCGTATGCACGCGAACAAGCGTGAGGAGATCGCGTCGGTGGGCGCCGGTGACATCGTCGCCGTCATGGGCCTCAAGCAGACCACCACCGGTGAGACGCTGAGCGACGAGAAGAACCCGGTGATCCTGGAGTCCATGGACTTCCCGGCGCCGGTCATTCAGGTCGCGATCGAGCCCAAGTCCAAGGGTGACCAGGAGAAGCTGGGTGTAGCCATCCAGCGTCTCGCGGAGGAGGACCCCTCCTTCCAGGTGCACACCAACGAGGAGACCGGCCAGACCATCATCGGTGGTATGGGCGAGCTTCACCTTGAGGTGCTGGTCGACCGGATGCGCCGTGAGTTCCGCGTCGAGGCCAATGTCGGCAAGCCGCAGGTCGCGTACCGTGAGACGATCCGCAAGGCCGTCGACCGCGTGGACTACACCCACAAGAAGCAGACCGGTGGTACCGGTCAGTTCGCGAAGGTGCAGATCGCGATCGAGCCCATCGAGGGCGGCGACACGGCCTACGAGTTCGTGAACAAGGTCACCGGTGGCCGCATCCCCAAGGAGTACATCCCCTCGGTGGACGCGGGCGCGCAGGAGGCCATGCAGTTCGGCATCCTGGCCGGCTACGAGATGACGGGCGTCCGTCTGACGCTCCTCGACGGTGGCTACCACGAGGTCGACTCCTCCGAGCTCGCCTTCAAGATCGCCGGTTCGCAGGCGTTCAAGGAGGCCGCTCGCAAGGCGAGCCCCGTGCTTCTTGAGCCGATGATGGCCGTCGAGGTCACCACGCCCGAGGACTACATGGGCGATGTCATCGGTGACATCAACTCCCGCCGTGGCCAGATCCAGGCCATGGAGGAGCGGGCCGGTGCCCGGGTCGTCAAGGGCCTGGTGCCGCTCTCGGAGATGTTCGGCTACGTCGGAGACCTCCGCAGCAAGACCTCGGGTCGCGCAAGCTACTCGATGCAGTTCGACTCCTACGCCGAGGTTCCCCGGAACGTCGCCGAGGAGATCATCGCGAAGGCCAAGGGCGAGTAACTCACCCGAGTACACGCTTTAGGCTTGTCACCGGAGCCCGCTGGGGCATTCCACTCGTATACGGATGGAATGCCCCGGGGCACCGGCATCCCAGCAAAGATCACCTGGCGCCGATGAGTAAGGCGTACCAGAACCACTCCCAGGAGGACCCCAGTGGCGAAGGCGAAGTTCGAGCGGACTAAGCCGCACGTCAACATCGGCACCATCGGTCACATTGACCACGGTAAGACGACCCTTACGGCCGCCATTACCAAGGTGCTGCACGACGCGTACCCGGACATCAACGAGGCCTCGGCCTTCGACCAGATCGACAAGGCTCCCGAGGAGCGCCAGCGCGGTATCACCATCTCGATCGCGCACGTCGAGTACCAGACGGAGTCGCGTCACTACGCGCACGTCGACTGCCCTGGTCACGCTGACTACATCAAGAACATGATCACGGGTGCGGCGCAGATGGACGGCGCCATCCTCGTGGTCGCGGCCACCGACGGCCCGATGCCGCAGACCAAGGAGCACGTGCTCCTGGCCCGCCAGGTCGGCGTTCCGTACATCGTCGTCGCCCTGAACAAGGCCGACATGGTGGACGACGAGGAGATCCTGGAGCTCGTCGAGCTCGAGGTTCGTGAGCTCCTCTCCGAGTACGAGTTCCCGGGCGACGACCTGCCGGTCGTCAAGGTCTCGGCGCTCAAGGCTCTTGAGGGCGATGAGGAGTGGGGCAAGTCTGTCCTGAACCTCATGAAGGCCGTGGATGAGTCCATCCCGCAGCCCGAGCGTGACGTCGACAAGCCGTTCCTGATGCCGATCGAGGACGTTTTCACGATCACCGGTCGTGGCACCGTCGTCACCGGCCGTATCGAGCGTGGTGTCCTCAAGGTCAACGAGACCGTCGACATCGTCGGTATCAAGACCGAGAAGACCACCACCACGGTCACCGGCATCGAGATGTTCCGCAAGCTGCTCGACGAGGGCCAGGCCGGTGAGAACGTCGGTCTGCTCCTCCGTGGCATCAAGCGCGAGGACGTCGAGCGCGGCCAGGTCATCATCAAGCCCGGTTCGGTCACGCCGCACACCGAGTTCGAGGCCCAGGCGTACATCCTGTCGAAGGACGAGGGTGGCCGTCACACCCCGTTCTTCAACAACTACCGCCCGCAGTTCTACTTCCGTACCACGGACGTGACCGGCGTGGTGACCCTCCCCGAGGGCACCGAGATGGTCATGCCGGGTGACAACACCGTCATGACGGTGAACCTCATCCAGCCCGTCGCCATGGAAGAGGGCCTGAAGTTCGCCATCCGTGAGGGTGGCCGGACCGTGGGCGCCGGCCAGGTCACCAAGATCGTCAAGTAACTCTGACGGTTCGACCTGGTAGCTCCTGACGAGCACCATGGGAGAGGCCCCGCACCGATCGGTGCGGGGCCTCTTCGCTGTCTCCGAGCAATTGGGGCGGTACGGTCCTCAGACCGTCCGGGCGCCCCCCGGCGGGGGGGCCTCAGACCGTACGGGCGCCCGGCCGCCAGAGCCACGGGTGCGCGTCCACGCCCATCCCGACCACGGTCACGCCCCGCCCGTCCAGCAGCGGTGTGGGGGAGTCCAGCGACTCGGCCCCCTCGGTGCGGACCGCCAGCCGGCCCGGCGTTCGCAGGCGGAACCGGCCCCGCGGGTCCCGCCCGAGCAACAGGGACCCGTTCTTCAGGGCGGCGGCGGAGAGCGGCCCGTACCCCGCCAGCTCGGTTCGCTCCGGGGCGGTGCCGTCCGGCCGTACGGAGACGATCGCGTCGGACGCCGGCGCCCGGTAGTGGATCCGTACCCCGCCGTCCGGCGTCGCGACCGCCGCGATCGGTCCACCGGGCACCGGGCTCCGGTCCTCCCGGCGGAAGACGAGGTCCCCACCGCCGGGGGCGGTCTGCGACCAGTGGTGCGCGGTCTCCCGGCCCGCCGCGAAGACATGGACCCGGCCGCGGCCGTCCACGATCGCCGACAGACCGTCCTGGATGTCCCCGCCGCCGAGGTCCCGCCAGTCGTCCCAGGTGCCGTCCGTGGACCGGATCCGGGTGCTGAGCCGTTTCGCCGCGTTCCGTACGAAGAGGTGCACCCGGCCGTCGGGGGCGGTCACCGCGACCGGCACACCGATACGCCGACCCCGGTCGTCGTCGTGCTCCGGGTTGCCGAGGCCGTGCCAGGCCAGGAACCCGGCGCCGGGGGCACGCTGCTCCAGCAGCACGATCTCCCGGCGATTGCCGGCCCGGCGGCCCCCGAGGGCGGCGAACCGCAGCCCGAACAGCAACTGCCGGCCGTCCCCCAGGGTGGCCGAGCCCAGTACGGGCGCGAGCGGCCCGCCGCCCAGGTCGTCCGGCGGGCTCCAGCCGCCGGCCGGGCGCTCCCGCCAGCGGACCGCGCGCATCCCGAGCACCCCGTACGCCACCAGCCGTCCGTCGGGGCCGGTGGTCACGGCGGGTCGGGGACCCGGATAGCGGTGGTGGGTGGCGCGCACCCACCCCTTCTTGTTGGTGAGCGGCCGGACGCCGCCGACGCTGTAGTCGCCGCAGCCGGAGTCGTTGCCGCACTGCCAGGCGGGGTCGCCACCGTACGGGACGAGATGGCCGGCCTTCTCCCGTACGGTCGCGGGGGGCAGGTTCTTCGGCCAGTGCCGGTTGTAGTAGCCCCGGAACGCAGTGGCGACGAAGGCGGGCACCGCGCCGCCGTCCCTGGTCGCGTCGGCGACCCAGCGGATCATCGCGGCCCAACTGAAGCAGGCGACGGCGGTGTGGTCGGCGTGGTCCGAGTAGCCGGGCTGTTCGGAGTCCTTCTTGCGGGTGGCCTCGTCGCTGTGCTGGATGTCGGGGTCCGGGTCCAGGGTCTGGACGACGGTGGGCCGGTACTGCTCCAGGAGCCCGGCGACGACGTCGATGAGTCCCTCGTAGTCGTACGACACGCTCTGCCGCAGCGGTGAATCCGTGGCGATGACGGTCCGCACGTCGAGGTGGCGGTCCTGCCACAGGGCGGGCAGCGCCATCCAGCGGCGGTGGGTGTGCATCGGCAGATTGAGGAAGATCAGCTCAACCCTGCGGTGACCATTGGTGAGGGTGTTGATCTCGGCGAGGCGGTCTCCCCGGAGCGAGGCGACACCCCGGCTCCAGGGGGTGAACTTGTCCAGCCCGATGAGGGTCGCGTACGCCTGCCGGAGGCCCTGGTGCCGGGCGGAGGAGTATCCGGGGCGGTCGGCGTGGGTGCCGGGGCGGCCCGGTATGTGGTTCTTGCCGTTGTGCTCGCCCGCGGAGACATAGACACAGACCAGGGGGGTTCCGGAGTCCAGCATCCGCCGGGTGTCCGGGTTCATGAAGTACAGGTCGTCGTCGGGGTGGGCGAGTATCTGCATCAGCTGGGCCCGGCGCGAACCGGTGATGGGCATCCCCGGCGCCGGGTCGGCGGCCGGTACGGACCGGGTCGGCTCGGGGAGCGAGCAGCCGCCGATGACCGCGGCGCCGATGGTCGCGCCGAGGGCGGATATCGCGGCCAGCATGGAGCGGCGGCGGGGGCGGCGGCGTCCGCCGAGCGGAGTGTGGGTGTGCCCGGCCGCGCCGGGGCCGGCCGGTATCCGGGCAGGGCCGAGTCCGTCGTTCACGTGGGTGGGTGCTCCGTCCGCTTCCCCCCGCAGCGGGGCGGGCGGATGTTCGCCGGCCGGGCGCGGTGCTGAGTGATGAGCGCGAACGGGGTGGTCAGTCCCGTTCGCGCTCATCTAGACGGATAATCCGCGCCGAGGGTTGCCTGTGGGCGGGCGGTGAGCCCCGATCTCTCCGGAAGGAGAGCCCAGGGCGCCGTCAGCCGAAGAGCCGGGCGCGCAGGGTGCTGATCTGCTGTTCGGTGGCGACCAGGTCCAGGGTGTCGAAGGACAGGTCCCAGTCGGTGACGCCGGAGCGGTCGCGGGTGAGGCGTTCGACGATCCCGTAGGTCACGCGCCGCCGCTCGGGGCCGACCACGGCCGTGCCGGACCACTCCCGGTAGGTGGTGGGGCCGCGCCGCACGGTGTGGCCGGGCGCCAGCTCGGCGCCGTGCAGTTCGCCGAAGAACCGGTCGAGGTAGGCGCGGGCCGCGGTCCGGCCCTTGAGCGGGGCGGTCAGCCCTGGACCGGTGAGCCGGACCCGCTCGCCCACGGTCGCGACCAGCGCGTCCGTGTCCCGGTCGTTCCAGGCCCGCTGCCGCTCCCGGATGCCGTCGCCCGGCCGCGAGGCGGTTCCGCTCGCCGGCTCCTCCGCTGCCGTGGCGGTGCCGCCGATCCCCGCGAACAGATCGCGCAGTCCGGGGTCGAGGGGGCGGAACAGCTCGGTCTGGTCCCAGAAGCGGTGACCGCGCTCGACCCGATCGCCCCGCAGCACCAGCCGGTGGGTGGTGAGGTAGTCGACCTTCGTGGCGCGGCCGTCCACCGTGACCGTGCCGGTGTTGCGGGCCTTGACGAAGACGACACGGCCGTCCGGCGACGCGGTCGCCGAGAACGGGTCGAAGCGGTAGTCGGGGACCACGGTGAGGACGCGTTCGATCTGCTTCCGGATGGCCTCATGGCCGATCGGGGCGGCGAGACCGGTGTCCATCAGGGTGCCGTCCGGTGTGAACAGGTCCATGTACGCGCAGACGGTCGGCGCGGCTCCCCACGCCCGGTACGCCGCCATGAACGCGGCGGCCGACGGCGGCAGCGCCTCCCGCACGGGTGCCGGAGCCCCGGCCCGTGGCGGGCAGTCGGGCGGGGTGGTGGTGGCCGCGGCCTGGCCCGATCCGATGGGCAGCAGGACGGCGGCGGTCGCGAGGACGACCAGGGAACGGCTGAACGGCATGGGGATACTCCGGTGTCGTCGGACACGGTCCCGTACGAACCCACGGGACCGCTGGGGTAGTTGGGGCTGTTGGTGCGCCCCGATCCGGAGTCTTTCCAACGCCGCCGCCGATGGCGATGACGTCGGAGGTAATGCCGCCCGAGCCGCGAGCCGTCCCCGCCTGGACCCGGCCGTGCCCCCGCACCGGACGCCGACGTTCGGCGTCCGGTGCGGGGGTGATGACCGTACGGGTCCTGGGCGGGAGGCCGGTCCGCCCGGGGCCCCCGCCCGTCGCGCGTGCGGCTCGACGGGACGGGCGGGGGTACGGCACTACTTTCGCGACCCTCCCTAGATGACCTTGGTGGCGACCCAGGTGTCCAGCTCGTACCGGGCGCCGATCACGCCCAGCGTGCCCGCGGTCACCCGCGAGGAGATCCCCGGCTCCACCAGGATCTCGTCCCGTATGTGGCGGATGTTCGCGTCTATCGTCGCGTTCAACCGGTTCGGGGTACTGGGCGGCGGGACGACCGGGACGATCTTGTTGACGAGCGTCTTGATACGGGCCGACAACGGATACGCCGGGTTGTCACGGAGCGAGATGGCCGCCGAGGCCGCGCCGCAATTCTGGTGCCCCAGCACGACCACGAGCTTCACATGCAGGTGCTCCACGGCATAAAGAATGCTGCCCCACACCGCGCTGTCCAGGACCTGTCCGGCGGTCCGGGCGACGGCCAGATCGCCGAGGCCCTGGTCGAATATCAGCTCAGGCGGTACGCGTGAGTCGATACAGCTCACGATCATCGCCCAGGGGGCCTGGCTGGTCGCCAGGCTCGTCCGGGTCCCCGCGTCCTCGCGGTTGTGCTCCTGTGCGTTGAGCATCCACCGGGCATTGGTACGGAACAGTTCGAATTCCGCCGCGGCCGGGGTAGCCGGCGGTGGGGTGCCTGGTGGGCGCCGGACCCCCGGGGGTGTGAGGGCTGCGGCCGGTACGGCTCCGATGGTCATTCCCGCACCGGCGACCAATCCGCCCACGGCGGCGGTCCGGATAAGGGTGCGCCTACTCGACCCCGTCTCCGAATTTGCGATTGCTTTGGATCCCGTTGACTCTTTGCTGGCTTCCCTTTTCATAATTCGGGACTGTAGGCCCGATGCATTCAAGCGGGTAAGCGAATAATCACGCCAAAGCGATTTGTGACTTATAAGTTGATTAAATGGTTTTGGTGAATCGTCTGTCCGTTCGGCATCATCCGCCCCACGGGTGTCCCCCCGCCCGCCGCCCGGCCGCGGGGCCTCGACTGCCCCGGCTTTCCGTCCGTGAAGATCGAATGATCGGTCGTCGCAGTTGGGTGCCGGTGGGGGATGGCGTTCGAAGTTCCGGCGCGGGGTGTTCGACGGTACTGATCCACCCTTGTCATATGACAAGAAGCCGAATGGTGGCGGCAGGCGGACCCCAAGGTCATTTGCGCGGCCGAAAAGTATCTGATTGATTTCTGGAATGTCGGTTCGGCAGGTATTCGCGCACCCATACCGACCGGTCCGACCAGGTGTTTCCTGCCATCAAAGGGCCTGATGTGATTTCACGGCGTGCGAGGGGTGGGGCTTGAAGTCACCCCACAACGGTCGCCGCGCGCCCCGCCGCGACCCGCGTCGATACAGCGGCGGGCGCGTGCCCGCCGCCGTATCGACGCGTTCGGGTGTGGGGTCCGGCCGGGGGAGGGGCGGGGGCGGTGTGGTGGATCCGCCGCCGGCCGTGGTCATCCGCTTCGGCCTACGTGACCTGGGGTACTCTCTACGGCTCGATTGGCCAGTACGTGCCCCGGTATGGCAGACTAACCGGGTTGCTCGGTTGAGTGCCAATGCTGCGCGCCTCCCGCCGGGAGGACCGGAAGCGAGTCCCACAGTACTCGTCGACCCCACGCGGGTCGGACGTACGGGAATCTTCCGGGAAGTGTCAGTGGGGTACCAGCCAGGCACTCGGTGGGTGTTCTACCCCCGACGCGCGGCTCAGGCCCGCACCCCCTTGGTTGGGAAATCCTTCGGGATATCTGCGTAGAGGGAGTGCGACACGCCCGACCGCGTGGGTCGGAGGAGATCGAAGTTGCCCATCCGGGTACCAGAGCGTTTTCACTAGAGACAGGACTACTAGGTAGCCATGGCGGGACAGAAGATCCGCATCCGGCTCAAGGCCTACGACCACGAGGTCATCGACTCTTCGGCGAAGAAGATCGTCGAGACGGTGACTCGCACTGGTGCGTCGGTCGCGGGCCCGGTGCCGCTGCCCACTGAGAAGAACGTGTACTGCGTCATCAAGTCGCCGCACAAGTACAAGGACTCGCGCGAGCACTTCGAGATGCGCACGCACAAGCGCCTGATCGACATTCTCGACCCGACGCCCAAGACCGTTGACTCGCTGATGCGCCTGGACCTTCCGGCCGGCGTTGACATCGAGATCAAGCTCTGAGAGGCGCGGAAGAGATGGCAAAGCAGATCAAGGGCGTCCTGGGCGAGAAGCTCGGCATGACCCAGGTCTGGGACGAGAACAACCGTGTCGTCCCGGTCACCGTGGTCAAGGCCGGGCCCTGTGTTGTCACCCAGGTCCGTAAGAACGACATCGACGGCTACGAGTCGGTCCAGATCGCCTTCGGCGAGATCGACCCTCGCAAGGTGAACAAGCCCCTCAAGGGTCACTTCGCCAAGGCCGACGTGACCCCGCGCCGCCACCTGGTGGAGCTCCGTACCTCCGACGCCAGCGAGTACACGCTCGGCCAGGAGATCACTGCCGAGGTGTTCGAGTCCGGCGTCAAGGTTGACGTCACGGGCAAGAGCAAGGGCAAGGGCTTCGCCGGTGTCATGAAGCGTCACAACTTCAAGGGCCTCGGCGCCGGTCACGGCACCCAGCGCAAGCACCGCTCCCCCGGCTCCATCGGTGGCTGTGCCACCCCGGGCCGTGTGTTCAAGGGCATGCGCATGGCGGGCCGTATGGGCAATGAGCGGGTCACCACCCAGAACCTGACCATCCACGCCGTTGACGCGGAGAAGGGCCTGCTGCTCATCAAGGGCGCGGTTCCCGGTCCCAACGGTGGCCTGGTCCTGGTCCGCACTGCGGCCAAGGGGGCCTGAGGACTATGAGCACCATTGACATTCTGTCGCCCGCAGGCGACAAGACCGGGACCGTAGAGCTCCCGGCCGAGATCTTCGACGCCAAGGTCAGCATCCCGCTGATCCACCAGGTCGTCGTCGCGCAGCTGGCCGCTGCCCGTCAGGGCACGCACAAGACCAAGACGCGTGGCGAGGTCCGTGGTGGTGGCAAGAAGCCGTACCGCCAGAAGGGCACCGGCCGCGCCCGTCAGGGTTCGACCCGCGCCCCGCAGTTCGCCGGCGGTGGCGTTGTCCACGGCCCGCAGCCGCGTGACTACTCGCAGCGGACGCCCAAGAAGATGAAGGCCGCCGCCCTGCGCGGTGCCCTCACCGACCGGGCCCGCAACTCCCGCATCCACGTCGTCACCGGCGTGGTCGAGGGTGGCATCTCCACCAAGGCCGCCAAGACGCTGATCGGCAAGATCTCGGAGCGCAAGAACACGCTCCTGATCGTCGACCGCGCCGACGAGGCCGCGTGGCTGTCCGCCCGCAACCTGCCCCAGGTGCACATCCTGGAGCCGGGCCAGCTGAACACGTACGACGTGATCCGTTCCGAGGATGTGGTCTTCACTCAGGCCGCCTTCGAGTCCTTCGTGTCTGGCCCCAAGGCCGCTGAGACCGAAGGGAGCGACGCCTGATGTCCGAGACTGAGACCGTCACGGCCACCGTTACCAGCAAGACCTACTCGGACCCGCGTGACATCCTCGTCAAGCCGGTCGTATCCGAGAAGAGCTACGCGCTGCTGGACGAGAACAAGTACACGTTCATCGTCGACCCGCGTGCCAACAAGACCCAGATCAGGCAGGCCGTCGAGGCGGTCTTCTCGGTCAAGGTCACCGGGGTCAACACGATCAACCGGCAGGGCAAGCGCAAGCGCACCCGCACCGGTTTCGGCAAGCGCGCCAACACCAAGCGCGCCATCGTGACCCTTGCCGAGGGCAACCGTATCGACATCTTCGGCGGCCCGACCGCCTAACGGCGGTCGAGTCGTCCGGAATCGGACGAGGACTGAGAAATGGGTATCCGCAAGTACAAGCCGACGACCCCGGGCCGTCGTGGCTCCAGCGTCGCCGACTTTGTCGAGATCACGCGGTCCACGCCGGAGAAGTCGCTGGTCCGCCCTCTGCACAGCAAGGGTGGCCGTAACAACACCGGTCGTGTGACCGTCCGTCACCAGGGCGGTGGCCACAAGCGCGCCTACCGCGTGATCGACTTCCGTCGTCACGACAAGGACGGCGTGCCGGCCAAGGTCGCTCACATCGAGTACGACCCGAACCGCACCGCGCGTATCGCGCTGCTGCACTACGCCGACGGCGAGAAGCGCTACATCATCGCCCCGCGCAACCTGTCGCAGGGCGACCGTGTCGAGAACGGTCCGGCCGCCGACATCAAGCCCGGTAACAACCTGGCGCTGCGCAACATCCCGGTCGGTACGACCATCCACGCCATCGAGCTGCGGCCCGGCGGCGGCGCGAAGTTCGCCCGCTCCGCGGGTGCCTCCGTGCAGCTGCTGGCGAAGGAGGGCACGATGGCCCACCTTCGTATGCCGTCCGGTGAGATCCGGCTGGTCGACGTCCGCTGCCGCGCCACCATCGGCGAGGTCGGCAACGCCGAGCAGTCGAACATCAACTGGGGCAAGGCCGGCCGCCTGCGCTGGAAGGGCGTTCGCCCGACCGTCCGCGGTGTCGCGATGAACCCGGTCGACCACCCGCACGGTGGTGGTGAGGGCAAGACCTCCGGTGGTCGCCACCCGGTCAGCCCGTGGGGTCAGAAGGAGGGTCGTACTCGTTCTCCCAAGAAGGCGAGCAGCAAGTACATCGTCCGCCGCCGCAAGACGAACAAGAAGCGCTAGGAGCGGGTTTAGATGCCGCGCAGTCTCAAGAAGGGGCCCTTCGTCGACGACCACCTGATCAAGAAGGTGGACGTACAGAACGAAGCAGGCACCAAGAACGTCATCAAGACCTGGTCCCGTCGCTCGATGATCGTCCCGGCCATGCTGGGCCACACGATCGCGGTGCACAACGGCAAGATCCACGTCCCGGTGTTCGTCACCGAGTCGATGGTCGGCCACAAGCTCGGCGAGTTCTCGCCGACTCGCACCTTCCGCGGCCATGTCAAGGACGACCGGAAGTCGAAGCGCCGCTAGCAGCGGGGTGGTAACGACTATGACTTACACCGAAGGGACAACCATGGAAGCCAGGGCCCAGGCGCGGTACATCCGCGTCACGCCCATGAAGGCCCGCCGCGTGGTGGACCTCATCCGTGGCATGGATGCCACGGAGGCTCAGGCGGTCCTGCGTTTCGCCCCGCAGGCCGCGAGCGTGCCGGTCGGCAAGGTGCTGGACAGCGCCATTGCCAACGCCGCGCACAACTATGACCACAGTGACGCCAATTCGCTGTTCATCAGCGAGGCGTACGTGGACGAGGGTCCGACCCTGAAGCGGTTCCGGCCGCGCGCCCAGGGCCGGGCCTACCGGATCCGTAAGCGGACCAGCCACATCACCGTGGTCCTCAGCAGCAAGGAAGGAACCCGGTAATGGGCCAGAAGGTTAACCCGCATGGGTTCCGGCTCGGCATCACCACGGACTTCAAGTCCCGTTGGTACGCCGACAAGCTG
Organism: Streptomyces sp. NPDC020965; assembly: GCF_044333555.1. Lineage (NCBI taxonomy): Bacteria > Bacillati > Actinomycetota > Actinomycetes > Kitasatosporales > Streptomycetaceae > Streptomyces > Streptomyces sp. NPDC020965. The sequence goes on from NZ_JBIRRE010000002.1 coordinate 259,879, forward strand.
TACAAGGACTACGTCAAGGAAGACGTCGCCATCCGTCGGATGATGACGTCCGGCATGGAGCGCGCCGGCATCTCGAAGGTTGAGATCGAGCGCACCCGTGACCGTGTGCGGGTGGACATCCACACCGCGCGTCCGGGCATCGTCATCGGCCGCCGTGGCGCCGAGGCCGACCGCATCCGCGGCGACCTCGAGAAGCTCACGGGCAAGCAGGTCCAGCTGAACATCCTCGAGGTCAAGAACCCCGAGGTTGACGCTCAGCTGGTGGCGCAGGCCGTTGCCGAGCAGCTGTCCTCCCGCGTCTCCTTCCGTCGCGCCATGCGTAAGAGCATGCAGTCGGCGATGAAGGCCGGCGCCAAGGGCATCAAGATCCAGTGTGGTGGCCGTCTCGGCGGCGCCGAGATGTCCCGCTCGGAGTTCTACCGCGAGGGTCGTGTGCCGCTGCACACGCTCCGTGCGAACGTCGAGTACGGCTTCTTCGAGGCCAAGACGACCTTCGGCCGCATCGGCGTGAAGGTCTGGATCTACAAGGGCGATGTCAAGAACATCGCCGAGGTCCGCGCCGAGAACGCCGCTGCCCGTGCCGGCAACCGCCCGGCCCGTGGCGGCGCCGACCGTCCGGCCGGCCGTGGTGGCCGCGGTGGCGGCGAGCGTGGCGGTCGCGGTCGCAAGCCGCAGCAGAACGCCGCTGCCGAGGCCCCCAAGGCCGACGCCGCTGCCGCTGCTCCGGCTGAGAGCACCGGAACGGAGGCCTGACCGACATGCTGATCCCCCGTAGGGTCAAGCACCGCAAGCAGCACCACCCCAAGCGCAGCGGTATGTCCAAGGGTGGTACTCAGGTTGCGTTCGGCGAGTACGGCATTCAGGCCCTCACGCCGGCATACGTGACCAACCGCCAGATCGAGGCGGCCCGTATCGCGATGACCCGCCACATCAAGCGTGGCGGCAAGGTCTGGATCAACATTTACCCGGACCGTCCGCTCACCAAGAAGCCTGCCGAGACCCGCATGGGTTCCGGTAAGGGTTCCCCCGAGTGGTGGATCGCGAACGTCAAGCCCGGTCGGGTTATGTTCGAGTTGTCCTACCCGAACGAGAAGATTGCTCGTGAGGCGCTCACCCGCGCTGCTCACAAGCTTCCGATGAAGTGCCGCATCGTTCGGCGCGAGGCAGGTGAGGCGTGATGTCGGCCGGAACCAAGGCGTCCGAGCTGCGCGAGCTGGGCAGCGAGGAGCTTGTCGACAAGCTCCGCGAGGCCAAGGAAGAGCTGTTCAACCTCCGCTTCCAGGCGGCGACCGGACAGCTTGAGAACCACGGCCGGCTCAAGGCCGTCCGTAAGGACATCGCGCGGATCTACACCCTGATGCGTGAGCGCGAGCTGGGCATCGAGACGGTGGAGAGCGCCTGATGAGCGAGAACAACGTGACCGAGAGCAACGACGCGCGCGGTTTCCGCAAGACCCGTGAGGGTCTCGTCGTCAGCGACAAGATGGACAAGACCGTCGTCGTCGCTGTCGAGGACCGCGTGAAGCACGCGCTGTACGGCAAGGTCATCCGCCGTACGAACAAGCTCAAGGCGCACGATGAGCAGAACGCCGCGGGCGTCGGCGACCGTGTCCTCCTGATGGAGACCCGGCCGCTGTCCGCGACGAAGCGCTGGCGCATCGTCGAAATCCTTGAGAAGGCCAAGTAAGGCGATTCCCGTCAGGGAGTCCCACTAGACACAGCTTGTAGGGGTAACCCTTCAAGTCAGTTCCGCCAGGCTCGGTGGGGACCACACACGTGGTCCCCACCGGGAACCGGCAGACACACAGGAGATAGACGTGATCCAGCAGGAGTCGCGGCTTCGTGTCGCCGACAACACTGGTGCCAAGGAAATCCTTTGCATCCGTGTTCTCGGTGGCTCCGGTCGCCGCTACGCGGGCATCGGCGACGTCATCGTCGCCACCGTCAAGGACGCGATCCCCGGCGGCAACGTGAAGAAGGGTGACGTCATCAAGGCGGTCATCGTTCGCACCGTCAAGGAGCGCCGCCGCCAGGACGGCTCGTACATCCGCTTCGACGAGAACGCCGCCGTCATTCTGAAGAACGACGGCGACCCTCGTGGCACCCGTATCTTCGGCCCGGTGGGCCGTGAGCTGCGCGAGAAGAAGTTCATGAAGATCATCTCGCTCGCGCCGGAGGTGCTGTAAGCATGAAGATCAAGAAGGGTGATCTGGTACAGGTCATCACCGGCAAGGACAAGGGCAAGCAGGGCAAGGTCATCGCGTCCTTCCCCCGTGAGGACCGTGTCCTGGTCGAGGGTGTCAACCGGGTCAAGAAGCACACCAAGGCCGGTCAGACCGCTCGTGGGTCGCAGACCGGTGGCATTGTCACCACCGAGGCCCCGATTCACGTGAGCAACGTTCAGCTCGTCGTGGAGAAGGATGGCAACAAGGTCGTGACTCGCGTCGGTTACCGCTTCGACGACGAGGGCAACAAGATCCGCGTTGCCAAGCGGACGGGTGAGGACATCTGATGGCTACCACCACCACTCCGCGTCTCAAGACGAAGTACCGCGAGGAGATCAAGGGCAAGCTGCTTGAGGAGTTCTCTTACGAGAACGTCATGCAGGTTCCCGGCCTCGTCAAGATCGTGGTCAACATGGGTGTGGGCGACGCCGCCCGCGACTCCAAGCTGATCGACGGTGCCATCAAGGACCTCACCACGATCACCGGTCAGAAGCCGGCCGTCACCAAGGCCCGCAAGTCCATCGCGCAGTTCAAGCTGCGTGAGGGTCAGCCGATCGGTGCCCACGTCACACTCCGTGGCGACCGCATGTGGGAGTTCCTGGACCGCACCCTGTCGCTCGCGCTTCCGCGCATCCGCGACTTCCGTGGTCTGTCCCCCAAGCAGTTCGACGGGCGTGGCAACTACACCTTCGGTCTCACGGAGCAGGTCATGTTCCACGAGATCGACCAGGACAAGATCGACCGCGTCCGGGGTATGGACATCACCGTGGTTACCACGGCGACCAACGACGCTGAGGGCCGCGCGCTCCTTCGTCACCTCGGCTTCCCGTTCAAGGAGGCGTGAGCCGTGGCGAAGAAGGCTCTCATTGCCAAGGCCGCCCGCAAGCCCAAGTTCGGCGTGCGCGCGTACACGCGCTGCCAGCGTTGCGGTCGTCCCCACTCCGTGTACCGCAAGTTCGGCCTGTGCCGCGTGTGCCTTCGTGAGATGGCTCACCGTGGCGAGCTGCCGGGCGTGACCAAGAGCTCCTGGTAGTCCTTTTCCCGCAGGCCGCCCCCGGGTGGCCCGTGCAGGACCAAGGATTCCCGGAGTCTCTCGGTAAGCAGAGGGTTGGCGGGAGCCCACCCCTCCATGGCGTAGGCTTGGAGGGTTGGGCGCCCGTCGCCCGTACGACTTACTACGCCGTAGGTCCCCGCGCCGCACCCGTCCCGCCCCTGTGTGGGGAGAGGGATGGCGCATACAGGAAACCCCGGCGAGAGAGGCCGAAGGCCAATTCATGACCATGACTGATCCCATCGCAGACATGCTGACGCGTCTGCGTAACGCGAACTCGGCGTACCACGACGACGTCGTGATGCCGCACAGCAAGATCAAGTCGCACATCGCGGAGATCCTCCAGCAGGAGGGCTTCATCACGGGCTGGAAGGTCGAGGACGCCGAGGTCGGCAAGAACCTCGTCCTGGAGCTCAAGTTCGGCCCGAACCGTGAGCGCTCCATTGCGGGCATCAAGCGGATCTCGAAGCCGGGTCTCCGTGTATACGCGAAGTCCACCAACCTGCCCAAGGTTCTCGGTGGCCTCGGCGTGGCGATCATCTCCACGTCGCACGGCCTCCTGACCGGCCAGCAGGCACAGAAGAAGGGCGTGGGTGGGGAAGTCCTCGCCTACGTCTGGTAGTCGGGAACGGAGGAATAGCCAATGTCGCGTATCGGCAAGCTCCCCATTCAGGTTCCCGCTGGTGTGGACGTCACCATCGATGGCCGCACGGTCGCGGTTAAGGGTCCCAAGGGCACCCTTTCCCACACCGTTGCCGCGCCGATCGAGATCGCCAAGGGCGAGGACGGCGTGCTCAACGTCGCCCGTCCCAACGACGAGCGTCAGAACAAGGCCCTCCACGGCCTGTCCCGCACGCTGGTGGCGAACATGATCACCGGCGTGACCCAGGGGTACACGAAGGCGCTCGAAATCAGCGGTGTCGGTTACCGCGTCGCCGCGAAGGGCTCCAACCTGGAGTTCCAGCTCGGTTACAGCCACTCGATCCTGGTGGAGGCGCCCGAGGGCATCTCCTTCAAGGTCGAGTCGCCGACCAAGTTCTCGGTCGAGGGCATCGACAAGCAGAAGGTCGGCGAAGTCGCCGCTAACATCCGCAAGCTGCGGAAGCCCGACCCGTACAAGGCCAAGGGCGTCAAGTACGCGGGCGAGGTCATCCGCCGCAAGGTCGGAAAGGCGGGTAAGTAAGCCATGGCATTCGGAGTGAAGATCGCCAAGGGTGACGCGTACAAGCGCGCCGCCATCAAGCGCCGTCACATTCGCGTCCGCAAGCGGGTCTCCGGCACGCCGGAGCGTCCGCGCCTGGTCGTGACGCGTTCCAACCGCCACATCGTGGCGCAGGTCATCGACGACATCGCGGGCCGCACGCTCGCTTCGGCGTCGACCCTGGACACTTCGATCCGCGGTGGCGAGGGCGACAAGAGCGCCCACGCCCAGCAGGTCGGCGCCCTGGTCGCTGAGCGCGCCAAGGCCGCTGGCGTCGAGGCTGTCGTTTTCGACCGTGGTGGCAACCAGTACGCCGGGCGGATTGCCGCTCTGGCTGACGCCGCCCGTGAGGCCGGGCTGAAGTTCTAGGCCCCGGTTCCGGAGCTAGCGGACGTAACAGAGAGAGGTAATTCCAATGGCTGGACCCCAGCGCCGCGGAAGCGGTGCCGGTGGCGGCGAGCGGCGGGACCGGAAGGGCCGTGACGGCGGCGCAGCTGCTGCCGAGAAGACCGCGTACGTCGAGCGCGTCGTCGCGATCAACCGTGTTGCCAAGGTCGTGAAGGGTGGTCGTCGCTTCAGCTTCACCGCGCTGGTCGTGGTGGGCGATGGTGACGGCACCGTCGGTGTCGGTTACGGCAAGGCCAAGGAGGTGCCGGCCGCCATCGCCAAGGGTGTTGAGGAGGCCAAGAAGGCATTCTTCAAGGTTCCCCGTATCCAGGGCACCATCCCGCACCCCATCCAGGGTGAGAAGGCTGCGGGCGTCGTCCTGCTGAAGCCTGCTTCCCCCGGTACCGGCGTTATCGCCGGTGGCCCGGTGCGCGCCGTTCTGGAGTGCGCCGGCGTTCACGACATCCTGTCGAAGTCGCTCGGCTCCGACAACGCGATCAACATCGTGCACGCGACCGTGGCGGCCCTCAAGGGCCTGCAGCGTCCCGAGGAGATCGCGGCTCGCCGTGGTCTGCCCCTTGAGGACGTCGCCCCCGCGGCTCTGCTGCGGGCACGTGCGGGAGCGGGTGCGTAATGGCCCGCCTCAAGATCACGCAGACGAAGTCGTACATCGGTAGCAAGCAGAACCACCGTGACACGCTGCGTTCGCTGGGCCTCAAGCGGCTCAACGACGTAGTCGTCAAGGATGATCGTCCCGAGTTCCGCGGCATGGTGCACACCGTCCGCCACCTCGTGACGGTTGAGGAGGTCGACTGACATGGCGGAGAACAACCCGCTGAGGGTCCACAACCTCCGTCCTGCCCCGGGCGCCAAGACCGCCAAGACCCGTGTGGGTCGTGGCGAGGCGTCCAAGGGTAAGACCGCTGGTCGTGGAACCAAGGGCACCAAGGCCCGTTACCAGGTTCCGGAGCGCTTCGAGGGCGGGCAGATGCCCCTCCACATGCGTCTCCCGAAGCTCAAGGGCTTCAAGAACCCCTTCCGTACCGAGTACCAGGTGGTCAACCTGGACAGGCTCGCTTCGCTCTACCCCGAGGGTGGCGAAGTCACGGTGGCCGATCTGGTCGCCAAGGGTGCGGTTCGCAAGAACGAGCTCGTCAAGGTCCTGGGCCAGGGCGAGATCTCCGTGGCGCTGCAGGTGACGGTGGACTCCGTCTCCGGCTCTGCCAAGGAGAAGATCACCGCCGCTGGCGGTACCGTCACCGAACTGGTCTGAGACTCGTTCAGTGGCTGAAAGCTGAAACATCCGACCGGGGATGCCCTCTCAAATGGGGCATCCCCGGTTGGTCGTTCCTAGGGGGGCACTGTCGCCGGTAAGGTGGCGTGCACTGTTGCTGTAAAGAAGCGGGGGTTCTGCCCCCGTACCGTACGGCCTGCGTCGATCGGGGCCGTACGGACTTGTCTGATACGTATCCGTCGATCCTCAAGACCGTCACCTCTGACGCAGTAGCGCGGGGGTCGCAGGAGGCACCGTGCTCACCGCGTTCGCCCGGGCGTTCAAGACGCCCGACCTGCGCAAGAAGCTGCTCTTCACGCTCGCCATCATCGTGCTGTACCGGCTTGGGTCGCACATCCCCGTGCCGGGCATCGATTATCAGAACGTACAGATCTGTGTCGAGCAGGCCCAACAGAACAACAACAGCCTGTTCGGCCTGGTGAATATGTTCAGTGGCGGCGCGCTGCTGCAGATCACCATCTTCGCGCTGGGCATCATGCCGTACATCACGGCGAGCATTATTCTTCAGCTGCTGACCGTGGTCATTCCGCGACTGGAGGCCCTCAAGAAGGAGGGTCAGTCCGGAACCGCGAAGATTACGCAGTACACCCGTTATCTGACGGTCGCCCTCGCTGTGCTCCAGGGCACCGGCCTGGTGGCGACGGCTCGAAGTGGTGCCCTGTTCAGCGGCTGCAATGTGGCCAGTCAGATCGTCCCCGACCGTTCGATCTACACGACCGTCGTCATGGTCATCACCATGACCGCGGGTACCGCGGCCGTGATGTGGCTCGGCGAGCTGATCACCGATCGCGGTGTCGGCAACGGCATGTCGATCCTGATGTTCATCTCGATCGCGGCCGGCTTCCCCGGTGCCCTCTGGGCCATCAAGGAGAGCGGCAAGCTCGCCAAGGGCTGGATCGAGTTCGGCACCGTCATTCTGATCGGCTTCGTGATGGTGGCGCTCGTCGTCTTCGTCGAACAGGCCCAGCGCCGTATCCCGGTGCAGTACGCGAAGCGGATGATCGGTCGACGTTCCTACGGCGGTACGTCCACGTACATCCCGCTCAAGGTGAACCAGGCGGGTGTGATTCCGGTCATCTTCGCCTCTTCGCTTCTCTATATCCCGGCGTTGGTGGCACAGTTCTCCAGCGGCACCTCAGGGTGGAAGACCTGGATCGAGGCGTACTTCGTCAAGGGTGACCATCCGTACTACATCACCGCGTACTTCCTGCTGATTGTGTTCTTCGCGTTCTTCTACGTGGCCATCACGTTCAACCCCGAAGAAGTCGCTGACAACATGAAGAAGTATGGTGGCTTCATCCCGGGCATCCGGGCTGGTCGACCTACTGCCGAGTATCTGAGCTACGTGCTCAACAGGATTACTTGGCCGGGCTCGCTGTACCTGGGTCTGATTGCTCTTGTACCGACGATGGCGTTGGCGGGCTTCGGAGGCGCGAACCAGAACTTCCCGTTCGGCGGGACAAGCATCCTCATCATCGTGGGTGTGGGTCTGGAGACCGTGAAGCAGATCGAGAGCCAGCTCCAGCAGCGCAATTACGAAGGGTTCCTCCGCTGATGAGAATCGTCCTCGTCGGACCACCCGGTGCCGGCAAGGGAACGCAAGCCGCGTACCTTGCCGAGAACCTGTCGATCCCGCACATTTCCACGGGCGATCTCTTCCGCGCCAATATCAGCAAAGGCACCGACCTCGGTCGGAAAGCCAAGTCCTTCATGGACGCGGGAGAACTGGTGCCCGATGAGGTCACCATCGGCATGGCCAAGGACCGGATGGAGCGGCCGGACGCCGTCAACGGCTTCCTGCTCGACGGCTTCCCGCGCAACGTCTCGCAGGCCGAGGCGCTCGACGCGATGCTGAAGTCCGAGGGCATGACGCTGGACGCGGTGCTCGACCTGGAGGTCCCCGAGGACGAGGTCGTGAAGCGGATCGCGGGTCGCCGCATCTGCCGCAACGACTCCAGTCACGTCTTCCATGTGACGTACTCACCGCCCGCGAAGGACGGTGTCTGCGACACCTGCGGCGGCGATCTGTACCAGCGCGACGACGACTCCGAGTCGACGGTGCGCAAGCGCCTTGAGGTCTACCACACCCAGACCGAGCCGATCATCGACTACTACCGGTCCCAGGGCCTCGTGGTGACGATCTCGGCGCTGGGCAAGGTCACCGAGGTGACGGAGCGCGCGATGGGCGCCCTGAAGAAGTCCTAGCAGTTCCCAGCAGTACTGAGTGAGCCCGCGAGGGCTGCCGTACGGCCGCGGTGTCCGATGGACACCGCGGCCGTACTGTTGAGCAAGAGGCTCAGCGGCCGTCCGACGCTCCCAGCCGGACGGTGTCGTCGGACGTGACAGAGGTGGAAGGCAAGGCCATGGTGCAGATCAAGACCCCGGAACAGATCGCGAAGATGCGCGAGGCGGGGCTGGTCGTCGCCGCGATCCACGCGGCGACCCGCGAGGCCGCCGTGCCCGGCGCCACCACCAAGGACCTGGACGAGGTCGCCCGCAAGGTGATCGCCGACCACGGAGCCAAGTCGAACTTCCTCGGCTACGGCGGATTCCCCGCCACCATCTGCACCTCGGTCAACGAGGTCGTCGTCCACGGCATCCCGGACGACAAGACCGTCCTCAAGGACGGCGACATCATCTCCGTCGACGCCGGCGCGATCATCGACGGCTGGCACGGCGACGCCGCGTACACCGTCTTCGTCGGTGGCGGTCACGCACCGGAGCTGATCGAACTCTCCCGGGTGACCGAGGAGTCCATGTGGGCCGGTATCGCCGCCATGAAGCTGGGCAACCGGCTGGTGGATGTCTCCCGGGCCATCGAGACCTACATCCGCCGCCAGCCGAAGCCCGGCGGCGGCCGTTACGGGATCATCGAGGACTACGGCGGCCACGGCATCGGCACCGAGATGCACATGGACCCGCATCTGCTGAACTACGTCTCGCGCAAGCGCGGCAAGGGTCCGAAGCTGGTGCCCGGATTCTGTCTGGCGATCGAGCCGATGGTGTCACTGGGTACGCCGAGCACCGAGGTGCTCGCCGACGACTGGACCGTCATCACGACGGACGGCACCTGGTCCTCGCACTGGGAGCACTCGGTGGCGCTGACCGAGGAGGGGCCGCTGGTGCTCACCTCCCCGGACGGCGGCAAGGCGCGGCTGGCCGAGCTGGGCATCACGGCGGCGCCCGACCCGCTCGCCTCCTCCTGAACCGTTCCGTCCCCCGCGCGAGCCGGCCGGCCCTCGTCCGTCGCTGACGGTGCGGGCGCGCTTCACCCCGTGATGGCCTCGGTCGATGTCGTACGGGGGCCTCCGGAGCCGTTTCCGGTACGGGGCGCGGGCGCATCAGGCCCCGTACCGCACGCCGGTCCCCGTGCCCCGCTCGCATCGGGCGCTCCGTGTGTCGGCCGGTCGTTGCGCGTAATGATCTCCGCCAATGGGCACACTTGGTGGATTCGTCTTTTCGGATGGCCTGACGTAGACTGATGCGTCGGCTCTCGTGTACCCGTGTGTCCGCATACGGCGTACGAGAATCGATCAAGGTAGCCGATTCGAAGGGCGAAGCGTGGCCAAGAAGCAAGGTGCCATCGAAATCGAGGGCACCGTGATCGAGTCCCTCCCGAACGCGATGTTCAAGGTGGAGCTTCAGAACGGTCACAAGGTCCTCGCGCACATCTCCGGCAAGATGCGGATGCACTACATCCGTATCCTTCCGGACGACCGGGTCGTGGTGGAGCTGTCTCCGTACGACCTGACGCGTGGACGGATCGTCTACCGCTACAAGTAGATCTTGTCGCGCCCTCTCATCGGGGCGTTGGCACTGACCCGGAGAACCTCACACCCATGAAGGTCAAGCCGAGCGTCAAGAAGATCTGCGACAAGTGCAAGGTGATCCGCCGTCACGGCCGGGTCATGGTCATCTGCGACAACCTGCGCCACAAGCAGCGCCAGGGCTGACGCACGACCTGCACCTCGTAGTTCTTCGCGCGACGCAAGCAAACGTACATACGCAGAGCCCGCCCAGCCCGTAGGCAAGGGCCGGCGACACCTCCGGCGGGGGCCGGAGACCCGGTCGTACCACTCCATGCACTGGAGTCGGCGGTCGGGATTGGTTCTGCGGAAGACCCCCGAACACACAGGAGCCATTGAATGGCACGCGTTTCCGGTGTCGACATCCCGCGTGAAAAGCGTGTGGAGATCGCACTCACCTACGTCTTCGGTATCGGGCGCACCCGGTCCAAGGAGATCCTGGACTCGACCGGTGTGAACCCGAACACCCGCGTTCGTGACCTGGCCGAAGAGGACCTCGTCAAGATCCGCGAGTACGTGGACGCCAACCTCCGCACCGAGGGTGACCTCCGCCGTGAGGTCCAGGCCGACATCCGCCGCAAGGTCGAGATCGGCTGCTACCAGGGTCTGCGGCACCGCCGTGGCCTGCCGGTCCACGGTCAGCGCACCAGCACGAACGCCCGCACCCGCAAGGGCCCGCGTCGCGCCATCGCCGGTAAGAAGAAGCCGGGCAAGAAGTAGTCCTCAGCGGACGCTGCGGAAATCGGGGGGCGACCCCCGTGCCCCCGCACAGCCAAGCGGTCTTCGCTGTAGGACCGACCACCTCCCGTAGGAGATTTAGATGCCCCCCAAGGGTCGTCAGGGCGCTGCCAAGAAGGTGCGCCGCAAGGAAAAGAAGAACGTCGCTCACGGCCACGCGCACATCAAGAGCACGTTCAACAACACGATCGTCTCGATCACGGACCCCGCGGGCAACGTGATCTCCTGGGCCTCCGCCGGCCACGTCGGCTTCAAGGGCTCGCGCAAGTCCACCCCCTTCGCCGCGCAGATGGCCGCTGAGTCGGCCGCCCGTCGCGCGCAGGAGCACGGCATGCGCAAGGTTGACGTCTTCGTCAAGGGTCCCGGCTCCGGCCGTGAGACCGCGATCCGTTCGCTCCAGGCCACTGGCCTGGAGGTCGGCTCGATCCAGGACGTCACCCCCACGCCGCACAACGGCTGCCGTCCGCCCAAGCGTCGCCGCGTCTGACGCAGGCACGCAGTAGGCGTCGAGCGTCGTCACTCCGGTGGCGGTCGCTTGAATGAGTGTTCGGGCGGTACAGCTCCATTCGGGGCGTACCGCCCGTACCCTTGTAAGACATCTGTCGGGCGTCAAATAGCGGGCGCCCCCGACTGAAGGATTTTTCGCATGTTGATCGCTCAGCGTCCCTCGCTGACCGAAGAGGTCGTCGACGAGTACCGCTCGCGGTTCGTGATCGAGCCGCTGGAGCCGGGCTTCGGCTACACCCTCGGCAACTCGCTCCGCCGTACCCTCCTCTCCTCGATTCCGGGTGCGGCCGTCACGTCCATCCGTATCGACGGCGTCCTGCACGAGTTCACCACCGTGCCGGGTGTCAAGGAGGACGTCACCGACCTGATCCTCAACATCAAGCAGCTCGTCGTCTCCAGCGAGCACGACGAGCCGGTCGTGATGTACCTGCGCAAGCAGGGCCCCGGCCTGGTGACCGCCGCCGACATCGCGCCCCCGGCCGGTGTCGAGGTGCACAACCCGGACCTCGTCCTCGCCACGCTCAACGGCAAGGGCAAGCTGGAGATGGAGCTGACCGTCGAGCGCGGTCGCGGCTACGTCTCCGCCGTGCAGAACAAGCAGGTCGGCCAGGAGATCGGCCGTATCCCGGTCGACTCCATCTACTCGCCGGTGCTCAAGGTCACGTACAAGGTCGAGGCGACCCGTGTCGAGCAGCGCACCGACTTCGACAAGCTGATCGTCGACGTCGAGACCAAGCAGGCGATGCGTCCCCGTGACGCCATGGCCTCCGCCGGTAAGACCCTGGTCGAGCTGTTCGGTCTCGCGCGCGAGCTGAACATCGACGCCGAGGGCATCGACATGGGTCCGTCCCCGACGGACGCCGCGCTCGCCGCCGATCTGGCGCTGCCGATCGAGGAGCTGGAGCTGACGGTCCGCTCCTACAACTGCCTCAAGCGTGAGGGCATCCACTCCGTGGGCGAGCTCGTCGCCCGCTCCGAGGCGGACCTCCTCGACATCCGCAACTTCGGCGCCAAGTCGATCGACGAGGTCAAGGCGAAGCTGGCCGGCATGGGCCTGGCGCTCAAGGACAGCCCGCCCGGATTCGACCCGACGGCCGCGGCGGACGCGTTCGGCGCGGACGATGACGCGGACGCGGGCTTCGTGGAGACCGAGCAGTACTGAGGCGCCTTCGGCGGGGGTGCGGGTGGTCTCGGCTCTGAGCTGAGGTTTCCGGCCTGCTCCCGCCGTGGGGGTTGAGGTTCTGTCCTCAATCGCCGGACGGGCTGATTCAGCTCGGGCGGGCTGAGGGGTTGTCCTCAATCGCCGGACGGGCTGGATTTAGCTCGGGCGGGTTGGTTTGGCTCGCACGGGCTGGATTGGCTCGGACCGGGTTGGAGTCGGCTCGGGCGGGCTGATTTCAGCTCGCACGGGCTGGATTTAGCTCGGGCGGGTTGGGGTTGCGGACGGGCCGGTTCTGGGCCGTACGCTGGATTGACTTTCCTCGGGCAGCCGCCCGAGGGGAACTGACACCGGTACCTGGTACGGCCGGTGCAGCACACAAGGAGAAACACCATGCCGAAGCCCGCCAAGGGTGCCCGTCTGGGCGGCAGCGCTGCGCACGAGCGTCTGCTCCTCGCGAACCTCGCGAAGCAGCTCTTCGAGCACGGCCGGATCAAGACGACCGAGGCCAAGGCCCGTCGCCTGCGTCCGGTCGCCGAGCGCCTGATCACCAAGGCGAAGAGGGGCGACATCCACAACCGTCGCCTGGTTCTTCAGACGATCACGGACAAGAGCATCGTGCACACGCTGTTCACCGAGATCGCTCCGCGGTACGCCGAGCGCCCGGGTGGCTACACCCGTATCACCAAGGTGGGCAACCGCCGCGGTGACAACGCTCGTATGGCCGTGATCGAGCTGGTCGAGGGCGAGATCGCCAAGAAGGCCACCGTCGCCGAGGCCGAGGCCGCCGCCAAGCGCGCGGTCAAGGAAGACGCCCTCAAGAAGGAGGACGCGCCCGCCGAGGACGCGCCCGCCGCCGAGGTCGTCGAGGACGCCAAGCCGGAGTCCAAGGACGCCTGAGCGTTCTGACGCCAGAACGGGCCCGCTTCCCCCTGGGGAGCGGGCCCGTTCCGTTTTGAGAGGATCTCTCGCGTGAGCGATGAGGTGGAGCCCGGCTTCGTCCGGGTGCGGCTGGATCTGTCGTACGACGGCAAGGACTTCTCCGGCTGGGCCAAGCAGGCCGGTGGGCGGCGCACCGTCCAGGGGGAGATCGAGGACGCGCTGCGGACGGTGACGCGGTCCTCCCGGACGTATGAGCTGACCGTCGCCGGGCGGACCGACGCCGGTGTGCACGCGCGCGGACAGGTGGCCCATGTGGACCTGCCGGACGCCCTGTGGACCGAGCACCGGGAGAAGCTGCTGAAGCGGCTCGCGGGGCGGCTCGGGCGCGATGTGCGGATCTGGCGGGTGGCCGAGGCGCCCGCGGGGTTCAACGCGCGGTTCTCGGCGGTCTGGCGGCGGTACGCCTACCGGGTGACCGATCACCCCGGTGGGGTCGATCCGCTGCTGCGGGGCCATGTGCTCTGGCACGACTGGCCGCTGGACGTGGACGCCATGAACGCCGCGGCCGAACGGCTGCTGGGCGAGCACGACTTCGCCGCGTACTGCAAGAAGAGGGAGGGTGCCACGACCATCAGGACGCTCCAGCGGCTGTCCTGGGAGCGGGACGCGGCCGGTGTCATCACCGGGACCGTGCGGGCGGACGCCTTCTGCCACAACATGGTGCGTTCGCTGGTCGGCGCGCTGCTGTTCGTCGGCGACGGACACCGGCCGGTGGAGTGGCCCGCGAAGGTGCTCGCGGCGGGCGTCCGCGACTCGGCCGTCCATGTCGTGCGCCCGCACGGGCTCACGCTGGAGGAAGTCGGCTATCCCGCCGACGCGTTGCTGGCCGCGCGGAACCGGGAGGCCCGCAACAGGCGGTCGCTGCCGGGGTCAGTCGATGGGGGCGTCGGCTGCTGCTGACGCCTGGGTCTCACCGCGGCGGACGATCTGACGGAAGGTGAATTCCGCGAGGTCGTCGCCGGTACGGAACGCCTTGGTGTCGCCCTGGGTGACCGAGGTGCCCCCGGTGTGGCCGGTGGCGGTGAAGTAGGCGTAGCGGCCGTAGGAGTTGGCGGTGAAGCGGCAGACGGGTCCGCCCTTGCAGAAGGTGGGCACGCCCGCGCCGGCGAGCGGGACGACGCTGCCGTCCGCCTGGGCGACCGCGCGCTTCGCCTCCCGCTCCAGGCCGAAGACGGCGACGCCGACCGTGACCGCGATGCCGTCCTTGCGGTAGGTGGCGCGGAAGACCTGGTCGCAGCCGTTGCGTCGGAGGACCGGGCCGAGCCCGCCCTGGACGGCGGATGAGCAGGTGTCGGTACGGGCGGTCGCGCCCTTCGCGTAGACGCGGCCGCCCATCGTCAGCTTCTTGCCGGGGAAGAGGGTGTCGGCGCTGAGCGGCGCGGTGTCCTTCCGTTCGCTGGAGATGAAGTCCTTCGGGTTCGGCGGGGGTGGCGGGGCGACCGACGAGAAGGACGGTTCGGGCCCGGACCCCCCGTCGGGCGGGCCGGGCAACTGGCTGGAACCGGTCGGTGACGTTCGGTCTCTTCGGTTGTCGGCCGAGGTGACGATGGCGGTCGCCACGATGCCGGCGACGGCGACCGTCGCGAGCGCGCCGCCCCCGATGATCAGCCGGCGCCTGCGGCGGGTGCGGGCCGCGGAGGCGTCGGCGAGCGCGGCCCAGTCCGGGGTTCCGGTGCCCGGGGCGGTCTGCGGGGCGCCGAAGGGATCCGGGTTCCCCTGCCGGGAGTTGTACGGATCCTGCCCCTGTCCGCCGGACCCCCACTGAGGTCCCCCCTGACCAAAGCTCATGCCGCGCATCCTAAACCGGTTGGGTGAGGCGGGGGTCGGCCGTCATCATCGAAGGATGGGACATCTCGAAGCAGCACATCTGGAGTACTACCTGCCCGACGGGCGGGTGCTGCTCGGCGACGTCTCGTTCCGGGTGGGTGAGGGTGCGGTCGTCGCCCTGGTGGGGGCCAACGGCGCGGGCAAGACGACGCTGCTGAAGCTGATCGCCGGAGAGCTACAGCCGCACGGCGGCTCGGTGGCGGTCAGTGGCGGGCTCGGGGTGATGAGCCAGTTCATCGGTTCGGTACGGGACGAGCGGACCGTACGGGATCTGCTGGTGTCACTGGCCCAGCCCCGGCTGCGGGATGCCGCGCGGGCCGTGGACGAGGCCGAGCACCTGATCATGACCGTGGACGACGAGGCCGCGCAGATGCGGTACGCGCAGGCGCTGAGCGACTGGTCGGAGGCGCGCGGTTACGAGGCGGAGACGCTCTGGGACATGTGCACGATGGCCGCACTGGGCGTTCCGTACGAGACGGCGCAATGGCGTGAGCTGCGCACCCTGTCCGGCGGTGAGCAGAAGCGGCTGGCGCTGGAGGCACTGTTGCGCGGCCCGGACGAGGTGCTGCTGCTGGACGAGCCGGACAACTATCTGGACGTGCCGGGCAAGCGGTGGCTGGAGGAGCGGCTCAAGGAGACCCGTAAGACGGTGCTCTTTGTCTCCCACGACCGGGAGCTGCTGGCGCGGGCGGCCGAGAAGATCGTCAGTGCGGAGCCGAGCCCGGCCGGGTCGGACGTCTGGGTGCACGGTGCCGGATTCGACACGTACCACGCGGCGCGCGCGGAGCGTTTCGAGCGCTTCGAGGAGTTGCGGCGGCGGTGGGACGAGAAGCGGGCCCAGCTCAAGCGGCTGGTGCTGGACATGCAGCAGTACGCGTCACGGAGCGATGAGATGGCCTCGCGCTACCAGGCGGCGAAGACCCGACTGCGGAAGTTCGACGAGGTGGGGCCGCCCCCGGAGCCGCCCCGTAAGCAGGAGATCCGGATGCGGCTGCGCGGCGGCCGGACCGGGTTGCGGGCGGTGACCTGTGTGGGGCTGGAGCTGACCGGGCTGATGAAACCGTTCGATCTGGAGGTCTTCTACGGGGAGCGGGTCGCGGTCCTCGGGTCGAACGGCTCGGGCAAGTCGCACTTCCTGCGGCTGCTGGCCGGTGACACGTCGGTGGCGCACACGGGGGAGTGGCGGCTCGGTGCGCGGGTGGTGCCCGGCCATTTCGCGCAGACGCACGCCCACCCGGAGCTGGAGGGGCGGACGCTCGTCGACATCCTGTGGACGGAGCACGCCAAGGACCGGGGCGGTGCGATGTCGGTGCTGCGCCGGTACGAGATGGAGCGGCAGGGGGACCAGGCATTCGACCGGCTGTCGGGCGGGCAGCAGGCGCGGTTCCAGATTCTGCTGCTGGAGCTGCGGGGGACGACGGCGCTCCTGCTGGACGAGCCGACGGACAACCTGGACCTGGAGTCGGCGGAGGCCCTACAGGAGGGGCTTGAGGCGTACGAGGGGACGGTGCTCGCGGTGACGCACGACCGGTGGTTCGCCCGTACGTTCGACCGCTATCTGATCTTCGGCGCGGACGGGGTGGTCCGGGAGTCCGCGGGGCCGGTGTGGGACGAGGGACGGGTGCAGCGAGTGCGATAGATCACTTTCTGCGTCCCCGGTCGCCTCGGGTGCCGTCTTCGGGTGACCGGTGCCCTCCGGTGGGGGCGCCGGTGCGGGGCTGTGGGCGCCCCCGGGGTGCTCCGGGTGGGATTCTCGGGGGCGGGGCCATCGGGGGACTCTCCGGGGCGCTGGGGGCTTCCAGGGGCCCCGGTCGGCGTCAGGGGGTGCCGTCCGGGACCCTCAGGGGTGGTGGGAGCGGCGACGTTTTGACCCTTCCGGCCGTGCGCGGGTAAGCTGCTGCTTCGTTATGCGTATTGGCTTGCTCTATCTCACGTGAGGGGCCCTTACGCCGGTCCACCGGGCCGATGAACCAGCGACAGGCACACGGGTTGCGTCCCCGGCGTGCCGTCATGGCTGTTGTAATCGTCCGGGTGGCCTTGTCAGGACCCGCTCCTCGGGCCTTCGGGCCCAGGGAGTCCCACTCACTGAAGAAGCGAAGGCTACGACCGTGCGTACGTACAGCCCCAAGCCCGGCGATGTGACGCGCCAGTGGCACATCATCGACGCGCAGGACATCGTCCTGGGCCGTCTGGCGACAACGGCAGCGAACCTCCTCCGGGGCAAGCACAAGCCGACCTATGCCCCGCACATGGACATGGGTGACTTCGTCATCATCATCAACGCCGACAAGGTTCACCTTTCCGGCAACAAGAAGACCCAGAAGATGGCGTACCGCCACTCCGGTTACCCGGGCGGTCTGCGCTCCGTGCGTTACGACGAGCTGCTGGCCAAGAACCCCGAGAAGGCCGTCGAGAAGGCCATCAAGGGCATGATCCCGAAGAACACCCTGGGCCGTCAGATGATCTCGAAGCTGAAGGTCTACGCGGGTGAGAACCACCCGCACGCTGCGCAGCAGCCGGTCCCGTTCGAGATCACCCAGGTCGCGCAGTAGTTCCGGCCATCCCCTAAGACGAAAAGAAATCTGAGGAATATCGTGGCCGAGACCACCGCTGAGACCCCCGTCGAGGGCGAAGAGACCTACGCCGAGGTCACCACCTTCGAGTCGGAGGTGCCCGTCGAGGGCGAGTACACCTCCGAGTCCCTCGCGTCCCGCTTTGGCGACCCGCAGCCGGCCGCCGGCCTGGGCCGTCGCAAGAACGCCATCGCCCGCGTCCGGATCGTTCCGGGCACCGGCAAGTGGAAGATCAACGGTCGCACCCTTGAGGACTACTTCCCCAACAAGGTGCACCAGCAGGAAGTCAACGAGCCCTTCAAGGTGCTCGAGCTCGACGACCGCTACGACGTGGTCGCCCGTATCTCGGGTGGCGGCGTCTCCGGCCAGGCCGGCGCGCTGCGCCTCGGTGTGGCCCGTGCGCTGAACGAGGCGGACGTGGACAACAACCGCGCCCCGCTGAAGAAGGCTGGCTTCCTGAAGCGCGACGACCGTGCGGTCGAGCGCAAGAAGGCCGGTCTGAAGAAGGCCCGTAAGGCCCCGCAGTACAGCAAGCGCTAAATCGCCTGCTCGGCCCGGATCGTACGTACGCCCCGGCGGCACCTCTGTGCTGCCGGGGCGTACGTCTTTCCCGCGCCCCGCGTGCGTCGCGGTGTCCTGTCGCGGTGTCTTCGGGGGCGCCGAGTGCCGCCGGGGGGCGCGTTGCGCGTCCGCGGTACGACCCTCGGGCGTAGAACGGGCATGAGCGGTTCATAGGCTTGCGTTTTCGGAGCATCACCGAGCAAATTTCGGAGGACAGCTGTGGGACGACTCTTCGGCACGGACGGCGTGCGCGGTGTAGCCAACGCGGACCTGACGGCAGAGCTGGCGCTCGGCCTCTCGGTCGCTGCGGCGCATGTGCTCGCCGAGGCGGGGACCTTTGAGGGGCATCGGCCCACCGCCGTGGTCGGGCGCGATCCCCGCGCGTCGGGAGAGTTCCTGGAGGCCGCCGTCGTGGCGGGCCTCGCGAGTGCCGGGGTGGACGTGCTGCGCGTCGGCGTGCTGCCCACCCCCGCCGTCGCCCATCTCACCGGTGTGCTCGGCGCCGATCTCGGGGTGATGCTCTCCGCCAGCCACAACGCCATGCCGGACAACGGCATCAAGTTCTTCGCGCGCGGTGGGCACAAGCTCGCCGACGAGCTGGAGGACCGCATCGAGACGGTCTACGAGCAGCACCGGACCGGCGCCCCCTGGGAGCGGCCGACCGGGGCGGGCGTGGGCCGGGTCACCGACTACAACGAGGGCTTCGACACCTACATCGCGCACCTCATCGCCGTACTGCCGAACCGGCTCGACGGGCTGAGGATCGTCCTGGACGAGGCGCACGGCGCGGCGGCCCGGGTCTCCCCGGAGGCGTTCGCGCGGGCCGGGGCCGAGGTCATCACCCTCGGCGCGGCGCCCGACGGACTCAACATCAACGACGGCTGCGGATCGACCCACCTGGGACAGCTCAAGGCCGCCGTCGTGGAGCACGGCGCGGACTTCGGCATCGCCCACGACGGTGACGCCGACCGCTGCCTCGCCGTCGACGGGACGGGCGCGGAGGTCGACGGGGACCAGATCCTCGCGGTCCTCGCCCTCGCCATGCGCGAGGCGGGCACGCTGCGCGGGAACGCCGTGGTCGCCACCGTCATGTCCAACCTCGGCTTCAAGCTCGCCATGGAGCGGGAGGGCCTGGAGCTGGTGCAGACCGCCGTCGGCGACCGGTACGTCCTGGAGTCGATGAAGGAGCACGGGTACGCGCTCGGCGGCGAGCAGTCCGGGCACGTGATCGTGCTCGACCACGCGACCACCGGCGACGGCACCCTCACCGGCCTGATGCTGGCGGCCCGGGTGGCCGCGACCGGTCGCTCCCTCGCGGAGCTGGCCGCCGTGATGGACCGGCTGCCGCAGGTACTGATCAATGTGCCCGACGTCGACAAGGCGCGGGTGCGCACATCGGCCGAGCTGGCGAACGCGGTCACCGAGGCGGAGCGCGAGCTGGGGGCGACCGGCCGGGTGCTGCTGCGCCCGTCGGGGACCGAGCCGCTGGTACGCGTGATGGTGGAGGCCGCCGACATCGAGCAGGCGCGGGCGGTGGCCGAGCGGCTGGCGGACGTGGTGAAGTCGGCCCTGGGGTGAGTCGGGGGTGAGCCCGGGGGCCGCGCGGGATCGCGCGGGGGATGGCCCCCGTACTCCGTCCTCTTCCCGATGATCCGACCGTGTGACGCGTGTGACCGCGTCGTCCGACTGCGGCCGGGCCGGGCCCGCTATGAGCGACCGGTTGATGCCCGACGGGACCAGAGGAGCCGCTGGACCAGGAGGGTCGCCGAGCCCGCCAGGACGATGGCCAGCAGATTCAGCAGGAGCTGTTCCGTCGACCCCCACGCCTGGCGGTACTGCTGGAAGCTGAACGCCACCGCCGCGTTCGCCGCGGCCGGCACCGTGGTGACCGAGATCGCCACCCCCACCATCGCCCCCGAGCGGGCCGAGGTCAGGGAGAGCATCCCCGCCACGCCCGCCAGCACAGCGACCACGAACGAGAACCAGTCCGGGCGGTAGATGAAGCCCGTGTTGGGCCGGTCGGCCTGGAGCTGGTCGACGGTGAACAGATCCAGCAGGGCCATGACGGCGCTGAAGCCCACGGTGATCACTATCGCGGCGGCGAACCCCACGATCAGCGCCAGGAACGAGCGCCAGGCCAGCCGGGACGAGCGGCGCACCAGCCCCGTACAGACGCCGGCGAGCGGGCCGAACTCCGGACCCACCGCCATGGCGCCCACGATCAGGATCGCGTTGTCCAGCACCACGCCGCACGCCGCGATCATCGTCGCCAGGGTCAGGAACGCGATGTAGGTGACGGAGAGGGTCGACTCCTCGTGGGTGGCGTCGGCGAGCTGCTCCCACAGCACCGCGTCCGCGCCCTCGCCCGGGGCGTCCTGCTCGGCCTTGGTGGCGCGGGTGGAGAGCGACAGATCGATGTTCTCGACGGCGATGGAGCCGCAGTCGTCGATGCCCAGCGCCCGCAGTCCGCTGATCAGCTCGTCGCCGGCCTCGCGCGCCACGTCGCACATCACCAGATCGCCCTGCGGATCGCGGGCCGCGCCCGGGACGACCGCCACATGGGCGGTGCCGACGGTGCTCTGGACGAGATCGACCACCTCGGCGGTGCGGTCGGCCGGGGTGATCAGACGCAGATGCAGCACGCCGGGGTCTCCTCGGAGCGTCGAAGTGGTCGAAGTGGTCGGATGACGCGCGGGGTGTTCTCAGGGGCGGGTCAGAGCTTGCGCAAGGACAGGCGCTGGACCTTGTGGTCCGGGCCCTTGCGGAGCACCAGGGTGGCACGGCCCCGGGTGGGAGCCACGTTCTCCAGCAGGTTCGGCTTGTTGATGGTGCGCCAGGTCGTACGGGCGTACTCCATGGCCTCCGCCTCGGAGACCTGGGTGTACTTGCGGAAGTACGAGAACGGGTCCCGGAACGCCGTGGCGCGGAGCTGGCGGAACCGGTCGAGGTACCAGCGCTCGATGTCCTCCGGCCGGGCGTCCACATAGACGGAGAAGTCGAAGTAGTCGGCGAGTCCCACCCGGGTCCGGCCGTCCTTGCCGGGCAGCGCGGGCTGGAGGACGTTGAGGCCCTCCACGATCAGGATGTCCGGGCGGCGGACCGTGAGGCGCTCGCCGGGGAGGATGTCGTAGATCAGATGGGAGTAGACGGGTGCGGTCACCTCGTCCTTGCCCGCCTTGATGTCGGCGACGAAACGGGTCAGGGCGCGCCGGTCGTAGGACTCGGGGAAACCCTTCCGTGACATCAGGCCGCGGTCCAGCAGCTCCTTCATCGGCAGCAGGAAGCCGTCGGTGGTGACCAGCTCGACGCGGGGGTGCTCCGGCCAGCGGGCCAGCAGTGCCTGGAGCAGCCGGGCGACGGTGGACTTGCCCACGGCGACCGAGCCGGCGACCCCTATGACGAAGGGCGTGCCGCGCTGGGCGCCCTGGCCGCGCCCCGCGTCCCCGAGGAAGGTGTTGAGCGCGCCGCGCAGCTCGGCGGTGGCCTGGACATACAGATTGAGCAGCCGGGAGAGCGGCAGATAGACGTCCCGTACCTCGTCCAGGTCGATGACGTCCCCGAGTCCGCGCAGCCGTTCGACCTCGTCGGCGGTGAGGGGGAGCGGGGTCTTGTCCCGCAGCGCCTTCCACTCCGCGCGGGTGAGATCGACGTACGGGGTCGACGCGTGGTCGGCGCGGCGCTGGGCGCCGCGGTGCGCGCTCTGGTCCGCGCCATGGGGGGCGCCGTGGGGCGAGCTCTGTGCGGGCGAAGAGATCACCTTCACATTGTCGGGGGTGTGCGGCTGTTCCGGGTGGTGTGCTCGGTCACGCGACGGTACGCCCTTAGGCTGCCGACATGTGTGGAATCGTGGGATATGTCGGCGGACAGTCGGCGCTTGAAGTGGTCATCGCGGGCCTACGTCGGCTGGAGTACCGCGGCTATGACTCGGCCGGTGTCGCCGTCCTCGCCGACGGCGGTCTCGCCGCCGCGAAGAAGTCCGGCAAGCTCATCAATCTGGAGAAGGAGCTGAAGGAGCGTCCACTGCCCAGTGGCGCCACCGGCATCGGGCACACCCGGTGGGCGACCCACGGCGGGCCCACCGACGCCAACGCCCATCCGCACCTCGACAACGCGGGCCGGGTCGCCGTCGTCCACAACGGGATCATCGAGAACTTCGCCGTGCTCCGGGCCGAGCTGGCGGGGCGGGGGCACGATCTGGCGTCCGAGACCGACACGGAGGTCGTCGGGCACCTGCTGGCCGAGGCGTTCTCGTCCTGCGGGGACCTCGCGGAATCGATGCGGCAGGTGTGCCGGCGGCTGGAGGGCGCGTTCACGCTGGTGGCCGTGCACGCGGACGAGCCGGATGTGGTGGTGGGCGCACGGCGGAACTCGCCCTTGGTGGTGGGCGTTGGAGAGGGAGAGTCCTTCCTCGCGTCGGACGTGGCCGCGTTCATCGCCCATACGCGGTCCGCGATCGAGCTGGGGCAGGACCAGGTGGTGGAGCTGCGTCGGGGCGGTGTGACCGTCACCGGTTTCGACGGCGCTCCGGGGGACGTGCGGGCGTACCACGTGGACTGGGACGCCTCGGCCGCGGAAAAGGGGGGTTATGACTACTTCATGCTCAAGGAGATCGCCGAGCAGCCCAAGGCCGTGGCCGATACCCTCCTCGGCCGGATCGACAGCGCGGGGTCGCTGACCCTCGACGAGGTGCGCATTCCGGTCTCCGTGCTGCGGGAGGCCACCAAGGTCGTCATCGTCGCCTGCGGTACCGCCTTCCACGCCGGACTGATCGCGAAGTACGCCATCGAGCACTGGACCCGGATTCCGTGTGAGGTGGAGCTGGCCAGCGAGTTCCGGTACCGGGATCCGATCCTGGACCAGCGCACGCTGGTCATCGCGATCTCGCAGTCGGGCGAGACCATGGACACCCTGATGGCGCTGCGGCACGCGCGGGAGCAGGGTGCGCGGGTGCTGGCCGTCTGCAACACCAACGGGTCGACCATTCCCCGTGAGTCGGACGCGGTGCTCTACACGCACGCGGGTCCGGAGGTCGCGGTCGCGTCCACCAAGGCGTTTCTGACCCAGTTGGTGGCCTGCTACCTGCTCGCCCTCTATCTGGGGCAGGTGCGCGGCACCAAGTGGGGTGACGAGATCCAGGACGTCATCCGGGACCTGGCGAAGATCTCGGGCGAGGTCGAGCAGGTGCTGGAGACCATGGAGCCGGTGCGGGCACTGGCGCGTTCGCTCGCGGGGAAGAACACCGTGCTCTTCCTCGGGCGGCACGTCGGCTATCCGGTGGCGCTGGAGGGCGCGCTGAAGCTCAAGGAGTTGGCGTATATGCATGCGGAGGGCTTCGCGGCGGGGGAGTTGAAGCACGGTCCGATCGCGCTGATCGAGGAGGACATGCCGGTGGTGGTCGTGGTGCCGTCGCCACGCGGGCGCTCGGTGCTCTACGACAAGATCGTCTCCAATATTCAGGAGATCCGGGCGCGGGGGGCGCGGACGATCGTGATTGCGGAGGAGGGGGACGAGGCGGTCGTGCCGTACGCGGACCATTTGATCCGGATCCCGGTCACGCCGACGCTGTTGCAGCCGCTGGTGGCGACGGTGCCGTTGCAGGTGTTCGCGTGCGAGTTGGCGACGGCGCGTGGCAATGAGGTCGATCAGCCGCGCAATCTCGCCAAGTCGGTGACCGTGGAGTGATGTGTGCCGTGACGCGTGCCGAGACTCGTGCCGAGACTCGTGGAGTGGCGCGTGGGGTGGGTGATCAGTGGTGGGCGGCCTGTGGTGGGGTGGTGGCGAGCCGCTTGCGGTGTCATGTGGCGGTGGGCGGCGCAGTGGAGCGCTGTGCGTGCTGGTGAGTGATCGAGTGATGGGTGGAGCGACCAGGTGATCGGAGGAGTGACCGGGTGATCATTGGGGTGGGGATCGACGTCGCCGAGATCGACCGGTTCGCGGCGTCGCTGCGGCGGACGCCGGGGCTGGCCCGACGGCTCTTTCTGGAGCGCGAGTTGCTGCTGCCCAGCGGGGAGCGGCGCGGCTCCGCCTCGCTGGCGGCGCGCTTCGCGGCGAAGGAGGCCGTGGCGAAGGCGCTCGGCGCGCCCGGCGGACTGCACTGGACGGACGCCGAGGTGTACGTGGAGGAGAGCGGCCGGCCACGGCTGCGGGTGCGGGGGACCGTCGCGGCGCGGGCCGAGGCGCTCGGGGTGCAGTCGTGGCATATCTCGCTGAGCCATGACGCGGGGGTGGCGTCGGCGGTGGTGATCGCGGAGGGGTAGCCGAGGCGGGCGGTGGCTGGGCGGGCGTGGGCCCCGGTCCGGATATGAGGCACGGCCCCCTCCCGGCCGATGAGCGGGAGGGGACCGTGCCGGTCTGTCGGGCGCTGAGGTGTCCGCAGCGCGTTGTGTCATGTCCGGGTGTCAAGAACCGGACCTGAGCCCGGAGTCGGACTTGAGCCCGGAGTCGGACTTGAGCCCGGAGCCGGACCTGAGCCCGGAGCTGGACTTGAGCCCGGAGTCGGACTTGAGCGCGGAGCCGGACCTGAGCCCGGAACTGGACTTGAGCCCGGGCCCGTCACGTTCTGCATCTGCGCCGGGTGAACAGCGCCGCCGTGCCCAGGGCCGTCAGCGCCCCCGCCGCGATCGCGAGGGGCAGCACCGCCGATCCGGTGGCGGCGAGACCGCCGCCCCCGCTCTCGCCGCTGCCGGAGCCGTCGCCGGATGTAGTGCCCCCGGCCGTACCGCCGCCGACCGTCCCGGCTCCGCCCGCGGTGTCCCCACCCGCCGTATGACCGCCTGCCGTGCCTCCGCCCGCGGTGCCGCCGCCGGATGCGGAACCGCCACCGGACGTGCTGCCGCCGCCGGGGTCCGGGCCGGGGCCACCCGTACCGCCCCCGGTGGCGCCGCCGCTCCCGGACGGGTCGGGCACCGGGGTGACCGTCAGTTCGGCGGCCTTCGAGCGGGTGCTGCCGACCGGGTTGGTGAAGACCGCCCGGTAGCGGTTGCCGCTGTGCTCCGCGGTCGCCCTGAAGCCGAGTGTCCTCCCCGTCGCGCCCGCGATCGGCTGCCAGGTGGTGCCCGCGTCGGTGCTCACCTCCCAGCCGGCCCCCGGTGCGGGATCCGCCGTGGCCGAGGCCCTGAACTCCGCCCGCCGCCCGGCCTGGACGGACACCTTCTTCGGCCCGGTGGTGACCGTCGGCGAGACCAGCCGCCGGGTCTGGACGACCTTCCCCGACGCCACCGTGAACAGGGTGTGCGTCCGGCCGTCGAGCGTCAGTTCCTCCGGCCCGTCACCGGTCTCCAGCGTCCCGATGACCTTGTTCTTCACCGGGTCCACCGCGGCGACCGTGCCCGCCGTGGTCTGCGCCGCGTAGAGCGTGCGGCTCCCGGAGTCGTACGCCAGGGCCCTCGGGTTGGCCCCCACGGTCAGCGTGCCGGAGACCTTGTTGGCCCTGAGGTCGATGGTGAAGACCGTGCCGGCCGCCAGGTTGGCGACATAGCCCGTACGGGACTTCGGGTCGGTGCCGGGGTCGACCGTCACGCCCATGCTGCCCAGCGCGGTGCTGCCCAGGTCGAGGCTGCGGACGAGCCGGCCGGTGGCGCCGTCGACGGCGTTGAGGACATTGCGGAAGACGATGCCGCCCCCGGGCAGCGGAACGCCGCCGACATAGGTGGCGTAGCCGGTGTGCGTGGTGGTGTCGACGGCGAGCCCGGCCGGCAGGAAGGGCAGGACGACGGGTGCGCCGACGGGCTTCCAGGTGCGGGTGTCGTACACGGTGACCGACTTGCCCTCCTGGTTGGCCAGGTAGAGCCGGTCCGCGCCCGGGTCGACGGCGAGCAGCTTGATGTTGCCCGTCGCCTGCGGTGCCCGGTTGTCGGTGAGCGCGCCGGTCCTGGTGTTGTACGTGGCGACGCGGTCGCTGAGTCCGAGGTGCAGCGCGTACGAGTCGGGGTCGAGGGCCATGACGCCCGCAGCGGACGGCAGTTCGACGGGTGTGCCGACGACGTTCCCGGTGGCGGTGGAGTAGGTGGTGAGCCGTGCCGTGGTGCCGTCGTGGCTGCTGACGTAGAGGCGTCCCCGCGCCGGGTCCACCTCGGCGTCCAGCGCGCCGCCGGGGGGCGTGATCCTGCGTATCTCGTCGTGGCGGACCGTGCCCGGGGGCACCTCGGGACCGGGCGGGCCGCCGCCGCTGCCGAAGGTGATCGGGACGATGACGTCCTGTTCGCGGTCGCCCGAGTGGGTGTGGTCGGCGCGGGTGACGACGGCGCACGCCAGCCGGGTGCAGTCGGCGCCGCTGTCCTTGACCTTGAGGGTCAGTTCGAAGGTGAAGCCGCCCTTGCCGTCGCTCTGTCGGACGAAGGGTTTGACCAGGTCCTTGGCGTAGTCCGGCGGGTTGTCGGAGATCCAGTACGAGGATCCCGAGGTCCCGGACATATCGGTGCCGCCGAGGCAGGGGCTGGGTGCCTGGCCGGGTTTCGGCAGGACGCAGACGGCGAGGTAGACGCCCTTGTCGCGGGCGTAGCCCGAGCCGGTCACGGTGACCTTCTGGCCGCGGGGGTCGATGTTCCGGGTGTCGGAGACGGTGAGCTTCTGCCCGGTGGGGCCGGTGGCCTCGCCGGGGTCGGCCGCGCGCGCCGGGCTCGCGGCGGTGAGTCCCGCCACGAGCAGCAGCGCGGCGGCGGCGCCCGCGGGGATCCGCCGTCCTCGCCGGTGGCTTCCGATGCTGTTCGGCATGGTTTAGGAGAACGTCACCGGTACATAGACGTCGTACTTGCGGTCGTTGGTGTCGAAGTGGTCGGCGCGGGTGAGGATCGCGCAGGTGACACCGGACTGACCGCAGGTGACCGACGCGGAGATCTGCGCCTTCACATGGATGGAGACGGAGAAGCCGCCCCGGCCGTTGGCGACGGTGTAGGGCGAGGAGTTGTTGGGCGACATCCACCACCAGTCCTTGTTGACCCAGTGGGAGGCGCCGGTGGTGCCGGCCTGGTCCTGGCCGCCGAGGCACGGGGTCGGCTTGCTGTTCCAGGTGGTCTGGTCCTTGACGTCGACACCGGCGGGTATCGCGCAGAGGCCGACGTAGACGCCCTGCGCGGGGTTGTAGCCGGTGCCCTTGACGGTGACGTTGGTGCCGGCCGCGGGTGCGGTGCCCGGCGCGGTCAGCGAGAGGGCGTAGACCGTGCCGGAGTCGGTGACCGTCCGGTTCACCGTTGCGGCGGATGCGCTGGAGGCGAGGCCCAGGGTGAGCGCGGCGGCTCCGAGTGCGGCGACGGTGGCGCGGGCGGCGGTGCGGGCGGCAGGGCGCATGGGAAGGACACCTTTCGGAGTGGGACCACGGAGTGTGGCCACGGCAGCCGTGTCACTTAGGTAAGGCAAACCTAAGTTTCACTTGAGGGTTCGTCAACCCTGGGTAGTGCCCCGACTCCGGTCCGGTGCGCCGGATCCGCCGTACGGGGCAAGTGCGCACCGCGCGCGCGTATTTGAGCGCCCGGCTCCCATGAGGCGGCGCGGCGGGCGCTGGGGCAGACTCGATGACATGCGTACCGCTTACCGCGTGGAGACCATCAGGACCGCCGAGGCCGAGCTGACGGCACGGCTCCCCGAGGACGCGCTCATGCGCCACGCCGCCGCCGGACTCGCCGCGGCCTGCGCCGATCTGCTCGGGCGGGTGTACGGGGCGCGGGTCGTCCTCCTCGTCGGCAGCGGCGCCAACGGCGGGGACGCGCTGTACGCGGGCGCCCGGCTCGCGCGCCGGGGCGCCGGGGTCGGCGCCGTACTGCTCGCCCCGGACCGTACGCACCCCGGCGGACTCGCCGCCTTCACCGGCGCGGGCGGGCGGATCGCCGACGATCCGTTCGAGGTGCTGGCCGGGGCCGATCTGGTGCTCGACGGGATCACCGGCATCGGTGGCCGGGGCGGACTGCGACCGGACGCCGTACCGGTCGCCCGCGCCGCGCGCGGCTCCAACGCCGTCGTACTCGCCGTCGATCTGCCCAGCGGAGTCGAGGCTGACAGCGGCGAGGTGCGCGGCGAGGCCCTCCGCGCGGACGCGACCGTCACCTTCGGCACCTACAAACCGGGTCTGCTGATCGACCCGGCGCGCGAGTACGGCGGGACCGTACGCCTGGTGGACATCGGGCTCGAACCCCATCTGCCGTCCGTGCCCGACGTGGAGGCGCTCCAACACGCCGACCTGGCGCTGCTGCTGCCCGAACCCGCCGGCGAGAGCGACAAGTACCGGCGCGGCGTCGTCGGCGTCGTCGCCGGGTCCGCGCGCTACCCCGGCGCGGCGGTGCTCGCCGTGGCGGGCGCGCTGCGCGGCGGCGCGGGGGCGGTCCGGTACGTCGGCCATGCGGCCGACGCGGTGATCGCCCGCTTCCCGGAGACCCTGGTCCACGCCGGGCCGCCCGCGAAGGCGGGCCGGGTGCAGGCGTGGGTCGTCGGCCCCGGCCTGGGCGACGACACCGACGCCGTGGGCGAGGTCCTCGCATCCGACGTCCCGGTCCTGGTCGACGCGGACGGACTGCGACCGCTGACCCCGGATGCGGTACGGGGCCGGCGCGCGCCGACCCTGCTCACGCCGCACGCCGGGGAGGCGGCGGCGCTGCTCGGCGTCGCGCGCGACGAGGTGGAGTCGGCGCGGCTGGCGTCCGTACGGGAACTCGCGATGCGGTACGGGGCGACGGCCCTGCTCAAGGGCTCGACGACGCTGGTCGCCGCGCCGGACGCGAACGTCCCCGTACGGGTGAATCCGATGGGCACGCCGTGGCTGGCGACGGCGGGCAGCGGGGATGTCCTCTCCGGACTCGCGGGCTCCCTGCTGGCGGCCGGTCTGGAGGCGCGGGACGCGGGCTCGGTGGCGGCCTATCTCCATGGCCTCGCGGCTCGGCACGCGGCGGTGGAGGGGACGCCGATCACGTCGTACGAGGTGGCGGAGGCGTTGGGGCGGGCGTGGCGGGACGTCCGGACGGCGACTGAGAGCTGAGGGGGGGGGGAAGGGCCGTGATCAACCGCACACCCGCCCGTGGGGGAAGCGGGACCCGTCGCCACGGGGCTGTCGCACCCCTCTGAGAGACTGGGCCCGATGACCCAGACACCGCCGCTCATGAGAACCCGGGCCGAGATCGACCTCGCCGCGCTCCGCGCCAATGTGCGCTCCCTGCGTGAGCGTGCCCCCGGCGCCGCCCTCATGGCCGTCGTCAAATCGGATGGTTACGGACACGGCGCGGTGCCCTGCGCGCTCGCGGCCATCGAGGCCGGGGCGACCTGGGTCGGCACGGCCACGCCTCAGGAGGCGCTCGCCCTGCGCGCGGCCGGTGTCCCCGGGCGGATCATGTGCTGGCTGTGGACGCCCGGAGACCCCTGGCGGGAGGGGATCGAGGCCGATCTCGACATGTCGGTGAGCGGTCTGTGGGCCCTCGCCGAGGTCACCGCCGCCGCTCGCGCCCTGGGCCGCCCGGCCCGTATCCAGCTCAAGGCCGACACCGGCCTCGGGCGCAACGGCTGCCAGCCCACCGACTGGCCCCAGTTGGTCTTCGCCGCCCTCGCCGCCCAGGCCGAGGGGGCCGTGCAGATCACCGGGATCTGGTCCCACTTCGCCTGCGCCGACGAGCCGGGGCACCCCTCGATCGCCGCCCAGCTCGCCGTCTTCCGCGAGATGCTCGCCCACGCCGAGAAGGCGGGCGTCGAGCCCGAGGTCCGGCACATGGCCAACTCCCCGGCCACCCTCACGCTCCCCGAGGCCCACTTCGACCTCGTACGGACCGGCGTAGCGATGTACGGCATCTCGCCCGCTCCCGAGCTGGGCACGTCCGACGAGTTGGGGCTGCGGCCCGTGATGACGCTCGCCGCCTCCGTGGCCCTCGTCAAGCACGTCCCGGCGGGCCACGGCGTCAGCTACGGACACCACTACGTCACCGACGCGGAGACGACCCTGGGACTGATCCCCGTCGGCTACGGCGACGGCATTCCGCGCCATGCGTCGGGCCGGGGCCCGGTCCTGGTCGGCGGCGAGTGGCGGCGCGCCGCCGGGCGGATCGCGATGGACCAGTTCGTGGTGGATCTCGGTGGGCAGGAGATCCAGGAGGGCGCCGAAGCCCTGCTCTTCGGCCCCGGCACCCGGGGCGAGCCCAACGCCGAGGACTGGGCGCGGGCGGCGGGCACGATCGCGTACGAGATCGTCACCCGCATCGGCTCACGGGTGCCGCGTGTCTACCTGAACGAGCGGGCTGAGCAGGCCGAGCAGGCCGACGCGCGGAATTCGTCGAGCTGACCCGACCTGACCGCGCCGGGGCGTACGGGCCGGTCGTACGGGCCGCGATCCCGGCCGGCCGCTCCGTACGGGCCGATCACTGAGCTGGACCAGGACTCCGACGACGACGAGGAGCTGCACGGTGAGCGAGACCAGCACGGGGGACGCCGTGACGGCGGTGGCGACCGTCGCGTCGGCGGCCACGGCGGGCAACTGGCGCAAGGCCGGTATCGCCGGTGCCGCGATCGGCGTCATCGCCGCGGGCGCGGCCGCCGGTGTCGCGATCGAGCGGCTCACCGTCGGCCGGGGCATACGGAAGAAGGCCCGGTTGGCGCTGGACGCCTCGGGCCCGTACGGCTCCCTGCGCGGGATGCCCGGCAAGGCCGTCGCCGACGACGGCACCCAGCTCTACTACGAGTCCGACGAACTCGACCCCGAGATCGGCGGCCCGCGCCGCCGCCGGCTCTTCGGCCGCAAGGCCCCCGCGCCGGTCACCGTCGTCTTCAGCCACGGCTACTGCCTCAGCCAGGACTCCTGGCACTTCCAGCGCGCCGCCCTGCGCGGTCTGGTGCGCACCGTGTACTGGGACCAGCGCAGCCACGGCCGCTCCGCCCGCGGCGCCGCGCAGACCGGCCCGGACCGGGTGCCCGTCTCCATTGACCAGCTCGGCCGCGACCTCAGGGCGGTCATCGACGCGGCGGCCCCCGAGGGACCGCTGGTGCTGGTGGGGCACTCGATGGGTGGGATGACGATGATGGCGATGGCTGACCAGTTCCCCGAGACCGTACGGGAACGGGTGGTCGGCATCGCCCTCGTCGGCACATCGAGCGGAAAGCTCGGTGAGGTCAATTACGGCCTGCCGGTCGCGGGCGTCAACGCCGTGCGCCGGGTGCTGCCGGGGGTGCTGCGCGCCCTGGGCTCCCAGACAGAGCTGGTGGAACGCGGCCGGCGGGCCACCGCCGACCTCTTCGCCGGCCTGATCAAGAGGTACTCGTTCTCGTCCAAGGACGTGGACCCGGCGGTCGCCAGGTTCGCCGAGCGGCTGATCGAGAGCACGCCCATCGACGTGGTCGCCGAGTTCTACCCCGCCTTCGACGAACACGACAAGGCCGCCGCGCTCCCGGTCTTCGCCGGGGTGCCGGTGCTGGTGCTCGCCGGGGACAAGGACTTGGTCACCCCGAGTGCCCACAGCGAGGCCATCGCCGATCTGCTGCCGGACGCGGAGCTGGTGATCGTGCCGGACGCCGGGCACCTGGTGATGCTGGAGCATCCGGAGGTCGTCACGGACCGGCTGGCGGATCTGCTCGTCCGGGTCGGCGCGGTACCGGAGACGGCCGACGCGGAGCCGTCGGGCACGGGCTGACACCACCGGTCCGGTGCCGCCGAGGGGGGCCGGTGGGCCCCGGCCCGTGCCCGTACGGGTGGTACCCGGCCCGGCCGGCGGGGCGTGCCTGTACGTGAGTCGGCGGGCCCCTGCCCGCGCCCGTACGTGTGGTGTCCGGCCCCGGTCCGTCCGGCAGCGGCTAACGTTGGCCCGTATGGAAGCACCGCACCCCTCGGCGGCCGAGCGCGCCGTCGCCCCCACCGCCGCGTACCCCCCGGAGACGTCGGTCGCCCGCGCCGCCGTCGAGTCCCCCGAGCGGATGCGGGAGCTGGGACAGCGCCTCGCCGGACTGCTGCGCCCCGGCGATCTGGTGATGCTCACCGGCGAGCTGGGCGCGGGCAAGACGACGCTGACCCGGGGCCTCGGGGCGGGCCTCGGCGTGCGGGGCGCGGTCACCTCGCCGACCTTCGTCATCGCCCGGGTCCACCCTTCGCTGACGGGCGGGCCCGCCCTGGTCCATGTGGACGCGTACCGGCTCGGCGGCGGTCTGGACGAGATGGAGGACCTGGACCTCGACATCTCACTGCCGGAGTCGGTGGTGGTCGTGGAGTGGGGTGACGGGAAGGTCGAGGACCTCTCGGACGACCGGCTGCATGTGGTGATCCACCGGGTGGTCGGCGACACGGACGACGACCGGCGCGATGTGACCCTGACGGGGTTCGGAGCGCGCTGGGCCGGGGTGGATCTGACGGTGGTCTGACCGCGACCGGATCCGCAGCTCGGATCCCGGTCCGATCCCGGTCCGATCCCGGTCCGATCTAGATCCGCTGCGGATCCGATTCAGATCCCCGGATCCGCAGCGGATTCGATCGTGGGCGCGGCTACGCGCCATGGGTCGTACGTCCCGAGTGCGGACAAATCTGGTCGATATATGCCTCACGGGCACGCGCCGTGCTCGTCCGGCTCCGGAGGCGAAGCCTCGATTCCAGATATTCCGACAAGCTGTCGGGAAAATGTTGCGCGGGCCGTGTCGGGCGTGTTCACATGGTACGGAGATTTGGTTAGGTGTACCTAACCAAGCCTGCCCCCGCGAGCCAGGAGGCATTCATGGCAGCGTCCGAGCGCGAATTCCAGCCACGGCGGCAGTCGGCCGAGCCGACGCCCACGCAGACCCTTCCCGTCGTGTCCGCCCTGCCCGCTGTTCCGTCCATGCGAGATCTGCTGGCGTCCTGCGTGGCGGCCAGCGCGGTCTCCACTCCGCCGCGCGCCGAGATCTACCCCGAGGGCGAGACCCGCGACGCGGCCTGACGCCGGGCCGTGCCTGACGGACCGGGCCGGTTCTGGCGCGGCCCAAGCCCGCGGACCCGGTTCGAGTGTCGTTGCGCGGCCCGTTCCGTACGGGTGGATTCGTACTGCTTCACGCGTACGGGTATGGGTGTGGTGGCCTGTGGGGCCTTCGCTCCGACCTCACCCGAAGCGTCCGATGTGCCCCGGTCCCATCCGCGGTCGACCGCTTTCACCTGTTGGCGGTCGCCGGGAGGAGTCGGGGTTCGCCGGGGGCGTGCGCGGACCGGAAGGCCCCGGCGTGCCCTACGGCACCACGACGATTTTCGTCTCCACCGTCGCGAACCGCCACATCGCAGTGCCGTCGGCACGGGTCATCCGCACGCCGCCGGTCTTCTTCTTCGGGTCCGGGCTGGCCATTGAGCCGTCCGTGGCGGCGCTGAAACCGATCGGCACGTCACCGACCTTCGTGAACCGCACCACGTGCTCGATCGTCACCCCGTCCGAGCCGGACACCTGCCCTGACCTGGAGGTCACCGCGTACGTGCCGGGTGCGGGGTTCACCGTCGACGGCATCACCGCGAAGGTGCGCGCGACCCGGTTCTTGCCGCCGACCAGCCAGACCCGCCGGTCCTCAAGGCTGTAGACGACCCGCACGCCGACACCCGACGACGCGGGCAGCGCCAGCGGATTCTCCGGCTTGCCCTGGCCGTTGTTCTTCGCCGACGGCGAAGCATTCGGGGTCCGGGCCTTGGCCTGGTCCGGGACGCTCGCCGACGCCTGGTAGGCGAGGAAACAGACGCCCGCCAGAGCGGCGGCCGTGAGCCCCGCCACCAGTCCCGAGCTGCTCCGTGACACCGTGCCCCACCTTTCGAAACCTTCGAAGCCTTTCGAATACCATGCCTGGGCGACGGTAGCAGCCGCCGCCCCTCCGCGACGGGCCGCCGTGCCCCCGGGCCCGGGAGCCGTAGGCTGTTCGCGTGCTCTTGCTCGCCGTGGATACCGCCACCCCCGCCGTCACCGCCGCCCTTCACGACGGTGCGTCCGTCGTCGCCGAGTCCAGCAGTGTGGACGCGCGCAGGCACGGCGAACTGCTGCTGCCCACCGTCGACCGGGTGCTCGCCGACGCCGGGGTGCGGCTGGACGCCGTCACCGCCGTGGTGGCCGGGGTCGGCCCCGGCCCGTACACCGGACTGCGGGTCGGTCTGGTGACGGCCGCGACCTTCGGTTCGGCCCTGGGCGTCCCGGTGTACGGGCTCTGCACGCTGGACGGGCTCGCCTACGCCAGCGGTCTCGACGGGCCCTTCGTGGTGGCGACGGACGCCCGCCGCAAGGAGGTCTACTGGGCGAGATACGACTCCCCCCGCTCCCGGGTGGAGGGGCCGTTCGTGGACCGGCCCGCCGATATCGCCGAACGCGTCGCGGGACTGCCGGTCGTCGGTGCCGGCGCACTGCTCTACCCCGACACCTTCCCCGACGCCCGCGCCCCGGAGCATGTCTCGGCCGCCGCGCTGGCGTCGCTGGCCGCCGAGAAGCTGGCCGCCGGTGCGGTCGGCGCCTTCGAGAACGAACCGGGTGTGCCGCCGCAGCCGATGTACCTGCGCAGGCCGGACGCCCAGGTGCCGAAGAACTACAAGGTGGTCACCCCGAAGTGACCAGCGCACCGGACCCCGTACTGCGCGAGATGCGCTGGTGGGACCTCGGCCCCGTACTCGATCTCGAACACGCGCTCTTCCCCGAGGACGCCTGGTCGCCCGGGATGTTCTGGTCCGAACTCGCGCATGCGCGCGGACCGGGTGCCACCCGTCGCTATGTGGTCGCGGAGACCGACGGGAAGATCGTCGGATACGCGGGTCTCGCGGCGGCCGGTGGCCTCGGGGACGTCCAGACCATAGCCGCGGCGCGGGAGCAGTGGGGCACCGGACTCGGTGCCCGGCTGCTCACCGATCTGCTGCGGCACGCCACCGCCTTCGAGTGCGAGGAAGTGCTGCTCGAAGTGCGGGTGGACAACCTCAGGGCGCAGAAGCTCTACGAGCGCTTCGGCTTCGAGCCCATCGGATTCCGCCGCGGTTACTACCAGCCCGGCAACGTCGACGCGCTCGTCATGCGGCTCCATGTGCAAGGGAATGTTTACTGATGGCTGACGAACCTCTCGTACTCGGTATCGAGACCTCCTGCGACGAGACCGGCGTCGGCGTCGTCCGTGGCACGACCCTGCTCGCCGACGCCGTCGCGTCGAGTGTGGACACCCACGCGCGGTTCGGCGGCGTGGTGCCCGAGATCGCCTCACGGGCGCATCTGGAGGCGATGGTTCCGACGATCGAGCGCGCGTTGCGGGAGGCGGGCGTCAGCGCCCGCGATCTCGACGGCATCGCGGTGACCGCCGGACCCGGGCTCGCCGGGGCCCTGCTGGTGGGGGTGTCGGCCGCCAAGGCGTACGCGTACGCGCTGGGCAAGCCGCTCTACGGGGTGAACCATCTGGCCTCCCACATCTGTGTGGACCAGTTGGAGCACGGCAAGCTGCCCGAGCCCACGATGGCGCTGCTGGTCTCCGGCGGACACTCCTCACTGCTGCTCGCGCCGGACATCACCAGCGACGTACGGCCGCTGGGGGCGACGATCGACGATGCGGCGGGCGAGGCGTTCGACAAGATCGCCCGGGTGCTGCAGCTCGGCTTCCCCGGGGGGCCGGTGATCGACCGGCTGGCACGGGAGGGCGACCCGAAGGCCATCGCGTTCCCGCGTGGGCTGAGCGGCTCGCGCGACCCGGCGTATGACTTCTCCTTCTCCGGCCTGAAGACCTCGGTGGCCCGCTGGATCGAGGCCAAGCGGGCGGCGGGCGAGGAGGTGCCCGTACGGGATGTGGCGGCCTCCTTCCAGGAGGCGGTCGTGGACGTGCTGACCCGCAAGGCCGTCCGGGCCTGTCTGGACGAGGGCGTCGATCATCTGATGATCGGCGGCGGGGTGGCGGCCAACTCACGGCTGCGGGCGCTGGCCCTGGAGCGCTGCGAGCGGGCGGGTATCCGGCTGCGGGTGCCGCGGCCGAAGCTCTGCACGGACAACGGTGCGATGGTGGCGGCGCTGGGGGCGGAGATGGTGGCGCGCGGGCGGGCGCCGTCGGACCTGGAGCTGTCGGCGGACTCCTCGCTGCCGGTGACGGAGACTCATGTGCCGGGCCTCGCGCACGGCGAGGGTGCGGGCGAAGGCCACGGGCACGGGCACGGGCATGGGCACGGTCACGACCACGACCATGTGCACGAGATCAGCAAGGACAACCTGTACTCATGAGCGCCGGAGCGACCGTCGTCGCGCTGATGTGGGAGGCCCGCGCGGTCCAGGGGCGGGGCGCGGAGCTGCTGGAGTGGGCCCGCGCCCACGAACTGGCCCGGGAGCCGCTGCGCCGGGAGTCCTTCCGCGCGGCGGGGGACCGGGTGTTGGTCATCACCTGGTGGGAGGTGGCGGACGCGGGGGCGGAGCTGCCGGAACTGCCGGAGCCGACGGCGGACCTGATCACGCGGGCGGTGCACCGCTGGCGGTTCGAGTCGCTCGGCACCGACTGACACGCGCCGGCTCACCGACCCACCAGCGGACCGACACCGGCTCACTGACCCGCCAGCGGACCGGAGCGCCGGCTCACCGGCCGACCGGTCCACTGGGGCGCCGGTTCGCTGACCCGGCCGACGGGCCAGCCGGCCGACCGGCCGGCCGGTCCACTGAGGCGCCGGCGCACTGCCACGCCACTGCCATCCCACCGCCACTGCCACCGCCACACCAATCCGGCCGGCCGGCCGGTTGTCGCTTCCTGCGTGCGGGTAATCGCTACATGTGAGGTTCCTGCGCGCCGGGCTCCCGCTCCGCGGCCCGCCCGGCCCCTCCCGCCCGGCTCAGCAGTCCGTCGACGATCGCCGCCAGCTGCTCGGCGATGTCGTACCGCTGCAGTTCCTCCCAGCGCGGCGCCAGCGCCGTCAGCCGCGGCAGCTCGGCCGCGTCCTCCTCGGTGAGCATCGCGGGCCAGTGCTGTTTGCGGTCCGGCTCCGCCGCGCGCCGGGCCGCCGAGGCCCGGAAGACCAGATCCCCGTAGACGAAGTACCAGATGGTGCGGTAGGTGGCCACCGCCTGCCCGGCGCTCAGCCCGCAGGCCATCGCCGAATCGATGATCTCCTCGGCGATCCACAGGGCCTGCTTGTCGGTGAGACCACCCAGCTCCAGCACCTTCAGCACCCATGGCACCTGCGCCAGGACCTGGTGCATATGGACGGCGGCCGTGATCAGCCGGGCGCGCGGGTCGGCCGGCAGCTCGGGGCGCGGAAACTGCGCCGAGACGCCCGCGAGTGTGAGCAGCAGCAGTTCGTCCTTGTCCCGTACGTAGTGGTAGAGCGCCATCGGCGTACTGCCGACCTCCTTGGCCACCCGCCGCATGGAGAGGGCGGCCACCCCCTCCTCCTCGATGATGCGGCGCGCGGTGGCGACGATCGTCTCGGGGTCCAGCCTGCGCGGGCGCCCAGCGCCCCGCTTGGTCTTCTTCTCTTCTCCCTCAGCCACTCGGGCATTCTCCGCAACTTCTGGGGACTTCTGGGGACTTCTCGGGTGTCGAATTTCTATACGCGTATAGTAACGTCGCATCCCAGGGGACCGAACGGGCAGTTTCGGAGGGGAAGAACGATGAACGACCAAGCTCGGAACGGGCGTTGGGTGCTGACGGTGGTCCTCACCGTGCAGTTCTTGGTGGCGCTCGATATGTCCGTCGTCAATGTGGCACTGCCGGACATGCGCGACGACCTCGGCTTCACCGCCGACGGGCTGCAATGGGTCGTGGGCGCCTATGCGCTCACTTTCGGCGGGCTGCTCATGCTCGGCGGCCGGCTCGCCGACCTCGTCGGCAGCCGCCGCGTCCTCGGCGCCGGTCTGGCGCTCTTCGGTCTGGCCAGCCTGATCGGCGGCCTCGTGCAGACCCCGGGCGCGCTGATCGCGGCCCGCGCGGCCCAGGGCGTCGGCGCGGCGGCGCTCGCCCCCGTCGCCTTCACCCTGATCACCCTCACCTACCCGGCCGGGCCGGCGCGCTCCAAGGCGTTCGGCCTGTGGGGCATGGCGGGCGCGGCCGGAGGCGCCTTCGGCGTCCTCGCCGGCGGTCTGCTCACGGACGCGGCCGGCTGGCGGGCCGTGATGCTGGTCAATGTGCCCATCGTGGTGTTCGCGCTCATCGCGACCGCGCGCACCGGCCTCACCGCCACCAGGGACCGGTCCGCCGCGCCCCGGCTCGATATCGCCGGGGCCCTGCTGGTCACCGCCGGGACATCGCTGCTGGTCCTCGGAGTTGTCCGGACGGAGACGCAGTCGTGGGGGTCGACCACCACCGTGCTGACGCTCGGCGCGGCGGTCCTGCTGCTGGCCGCCTTCGCCGTGGTGGAGGGGCGGGTACGACAGCCGCTGCTGCGGATCGGGCTGCTGGGCATCCGTCCCGTACTCGGTGCCAACATCTTCTCGCTGCTGCTCAGCTCCGCGCAGTTCGCCGCGTTCTACTTCTGCTCGCTCTATATGCAGCAGGTGCTGGGCTACGAGGCGTCCGTGACGGGTGCGGCGTTCCTGCCCTTCTGCGTCGGCGTGGTGGCGGGATCGATCATCGCCACCAAGGTGGTCGCCACCCTCGGCATCCGCAATCTGCTGGCGCTGGGCGGAACGCTGGGCGCGGCCGGACTCGTCTGGTTCGCGATCGCCGCGACGCCCGACGGAAGCTTCGCGTACTCGATCCTCGGGCCGTCCCTGCTCGGCAGCCTCGGTATCGGCCTGAGCTTCATACCGCTCGGCACGGCGGCGACCACGGGCGTGACCCCCGCCGAGACGGGCATGGCCTCCGGGCTGCTGAATAGCTGCCGGCAGATCGGCGGCTCGCTGGGCCTCGCCGTCCTGGTCACCGTGGCCGCGACCGCCACCGGGGACGGCCGCGACGCCGCCGCCCTGGCCGATGGGTACAGCGCGGCGTACTGGGTGTGTTCGGGGCTGCTCGCCGTGGGCGTTCTGGTGGCGCTGCTCCTGCTGCCGGGGCAGTCCGGGACGCCTGCGGTGGCCGGCTCGGAAAATTCTCAGAAGAATTTCGGGGACGGTGTCGATTCCGCCGTCTCCCGTTCGACATAGGGGTGAGAGGCGGGGAACGGTCCCGCCTCCGGTATCGAGGGAGTCACCATGCCGCGCTTTCTGACGCTCGTCCGTGTCGATGAGCGGAACGCCCCGGAGCAGGGGCCCAGCCCGGAGATGATGCAGCGGATGGGTGAACTGCTGGAGG
Source organism: Streptomyces sp. NPDC020965 (assembly GCF_044333555.1). NCBI lineage: Bacteria > Bacillati > Actinomycetota > Actinomycetes > Kitasatosporales > Streptomycetaceae > Streptomyces > Streptomyces sp. NPDC020965. The sequence goes on from NZ_JBIRRE010000002.1 coordinate 299,266, forward strand.
AGATCACCAAGGCCGGGGTCATGCTGGACACGGCCGGGCTCACCCCCACCTCCGAGGCGACCCGGGTCACCTGGGCGGACGGCAAGATCAGCTACACCGACGGACCGTTCACCGAGACCAAGGAGGTCATCGGTGGCTACTCGATCGTTCAGGCCAAGGACAAGGCCGAGGCGATCGAGTGGACCAGGCGCTTCCTTCAGGTGCACGACGACTACTGGACGGTCACCTGTGAGGTCCGCGAGATCGCCGAGCACACGGCCTGACCGCCTGGGGCCGCTCGGACCGGCCCGCCGAGAGGCTGATCGGCGCGGGGGGCTGATCAGCCACGGGGTCCGCTCACGAGTCCGCTCACGAGTCCGCTCACGAGTCCGCTCACCGGGCCGCTCACCGGGTCGCTCACCGGGCTGGGAGGCTGATCGGCACGGGGTCGGATCCACCGGCGCTTGCCCGCCCTTCGCGCGCCTGTTCTGATGAGGCCGTGACGGCAGCGAGCGCGGTGGAAGCGGTATTTCGGATCGAGTCGGCGCGGATCATCGCCGGTGTCACCCGGATCGTACGAGACGTGGGCATCGCCGAGGAGATCGCGCAGGACGCTCTGGTCGCCGCGCTGGAGCAGTGGCCGGAGTCGGGCGTACCGGATAGACCGGGCGCCTGGCTCATGGCCACGGCCAAACACCGGGCGATCGACCTCGTCCGCCGCAAGGAGACCTACGCGCGGAAACTCGCCGAGGTCGGGCGGACGCTGGAGGACGCGCCACCGCCGGCCGAACCCTCCGAAGCCGACGACATCGACGACGATCTACTGCGGCTGATCTTCACCGCCTGCCATCCGGTGCTGTCGACCGACGCCCGGATCGCGCTCACCCTGCGGCTGCTCGGCGGACTGACCACCGATGAGATCGCCCGCGCCTTCCTGGCGGCCGAGCCGACGATCGCCCAGCGCGTCGTCCGGGCGAAACGGTCCCTCGCGAAGGCCGGGGCCGCCTTCGAGGTGCCGTACGGACCGGATCGGGCCGAACGCCTCGGCTCCGTACTCGAAGTCATCTACCTCGTCTTCAACGAGGGCTACTCCGCGACCGCGGGCGATGATTGGCTGCGCCCGGCCCTGTGCGAGGACGCGCTACGACTGGCCCGGGTGCTCGCCGGGCTGATGCCCAAGGAAGCCGAAGTGCACGGTCTGGTCGCGCTGCTGGAGATCCAGGCGTCCCGGACGGTGGCACGGACCGGGGCGGACGGTACGCCGGTGCTGCTCGCGGACCAGAACCGGACCCGCTGGGACCAACTCCTGATCCGCCGCGGCTTCGCGGCCCTCGCCCGCGCCAACGCGGCTGGCGGGGCCCCCGGTCCGTACACCCTCCAGGCGGCCATCGCCGCGTGCCATGCGCGGGCGGTCCGCTACCCGGACACGGACTGGCGGACGATCGCCACCCTGTACGCCCGACTGGCGGCGCTGGTCCCCTCCCCGGTGATCGAACTGAACCGCGCGGTCGCGATCTCGATGGCGGACGGCCCGGAGGCCGGCCTCGCCCGGGTGGACGCGCTGGCGTCCGAGCCCGCGCTGAAGGACTACCACCTGCTGCCGAGCGTACGGGGCGATCTGCTGGCCCGGCTCGGTAGAACGACGGAGGCGCGGGCCGAGTTCGAACGCGCCGCCTCCCTGACCCGCAACGAACGCGAACGGACCCTGCTGCGGGCCCGGGCCGCCGGCACGGACTGAGGCGGCGCGCCGGGGGACCCCGCACGCGGGTTCGGGGGCGCCGTCCTCCAGGGGGTCAGCGGCCCCCCGGCCGGAGCCGCACCTCCAGTCCGGTCAGCCAGCCGCCGGGGGGAGTACGGCTCGGGAGCCTCCCGGATCCGGACCGCGTCCGCCGCCGCCCCCGGTGCAGCGCGCGGCACGGCTTCGCCGTCCCGCCCTTCCCGCCCGCCTCGATGCGGTCGACGACGGCGTCCATCCGGCGCACCTGACTGTCCAGATGGCGCTGCATGGAATCCAGATCTCCCGCGAGCCGCGTCAGATCGTCATCCGGCACGTCCAGATCCGCGTTGTCCACCGTGGATCCCCCTCCGTCGTGGCCCTTCGGACCCTAGCAACCGGGTCTGACAGCAGGGAGGTTGACCGGTGCGGCCCCCAGGCGGGGGCCCCGGCCTACGCGGGATGCCTACGCGGGTCGGCCGATCAGGACCGTCGGAGCGCCGGCCACCCTGGTCAGGAACACGGTCGCCGCGTTCGGGCCCCGGGGCTTCACCTTGCGGCGCAGTTCCTCCGGTTCCACCGCCGAGCCGCGCTTCTTCACCGTCAGGATGCCGACCTCGCGCTCCCGCAGCAGGGCTTTCAGCTTCTTGAGGCTGAAGGGGAGCACGTCGGTGATCTCGTAGGCGGTCGCGTACGGCGTCGGGCGGTGCTCGTCGGCGGTGATGTACGCGATCGTCTCGTCGATCAGGCCGCCGTCCAGTTCCCGCGCGACCTCCGCGACCAGATGGGCGCGGACCACCGCCCCGTCCGGCTCGTACAGATAGCGGCCGACCGGACGGACCGAGGGGTTCGGCAGGCCCAGGCCCACCAGGGAGCGCGCGCCGGGGAGGAGGGTGGCGGTGACCGTGCCCGGCCGCTTCCCGGGGGCGCCGGCGCCGGTCGCCGCCGGGCCGGTCGGGGGCTGTGCGCCGTACCAGAGCACCGCCTCCTTCACATCACCCTCGTCCGAGATCCACTCCGCCGTGAAATCGCCGGGGACCAGCTCGTGCGGAATGCCGGGAGCGATCTTGAGGGCGGCGTACGGGCGGGTGCGGGCCGCGTCGATCGCCCAGGACAGCGGCGGGGAGTACGCCTCCGGGTCGAAGACGCGCCCGCGGCCCCCTCTGCGGGCGGGATCCACGAAGACCGCGTCGTACGCCGCCGTGTCGATCTCCATGACGTCCGCGCACCGGACCTCGATCAGCCCGGACAGGCCGAGGGCCGCGGCGTTGGCGCGGACGACGTCGGCGGTCAGCGGGTCGCGGTCCACCGCCAGCACCCGGATGCCCGCGCGGGCGAGTGCGATGGCGTCCCCGCCGATGCCGCTGCACAGATCCGCGACGGTGCGTACCCCGAGATCGGCGAAACGCCGGGCGCGGTACTCGGCGACGGACTTCCGGGTCGCCTGTTCCACGCCGTTCGGCGTGAAGTACATCCGGTAGGCGTCCGCCGCACCGAACTTCGCCACCGCACGCTGCCGCAGCCGTGCCTGTCCCAGTGCCGCCGAGACCAGCTCGGCGGGGTGGTCGCGGCGCAGTCGGGTGGCGATGGCCAGCTCTTGGGCGGGGGAGTGGTCCCGCAGGGCGGTGAGCAGGGCCTGGCCCTCGTCGGTGAGAAGCGCGGAGAGGTCGTTCACCCGGTCCATTGTGAGCCAGCGGCCGGGGTGCGGGGGTCGCGGGCGGGGGGCCCGGAGGCGCGGGGGTGTCGCGGGGCGCTGGGGCGGGGCGGTGGGGTGGTGGGGTGGGCCAGGCGGGGGACGGTTCGCCCGGGACGGCGGTGTCGCCCCCCGGCTGGCCGGTCCGTGCTGACAAGATCCAGCGCCATGCAGCTAGTAAGACAAAAAGGAAAGATGACGACAGAAGGTGTCATGCCCGGCCGTGGTCGGGCACGGCACCCCCGGGCCGTCGCGACGGCCCTGCTCGTGGCCCTCCTCGGCACCGCCTGCGCGGCCCAGGACAGCGACGGCCGGGACGGCGCCAGGCCCAACCCGCCGAACCAACCCAAATCGGGGCAACAGATCAATGGTCAGGACGGGCCGGCCAGCGCCGTCTCCCGTGCCGAGAAGGTCAGGCGCGCCCAGGCCGCACGGGCCGTGGCCGCCAAGAAGTGGGGGCTCGCCAAGACCCCCCTGGCTGCGCCCCTGCCGCCGGCCACCAAACCGGCGCTCACCACCCGCAAGGGCTTCGAGGTGGCGGGCGGCGAGTCGCTGCCACCGGTCTTCACCACGGTGCCGGTCACGGAGCGAGTCGTCTTCCTGACCATCGACGACGGCACGGAGAAGGACCCCGAGCTGCTCCGCATGATGTCCGAACTTCAGATCCCGTACAGCGCCTTCCTCAGCGACTACGTGATCAACGACAACTACGGGTACTTCCGCGAGATGCGGGACCGGGGCGTCGCGCTCCACAACCACACTCTCAACCACCGCTACATGCCCGGCCTCTCGTACACCGCGCAGAAGCGGGAGATCTGCGGCCAGCAGGACAAGCTCCATAAGCTGTACGGGAAACGCCCTCCGATCTTCCGCCCGCCGTACGGCAACTACAACGACGACACGCTGCGCGCCGCCCAGGCATGCGGTGTCAAAGCGGTGCCGCTGTGGGCCGCCGAGGCGTTCCCCGACCGCATGGAGTGGCGGGAATGGGACCGGGACCTGCACCCCGGCGACATCATCCTCACGCACTTCCGGGGGCCCGGGGACTGGGAGGGCACCATGCCCGACATGATCCGGCAGGTCATGAAGACCGTGACGGACAAGGGGTACGCGGTGGCGAGGCTGGAAGACTACGTATGAGCCGAGCGCGCCGGCCGTCGGCTCCGTGGGCGGCACCGCTCGCGGTCGTGGCCGGTGCGCTGCTCGTCTGCGCCGGGTGCGTGCCGTCGTCCGCGGTGGTCGCCGAGAACCCGGTGGCGCGGCTCGGCCGCAAGGCCGCCCCCCGGCACGATCCGGTACGGGAAGGCTGGGGAGCCCCGGGGCGACACCCGTCGGGCGCCCACTCGGGCACCTGCTCGGGCGCCCCGAGCGCCTCCGGAGCCCCAAGCGCCTCCGGAGCCCCAAGCGCCTCCGGGGCGGCTAGAACCTCCGGAGCCCCGAGCACCTCCGGAGCGGTCAGAACCTCCGGCGCCCCGGGAACCTCCGGAGCGGTCAGAACCTCCGGGGTGTCGAGAGTCCCTGGAGTGCCGGGGGTCTTGGGAGCCCCGGGGGCGGTGCCCGGGGCCTCAGGTGCCCCCGCCGCGCGCCGTCCGTCCGCCTTTGCGCCGGATGCCGCGCTTCCGCGCCGTGGCGGGTTCCGGCCGGGCCCGTACGGGCTCCGCTCCCGTTCGTACGGGCTCCGGGTGCCGGGCCCCGGTCTCGTGGAACCGGCCGCGCGGCTGCTGGAGCGGATCCGCCGCGGCGCCGGGGCGGCGCGCTGAGTGCCCTCAGATGGCAGCCCCGGGCGGACGGCGTATCCACGCCATACGGGCACTGAATTGGCACTCCGCTTGACCGAGTGCTAATCGCGGTCATAGTCTCGGGTCTGGCACTCCCCACTGGAGAGTGCCAATACAGCGACAGGCAGGTCCGGCACCCGCGACGACGGATCGACCTGGTCGCCACCCCAGACAGTTAAGCCCGTGAGATCTCCGAAGGGGGAGGTCGGATCGTGACGACCGCCAGCTCCAAGGTTGCCATCAAGCCGCTCGAGGACCGCATTGTGGTCCAGCCGCTCGACGCCGAGCAGACCACGGCCTCTGGCCTGGTCATCCCGGACACCGCGAAGGAGAAGCCCCAGGAGGGCGTCGTCCTCGCTGTTGGTCCGGGCCGTTTTGAGAACGGCGAGCGCCTGCCGCTCGACGTCCAGACCGGTGACGTTGTGCTCTACAGCAAGTACGGCGGCACCGAGGTGAAGTACAACGGCGAGGAGTACCTCGTCCTCTCGGCCCGCGACGTGCTCGCGATCATCGAGAAGTAGGTCGGGTTCCCGGGGGCTCGTCCCCCGGAAGCTCCTACCCCGTTTGTTCCTGATCTGCGCCCCCGGCTCCCGCTGACACTCAACAATCGGGCGCTGGGGGCGCATTTCGTCTCAGAAGAGGACTGAAACGCTCCCATGGCGAAGATCCTGAAGTTCGACGAGGACGCCCGTCGCGCCCTTGAGCGCGGCGTCAACAAGCTTGCCGACACGGTCAAGGTGACGATCGGCCCCCGTGGCCGCAATGTCGTCATCGACAAGAAGTTCGGCGCCCCCACCATCACCAACGACGGTGTCACGATCGCCCGCGAGGTCGAGCTCGACGACCCGTACGAGAACCTCGGCGCCCAGCTCGTGAAGGAGGTGGCGACCAAGACCAACGACATCGCGGGTGACGGCACCACCACCGCCACCGTGCTGGCCCAGGCCCTGGTCCGCGAGGGCCTGCGCAACGTCGCAGCCGGCGCCTCCCCGGCCTCCCTGAAGAAGGGAATCGACGCCGCCGTCAAGGCCATCTCCGACGAGCTGCTCGCGACCGCGCGTCCGATCGAGGACAAGTCCGACATCGCCGCCGTCGCCGGTCTCTCCGCCCAGGACCCCCAGGTCGGCGAGCTCATCGGCGAGGCCATGGACAAGGTCGGCAAGGACGGTGTCATCACCGTCGAGGAGTCCAACACCTTCGGCCTGGAGCTCGACTTCACCGAGGGCATGGCCTTCGACAAGGGCTACCTCTCCCCGTACATGGTCAGCGACCAGGAGCGTATGGAGGCCGTCCTTGAGGACCCGTACATCCTGATCAACCAGGGCAAGATCTCCTCGATCCAGGACCTGCTGCCGCTGCTGGAGAAGGTCATCCAGGCGGGTGGCTCCAAGCCGCTGCTGATCATCGCCGAGGATGTCGAGGGCGAGGCGCTCTCCACCCTGGTCGTCAACAAGATCCGTGGCACGTTCAACGCGGTCGCCGTCAAGGCCCCCGGCTTCGGTGACCGTCGCAAGGCGATGCTCCAGGACATGGCCACCCTCACCGGTGCCACCGTCATCGCCGAAGAGGTCGGCCTCAAGCTCGACCAGGCCGGTCTGGACGTACTGGGCAGCGCCCGCCGCGTCACGATCACCAAGGACGACACCACCATCGTCGACGGTGGGGGCAACTCCGCCGACGTCGCGGGCCGGGTCAACCAGATCAAGGCCGAGATCGAGTCCACGGACTCCGACTGGGACCGCGAGAAGCTCCAGGAGCGCCTCGCGAAGCTGGCCGGTGGCGTGTGCGTGATCCGTGTCGGTGCCGCCACCGAGGTGGAGCTGAAGGAGAAGAAGCACCGTCTGGAGGACGCCATCTCCGCGACCCGCGCCGCGGTCGAGGAGGGCATCGTCTCCGGTGGTGGCTCCGCGCTCATCCACGCCTCCAAGGTGCTGGAGGGCAACCTCGGCAAGGAGGGTGACGAGGCCACTGGTGTCGCCGTCGTCCGCCGCGCCGTCGTCGAGCCGCTGCGCTGGATCGCCGAGAACGCCGGCCTGGAGGGCTACGTCATCGTCTCCAAGGTCGCCGAGCTGGGCGTCGGCCAGGGCTACAACGCCGCCACCGCCGAGTACGGCGACCTGGTGAAGGCCGGTCTCATCGACCCGGTCAAGGTCACCCGCTCCGCGCTGGAGAACGCCGCTTCCATCGCCTCCCTGCTGCTCACGACCGAGACCCTGGTCGTCGAGAAGCCGGCCGAGGACGAGGGCGACGCCGGTCACGGTGGCCACGGTCACTCCCACTGACGTCCCAACACGTCAGCGTTACGGACGGGGCGAGTAGGCCCCTCCGGAACCAGTAGGCGCACAGCCGGGCCCGGTGCTCCCGTCGCGGGAGCATCGGGCCCGGTGCTGTCTCGGCACCGCCCTGGCCGCCGACCGCCTGAGCCGCCGACCGCCAGGGGCTTGAGCCGTCAGAAGCCCGAGCCGTGGCCGGGGCCGCTGCCACGCCGGGCCACCGCCGCCGTCCGGTGCGGTCCGGACCGGTGAGATCACGCGGACCGGTCCCGGGCCTCCGCCGACACCGGCTCGGCGAACGGCCGTCCCGTCGCGAACCGCTCCAACTCGTCGAGGGCCAGATCCGCCAGCCGGTGCAGCTCATTGCCGAGCGAGCCCGCGATATGCGGGGTCAGCAGCACCTGGGGGAGCGTGTACAGCGGGGAGTCGGCGGGCGGAACGTCCGGCTCGGTCACATCGAGCACCGCGCGCAGTCGGCCGGAGACCAGTTCCGCCAGCAGCGCCTCCCCGTCGACCAGCGAACCGCGCGAGGTATTGATCAGCGTCGCCCCGTCGGGCATCAGCGACAGACGGCGGGCATCGATCATCCGACGGGTCGCCGGCAGCTCCGGCGCGTGGATCGAGACGATGTCACTGCCACCGCACAGCTCGTCCAGGCCGACGCATACGACACCCAGCGCCTCGGCCTCGGCTTCGGTGACATACGGGTCGTGCAGCAGGACGTGGATGTCGAAGGGGCGCAGCAGACCGATCACCCGGCGCCCGATCCGGGAGGCGCCGACGATCCCCACCGTACGGCGGTAGTTGCCCGCGCCCGCGAGTTCGCCGAGCCAGTCGTGCGGGGCGCGCAGTTCCCCGTACCGGTGGGCCGATTCCCGCACCCGTTTGCCGGCGAAGAGGATGGCGGCGAGCGTGTACTCGGCGACGGGCAGTGCATTGGCGGCGGCGGCGGAGGACACGGCGAGGCCGCGCTCCCAGCAGGCGTCGGTGATGTGGTGTCGGACCGAGCCCGCCGCGTGGACGACCGCCCGCAGCCGGGGCGCGGCCGTGAGGACCTCCGCGCTGAGCGGGGGCGCTCCCCAGCAGGTCAGCAACACATCGGCGGTGGCGAGCGCGGCGGCGACAGGGGGTGTCGGTGTGGCCAGATCATGGGCGATCAGCCAGGGATCGGTACGGGCGAGGGTGGTGAGCCGGTCACGGTGCCGGTCGGTGAGGAGCCGTTCGGCCACGCCGGGGCCCATGGCGAGCAGTACGTCGGGCCGGTGATCGATGTCATGGCGCATGGGATTCCCCTCGGTGGCCGCGGGCCCGGGGCGCTCCCCGGATGCCCTCGCTCGGTTCCTACCCCCGGCCGATGTCACCGACCGCCCGCTTCCCGGCGCCCCGGGCCTTCCGCCCCCACCGGCGGGGGGTGGCCGTTACTGGGGGCCGTACTTCCGGCCCGTCTTGGAGGTCATGCCACCGAGCAGACCGCGCGGCGCCAGCTTCACCAGTCCCATCAGCGCCTTGTACCGAGGATCCGGGACCGAGACCGTCTTCCCGCGTGCCAGATCCGCCAACGCCGTCTCCACCAGCTTGTCCGCGTCCAGCCACATCCAGCCGGGGATGTTGTCCGTGCCCATTCCCGCCCGCTGGTGGAACTCGGTCCGTACGAAACCGGGGCAGAGCGCCATCAGCCGCACCCCCGACCCGGCGAGATCCCGCGCGGCCCCCTGGGAGAACTGGACGACCCACGCCTTCGACGCGCCATAGGTTCCCCGGGGCACGAAGGCCGCCACCGAGGCCACATTGATCACACCGCCCCGGCCGCGCTCCCGCATCGGTCCACTGGCCGCGGCGGTGAGCCGGAGCACCGCCTCGCAGTGCACCTTCAGCATGGTCAGCTCATCGGCCATGGACACTTCCAGGAAGCGTCCCTTGTTTCCGAATCCGGCGTTGTTGACCAGCAGATCCACCGGGTCCTTCCGGTCCGCCAGCCGCTTCTCGACCGCCTCGATGCCCTGGTCCGTCGAGAGATCGGCGGTCAGCACCTCGGCCTCGATGCCGTGCCGGTCATGCAGTTCGGTGGCCTGTTCCCGCAGCCTCTTGGTGTCGCGGGCCACCAACACCAGGTTGTGTCCCTCGGCAGCGAGCCGCCGCGCGAACGCGGCGCCGATGCCCGCGGTCGCTCCCGTGATCAGTGCACTCGTCATAGACGGCACGTTAGTGCCCCGCGTGGGATGCCGGTGCACGCACCGGGCCTGCCCGCTGTCCCTTCTCGACCACCACGAACTGCCCCATCATCCCTTGGTCCTCATGGAACAGGAGGTGACAGTGGTACATGTACGGGCTGTGTGGATCGGCCGGCCCGGTGAAGCGCATCGCGATCCGCACCGTCGTGTTGGGCGGCACGAACACCGTGTCCTTCGCCCCGCGCAGCTCCGGTGGCGGCTCCCGGCCGTCGACCGCCAGCACCCGGAACTGGACGTCGTGCACATGGAAGTTGTGTGGAACACCGTGGTCGTTGCGGACGATCCAGGTCTCGGCCGTGCCCCGGACGACGACCTCGTCTATTCGGTCCAGCCGCATCTCCTTGCCGTTGATGCCGGGGGTGACCAGTGTGAACCTCCGCTCGCGCACCGAGTCCGAACCGTCCGGTACTTCCGGCTCGCTCAGCTCGGCCGGCAGCTCGGGGGAGGGGCGCAGGGTGGCGGCGGCCCGCAGCTCCAGGACGTCGAAGGTGTCGTCGCCCCCACCGAACCGCTGTTCCCAGCCGGATCCGTAGCTGTTGTGCGGGAAGCTGCGCAGCACGGTCCGCCCGCCGGGCTCCATCCGCACCACTATCTCGGCGCGCTCGCCGGGCGAGAGCTGCACGCGGTCCAGCCGAACCCCCTTCGCGAGCAGCCCGCCGTCGGAACCGATCAGGGTGAACGGGCGGTCGTCGGAGAAGCCGAAGTCGTAGATCCGGGCGGTGGAGGCGTTGAGCAGCCGCAGCCGGACCAGTTCGTCACCGACGGTCCGGTACGGATCGAGGGTGCCGTTGACCATCGTGCGCTCGCCGAGGAATCCGGTGTTCCGCAGGAATCCCCTGTCGAAGTCGAACTTCGCCCCGTCGAACGTCACATCCTGGACGATGACCGGCAGATCGTCGACGCCGTACCTCTTCGGCAGCGGGAGCCGTGCCGATCCGTCGTCGTCCAGGAGGAACATCCCCGCGAGCCCGCGCTGGACGTGCCGCTCCGTCCGGCCGTGCGGATGCGGGTGGTACCAGAGCGATGCGGCGGGCTGATTCACCGTCCAGTGCGGGCTCCAGCTCGCGCCGGATGCCACCATCTGGTGCGGGCCACCGTCCATCCGGGCGGGCAGTCGCATCCCGTGCCAGTGCACGGTGGACGCCTCGCCCAGGGTGTTCCTGATCCGCACCCGGACCTTGTCGCCCCGCTTGGCGCGCAGCGTCGGCCCGAGGTGGTCGCCGTTGAACCCCCAGGTGGGGGTCGCCCCGCCGGGCTTCAACTCCTTCCGCCCTGACTGCATCGTCAGGTCGAAGACCCGGGTCCCGTCCTTCTCCACCGTCGGTTTCGCCAGCGGCGGTATGGCCAACTCGCGGTCGAACCGGGTGCCCTCGGTCGACATATCGGCACCGGTGTAGAGCCAGAGCGCGCCGCCGCCCAGCGACATGGCCAGGACGGCCAGCACGGTGGCGAGGATGATGAGGACACGCTTGGGTCGGGACATACGACAAGCGTTCCGGGGGCGGTTCGCGCGGGCATCGGGGACGGCCCTCAGCCGTCCCCGAATCAAGTGCCGGGCGCCCTCAGGGCTTTCCCCTTACACGTAATCGGCCGACCCGGTGGCCCCGTGCTTCCTCATGTACACGTGGGCTTTTCCGCGCAGTTCGGGGTGGAGCGCATCGCCCGCGGCGAGCACCCTCGGCAGGAGCGAGCGCTCGGCGGTCGCCGCCCGGAAGGCCAGCTCGACCGTGACGTCGTGAGCCGGCCGGTGCACGATGCCGATCGCATCGCCGGCGCGGATCTCGCCGGGCTCGACGACCCTGAGATACGCCCCTGACCGGGCGGTCCTGGTGAACCGCTTGACCCACCCCTTCTCGCTCGCCCAGCCGTTCTCGCCCAGCCAGCCCGCGAAGGTGCGGCAGGGGATACGACCGCTGGTGATCTCCAGCACCAGTCGGTCCCCGATCCGCCAGCGCTCGCCGATCAGCGCGCCGTTCACATCGATGCCGATCGTGGTCAGGTTCTCGCCGAACGCTCCGTTGGGGAGGGAGCTGTCGAGTTCCCGCCCCCAGTGGTCCAGGTCCTCGCGGGCGAACGCGTACACCGCCTGATGCGTGCCGCCGTGCTGCCGTAGATCGGCGATGGTGTCCCCGGCGAGACCCGAGCCCCCCTCGCCCTCCGGCCGCTCCGGGCCGGGACACGTCACCCGTACGGCCCCGTCGACCGGCTGTTTGTCGATGCCGGTCAGACCACCCGGGCTGTCGGTGTACTCCACGATCCGGGGGCGGCTCACATTCACCGTCAGAAGCTTCATGGCAGCACGCTAGTCGTCGCTACCTGAAAGGTTCCAGCCAAAAATTTCAGCGATATCCAAGAGTCGCTTATGCTCGAAGGGTGATTGAGGCCCGTCATCTCCGAGTCCTGCGCGCCGTGGCCGGTACCGGCTCCTTCTCCGCCGCCGCGCGTGCCCTGGGGTGCACCCAGCCGGCCGTCAGCCAGCAGATGAAGGCGCTGGAGACGTCAGCCGGCACCCCCCTGCTGATCCGTACGGGCCGTGAGATGCGGCTGACCCAGGCCGGCGAGGTGCTTGTGCGCCACGCGTCCGGCATCCTCGCCGGGCTCACGGCGGCGGAGGAGGAGGTCGCGGCCATCGCCGGGCTGCGGGCGGGCCGGGTCCGGCTGGTCTCCTTCCCCAGTGGCAGCTCCACCCTGGTGCCCACCGCCCTGGCCGCGCTGCGGGCCGCCCACCCCGGCACCCGGGTCTCCCTCGTGGAGTCCGAGCCGCCGCGTTCGGTGGAGATGCTGCGCGAGGGCGACTGTGATGTGGCCCTGGCCTTCCGCTACGGGGGATCCGACGAGCGGGGCGCCGAATGGGAAGACCTGATCGTCCGCCCCCTGCTCACCGATCGGCTCGTGGGCCTGGTCCCCGAGGGGCACCGGCTCGCCACCGCGGGCCGCGTCACCATCGGCGATCTCGCCGACGAGCCCTGGATCGCGGGGTGCCCGCGCTGCCGCCGCCAGCTTGTGGACGTCTGCGAGGAAGCCGGTTTCACCCCCCGTATCGACTTCGCCACCGATGACTACCCGACGGTGATCGGGCTGGTCGGCGCGGGGCTGGGGGTCGCGGTGCTGCCGGAGCTGGCCATGGAGTCGGTGCGGCTCAAGGGCATACGCACGGTGACGGTGGATCCCCCGGTGGTCCGCGAGATCGTCGCCCTCACCCTGCCGGACCTCTCGCAGGTCCCCGCGGTGGCGGTCACCCTCGACCAGCTTTCCCGCGCGGCCTCCCGCTGAGCCGGGGCCGACGGTCCGTGGTGGGCTTTCGTCACGTGTGGTGACGCCGTGGTGCCGAGTTCGGCACCCGCTTGTGCAGGAACGTTTCTGCGTTGATGTGCGGGGCGTGGGCGTCAGCCCTGGCCCGTTCCCTGGGTACTCGTCGCCGGGACTAGTCGGTGGCGTGCGCGCCCCATCAGTTCCTCGCGTTCGTCCTCTGTTAGTCCGCCCCAGACGCCGTAGGGCTCGCGCACGGCCAGTGCGTGCGCCGCGCACTCCGCGCGCACCGGGCACCTCATGCACACCTCTTTCGCCGAGTTCTCGCGAGCACTGCGTGCCGCGCCCCGCTCGCCCTCGGGATGGAAGAAGAGCGAACTGTCCACCCCACGGCAGGCCGCGAGGAGCTGCCAGTCCCACAAGTCGGCGTTGGGTCCGGGAAGGCGGGAGAAATCAGCCATAGCGCTAGCCCCTTGAAACCGTACTGAGCGGATCGGTCAGGTCGGCGCGCGAGCGGGATACGAGCCGCATCCGGCACCCGCACTGCCTCACGACCGTACATCTCCTGTGTAAGTAGATGTAAATATGACTCATTGCGAATCTAGCCACAGACACCACTAAAAGTGAAGAAAAGAAGCTAAATGGGGCATATCTAAGGAGTGAAGAACCGTTCTCCCGCAGCGCTCACCGCTGTACTCGCCCCGTCACATGGAGTGCCGAAGATGCCGGACCGGCCCGTAACTCTTTCGAGTGACCGTCGTTGGTAGGGCGGAGGCGGTTGAAGGAACTGATGCTTGGGCACATGCCCGGGCGCGTTCAACCGCACAGGTGACGAAATGTACCCAGCCTGGAGGCTCAAGGTGACGCGCATCAGCTGCGGAGGGCGGCCATGACATCCGTCCTCGTCTGCGACGACTCCCCGCTTGCCCGAGAGGCGCTCCGCCGCGCGGTCGCGACCGTGCCCGGCGTAGAGCGCGTGACGACCGCGGCCAACGGCGAGGAAGTGCTCCGCCGCTGGGGCGCCGACCGCTCGGACCTGATTCTGATGGACGTACGCATGCCCGGTCTGGGCGGCGTCGAGACCGTCCGCCGGCTTCTGTCCGCCGACCCCGGCGCCCGGATCATCATGCTCACCGTCGCCGAGGATCTCGACGGTGTGGCGCTCGCGGTCGCCGCGGGGGCCCGCGGCTATCTGCACAAGGACGCCTCGCGCGCCGAGCTGCGCGCGACCGTCACCCAGGCGCTCGCGGACCCGACCTGGCGGCTCGCCCCCCGACGACTGCGCTCGGCCGAGATGGGCGCGGCGCCCACCCTCACCGCGCGTGAGATCCAGGTGCTGGAGGGCATGAGCCACGGCCGGTCCAACGCCGAGATCGGCCGTGAGCTGTTCCTCTCCGAGGACACGGTGAAAACACACGCGCGCCGACTCTTCAAGAAGCTCGGTGCCTCGGACCGGGCCCATGCGGTCGCGCTCGGATTCCGCTGGGGTCTGGTGCGCTGACCGCTTCTCTCCGGCCCGCCGAAGGGCCCTCCTTCCCGGCCGGATCCCGGTCGATCGGGAAGGCGGGCCCTTCGCGGATCGGGCCGCCCCGGGGGCGCGGCGAACCCCGCCCGCCGTACGGTGGACGGGGAGACGGGCGACCGTGGGCGTCCGTTTCCCCCGCGATGCCGCATCCTTGAGATGTGGAGTTCCTCGGGAACGAGTCCGGCGAGCGGAAGGGGAGGGCGCAGGCCATGAGTTCCGGCGCACCTGCTCATAACGCTTCGGTGCACAACATGGGACGCGGTGCCACGAATCAGTGGCCGCCAAGGCACCATGGACCGATGCGTGACGACCAGACCACGGTGATCGGGGCGCTCGTCCACCGTGCTGTCGACGGAGACGAGCAAGCCACGCACGATCTGCTCGCGCATGTCCATCCCCTCGCGCTGCGCTTCTGTCGCACCCGGCTCAACCGGCTGCCCGGCGACGCGCGTCACTTCGTGGAGGACCTCGCCCAGGAGGTCTGCGTCGCGGTGCTGATGGCCCTGCCGCGGTACCGGGACACCGGGAGACCCTTCGAGGCGTTCGTCTTCGCGATCGCCTCGCACAAGGTCGCTGACCTGCAGCGGGCGGCCATGCGCCACCCGGGATCAACGGCCGTGCCGTCCGACGAGATGCCCGAACGCCCCGACGATTCCCTCGGTCCCGAGGAGCGTGCGCTGCTCAGCGACGACGCCGAGTGGGCCAAGAGACTCCTCGCCAATCTCCCGGACAACCAGCGCGAGCTGCTGGTGCTGCGGGTCGCGGTCGGGCTGACCGCCGAGGAGACGGGACAGATGCTGGGCATGTCGCCCGGCGCTGTACGGGTCGCCCAGCACCGCGCGCTGAGCCGCCTCCGGGCGCTCGCCGAACAGTAAGTACTCGCCGAGCGGTAAGCGACAGCCTCCGGCCCCCGCCCGGTGCGGTGATTCCCGCTCCGGGCGGCGGCCACGGTCCGGGCGCGATCCCCGGGCCCGGGCCCGTCACCACACCGGGGTTCCGCGGGAAGGCCCCGTACGACAGAGGTACGACATACGTACGACAGGCGTATGACCGGCTGTGACGCATCTCCGTACGACGGTCCCGGTATCGCCTCCAGGGGGCGCCCGGCCGTGGGTGAGGTCCAGGTCGTGGGCCAGATGACGGGCCCGTACGATCCGTCCCGGCGACTGTGTACCAACGCACAAACCCGCTGAGTGATCTTGATCGTGGAATGAGACGGTGTCCCGGGCCGTTAGCATGGACATCCGCACCGATCAAGGCCATTTGGGGAAGGTGTCATGACCAACGTCGACGGAGTGCCCGAGAAATTCGCGACACTCGGGCTGACCTACGACGATGTGCTGCTGCTGCCGGGCTCCTCCGACATGGCGCCCGACCAGATCGACACCTCCTCGTACATTTCCAAGAACGTGCGGGTGAACATCCCGCTCCTGTCCGCCGCGATGGACAAGGTCACCGAGGCCCGGATGGCCATCGCCATGGCCCGGCAGGGCGGCGCCGGTGTGCTGCACCGCAATCTCTCCATCGCCGACCAGGCCAACCAGGTCGATCTGGTCAAGCGCTCCGAGTCCGGCATGGTCACCGACCCGATCACGGTGCACCCCGACGCGACGCTCGCCGAGGCGGACCAGCTCTGCGCGAAGTTCCGTATCAGCGGTGTCCCGGTAACCGACCGCGGCGGCAAGCTGCTCGGCATCGTCACCAACCGCGATATGGCCTTCGAATCGGACCGCAGCCGTCAGGTCCGCGAGGTCATGACCCCGATGCCGCTGGTCACGGGCAAGGTCGGCATCTCCGGCGTGGACGCCATGGAGCTGCTGCGCCGCCACAAGATCGAGAAGCTTCCGCTGGTCGACGACGGCGGTGTGCTCAAGGGTCTGATCACGGTCAAGGACTTCGTCAAGGCCGAGAAGTACCCGATGGCCGCCAAGGACAAGGACGGCCGGCTGCTCGTCGGCGCGGCCGTCGGTGTCGCGGGTGACGCCTTCGAGCGGGCCCAGGCCCTGGTCGAGGCGGGCGTCGACTTCATCGTCGTCGACACCGCGCACGGCCACTCCCGCCTGGTGGGCGACATGGTCGCCAAGATCAAGTCGAATGCGGGCGGTGTCGACGTCATCGGCGGCAACATCGCCACCCGCGACGGCGCCCAGGCGCTGATCGACGCCGGTGTCGACGGCATCAAGGTCGGCGTCGGACCGGGCTCCATCTGTACGACCCGAGTGGTCGCCGGCATCGGCGTGCCGCAGGTCACCGCGATCTACGAGGCATCGCAGGCCGCCGCCGCTGCCGGGGTCCCGGTCATCGGTGACGGTGGCCTCCAGTACTCCGGAGACATCGCGAAGGCGCTGGTCGCGGGCGCGGACGCAGTGATGCTCGGCTCGCTGCTCGCGGGTTGCGAGGAGTCGCCCGGCGAGCTGCTCTTCATCAACGGCAAGCAGTTCAAGTCCTACCGGGGCATGGGCTCGCTCGGCGCCATGCAGTCCCGCGGTGAGCAGCGTTCCTTCTCCAAGGACCGCTACTTCCAGGAGGGCGTGGCCTCCGACGAGAAGCTGGTGCCCGAGGGCATCGAGGGCCAGGTGCCCTACCGCGGCCCGCTCTCCGCCGTCGTCCACCAGCTCGTGGGCGGTCTGCGGCAGTCGATGTTCTACGTCGGCGGCCGTACGGTGCCCGAGCTGCAGTCCAACGGCCGCTTCGTCCGGATCACCTCGGCGGGACTCAAGGAGAGCCACCCGCACGACATCCAGATGACGGTCGAGGCGCCGAACTACAGCAGGAAATAGCACGACGTAGCAGGACCGTAGCGAAAAGTAGCCAGCAGCGGCCTCACCTACGCGCGGAGGGGCGGTACCGGGTATTCCGGCACCGCCCCTCCCGTGTGCGTCGGGGATACTGATAGGCGCAGACGTAGAGGGAAAGGCCACACAAGGTGACTGAGATCGAGATCGGGCGCGGCAAGCGCGGCCGCCGGGCGTACGCGTTCGATGACATCGCCGTCGTACCGAGCAGGCGCACGCGGGACCCGAAGGAGGTCTCGATCGCCTGGCAGATCGACGCCTACCGCTTCGACCTGCCCTTCCTGGCCGCCCCGATGGACTCGGTGGTCTCTCCGGAGACCGCCATCCGCATCGGCGAGATGGGTGGGCTGGGCGTCCTCAACCTCGAAGGGCTGTGGACCCGGTACGACGACCCGCAGCCGCTGCTCGACGAGATCGCGGAGCTGCCGGCAGAGACCGCGACCCGCCGCCTCCAGGAGATCTACGAGGCCCCGATCAAGGAAGAGCTGATCGGTCGGCGCATCAAGGAGGTGCGCGACGCGGGTGTGGTGACGGCCGCCGCGCTCTCCCCGCAGCGGACGGCGGAATTCTCGAAGGCCGTGGTGGACGCGGGTGTCGACATCTTCGTCATCCGGGGCACGACCGTCTCCGCCGAGCACGTCTCGGGCGCGGCCGAGCCGCTCAACCTCAAGCAGTTCATCTACGAACTGGACGTTCCGGTCATCGTCGGCGGCTGTGCCACGTACACCGCCGCGCTGCACCTGATGCGCACGGGTGCGGCCGGTGTCCTCGTCGGCTTCGGCGGTGGCGCCGCGCACACCACGCGCAATGTGCTGGGCATCCAGGTGCCGATGGCGACGGCGGTGGCTGATGTCGCCGCCGCCCGCCGTGACTACATGGACGAGTCCGGTGGTCGCTATGTCCACGTCATCGCCGACGGCGGGGTGGGCTGGTCCGGCGATCTGCCCAAGGCCGTCGCGTGCGGCGCCGACGCGGTCATGATCGGCTCCCCGCTGGCGCGCGCGACGGACGCGCCGGGCCGGGGCCGCCACTGGGGCATGGAGGCCGTCCACGAGGACGTGCCGCGCGGCAAGCTGGTGGACCTGGGCATCGTCGGCACCACGGAGGAGGTCCTCACCGGCCCCTCGCACATCCCGGACGGTTCGATGAACTTCTTCGGGGCGCTGCGCCGGGCGATGGCCACCACCGGTTACAGCGAGCTGAAGGAGTTCCAGCGCGTCGAGGTGACGGTGGCGGACTCGCAGCACAAGCGCTGACGTCTCACGCTTTTTCGGTTCATCTGGTTTTTTCGGATTTATCCGGGCGACGGCCCGGCACCGTCCCACGGCGGTGCCGGGCCGTCGTGCTGTTTCGCCCCTGTGCCGATGGGGCGCCTGTTCACAGCCGGTGCGCCGCGCCGGCCGGGGTGGCCCCCCGGGTGTCGAGGAGGAGCTGCGCCTTCACGGCGAGGCCCTGGAGGTCGTACGTACGGTGGTGCTGGAGCAGCACCGTCAGATCCGCGGCGGCGGCGGCCTCGTAGAGCGAGTCCGCGCGCGGGACGGGCTGCGCGTTGACCCGCCAGTCGGGCACATACGGGTCGTGGTAGCTGACCGTCGAGCCCAGATCGAGCAGCCGGCGGGCGATCTCGGTGGCCGGGGATGCCTGGAGGTCGGCGAGATCGGGCTTGTAGGTGATGCCGAGGAGTAGCACCCGCGCGCCGCGCGCCGACTTCCCGTGCTCGTTCAGCAGGGTGGCGCAGCGCTGGATCACATACTGCGGCATCCGCTCGTTGATCTCCTGGGCGAGGCCCACCATCCGCAGGGGGTGGCCTGGGGTGCGCCCGCTCTGCGGGAGGACGCTCGGGTCCAGGGGGACGCCGTGGCCGCCGACGCCGGGGCCCGGACGGAATGCCTGGAAGCCGTACGGTTTGGTCTCGGCGCAGCGGATGACGTCCCAGAGGTCGACGCCGAGGTTGTGGCAGAGCACCGCCATCTCGTTGACCAGGGCGATGTTCACATGGCGGAAGTTGGTCTCCAGCACCTGGACGGTTTCGGCCTCGCGGAGGCCGCGGGCGCGGACCACCTTGTCGGTGAGGCGCCCGTAGAACGCCGCCGCGGATTCGGTGCAGGCGGGGGTGAGGCCGCCGATGACCTTGGGGGTGTTGGCGTAGTCGTGGGTGCGGCTGCCGGGGTCCACCCGACCGGGGGAGTACGCGAGGTGGAAGTCGCGGCCGGCGCAGAGCCCTGAGCCCTCTTCGAGGATCGGGCGCAGGAAGGACTCCGTGGTGCCGGGCTGTACGGCGGATTCGAGCAGCACGGTGGTGTGCGGGCGGAGTCGCGCGGCCAGGGCGTGCGCGGCCTCGGCGAGGGCGGTGAGGTCGAGGTTGCCGTCCGGGCCGAGGGGGGTGGGGACGCAGATGGCGGCGGTGCGTACGCGGCCGAGTTCGGCCGGGTCGACGACGGTGCGGAACCCTCCGGAGACCATGCGGCGGATGTCGGCGGGGGTCCGGCCCGCCGCGGGTTCATTGAGCTGCCGTGGATCGGTGTCGTAGCCGATGGTCTCGACACCGGCGGCGACGGCGGCCTGGGCGAGGGGCAGGCCGTGGTGACCGAGTCCGATGACGGCGAGATCTGCGGGCATGGGGTTGGCCTTCCCTTAACCGGAGGGGAGCGTTGGCGCAAGCCCTGTGGGCAGAACGGGCGGGCGCAATGTCAGACTAGGCGTAAATATGACCGTTATGCGGCATTGTGCGCTCGTGGCTCCCCGAGTGTTATCCACAGGCGGTGGCTGAAGTCGGCGACTGCGGACAGAATCGATGTTGTGAGTCCGGTCGCCGGGTGTGGAGCCCGGTGACGGGTGCGCGGTTCCGGGGCGGATGAGCCCCGGTCCGGGCATGGACAGCACGGACGGCGACGGATGTGCGGCGCTCGAACGGGAGGGCGTGCGCGTGACACGTCCGGCCGCGACGGCGGGCGTACGGCGTCTGACCGGGGCGGTCGGGTGTGTCGACCGGCCCGGACCGGGCAGGCGCACCGGGACCGGACGGTCCGGACCAGCCGCGAGGTGGCCGGCCGGGACGGGCCCGGTCGTACGGAGGCCGGCCCGCTCGGTGGCCGTTCGCGCGGGGTCCGATCACGGGGTGACCGCTCGCGCGGGCATCCGGGCAGAGGCGGGTCCGACCCCCGGGTCACAGGGCCCGGACAGGGGTACACGGGGGCGACGGGAGGCAACCGCAGTGAAAACAGCGACACTGGGACCCGAGGAGCGTGCTCAAGCACTGGCCGCCATGGCCGAGCGTGAGCTCGACCTCTTGGTGGTCGGCGCGGGCGTGGTCGGCGCCGGGACCGCGCTGGACGCGGCGACGCGAGGGCTCGCCACCGGTCTGGTCGAGGCCCGGGACTGGGCGTCGGGCACATCGAGCCGGTCCAGCAAGCTCATCCACGGCGGCCTGCGCTATCTGGAGATGCTGGATTTCGCGCTCGTCCGTGAGGCGCTGAAGGAGCGCGGGCTGCTGCTGGAGCGGCTGGCACCGCATCTGGTGAAGCCGGTGCCGTTCCTCTACCCGCTCCAACACAAGGGTTGGGAGCGGTTCTACGCGGGATCGGGTGTCGCGCTCTACGACGCGATGTCCCTGTCGTCCGGCCATGGCCGCGGACTGCCGGTGCACCGTCATCTGTCCCGGCGCCACGCGCTGCGGGTGGCGCCCTGCCTGAAGAAGGACGCGCTGGTCGGGGCGTTGCAGTACTACGACGCCCAGATGGACGACGCCCGCTATGTCGCGACCCTGGTCCGCACCGCCGCGAGTTACGGCGCCCAGGTCGCCAGCCGCGCCCGGGTCATCGGATTCCTGCGCGAGGGCGAGCGGGTGGTCGGGGCCCGCGTCCAGGACGTCGAGGGTGGCGGGGAGTACGAGATCCGTGCCAAGCAGGTCGTGAACGCCACCGGGGTGTGGACGGACGACACCCAGGCGCTGATCGCCGAGCGCGGCCAGTTCCATGTGCGTGCCTCCAAGGGCATCCACCTGGTGGTGCCCAAGGACCGCATCCACTCCACGACCGGGCTGATCCTGCGCACCGAGAAGTCGGTCCTCTTCGTCATCCCCTGGGGGCGACACTGGATCGTCGGGACGACCGACACCGACTGGGACCTCGACAAGGCGCACCCCGCGGCGTCCAGCGCCGACATCGACTATCTGCTGGAACACGTCAATTCGGTGCTCGCCGTGCCGCTCACCCGGGACGACGTCCAAGGGGTGTACGCGGGGCTGCGACCACTGCTCGCCGGGGAGTCGGACGCCACCAGCAAGCTCTCCCGGGAGCACACGGTGGCGCACCCGGTGCCGGGGCTCGTCGTCGTCGCGGGCGGCAAGTACACGACGTACCGCGTGATGGCGAAGGACGCGGTGGACGAGGCGGTGCACGGCTTGGACCAGCGGGTCGCCGCCTGTGTCACGGAGGACGTGCCGTTGGTCGGCGCCGAGGGATACACCGCGCTGTGGAATGCGCGGGCGAGGATCGCGGCGCGGACGGGCCTCCACGTGGTGCGCGTGGAGCATCTGCTCAACCGCTACGGGTCGTTGACCGAGGAGTTGCTCACCCTCATCGCGGCGGACCCGACGCTCGGTGAACCGCTCGGTGGTGCGGACGACTATCTGCGGGCCGAAGTCGTCTACGCCGCGTCACACGAAGGTGCACGCCATCTCGATGACGTACTGACCCGGCGGACCCGGATCTCCATCGAGACCTTCGACCGGGGCACCCGCAGCGCCCGGGAGTGCGCGGAGCTGATGGCACCGGTGCTGGGATGGGAGAAGGAACAGATCGAGAAGGAAGTGGCGCACTACGAGAAGCGGGTGGAGGCGGAGCGCGAGTCGCAGCGGCAGCCGGACGATCTGACGGCCGACGCGGCACGGCTGGGAGCGCCGGACATCGTGCCCCTCTGATCCCTGGTATCCGTAGTCCTGGCAGGGTCGTGACCGGTGGGCGGTGAGCCGCGCGCCGAGTAGTGGCATGGTGGGCGGGTCCCGTACTCCGGACCGGCCCCGGGCTCCCCGCCGAGGGACCCGGGAGAAGTGCCGGCCCCGGAGTGAGGGACAATGAAGGCTCTGCCAGGGTGTGTTACCGCATCGCGCGGGAGCGGCAGGTGCGGGCGAAATCCAGGGATCGCAGAGGGGACGCATGTCGGAGGCGGAGCAGTCGCGGGAGCCCCAGCGGGACAAGTCCGAGGAGCCCAAGGCACGTAAGCCGGAAGAGTCCGGTAAGGGATCCGGGGAGCCCGAGGGAAACGCGGAGGCCGAGGTGCGGCCGTGGGTCGGGGGCCGGTCCCGTTCTGACGCCGGTACAGACGCGGTACCTCGCGGCGAGGTTGAGGCCGGTTCCGGCACCGGCCAGAAGGATTCGGTTGCCACCTCCGCCATGAGCGTGCGGGCTGACGAACCGGCGGACGGCGCCGATCGTGCGGCGGCCCCGGTGAACGGCGCGGAAGCGGGCCCGGAGGCCGGCACGCGGACGGGTGCGGAGGGCGGGGTGAAGGCCGGGGCCGGAACCGCCCGGCAGGACGGCGGTGCCGGCGAGGCGGTCAAGGTGCCGCGTCAGACGACCGGCCGGGAATCCGTGACCACGCGGGCCGCCGAGCGGGGCGGTGCGGCGGCGCGGGGCGGCAAGGGTGCCGCGAGTAGACAGGGTTCTGGGCAGGATTCCGAGGGGCGGTTGCTCTCCGGGCGGTACCGGCTGGGCGGCGTGCTCGGACGGGGCGGCATGGGCACGGTCTGGCGGGCGGTCGACGAGACCCTCAGCCGTACCGTCGCGGTGAAGGAGCTCCGCTTCCCGAACAGCATTGACGACGAGGAGAAGCGCCGCCTCATCACCCGTACGCTCCGCGAGGCCAAGGCCATCGCCCGGATCCGCAACAACAGCGCGGTGACGGTCTACGACGTCGTCGAGGAGGACGACCGGCCGTGGATCGTGATGGAGCTGGTCGAGGGCAAGTCCCTCGCCGAAGTCATCCGTGAGGACGGCACGCTGACGCCGCGCCGGGCCGGCGAGGTCGGGCTCGCGATCCTCGACGTCCTGCGGTCCGCGCACCGCCAGGGCATTCTGCACCGCGATGTGAAGCCGTCCAATGTGCTGATCTCCGACGACGGCCGTGTCGTGCTCACCGACTTCGGCATCGCCCAGGTCGAGGGCGACCCGTCGATCACCTCCACCGGGATGCTCGTCGGCGCGCCCTCGTACATCTCACCCGAGCGGGCCCGTGGCCACCGTCCCGGCCCCGCCGCCGACCTGTGGTCACTGGGCGGCCTGCTCTACGCGAGCGTCGAGGGCTGCCCGCCGTACGACAAGGGCTCCGCCATCGCGACCCTGACCGCGGTGATGACCGAGCCCCTCGACCCCCCGAAGAACGCGGGACCGCTACTGGAGGAGGTCATCTACGGCCTGCTCGCCAAGGACCCCGCCCAGCGGCTCGATGACTCCGCCGCGCGGGCCCTGTTGACCAAGGTGGTGCGCGAGCCGGAGCGTCCGGCCGAGCCGGATCCACCGCATGACGTCACCCGGGCGATGACCCTGCCGACGATCCCGCCGCCCACCCGGCCGACGACCGCGGCGGACGCCGCGGCGGCCGAGCGGCGGCGCGGTGCCCCCCGCCCGGCGCGGAACACCGCGCCAGTGGCGCCGCCGCAGTCCGCGTCACACCGGCCCGGCACTCCACAGCGCTCCTCCGCGCCGCCGCAGCCGCCGGTCCAGCGGGCCGCGCGGGTGCGGGCGCCGTTGACCGATGTGGTCTCCCGCCGCACCCTGTCGATCATCGTGATCGTCATCGTGCTCGCCGTCCTCGGTACCGCGCTGTATCTGTGGCAGAGCGGGAACGACGAGGGCGACAAGGCCAAGGACGACACGACCACGTCGGCCGGGGCGTCCTCCGGAGGCGGTGACCCGAAGGCAGACGGTGGTGCGGGCAAGACCGCCGACACTCCCACCGGCGGCACGGACGACAAGGGCACGACGGGTGACAAGGGCGACAAGGCCGGCGACGGGAAGTCGCCCGGGGCGGACAAGTCCGGCCCGCCCGCGGCAGGAGGAGTGCCGGCCGGGTACACAGCCGTCTCCAACGACCGGTTCCGTTTCACCATGGCGATGCCCAAGGGATTCACCATGACCGACATAGCCGGTAAGAACTCCGGGGGCATCTTCAGCCGCGACGGGGGATTCCCCCAGGTGCAGGTCGACTTCAACTCCCGCCCGGGGAACGACGCGGCCCGAGCCTGGAAGAACGCCCGCCCCGGAGTCAGCGCGTCCAGCCCCGGGTACAAGCACCTGGGGATAGGAGAGGTCCAGTACAACGGCTACCCGACCGTCGCCGACTGGAAGTTCGAGCGCGATCAGAAGGGCGAGCGGGTGCGCATACTCAACAGGGGTTTCAAGGTGGATTCCGGGCGCGGCTACTCGATCATGGTCACTTGTAAGGCGGACGAATGGGACGCGGCCGAGTGTGTGACCCTGCGCGATACGGCGTTCGCGACGTTCAAGCCCAAGGACTGACCCGGGGACGTATCGTGAGAGTTCGTGGTGGCTGCGCGGCCACAACCGCCCGTGCTTCGACCGGAATTGACGCGTAATGACGTGACGACGTATCGGCGTTCCGCCGCGGTCCCGACGACCGGCTGAACGAGCGGCGTGCTGGAGGGGAGGCGACGTGGACGACTATGCGGGAAGGGTGCTCGCGGACCGCTACCGTCTGCCGCTGCCTCCGTCCGACGCGTACGAACTGGCGGAGACCCGGGCGTTCGACACCTACAGTGGCCAGGAGGTCCTGGTCCGGCAGGTGCCGCTGCCGGAGATCGTGGAGGCCGAGGTCGTCGAGTCCGACGGTCCGGCGACGGGCACGGTGCCGAGGAGGGCCCAGGGCCGTGCGGTGCGGCCCCCCACCGACCCCGCGGTGCTCCGGGCGGTCGAGGCCGCCCAGGCCGCCGCGCGGATTCCCGATCACCCCAGGCTGGACCAGGTCTTCGACGTCTTCGCGGAGGCCGGGTCGCTATGGATAGTGAGCGAGCGGGTCGCGGCGCGGCCGCTGGCCGCGCTGCTCGCGGAACGCCCGCTCACCCCCTACCGGGCCGCCGAGGTCGCCTCCGACGTACTGACCGCCCTGCGGGTACTGCACGCGCACGGCTGGACCCATCGGAACATCACCTCCCGTACGGTCCTCGTCTGTGATGACGGGCGGGTCGTTCTGACCGGTCTCGCCTCCGGCGCGGCGGAAGAGGCGCTCTGCGGATACGCGCCCGTGCCGCAGGAGGTGCTGGAGCCACTCGCCGACGACGCCGGCGATGTCGACGAGTACGGCGACGCCGACGCGTACGGATCGGACGACGGCTTCGACGCCGACTCCGGTGTCGACTTCGATGACGATGGCGACGACGGCTTCGGTGCGGGCGAATCCACTCAGGCGGAGTTCGCTGAGGACGAGGACGGGGCCCAAGACGCCGACGAGTACGGCCTGGTGGAGTACCGGGAGGTGGCGTACGGGGAGTACGACCCGTACGGCGGCCGGGGCCGGGACGAGCTCCCGCTGGAGCACCAGCCCGGTCTCGTACGGCCGTACGCGCCCCCGCCGCCCGCTCTCGGCGCTGGCCAGGAAGCCGACGGCGGGGCGCCGGACGTACGGGCCGCGCGAGCGGGTGCCATCGCCGCGTACCGTGCGGGCGCCCGCGCCGCCGCCCGGACCGGCGAGGGGCAGCGCGGGACCGGCGACCCGGTGCAGTCCGGTCACGACCCCGACTGGTGGGCCAAGAAGCCCGCCGCGCCCGGTCAGGGACCCTCCCCGCGCCAGCAGGAGCGGGGCCCGGCGAGCGGCCGTGCGCCGGCACGAGCCTCCGACGATGACGACGCGGGCGACGAGTACGACAACCTCGATGACCTCGACAACGACGCCGACTACGGCCCCTCGGGAAGCCAGGGGCACGGCCACGCCCGGCTCGCGGGCACCTGGCACGACGGCGGCCTCCCCGGACGGGACGGCTCCCGGACGCTCTCGGCCGGCGGCGGCTCCGGGGATTCCCGCCCCAATCCCCACCGTGACACCGACCCCTACGGCGTTCGGCGCGAGCCGTCCGCCTCGCGTACGGCTGCTCCGGCCGGCGACCCGTACCGCGACCGCCCCGCCCTGCCCGCGAGCCGATCCGGTGCGGGCGCGCCCACCACCGGTGGCGGTGCCGGACGGGACGCCCTGCGGGCCGACGCCCAGCGACTGCCCGAACCCGCCGCCCCGCACGCCCCGGTCGGCCGCTGGGACGAGGTCGTCGCGAGCGGCGAGACCCCCGTCTACCGCGGCCCGGCCACGCCGCTCGCCGCCGAGCGGGCCCGGCAGACGCGGATCGCCGTGGTCGGCGCCGTCACTGAGCGCTGGGCCCCCGAGCAGGCCGGCCCCGTCCATGAGAACTGGCGGCTCGCGCCCCCCGTCGGCCCGGCCACCGACCTCTGGGCGCTCGGTGCGCTGCTCTACCGCTCGGTCCAGGGCCACGCCCCCTACCCCGAGGACCACGCCGCCGAGCTGGTCCAGCTCGTCTGTGCCGAGCCACCCGCCTTCGCCGAGGAGTGCGGGGCGCTCCGCCCGGTCGTGGAGTCGCTGCTGCGCCAGGACCCGACCGAGCGCCCGGACTTCGAGGAGCTGAGCGGGTGGGTGCGCTCGCTGGTGCGGTCGGCGCCCGAGCCCGAGGCCGGCATGGACGTCGTCCAGCTACCGTCCGCCCCGGCGACCAGTAGCCGACTCCCCGTCGTACGGCGCCGGGGCGAACTGGTCCGCTGGCGCCGGACGAAGTCGACCGAAGTCGTCCACGGCCGCCACCGCCACAAGAAGCCACGGGGCGAGGGCCGCGGACCGCGGGCCCTCGGCCGCATTCTGGTGACGCTGGTTCTTGTGCTGCTGCTCGCGGCCATCGCGTACGCCATGCTCTTCCTGCCGAAGGCCGACAGCGAGGACGGCACCAGGACCCAGGGCGACGCGGGCCCCCGCCCGACGGCCTCACAGAGCCCCGACCCCGACGGCAAGGCCGCGAACCCGCCGCCGAAGGCGTCCGGCAAGCCCGGTTCCGACCGGCCGGGTTCCGAGCAGCCGCAGACCTCGGCGCCGGCCGGGGACCTTCCGTCCGGATTCGTCTCACGACAGGACCCCGAGGGATTCCGGACCGCCGTCGACAAGAACTGGCAGCGGCGCCCGATCAACGACGTCGGCCAGATCCGTTACAGCAATGGCGATTTCACCCTGATCGTCGTCCCCGGTCGCGACAGCGTCCAGGCCAACGGTGACGATCCGCTGGTCTACCAGCGGGACAAGCAGCGCGAGCTACAGCCGTTCCGGGACTCCTCCTGGGCCGAGGCCACCGGGCTGCGCCGAATAGAGGTCGGGCAGCGGGTCATGGCCGAGGGCCAGTTCAGCTGGCAGGACAGCAACGGCCAGCAGGTCTACGTACGGAATCTCGTGATGATTCTCGACGGCCGGTACCACATCGTGCAGGTGATCGGCCCGAGCGATCAGCGTGACCGGGTGACGGAGGCGTTCCGCGCGGCGGCCGACTCCTACCGGCTGACCGGCTGACCGGCTGACGGGCCGACGGGCCGACCGGCTGACCCGTGCTCGGCGGGGTGGTGGTCGGGTCGCCCCGCGCGCGCTGGCTGGGGTGTCTCCCGGTGCTGTCCCCGCCTCCTTCGGCTGCCCTTGCCGCCCACAAGCCGCTGATCAGGGCTTATGTGCCAGTAATCACTGGCGTCGTCAATCCTTCACTGACGGCGCTCCCCGGAGCCCCCGCCAAAAGCTGTTACCCGCGGGTATCGCATGTGTCTCCGGGGACATACGCTCGGTCGTATGACGGAGTCGAAGGCAGCGAAGGCAGCGAAGGCGGAATCGGTGGCCCCCGCCGCCGCCCCCGGGACCGACCACACCGGCGGCGAGCCCGTGGACAGCGGCCCGGTGACCCCCGAGCCGGTGACCCCCGAGCCGGTGGGCACCAACCCCACCAACCCCACCAACCCCACCGCCCCCGCACCGCCGGGCGCCCGTACCGCCGCCGATGTGGTCACGCCCGAGGTGGTCGCCCAGCTCATCCGTGGCGTCATCGGCTCCCGCCGTACCGCCAACCACACGCCCTTCACCGGCGAGAAGCTGGCCGATCTGCCCGAGTCCACGCCCGAGGACGTGGCGTTGGCGTACGAGCGCGCCCGCGCCGCCCAGCCCGTCTGGGCCGCGACCCCGGTCCGGGTCCGCGCCGCCGTCCTGCTGCGCTTCCACGATCTGCTGCTGGAACGCCAGGCGGAGGTTCTCGACCTGGTCCAACTGGAGACCGGCAAGGCCCGACTGCACGCCCATGAGGAGGTGCAGGCCGTCGCGCTCGCCGCCCGCCACTACGGCCGCCGCGCGCCCGCCTATCTGCGCCCCCGCCGCCACACGGGTGTCGTCCCGGTGCTCACCAGGACGACCGAACTGCGCCACCCGCGCGGCGTCATCGGCCAGATCGCCCCCTGGAACTACCCGCTGGAGCTGTCCGTCGGCGATGCGCTGCCCGCGTTCGTCGCTGGTAACGCGGTGGTGATGAAGCCCGACACCGAGACCGCGCTGACCGCGCTCTGGGCCCGTGACCTGCTGATCGAGGCGGGGCTGCCCGCCGAGGTCTTTCAGGTGGTACTCGGCGACGGCCCGGTCGTCGGCCCCGAGGTCGTCAGGCACGCCGACTACGTCTCCTTCACCGGCTCCACCCGCACCGGCCGCGAGGTCGCGCGGGGCGCGGCGGACCGGCTGATCGGGGTCTCCCTCGAACTCGGCGGCAAGAACGCCATGCTCGTCCTGGCCGACGCGGACATCGAGAAGGCCGCGTACGGCGCGATCCGCTCCTGTTTCTCGTCGGCCGGACAGCTCTGCATCTCCATCGAGCGGCTGTATGTGCACGAGTCGGTGGCCGACCGTTTCGTGGAGCGGTTCGCGGCCCGTACCCGGGCGATGCGCCTCGGCGCCTCCCTCTCGTACGGGGCGGACATGGGTTCCCTCGTCGGTGAGCGCCAGTTGGAGACCGTCACCCGTCATGTGGACGAGGCGGTGGCGAAGGGCGCCACCGTGATCACGGGCGGTGTGCCGCGCCCCGACATCGGCCCGCTGTTCTACGAGCCGACCATTCTCGACGGCGTCGAGCCGCCGATGGCGGTCTGCACGGAGGAGACCTTCGGTCCGGTGGTCTCGATCTACCGTTTCACCGACGAGGACGAGGCCGTCGAGCGGGCCAACGCCACCGCGTACGGGCTGAACGCGAGCGTCTGGACGCGCGACGGCCGGCGCGGGCATGAGATCGCCGCCCGGCTGCGGGCGGGCACGGTCAACATCAACGAGGCGTATGCGGCGGCGTACGGCAGTGTCCAGTCACCCATGGGCGGAATGAAGGATTCCGGTCTGGGGCGGCGGCACGGCTCGGAGGGCATCCTCAAGTACACCGAGGCGCAGACGGTCGCCGAGCAGCGGCTGGTCCCACTCGCACCGGCGTTCGGCATGGACGATGAGAAGTACGCGGCCTTCATGAGCCGTTCGCTGCGAGTGATGAAGGCGCTGCGGCTGCGCTGATCCCCGCCGTCGCTGATCCCCCCTTTTTCTGCTCCCCGTTTCCGCTTCCCTCGTCGACGATCCTCCGTCGACGCGTCGCCGATCCCCGTTCGACACGTTTCCACCTGGTGAGGAGAGCGATGTCCGAGGTGTCCGGGTCCGCCCGGCGTGGTGCCACGTACGACTACGACGTGATCGTCATCGGTTCGGGGTTCGGCGGCTCGGTCGCCGCGCTGCGGCTCACCGAGAAGGGCTACCGGGTCGGCGTGCTGGAGGCGGGCCGCCGCTTCACCCGCGAGACCCTGCCCAGGAACTCATGGGACCTGCGGAACTTCCTGTGGGCCCCGTCGCTCGGACTCTTCGGCATCCAGCGGATCCATCTGCTGGGCAAGGTGATGGTGCTGGCGGGCGCGGGCGTCGGCGGCGGTTCGCTGAACTACGCCAACACCCTCTACGTACCGCCGACGGCGTTCTTCCAGGATCCGCAGTGGAAGGACATCACCGACTGGCAGGAGGAGCTGAAGCCGTACTACGACCAGGCGCGGCGGATGCTCGGCGTCCGACTCAACCCGACGATGACACCGTCCGACGTGCACCTCCGGGCGACGGCGCGGGCGATGGGCGTCGGTGACACCTTCCACCGCGCGCCGGTGGGGGTGTTCTTCGGCGACGGCGGCGACGCCGACGGCGCCGTGTCGGCGGCCCCCGGCGAAGAGGTGGCCGACCCGTACTTCGGGGGAGCGGGTCCGGCGCGGCGGGCGTGCCGGGAGTGCGGCGAGTGCATGACGGGTTGCCGCCACGGCGCGAAGAACACCCTCAACGAGAACTATCTCCATCTCGCCGAGCGGGCGGGCGCGGTGGTCCATCCGATGACGACGGTCGTCACCCTCACCGAGGACGCCCGGGGCGGCTTCGCGGTGGGCACACTGCCCAGCGACCGGCGGCGGAAGGGGAAGGGGCGGACGTTCACGGCGGGCCGGGTGGTCGTCGCCGCGGGTACGTACGGGACACAGAGCCTGCTGCACCGGATGAAGGACACCGGGCTGCTGCCGAGGATCTCGGCCCGGCTGGGCGAGCTGACGCGCACCAACTCGGAGGCGCTGGTCGGCGCGCAGACGGACGACCGGCGCTACCGTCGGCGCCACGGCGGGGAGCGGGTGGACTTCACCCGGGGGGTCGCCATCACCTCCTCCATCCACCCCGACGCCAACACCCACATCGAACCGGTGCGCTACGGCAAGGGCTCCAACGCGATGGGTGGACTGACGATCCTCCAGGTGCCGTACCGGGTACGGGGGCGAGCGGCCGGCTGGCTCGGGAACATGGCCAGGCATCCGGTGCTGGCGGTGCGGTCGCTCTCGGTCCGCCGCTGGTCCGAGCGGACGATCATCGGTCTGGTGATGCAGTCCCTGGACAACTCCCTGACGACTTACCGCAAACCGGGCGGACTGGGTAAGGGGCTCCTCACGGCCCGGCAGGGGCACGGCGCGCCGAACCCGACCCAGATCCCGGAGGCGACCCGGGCGGCGTCGCTGCTCGCGGAGGAGATCAACGGCTTCGCCGGCTCCAACGTCGGCGAGTTGATGGGCACCCCGCTGACCGCCCACTTCCTGGGCGGCTGCCCGATCGGCGCGACAGCCGAGTCGGGCGTGATCGACCCGTACCACCGGCTCTTCGGCCATCCGGGGGTGTCGGTGGTGGACGGCGCCTCGGTGTCGGCGAACCTCGGGGTGAACCCGTCCCTGACGATCACGGCCCAGGCGGAGCGGGCGATGTCCCTGTGGCCGAACAAGGGCGAGAGCGATACCCGTCCGACGCCGGGAGCGGAGTACGTACGGTTGACTCCGGTGCGGCCCGTGTCGCCGGTGGTGCCGGAGGGGGCGTTCGGGGAGTTGCGGCTGCCGTTCCTGGGGATGCCGACGTTTCCGCCCGCAGCGGGTCCGCCCCCGACGAGTCCACCTCCGACGTTTCCGCCTCCGAACTGAGGACCGGCCGCCGTGCGAGCCGGGGCGCACGCGGAGCCGCACAGACGGAGCCGTACGCCTGGAGTCGCCCGCAGGGCCGCACACGCAGAGGGGTCGTACACACAGGAGGGCCGCTGCACCCCCCTCCGAGTGCAGCGGCCCCACTGAGCCTTGTCGTGCGTGAGTGCCCTGGGGCCGTTCCGAGATGGAGACGCACGGGTGAGGCTGTCGGTACGCATGGTTGACCCGTGGATGGGTGCAAGGGTTGCGCCCGGCAGGACGGGAACTTGATGTGGCATGGGTCACACCGCCCTGTGGGTGCCTGATCGACGGCGGCGGGCGCCCGGTCGACGGTGCCGCGGGCCGAGCGTGCCGAGAGTGCCGAGCGTGCCGAGCCGCGACCGTCCTGGTCGGCGCCGTACGAGACGGGCTCGCGGACACGCGGAAGCGGGATGCATGACGGAAGCGGCATGCATGACGGGAGCGGGCCGCGTGGCGGGAGCGGTGCGCCGCCCCGAGGATCCGGCGAGTCCCCAGCGGTGAGGAGCGGGATCGCGGTCGGCGGCCGTAGCGGGCCGGATCGCGGTCGGCTCCGGGCGTCCCCGGAGCCGACCGCGTGGAGTGACCGGGCTGCTGTCCCCTGCCGACCGGTCACATGCGCCGGAGCGAGGTCCCACGACGCACCAGTAGGTACGTCACACGCTCCGGCGGGGAGCCACGCGTGGTTTCCTTCCAGGCCCCGCGCCTGGCTGGCACGGACATCGGTACCAACGAAGTCCTGCGGTGGGCGGTCACGCGCCGTACGAGTGAGAGCGCGTCCGAACTCAGATCCGCCCCCGGCACAGCTCCAGCAGCGTCATCGCCAGCGGCGTACCCGGCTTGCCGAGGGCATCGCGGAAATGACTGAGGACCTCCATCTCGCGCGACAGGTTCACGCGTCGGCCTCCGGAGGAGATACGCGCCTCCTGGATCACCGCCGACACCGCCATCCGTTCCTGTACGAGTCCGATGATCCGGTCGTCCAGCGCGTCGATCCGGTCACGGGCGCCTGCGATCAGTTGCGCGGCGTCCTCGGTGCGGGCCCCGGTCTTCTCCACCACCGTCTTCTCCGTGCCGGTCCTCGTGCCGGTCTTCGCCGGTGCCGTCGCCCGGGTCGGCTGCGCTGTCTGGGTCGTCTGGGTCGTCTGGGGGGTGGTCATGTCTCTGGGCTCCTGTGTGTCACGTCACCCCGGAGTCGACCGGCCCGGAAACAGCAGAACGCCCCGGGCCTGTCGGCCCGGGGCGCCTGGGAAGTCGCTTGTCAGTTGCTCAAGCAGCACGACCATGGCAGCCGGACGGGCCGGGTGCCATAGGTAAAGACGGAGGTTAGCTGCGTGAACATGGGCACATTATGGCCCCGGCCCCCGCCCCGAACCAACGGGCGGCCCGGATGATGAGACAAGAAGCCCTCCCACACCTCGGTAGAATTGGTCGAACCGAACCCCATCGCCGGAAGGCCGCCAGTGTCATCAGCGCCCCCCGCTGCCGCGCCCGATGTCGTACTCGTCGTCGACTTCGGCGCGCAGTACGCCCAGCTCATCGCCCGTCGCGTCCGTGAGGCCCGGGTCTACAGCGAGATCGTCCCGGCCACGATGCCGGTGGCCGAGATGCTGGCCAAGAACCCCAAGGCGATCATCCTCTCCGGCGGGCCGTCCTCCGTCTACGCCGAGGCCGCTCCGCGCCTCGACCGGGCGATCTTCGAGGCCGGGGTCCCCGTCTTCGGCATGTGCTACGGCTTCCAGCTGATGGCGACCACGCTCGGCGGCACCGTCGACAACACCGGCGCGCGGGAGTACGGACGTACCCCCCTGCATGTCACCAAGGCCGGCTCGACCCTCTTCGAGGGCACCCCGACCGAGCAGCCGGTGTGGATGTCACACGGCGACGCCTGCTCCGCCGCGCCCGAGGGCTTCACCGTCACCGCGTCCACCGACGTCGTGCCGGTCGCCGCCTTCGAGAACGACGAGAAGAAGCTGTACGGCGTCCAGTACCACCCCGAGGTGATGCACTCCACCCACGGGCAGCAGATCCTGGAGCACTTCCTGTACCGGGGCGCGGGCATCGAACCGACCTGGACCACCGGAAATGTCATCGATGAGCAGATGGCGATCATCCGTGAGCAGGTCGGCACCAAGCGCGCGATCTGCGGCCTCTCCGGTGGGGTGGACTCCGCCGTCGCCGCCGCGCTCGTGCAGAAGGCCATCGGTTCGCAGCTCACCTGCGTCTATGTCGACCACGGGCTGATGCGCAAGGGCGAGACCGAGCAGGTCGAGAAGGACTTCGTCGCGGCCACCGGTGTCCAGCTCAAGGTCGTCGACGCACAGGAGCGATTCCTGAGCGCGCTCGCCGGGGTCTCCGACCCCGAGGAGAAGCGGAAGATCATCGGGCGCGAGTTCATCCGCGTCTTCGAGCAGGCGCAGGCCGAGATCGTGGCCGAGGGCGCGGCCGACGGCGAGGACGTCGCGTTCCTCGTCCAGGGCACCCTCTACCCGGACGTGGTCGAGTCCGGCGGCGGCACCGGCACCGCCAACATCAAGTCGCACCACAATGTGGGCGGGCTCCCCGAGGACCTGGAGTTCGAGCTCGTCGAACCGCTGCGCCAGCTCTTCAAGGACGAGGTCCGCATGGTCGGACAGGAGCTGGGCCTGCCGGAGGAGATCGTCCAGCGACAGCCCTTCCCGGGCCCCGGCCTCGGCATCCGGATCGTCGGCGAGGTCACCCGCGACCGTCTTGACCTGCTGCGCGAGGCCGACGCTATTGCCCGGGAGGAACTGACAGCGGCCGGTCTCGACCGTGAGATCTGGCAGTGCCCGGTGGTACTCCTCGCCGATGTCCGCAGTGTCGGCGTCCAGGGTGACGGCCGCACCTACGGACACCCGATCGTGCTGCGCCCCGTCTCCTCCGAGGACGCCATGACGGCGGACTGGACGCGGATGCCGTACGACGTGCTCGCGAAGATCTCGACCCGCATCACCAATGAGGTCGCCGACGTCAACCGGGTGGTGCTGGATGTGACCAGCAAGCCCCCGGGCACCATCGAGTGGGAGTGACTCCCAGCCGCTGAAGCCGTCCGGCAGAGCCGCCACCGTCTCCGGTGGCGGCTCTGCCGCGTCCCGCCACCGGCCTTCAGCCGGTCTCCCACCGGCCTTTCGCTTGGACCCCGCGCCGGTCTCCCACCGGCCTTTCGCTTGGACCCCGCGCCGGTCTCCCACCGGTCTCTCGTCCGATCCGTGCCGATCTTTCGGCAGCTTCTCGCCGGGCCCGCATCGATCTTTCGCCGGGCCGCGCTCTGGTCAGTTGTGATGTCCGGCGCTACCTTCCGCCCCATGACCGAGATGTCGCTGAGTGGTTCGCCCGCGCCGATCCCCGTCGACCGGCTGCGCTTCGCCCTCCCCCCGGTGCACGACTCCCCGGCCGCGGAGCGCGCCCACCGCAAGTCCCGGCTCGCCGGAGCGCTGCGCCTCTTCGGCCGGTTCGGGTACGAGGAAGGGGTGTCTGGCCACATCACCGCACGGGATCCGGAATTCGCCGACTGCTTCTGGGTCAACCCGTTCGGGATGCCGTTTACGCGGATCACCGCCGATGATCTGGTGCTGGTGAACGAGCGCGGGCAGGTGGTCGCCGGGCGGTACCACGTCAATCAGGCCGCCTTCGTGGTCCACGCCCAGGTGCACCGCGCCCGGCCCGATGTCGTCGCCGTCGCCCACACCCACTCCGTCCATGGGCGGGCCCTCGCCGCGCTCGGCGAGCTGATTGAGCCGATCACCCAGGAGGCGTGTGCCTTCTACGAGGACCACGCGCTGGTCGACCGGTACACCGGAGTGATCGTCGACGAGGAGGAGGGACAGCAGATCGCCACCGCTCTGGGGCCGTACAAAGGTGTCGTCCTGCGCAATCACGGGCTGCTGACCGTCGGCGACTCGGTCGACGCCGCCGCCTGGTGGTTCATCTCCATGGAACGCTGCGCCCAGGTCCAGCTCACCGCCCGGGCCGCGGGCAAACCGCTGCTGATCGACCACCGGGACGCGGTCGCCACCCGGGAGCAGCTCGGCACCGATCTGGTCGCCTGGATCAACTACCAGCCACTGTGGCGGCAGGTGGACGACACGGGGCCCGGACGGGCCGGCTAGGCCCCGGTCCACCGCCCCGGGGGCAGCGCTGCTCCGGCCATACGCCCTGGGCGACGGGCCCCGGGGCCGGGGCCGGACCTCCCTCGGCCTACGGGACGGCCTGGCCGCCGCTGGTGCTCGCCGGGGACTCCGGCCCCTCACTCGGCGCCCGGGTCGCGGCGCGGCGGCGCCGTACGTCCTGGTGTGCGAAGGTCACCGCCCCGGCCAGGGCCAGACCACCGAAGACGACCGGGAGGACCACGAACCACGGGATCTGCCAGAGGTCGCCCGCGTCACCCGCGTACAGCAGGGTCGCGGTTAGGGCGGCCACACCCTGGACGGCGCGGCCCGGACTGAACTCGTGCGCGATCGCCGGGCGGCTCTTCCGTGAGTCCTCGGACTCATGTCGTGGCACGGCTGACCTCCACCTGTCCGACGCCGACTTCAAGACTCAACTCAAGCGTGCCCGACGGCTTCGCGCCCTTGGGCGCGGGCAGCGTTAGCTGCCGCTTCTGGTCGGGGGAGATGTCGATGTCGTTCTTCTTCGCCTCGCCCGGCAGCTTGATATCGCCGAAACCGGCCTCCACCTGCAACTTCACCGAGGCGTCCTTGGGTATGAGGACCTTGAGTCGGCCGGCGCCGACCTCGGCCCCGGTGGAAACCGTCTGTCCGCCGGGGACCGTGAGGGTGGAGAGGTCGAGGGTGGCTATCCCCGCCCCCAGCTCGTACCGCGGCTGGACCGTGGTGATGGAGGACGGATTCCACTCGGTGCGCGCCCACTCCGTGGTGATCTGCTTCGGAAGCGCTGCCGCGCCCGCCAGCAGGACCGCCGTGATCGCCGTCATCAGTGTCGTGCCGAAGCCCGTACGGCCCAGGAAGGAACTGATCACCATCCCGAGGCCGAACACACCCAGCGCGCAGACCAGCCCGATCTGGATGCTGGTGCCCAGCGGACCGGTCTCCCAGCTCAGCCGGATGCCGAGGAAGCCCGCGACCATCGCCAGGGTGAAGACCGTGCCGCCGATGCAGCGCGGACCTGGGGTGCCCGCCGACGACGGGCCCTTCTCCTGTGCCGCGCCCGTCGGGTCCGCTCCGTCGTCCGGGCCCCAGAGATAGCCGGTCGGAGGGCCCGTCGTGCCGTCCTTGGTGACCGGGTCCCGCCACCACGACGGGCTGTCGGGCGCGGGCGGCGCCTTGGTCTCCGGCGGCGCCTCGGCGACCGCGTGGGCCGTCGCCGCGTCGAGCGGGCCGCTGTCAGGGGTGACGGAACGGCGCCGCAGGGACCACACCGCGGCGCCGGACACGGCGAGACCCAGCATCGCGGCGAAGGTGAGGGTGCCGCCGCTGTTCAACATGGTGAGGAAGAGTCCACAGCCGATGAGGGCCAGGAACAGCGCGGTGAGGGCCGCCCCCTCGACCCGCCCGGTCAGCAGGCGGCGGGCCTCGTTCTCCTCCTCGTCCTCCAGGGGGATCAGCAGCCAGGCGAAGCCGTAGAAGATCAGGCCGACACCACCGGTCACTCCGAGGACACCGATCACGATCCGGAAGATCACCGGGTCGATGTCGAAGTACCTGCCGAGGCCGCCGCAGACACCGCCCAGCATCTTCTGGCGGGACATCCGGCGCAGGGGGCGGGTCTCGGGCGGCCCGCCAGGCGGCGGCGGCTCCGGACGAGGGCCCGACGGCGCGCCCGGATCAGCTCCGCGGCGCTCCGAGGGAGCCCCCAGAGACGCGGACGGTCCGGCCGGCCGGGCGTGGGTCGGGCCCGGCTCGGCGCCGGCCGGCTTCCGCCGTGCGTCGGTCCGCGCCGGCTCCGGGCCGGACGGTCCTTCCGGCATCGCGCCCCGCGGAGTGGTCGGGCCGTTCATACGTCCATCTCCCGGCACGCCGTGGTGGTCGGCTGAGTCATACGTCCATGGTGACGGGCCGAGGTCGTGGATGGCACCCGAGTCGACCCTGGCCCTTCCCTGATATCCATCCCTGATTCCCGATCGGTTCACGGGGGTGTCTAGGGGTCGGTTTCGGGGTCGCCCCTGATGTCGCCGCGCCGCAGCCCGTGTGACGATCGAACCATGCCCGCCGCCATGCCTCGACCCGCCACATCCTCGCGCGCCGCCGCGCCCGAGGAAGCACCGCCGCGCAAGCTCTACCGCAGCGCCGACGGCCGCCTCCTCGGCGGTGTGGCCCGGGGGCTCGCCGGCCATCTCGGTCTGCCCGTCATCTGGGTCCGGCTGGTCTTCCTCGGCCTCTTCATGGCCGACGGCCTCGGCGTGCTGTTGTACGCGGTCTTCTGGATCGTCGTTCCGCTCGGCGTCGGCGGCAAGGTGACCGAGCCGCGCTCCGTCTTCGAGGTCACCGCCGACGGCCGGCGCCGGCTCCGCAAGCCCGACGCGGGGCAGCTGTTCGCGATGGTGGCACTGATCGTCGGTGCCGCGATATTCGTCGGCAATCTCGACTCCGGCCGTGGGACCAACCGCTATGTCTGGCCCACGCTGCTGATAGGCGCCGGTGTGGTCCTGGTGTGGCGGCAGGCGGACAACGCCCGGCGGGCCCGCTGGACCGAGACCGGGCGCCG
Organism: Streptomyces sp. NPDC020965; assembly: GCF_044333555.1. Taxonomy (NCBI): domain Bacteria; kingdom Bacillati; phylum Actinomycetota; class Actinomycetes; order Kitasatosporales; family Streptomycetaceae; genus Streptomyces; species Streptomyces sp. NPDC020965. Next base: position 337,745 of record NZ_JBIRRE010000002.1, read on the forward strand.
GCGCGGGTTGTTGCGGCTCGCCCGCGCGCTCGCCGGCGTGGCCCTCGTCGGTATGGGCATCACCGTCTTCATGGTGGTCCGTGGCTCGGCCGCCCAACTCGGCAATGTGCTGACCGCCGCCATCGCCGTGATCGCCGGTGTCGCGCTGCTCGCCGGACCCTGGCTGGTGCGGATGACACAGGACCTCTCGGAGGAGCGGACCATGCGTATCCGCGCCCAGGAGCGGGCGGAAGTCGCCGCCCACGTCCACGACTCGGTGCTGCACACCCTCACCCTCATACAGCGCAACGCGGACGACGCGGGCGAGGTCCGCCGCCTCGCCCGCGCCCAGGAGCGTGAGCTGCGCAACTGGCTCTACAAGCCCGAGGGGACGGGCAAGGACGAGGACGAGGAGCCGGACACCCTCGCGGAGGCGGTGAAGAAGGCCGCCGCCGAGGTCGAGGACAAGCACGGCGTCCCGCTGGAGGTCGTGGTCGTCGGTGACTGCCCGCTCGACGACCGGCTGGTGGCGCAGATGCAAGCAGCGCGCGAGGCGATGGTGAACGCGGCCAAGTACGGTGGCGAGGGCGGCGCGGTCCAGGTCTTCGCCGAAGTCGACGGTCGTACCGTCTATGTGTCGGTACGGGACCGGGGGCCGGGTTTCGATCTGGACTCCGTGCCTGACGACAGAATGGGCGTCAGGGAATCGATCATCGGCCGGATGCAGCGCAACGGCGGTACGGCTCGACTCCGTCCGGCACCCGGTGGTGGCACGGAAGTGGAGCTGGAGATGGAGAGGGCGGCGGACGAATGACGACCGATGCGACGGAGGAGAGCGTGGAGCGGCGGGTGCGGGTGGTGCTCGTCGACGACCACCGGATGTTCCGTACGGGAGTGCAGGCGGAGATCGGCCAGACCGATCGGACGGGCGTGGAGGTCATCGGCGAGGCCGCCGATGTGGACCAGGCCGTCACCGTGATCACGGCGACCCGCCCCGAGGTCGTCCTGCTGGACGTCCATCTGCCGGGCGGCGGCGGGGTGGAAGTGCTGCGGCGCTGTGCCTCGATGATGGCGGCGGTGGAGGATCCGGTGCGGTTCCTCGCGCTCTCCGTCTCGGACGCGGCGGAGGACGTCATCGGGGTGATCCGCGGTGGCGCCCGCGGCTATGTCACCAAGACGATCACCGGCACGGATCTGGTGGACTCGATCTTCCGGGTCCAGGAGGGCGATGCGGTCTTCTCCCCGAGGCTGGCCGGCTTCGTCCTCGACGCCTTCGCCTCGACGGACGCGCCCCCGATCGACGAGGACCTCGACCGGCTCACCCAGCGAGAGCGCGAGGTGCTGCGACTGATCGCCCGGGGTTACGCCTACAAGGAGATCGCCAAACAGCTCTTCATCTCGGTGAAGACGGTCGAGTCGCATGTCTCCGCCGTGCTGCGCAAGCTTCAGTTGTCGAACCGTCACGAGCTGACGAGGTGGGCGACGGCCCGTCGGCTGGTCTGACCCGGGCTGACATCCGCGCCCGCCACGAGGGCGCGAGCGCGGATGCCGCTTGCGAGCGGCTGAGCGGGGGAGTCGACTTCCGGCCGTCCGGTGCTGCGGAACGCCCTGCCGTCTTAAGGGGACCCGGCTAAGGTCGGTGTGTTCTTTGAGCGTCATGGCACGGTCCGCGCCCAGGCCCTCAGCGCCGAGGAGCCCGCGCGGCTCATCGAAGACTTGGCGGAGGGGCTATGAGCGGCCTGTTGCACGGGATCACATCGAGCTGTGCCGACACCGGCGGTGGCGGCACGAGCGGCGGTGGAGGCGCGGGGGCCGTCCGCTGGCGCAAGTCCAGTCATAGTGCGAGCGGCGCCGGCCAGTGCGTCGAGGTCGCCGCCCACGCCCGTACGGTCCGGGTCCGCGACTCCAAGAACGCTTGCGGCCCGCAGTTGGGGCTCGGCCCCCGCGCCTGGACGGTCTTCGTCGCGTACGCGGCGCTCCAGGGGGACTGAGCGACCGACCGGCCCCCCGCTCGCCGGGGGGCACCCCCGTCCCGTCCCCGTACGCCGGTCTGCCAAAAACGCGCCAGACATGGACCGAGGCCGCGTCGGGTCGGGCATCAGGCAGGCCGGGTCGGGTCGGTCAGGCAGGCCGGGGCGGGTTGGTCAGGCTGGGCGGGTCGCCCCGGCGAAGGGCATCTGGTCGACCGGCGCGATCCGGATGGGCGCCCCGGGACGCGGTGCGTGGATCATCCTGCCGTCGCCGATGTAGAGGCCGACATGGCTGACGCCCTCGAAGAAGAAGACCAGGTCACCGGGGGCGAGTTCGGATCGCCCCACCCGCTGCCCCGCGTTGATCTGTGCGTACGAGGTGCGGGGGAGCGAGACTCCGGCTGCCTTCCAGGCCGCCTGGGTCAGCCCCGAGCAGTCGTACGCCCCCGGCCCCGTCGCGCCCCAGACGTACGGCTTCCCGATCGCCCCGTGCGCGTACGAGACGGCCTGCGCGGCCCGCGCGTTGGGGGCCTGGACCCGGTGCGCCGAGGGTGACCCGCCCCTGTCCGTGCCGGCCGCCCGGTAGTCGGCTCGCTGAGCGGCCGTCAGCCTCCTCAGCAGTCCTTCGGCGGACGTCAGCTTCCGGCTGATCGTGGCGCGGTGGCGTGCCAATTCGGCCCGCTGGTCCCCGAGGTCCGCCATGCGTTCCTCGGCCCGCGCCCTGACCTGCGCGATCTCCACCAACTGGCGGCGCACTCCGGAGACGGCGGCGGACTGCCGGTCGCCGACGCGTTCGGCGACCGAGGCGCGGTTCAGATACTCGTCCGGCGCGGAGGTGAGGGCGAGCCGTACCGCCGGATCCATGGTCCCGGCCCGGTACTGGGCGGTGGCGATGGACCCCAGCGCGTTGCGGGAGGCGTTGAGCCGGTCGGTGCGGCGGGCGGCCTCGTCCCGCAGCCGGTTGAGCGACTCCTGCTCGCGCGCGCTCTCTTCCTTGGTCTCGTTGTACCGCTCCGTCGTCGCCTCGGCCTCCTGGTACAGCTTGTCGACCTTGGCCTTGATCTGCGCGGGGGTGAGCGTGGGCTCGGCCTGCCCGGTGCCGTTGAACGCGGTGGCGGTGGCCGCACCGGCGAGCGCGATGGTGGTCGCGGTCCGGGCGGCCTGCCCGGTGAACGGATACTGCCTGGGTTTCCTGGGCTTCCGATGCTTCCGGTGCGCAGCCACGAGGCCGTCCACGTCCTTCCGTCTTGCTTCCGTCTTGCCGTTTTTGTCTGTCACGGGGTCCTCGGCAGGACGCTAAGCCTCGACGTCACGGGTATGCGGCGTAAGGACGGATTCTGGTCAAAGGTGGACATCATGCTCCGCTTTATGTGAGCGCGATGGCCGGAGTGGATCTCTTTGTCGCACCACTGTGACCGATGCGGCAGATGAGGCTTACCTGCCTCAAGGGCGGTGATACGGGCAGGGCTAGGCTCCGCGCCATGGATGTACTCATCAATGTCTTCGTCGCCCTGCACATCATCGGCATCGCGTCCTTGCTGGGCGGATTCCTCACGCAGATGAAGGCGATGGGGGCCGGAACGGCCCGTTTCGGCCCGGCGATGCTGCACGGGGCGCTGATGATGCTGATCACGGGCGTCGCGCTGGTCGGCCTGAATCAGGCCGACGATCAGACGGTGAACAACATAAAGATCGGCATCAAAATGGCGGTCCTGGTGGTGATCCTGGGCCTGGTCTATGTGAAGCGGGACGAGGAGACCGTGGAGAAGCCGCTGTTCGGCGCCGTGGGCGGACTGACGGTCACGAACATCTTCATCGCGACGGTCTGGACCTGAGGATCGCGGCGGTCTGAGGATCGCGGCGGTCCGGACCCGAGCGCGTCCGACCTCAAGATCGGCCAGGAGTGCGAAGCCCTCGCACGGTGACCGGACGAGTTCGGGGGGCGACCTGCTGTGATCGACCTGCTGTGATCGAGGTGGGCCCGGGGGGCGCCCCCCGGCCGGCGGGCGGCCGGGGGCGGGCCCTCATGAGCGGCGCGAGTGGCCTCGGGCCGCCACCGGATCGCCGCGGAATGCGAATGCGGCGGCGAGCTGTCAGTGGCTCGGCCTAGACTCGGAGAGCGATGAGCAGCCTCTTTGACGATCACTTCCTGGCAAACCTCCAGCCCCAGTCGGAGGAGCCCCCGCCGCCCGAGGACCACGAGGACCATGAGGGCCCCGATGGTCAGGCCCGCGAGGAGATTCCCGACGATCTCTTCCAGGGCGCCTTCGACGTGCCTCCGGCCCGGGACGCGTACTACCGCGACGGCGCCCCGCGCACCGTCGTGGACCCCGCCGCCCTCCTCGAAGGGCTGAATGACGAGCAGCGCGCCGCCGTGACGCACACCGGCTCGCCCCTGCTCATCGTCGCCGGGGCAGGATCGGGCAAGACCCGGGTGCTGACCCACCGGATCGCCCATCTGCTGGGCACCCGCAGCGTTCACCCCGGACAGATACTGGCGATCACCTTCACCAATAAGGCCGCCGGTGAGATGAAGGAGCGTGTCGAGCAGCTCGTCGGCCCGCGCGCCAACGCCATGTGGGTCTCCACCTTCCACAGCGCCTGTGTGCGCATCCTGCGCCGTGAGTCCAAGAAGCTCGGTTTCACCTCCTCGTTCTCGATCTACGACGCGGCCGATTCCAAGCGGCTGATGGCGCTGGTCTGCCGGGACCTCGATCTCGACCCCAAGAAGTTCCCGCCGAAGTCGTTCAGCGCCAAGATCTCGAATCTCAAGAACGAGCTGATCGACGAGGAGACCTACGCCGACCAGGCCACGAGCGCCGGGGGCGGGTTCGAGAAGACGCTCGCCGACGCGTACCGGATGTACCAGGGGCGGCTGCGCGAGGCCAACGCCCTGGACTTCGACGACATCATCATGACCACCGTCCATCTGCTCCAGGCGTTCCCGGACGTCGCCGAGCACTACCGGCGGCGTTTCCGACACGTCCTGGTGGACGAGTACCAGGACACCAACCACGCTCAGTACACACTCGTGCGCGAGCTGGTGGGCGCGGGGTATGAGGACCTGCCCCCCGCCGAGCTGTGCGTCGTGGGCGACGCCGACCAGTCGATCTACGCCTTCCGGGGCGCGACCATCCGCAACATCCTCCAGTTCGAGGAGGACTACCCGAACGCGACGACGATCCTGCTGGAGCAGAACTACCGCTCCACGCAGACGATCCTCTCCGCCGCCAACGCCGTCATCGAGCGCAATGAGAGCCGCCGCCCCAAGAACCTCTGGACGAACGAGGGCGCGGGCGCGCGGATCACCGGCTATGTCGCCGACACCGAGCACGACGAGGCGCAGTTCATCGCCGACGAGATCGACCGGCTGACGGACGCGGGCGACGCCAAGGCCGGCGATGTCGCCCTCTTCTACCGGACGAACGCACAGTCCCGTGTCTTCGAAGAGATCTTCATCCGGGTCGGCCTGCCGTACAAGGTCGTCGGCGGGGTCCGCTTCTACGAGCGCAAGGAAGTCCGGGACGTCCTCGCGTATCTGCGTGTCCTGTCCAATCCCGAGGACAGCGTCCCGCTGCGCCGCATCCTCAATGTGCCCAAGCGCGGCATCGGCGACCGGGCCGAAGCGATGATCGACGCGCTCGCGCAGCGCGAGCGCGTCACCTTCCCGCAGGCACTGCGCCGCGTGGACGAGGCGTACGGCATGGCCGCCCGGTCGGCGAACGCCGTCAAGCGTTTCAACGTGCTGATGGAAGAGCTGCGGACGATCGTCGACTCCGGCGCGGGTCCCGCGGTGGTCCTGGAGGCGGTCCTGGAGCGGACCGGCTATCTCGCCGAGCTCCAGGCGTCGACCGACCCGCAGGACGAGACCCGTATCGAGAACCTTCAAGAACTCGCCGCGGTGGCGCTGGAGTTCGAGCAGGGGCGCGGCGAGGCGGCCGACGGGGAAGAGGCCGGTACCGGCACCCTCTCCGAGTTCCTGGAGCAGGTCGCGCTCGTCGCCGACTCCGACCAGATCCCGGACGAGGACGAGGACGGTTCCGGGGTCATCACCCTGATGACGCTGCACACCGCCAAGGGGCTGGAGTTCCCGGTGGTCTTCCTGACCGGTATGGAGGACGGCGTCTTCCCGCATATGCGCGCCCTCGGCGAGGTGAAGGAGCTGGAGGAGGAGCGCCGGCTGGCGTACGTCGGCATCACCCGCGCCCGTGAGCGGCTCTATCTGACGCGGTCGTTGATGCGGAGTGCGTGGGGTCAGCCCTCGTACAACCCGCCGTCGCGGTTCCTGGAGGAGATCCCGGGACAGCACCTGGAGTGGAAGCGTACGGGGCCGATGGCCGCACCGGCCGGACCGACCGCCGGTCTCGGGGGGCGGCTGTCCTCGGCGCCGTCGTCGCGCGGACGGAACTCGGGCGCCTCCGGGTTCGCCACCCGGCGCGGTGCGTCAGAGAAGCCGGTGGTGTCGTTGGCGATCGGTGACCGGGTCACTCATGACCAGTTCGGTCTGGGGACCGTGGTGGAAGTGAAGGGCTCTGGCTCGGACGCCCAGGCGACGATCGACTTCGGTGACGAGAAGCCGAAGCGACTGCTGCTGAGGTACGCGCCGGTCGACAAGCTCTGAGTCGCGGCCGATCACCGGGGCGGGGCGGGGCCGAACCAGGGCTGGGCAGGCCGGGGCCGGTGGGCCTCGGCTCATGGGCCCCGACCGGCGATGGTCCCCTCGGCGGCGGGGGACCGGAGTCGGTGATCGATCAGAGCAGGTGACTGACCGAAGGCCGTTGAGACGACCGATGCCCGGTGCGCGACGGAGGGTCGTGGAACGAGCGAGACCTCCACGGTGAAGTGGAGACCTCGCTCGGGACGGCCGTCGTCGTGACGGCGAGTGGAGTGCGGAGGAGCGCCGGGGAGCCTACGTCGGGTCGAGGCCGTGGCCCCGGAGCCAGTTCAGCGGGTTGATCGTCGAACCGCCGCCCGGACGGACCTCGAAGTGGAGGTGGGGCCCGGTCGAGTTGCCGGAGTTGCCGGCGTATCCGATGACATCGCCCGCCTTGACCGCCCCGGACCGGATCTTCGCGCTGCTCAGATGGCAGTACCAGGTCTCGGTGCCATCGGGAGCGGTCAGGATGATCATGTTGCCGTAGGCGCCGTTCCACTGCGTACGGACGGTGCCGTCGGTCGCGGCGTACACCTCGGCGCCGTACGGGACGGGGAAGTCGATCCCGGTGTGCAGGGCCATCCAGTTGATGCCGGACTGGCCGTAGTACGTGCTCAGGCCCTTCTGCTTCACCGGCAGGGCGTACTTGGGGCGCAGCGCCTCGCGGCGCTTGACCTCATCCTCGCGCTTCTTCCGGTCCGCCTCCTGGCGCACCTTGAGGTCGATGCGCTCCTGGGTGCGGGAGGCGCGGTCGCCGAAGTCGCGGGCCTCGGCGCTGAGCGCGGCGAGCTGGGTGTCCATCTTGCTGTTCGCGGCGACCGACTTCGCGGACGGCGTGTCGGCGGCGGCGAGTTGGGTGGAGGTGTCCTTCTTGGTCTCGCCGCTGTTGGCGAGGCCCCCGACGGAAGCGGCGGCGATGCCCGCGACACCCATCACACAGGCGGAGGGGACGGCGACGGTCAGCAGCGCGGAGCGCTTGGCGGGGGTACGGCGGCGGCCGCGGCCCCCGTTCGTACCGGCTCTGCGTACGGGGCGAGGGGTGACGGGTGCCACGCCCACGATGGGGTCCAGTTCGGCTTCCGGCTCCAGGGCCGGGTGGGCGCCGGTGTCGGATTCGCCGTCGATGCCCTGGCCGGTGCCGGGCTCGGCATGGAAGCCGGCCCGGTGATCGAGGTCTTCCGGTGTCGGGTCGTCGGTGCGCCGGTACTCCGGGGTCTCGCTGTAGTCGGGCGAATCGGGGCCGGCATCCCGGGCGAGCCGCTGGTTCAGTTCGTCGCTGAACTCGTCACCGAACTCCGCCGTGTACTCGCGCTCGGGTGTGAACTCCGGCTGCCCGGCCTCCCGCTGCCCGAAATCCTGTTCGGGCGCGAACTCCGGTTCGCCGGTGAAGCCCCGCTCGGCCGGGAAATCGCGCTCGGCGCTGAAGTCCCGCCCGGCGCTGAAGTCCTGCTCGTGGCCGAATTGCTCCGGTACGACGGTCTCCATGGCGCCTGTGTTCCAGGCGGTGGCGTCATAGGCGCCGGTATCGAAGGTGGTCGTGGCCCACTGTCCCGTGGTGTCGTACGAGAAGGTGGCCGCGGCCGTTTCGTACTGGGCCGGCGTGACCGACTGCGGTCCGGACTGGTTCCACGCGGACGCGTCCCACTGTCCGGTGCCGTCGTACTGCCCCGACGGGTCGTACTCGGCGGGAACGGCGTACTGGCCGGTCGTGTCGTACTGACCAGCCGAGGTGTCGTACGGATCGGCCGTGCCGTACTGCTCCGCGGTGTCGTACCGGTCCGCGGTCTCGTACGGGGGGAACTGCTCTGCCTGCTGCGGTGTGGCGTAGAGGTCGTAGCCGCCGGTGGTCTGGTGCGACCCGGTGTCCCACTGCGAGGAGTCGTACTGCCCGCTGTGGCCGGCTTCGTAAGGCGAGGCGCCCGGGTCGCCCGGGATGACACCGAAGAGCGGATCGGCGTCGAAGCTGCCTGTGGGGGTGTTGTCGTGGCCGACGTACCCGGCGTGGGCGTGCTGGTCGTTCACCAACTTCTCTCTCGCCTCGGCAGCAGGACCTGGATTCTGGGGCCATGGAACGCGTGGGTCCCAGAGGGGAACCAGTGGCGCGACTGTACCCGGCGGTATGCGACGGCGACAATCTTCCCGAGGTTTTGGGCAATCAGGAAACGGGCATTCGAGCGTCTTTTGGGGGACGCCGGACGCAGCTTTGGCCCTATGTTCGAAATTCGTTCGACAGTCCGTTGCGCGGTGTGCCCTCCGACGGTGGGAGAGGGGGCGTCAGGCGACCGAGATGACCTCCGGGGTGCCGGCCGCCGACGCGTTGGTCTCCAGGGCTTGGCGGATACCGGCGGCGACGGCGGGATGCACGGGCAGGGCGAGATGGCCGATGCCGCTGACCCGCACGTTCTCCGTGATGAGGTCCGGGTGGTCGAGCCGGGCCGTCTCGATCGGCACCATCCACTGGTCGAGGTCGCTCCAGAAGCTCACGCAACGGGTTCGGCAGCCCGGCGCGGGGGCGCGCAACTCCTCGATCACGGCGGAGCCGGGGCGCATCTGGCGCACGATGGGGTGCGCGCTCGCGAGCGGGGCGACTGTCGTGCCCGAATGGGGGGTGCCGAGGGTGACGAGCGTGCGGACCCTGCGGTCACCACCGAGGCGCTGGATGTAGTAGCGGGCGATCAGTCCGCCGAGGCTGTGGCCGACGATATCGACTTCGCTGCGGCCGGTGCGGGCGCAGATCTTCTCGATGTGCCGGGCGAGTAGTTCGGCCGCCGCGCGGATATCGCAGGTCAGCGGTGAGTAGTTGAGGCAGGCGAGATGCCGCCAGCCGTGCCGGGCCAGGGAGCGCCGGAGCAGTACGAAGACGGAGCGATTGTCGACGAAGCCGTGGAGCATGACGACGGGCGGATGGTCTTCGTGGCCGACCGGCAGGGGAGTGGGGGCCGATTCGACCGACTCGTCGGACTTCTCTTCGGCGCCGCCGACCTCCTCGGCGCGGGGACGCCCGCGGGGGGACGGGGCGCGGGCCGGTCGTCGGTGCCGTACGGGGCCCGGTGTCGGGTCGAGGGCCTGGTCCGTGGAGCGGTCGGGAGCGCCTTCGGGGCCGGGGGAGCGGCTGGGGACGGGGTCGGGGCCGGGGGCTGAAGGGAGGGGGGCAGCCGGGAGGGGTTCTGTCGGGAGGGGGTCGGGGGTGGGGTCTTCGAAGATCTCCGGGGTCGCGTGCTCGGATACGAGACCCGAGGGGTAGAGCAGTACGTGCCCGGCGAGGATCGCCAGCTCAAGGGCGGTGGCACGCAGGGTGTCGGGGCGCAGACTCGGCAGGCTCAGAGGGAAGAACGGCGGAACCTTCATGGCCGACCTCCGTACGACACGCGGGAGACGGCTTCACTCCGTCCCTCGTATGCCCTCAGGGGGGCCTCTTCAGGGACTGCCCGTACGTCTTGGGGTGGGTCGGGTGGTGCGGTCTCTCCTTCGGTGTCGATGGCTGATGTCCATGACAACGGTGCCGTGTCACCGTGTCGTGCGGCTGCCGGCACGGGGACTGGGCCTGAAGCGGCTCCCTCGCGGCGATTCCCGCGCGGCTTGGGGCCGTGGATCGCGGGTACGACGCATAGCGAACATGTCCCACTGTGTGATTTCCCCCTCCCGGCCCACCGTGAAACGGGCGAGTACGGGATGCTGGAGATAACGTTCGTTCACTTGCGGCGGAGTCGTTTGGGTGGAGGCAGCGATGGGTGAGACTGGGCCGATCCGCGTGGTGGTCGCCAAACCGGGGCTGGATGGCCATGATCGCGGGGCCAAGGTGATCGCGCGGGCGCTTCGGGACGCGGGTATGGAGGTCATTTATACGGGCCTGCACCAGACCCCCGAGCAAATCGTCACGACGGCCATCCAGGAGGACGCTGACGCGATCGGGCTCTCGATCCTCTCGGGCGCGCACAACACGCTGTTCGCGAAGGTGATAGAGCTGCTGAAGGAGCGCGAGGCGGAGGACATCAAGGTGTTCGGGGGCGGGATCATCCCGGAGGCGGACATCGGGCCGCTGAAGGAGCTGGGGGTGGCCGAGATCTTTACGCCCGGAGCCACGACGACCTCGATCGTCGACTGGGTGAACGCGAATGTCCGGGAGCCGGCGGGCGCTTGATTCCCCGGCCCGGACCCGACCCGACTCCCTCGGCCTGCCCGAACTGCCCCGGCCCGGACCGGCGTGATCCGACCGGCGTGGACTGCCCCGGCCCGGACCGGCGTGGACTGCCCCCGGTCGGCCGGGGGCTCGGGTCCTCGCCGGGAGACTGGTGGTGACGTACCGCGACGCGTGAACGCGGGGTGTGACGGCGAGGGCCCGACCGCGTGGGCCGGGGCCGTCCGGGGTGGTCCAGGGCTGTTCGGGGCCGCCCGGTCCGCCCCTGTCCGGAGTGGTCCCGACCCCGGACAGGGCCGGACCGGGCGGGCTACCGCTGGGGCGCGCCCCCAACCGGGTCGGTCGCCTCGGCGGGGGCGGACAGCTCAAGCAGCATCGTCTCCCGCAACCGCAAGGTCGACACCAGCCGCTGGAACGCCTCCGACCAATACCCTCCCGCGCCCGGCGATGAGCCCTCCGCTTCGTCCGGCGTCGCCGTCAATAGGTCGAGACGGCTCGCCTCCGACGGGGAGAGACAGCGCTCCGCCAGACCCATCACCCCACTGAAGCTCCATGGATAGCTCCCCGCCTCCCGCGCGATGTCGAGCGCGTCGACCACCGAGCGCCCCAGCGGATCGGCCCAGGGCACCGCGCAGACGCCCAGGAGCTGGAACGCCTCCGACAGTCCGTGCGCGGCGATGAACTCCGCCACCCAGGCCGCCCGCTCCGCCTGCGCCAGCGTCGCCAGTAGCTTCGCCCGCTCGGCGAGCGACGAGGTGCCGGGGCCCGTCTCCGGAGGAGTGCCGGGTGCGCCGAGGAGTGCGCGGGACCACTCCGCATTCCGCTGGCGCACCGCCGCCCGGCACCAGGCCGCGTGCAACTCTTCGCCCCAGCCGTCGGCGACGGGCAGCGCGACGATGTCCTCAGGCCCCCGCCCCCCGAGCCGGTCCGTCCAGGTGGCGAGGGGGGCGGCCGCTACCAACTGGCCGAGCCACCAAGATCGTTCGCCCCGGCCGGTGGGCGGGTTCCGGGTCACTCCGTCCCGCTGCATATCCGCGTCGCACTCGTGCGGCGCCTCCACGGCTATCGCCGGACCGTCCCCGCCCCGGTCCAGGGAGACGCAGGTCGCCGCCCGCTCGGCCATCCGACCGGCGAGCGCGGAGCCCGGCAGCGCGGAGAGCAGATCGGCCGCGGTGGCGCGGACATTACGGCTGCGATCGGCCAGCGCCTGCTCCAAGAAGGGTTCGTCCGCGTCGGACAGCCCGGTCCGCAACGAGTCCAGGAACATCAGCCGGTCCTCGGCCCGCTCCGTCGCCCAGGTCCCGGCCAGCAGGGCCAGGGCCTCGCCCGCGTCCTGCTTCCGGCCCGCCGCGAGCAGCGCGACCCGCTCGGCGAACAGCCCCTCCTCCCAGAGCTTGTGGACCGCCTCCGTGTCACTCGCGTCGGGGAGCCGGGTGCCGCCGCCGGACGAACCGCGCAGCGCGAACTTCCACTCCGGATTGAACCGGGCGAGCCACAATCCCCGCGTACCGGCGAAGGCCAGAGCCTGGGGCCGGAGGTCCGTACGCGCCCGTGCCGCGTCGAGCAGCGCGGGCAGCAGGACCGGTGGTGTTCGGTATCCGCGTGCATTGGCCGCCGCCAGCCACTGCGGGAGCAGCTCGGTGAGATCCGGAGCCGTGCCCCGACGGCCTCCCGACGACGGGGCGGACCGGTCCGCCAGCAACTGCGCGAGCCGACGGGCGGCCGGTGCGGGCGGCAGTGGCCGGCCGTCGTGCGGCGCGGGATCCGGCCGGGCGGCGGCGCTCGCCGGCCGAAGCCCCGCTCTCCGTCGGACGGTGTGGATCGCCGCCGCGTCCAGCAGGGCCGCGGGCGCCTCCTTGCCCCCGGCCATGACGGGTGCCGGTGGGGTGCGGCGGTCAGTGCCGAGGAGGGCGGTGGTGACGAGCTGTTCCCAGAGCGAGGTATCGGTGATGCCGGTCATGGCGTCCTCCGGACGGTCACGGTGGGTGTGGGAGTGGAGTGGTCGGGATTCAGGGTCGGGGGGTCGGGTCGGGGTCGGGGCTGTGCGGGAGGTTGAACGGCGCGTGGGGATCGATGGCCATCCGGGGGCCGTCCGACCGCCTCCAGCAACAGGTAGGCGCGGGGGGCCCGACCGAAACCGAGGGGGCTCCGGTGGAGCCGGAGGGGAACGGTGCCGCCCCCTCCGGCTCCACCGGCGCACCGCACCCGTCGCCCAGGGAACGGAGAGCGACGGTCAGACGAGGGTGATCGTCGCCGGATCGTCGCCCGACCAGGCCGCCAGCGGTGTCACACCCCGGTGGCCGCACTCCCCGAACACCGTGACCGGCCCGCCCCCCGACAGGGCCGCCAGCCGCCACAGCCCCGAGCGGGACAGTGCAGCGGTCGCGATCGGCAGTGCGGAGCCGCCGTCCGCGTCGGCGAGCTGCCAGCCGTCGCCGTCGGGGACCGGTATGACATCCGTGAGCGTCACCGGCCAGGAGTCCAGCCAGGGATCGTCGCGCAGGGCCCGTCCGTACTCGTCGAGCGCCGTCGATGTCGATCCGCCCGGTGGCGGGGATCCGGTCGGGACGGGCATCCCGAACCGATCACCCAGCTCGGCCCGGAGCTGAACCGCACCCGCGTACGGGATTAGCTCAGCCTCGATCTCCCTTCCCACGGGCAGCGCCAGCAGCGGTGCCCGGCCCGCCGCGCCGAACGACAGCAACAGAGCGGTGCGCCTCGACTCCCTCCCGTACACCCATATACGGCGCGTGGTTATCCTCGCGTCGGACGAGTCGTACTGAGCGAGGATCAGCCAGTGGTCCCGGACCGGAGACTCCGCGGCCGGCGAGGTGAGGCCCACCCTCGTACGCACTGTCGCGGCCAGCGGTTCCGGCAGTCGGTCGCGGCCCAGCCACGCCGAATCCAGCAGATGAATCAGCGCGCACTCCTCCAGGAGCCGCACCGGCCAGCCCGCGCCCGACCCCGGAACGGCCCCCAACTCCCGGACCCGCGCGGCGAGTCCCGGGGCCTGTGCATCGACCATCCGGGCCGCCGTCTCCTCCCAGAGGCCGTACCCCTCCCGCTCGACCGCGGCCAGACCGCCCCGCAGGAGATCCTCCAAACGCTGCTCCAATTCCGTCGCCCCCGAACTGATCCGTCCGGCCCGAAGCTCCGCCCTGCGCCTGGCCGCCGCCGGGTCGGCGGCAGCACCTGACGGCCCCTCGCCCGGCTCCCCCTTCTTCTCCGACGCGCGCTCGCGGCGGCTCTCCAGCCACTCCTCCGCCCAGTCCGGCGCGCTGCCGGCCCGCACTGCTTCGTCCTCCGCCGACCAGAGCAGCAGTAGCCCCAGCGCGTGCTTGCACGGGAACTTCCGGCTCGGGCAACCGCACTTGTACGCCGGGCCCGAGGTGTCGACGACTGTCTGATACGGCCTGCTTCCACTGCCCCTGCACAAGCCCCATACAACCCCCGCGTTGTTGACGCCCGCGTCCGACCATGGGCCGGACGTGTTCAGCCTGCTTCCCGCCTTACGTGACGCGTCGTCAGGAGCAAGTGCCAGCACCTGTTCCGACGTCCAGCGCACCCCCTGCTGATTCATGTCTCCGACGGTACGGGCTACCACTGACAATCGGCTCTGACCTGCAACGACGCCCGGTCCGGGGTCGATTGTCAGTGGCGTGGTGCAGGCTGGGAACCACATCGGGTCGACGATCTGGAGGGGGAGACATGACCGTGTCCGAAACCGGCGCGAGCGTCGGTGCGGGGGCTGCCGCGGACACCGGCGCCCAGGCCCTGCGACCGCACGCGGAAGACGCCTTCGCGGCCGAGCTGACGGCACTCGCCGCGGCCGACGACCGCCCGCGCCCCGTCGGTTGGCGACTGTCCCCCTGGGCCGTCGCCACCTATCTGCTCGGCGGCACACTGCCCGACCGTACGGTGATCACCCCCAAGTACGTCGGCCCGCGGCGGATCGTCGAGGTCGCGGTCACCACGCTCGCCACCGACCGCGCGCTGCTGCTGCTCGGAGTGCCGGGCACCGCCAAGACCTGGGTGTCTGAGCATCTGGCGGCGGCCGTCAGCGGTGATTCCACCCTGCTGGTCCAGGGCACCGCGGGCACCCCCGAGGAAGCGATCAGGTACGGCTGGAACTACGCGCGCCTGCTCGCCCACGGCCCGAGCCGGGCCGCGCTCGTCCCCAGCCCCGTCATGCGCGCCATGTCCGACGGCATGACGGCGCGGGTCGAGGAGTTGACCCGGATCCCGGCGGATGTGCAGGACTCGCTCATCACCATCCTGTCCGAGAAGACCCTGCCGATCCCCGAGCTGGGAGAGGAGGTGCAGGCGGTCCGCGGGTTCAACATCATCGCCACGGCCAACGACCGCGACCGCGGAGTCAATGAACTCTCCAGCGCGCTGCGCCGCCGCTTCAACACCGTCGTGCTGCCGCTGCCCGCGACGCCCGATGACGAGGTCGACATTGTGTCCCGGCGCGTCGACCAGATCGGTCGTTCGCTGGACCTGCCCGCCGTGCCCGAGGGCCTGGAGGAGATCCGCCGGGTCGTCACCGTCTTCCGGGAGCTCAGAGAAGGGGTCTCGGCCGACGGCCGCACCAAGCTCAAATCGCCTTCGGGCACGCTCTCCACGGCCGAGGCGATCTCCGTCCTCACGGGTGGGCTCGCCCTCGCCGCGCACTTCGGTGACGGGGTGCTGCGCTCCGGTGACGTGGCCGCCGGCATTCTCGGCGCCGTCGTCCGGGACCCGGCGGCGGACCGCGTCGTATGGCAGGAGTATCTGGAGACGGTGGTTCGCGAGCGGGACGGCTGGAAGGACTTCTACCGTGCCTGCCGTGAGGTGAGCGTATGACCGCTCCCCTGCTGCTCGGAGTCCGCCACCATGGACCCGGCTCGGCGCGTGCGGTCCGGTCCGCGCTGGCGGCTTCGGCGCCGTCCGCCGTGCTGATCGAGGGCCCGCCCGAGGGTGACGCACTGCTGCCGCTGGCGGCCGACGACCGGATGCGACCGCCCGTCGCGCTGCTGGCCCATGCGGTGGACGATCCCGGCCGGGCGGCGTTCTGGCCGCTGGCGGAGTTCTCGCCGGAGTGGGTGGCGATCCGCTGGGCCCTGGAGCATGGCGTCCCGGTGCGCTTCATCGACCTCCCGGCCGCGCACTCACTGGCGCTGGCGGCGGCTGAGGAGGCCGCTGAGGCGGCGGAGGGGGAAGCCGCCGCCCGGACCGCGGCCGTGGACCCGGAGTGGGATGTCGTCACCGAGGGCGCCCGGAGCCGTCGGGCGGGCGATCCGGAGTGGGACGCCGTGCCGGACGGCGCGCGGGCGTGGGCCGGAGCCGCCGCCGACCCCGCCGCCGACCCCGCCACCGACCATCAGCCGGGACTCACTACCCACCCTCAGCGGGGGCCCGCCACCGACCCCGCCACCGGCCCCGAGCAAGGCACCGATCCCGCCACCGAGCGGGGGCCCGTCTCCGATCCGGCACCGGATCCCGACCCCGGACCGCCGGGGGACGCCGGCGCGGGCATCCGGATCGATCCCATCGCCGTGCTCGCCGGTACCGCCGGGTATGACGACCCCGAGCGGTGGTGGGAGGACGTCATCGAGCACCGCGGCCGGGGCGACGGCGATCCGCTCGCCCCGTTCGCCGCGCTCGGGGAGGCCATGGCCACCCTGCGCGCGACGTATGGACACGGGGGCCACGAGCGGGACCTCGTCCGCGAGGCCCATATGCGGCTCCGGCTGCGGGCCGCTCGCAAGGAATTCGGGGATCGGATCGCCGTCGTCTGTGGGGCCTGGCATGTGCCCGCGCTGGCGGCGAAGACCACCATCGCCGCCGACAAGGCCCTCCTCAAGGGTCTGCCCAAGGTCAGGACCGAGCTGACCTGGGTGCCCTGGACCCACCGCAGGTTGGCCCGGCACAGCGGTTACGGCGCGGGCATCGAATCGCCCGGCTGGTACGGGAACCTCTTCCAGGCACCCGACCGGCCCATCGAGCGCTGGCTGGTCCGCGTCGCCGGGCTGCTCAGGGACGAGGGCCGGCCGGTGTCGTCCGCCCATGTCATCGAGGCCGTCCGGCTCGCCGAGACCCTCGCCGCCATGCGGGGGCGTCCACTCGCGGGGCTGACGGAGACCATCGACGCGGTACGGGCGGTGATGTGCGACGGCTCCGATGTGCCGCTCGACCTCATCCGGGACCGGCTCATCGTCGGAGACGTCATCGGAGAGGTCCCGGACACCGCGCCCGCGGTGCCGCTCCAGCGGGACATCAACAGAATCCAGCGGAGCCTGCGGCTCAAGCCGGAGGCGCTGGAGCGGGAGTTGGAGCTGGATCTCCGCAAGGAGACCGACGCGGCGAAGAGCCGGCTGCTGCACCGGCTCCGGCTGCTCTCAGTCGGCTGGGGCGAGCCGGTCACCGGACGCGCCGGCACCGGCACCTTCCGGGAGAGCTGGCGGCTGGTGTGGCGACCTGAGCTGTACGTCCGGGTCGCCGAGGCCGGGGCCTGGGGCACCACGGTCCCCTCCGCGGCCAGCGCCAAGGCGGCGAGCGTGGCGGGCACGACCACCACTCTCGCCGAGCTCACGACGCTCGCCGAGCAGTGTCTGCTGGCGGAGTTGACCGACGCACTGCCCGTGGTGATGCGCGCGCTCGCCGACCGCGCCGCGCTCGACACGGACGTCGGTCATCTCGCCCAGGCCCTGCCCGCCCTGGCCCGCTCCCTGAGATACGGGGACGTGCGGGCCACCGACACCGCGGCCCTCGCCGAGGTCGCCACCGGTCTCGCCGAGCGGATCTGTGTCGGTCTGCCGCCCGCCTGCACTGGGCTCGACGCGGAGGGCGCGGCCCGGATGCGCGGTCATCTGGACGCCGTACACAGGGCGACGGGACTGCTGCCGGACGCGGCCGAGCTGGTCGGGCGCTGGCGTTCCGTGCTGAGGGGGCTCGCCGCCCGGGACACCGTGTCCGGCGTGATCCGGGGCCGGTCCGCCCGGCTCCTCCTGGACGACGGAGGGCTCGACGAGCGGGAGGCCGCGCGGTTCATGAGCCTCGCGCTCTCCTCCGGCACCCCGCCCACCGAGGCCGCCGCATGGATCGAGGGGTTCATCGGCGGGGGGTCGGGCGGCGGGATGCTGTTGGTCCATGACGAGCGGTTGCTCGGACTGGTCGACGCCTGGCTGACCGGAGTGCCCGCCGAGGCGTTCATCGATGTGTTGCCGCTGCTGCGGCGCACCTTCTCCGGCTATGAGCCGGGGGTCCGGCGCACCCTGGGCGAGTTGGTCCGGCGCGGCCCGGTGGCGGCTCCGGGCGGTCCGGCCCGGTCCGGCGCGGAGGTGCCCGGTTTCGGCCCCGATCCGGATCGCGGGCGGGCGGAGGCCGTCATGCCGGTGCTCCGACTGCTGCTCGGCCTCGACACCGGTGTCCCCTCGACCGGTGACGCCTCGACCGGTGACGCCTCGACCGGTGACGCCTCGACCGGTGCCGGACCGGCCGGTGCCGGACCGGCCGATGGCAGTCCGGCAGATGGCAGTACGACCGATGACAGTCCGGCTTGCGACAGTCCGACCGGTGGCAGCCCGACCGGAGACAGCGGGACCGGCGAGCGTCCGGCGGGCGGGGGTAGGACCGGCGATGGGGCCGTCGGCGGCCCGGCCGGTGAGAGTGCGGTAGGCGGCGGAGCGAACGACCTCGCGGGGGTGGGGCAGTGATGTCCACAGTGGAGCAGACAGCGGCGGACGAGCGCTCGCGGCGCTGGCGGCTCGTCCTCGGCGGTGGGCCCGCCGACGGCACCGGTTGCCCACTGGCCCCCGCTGACCTGGGGATCGACGGGGCCCTCGCCGCCCTCTACGGCCGGACCGACGGCGCGGGCGACGGCAGGGGCGGCCCCGGAGGCTCGCGCGGCGCCGGCCTCGGCGCCTCCGCGCCCTCCGTCGCCCGCTGGCTCGGCGACATCCGGACCTACTTCCCGAGCTCGGTCGTGCAGATCATGCAGCGCGACGCCATCGACCGGCTCGGCCTCTCCACCCTGCTCCTGGAGCCCGAGATGCTGGCGGCGGTGGAGGCGGACGTCCACCTCGTCGGCACCCTCCTCTCCCTCAACAAGGTGATGCCCGAGGCGACCAAGGAGACCGCCAGGGCCGTGGTCCGCAAAGTGGTGGACGACCTGGAGAAGCGGCTCGCCACCCGCACCAGGTCCACGCTCACCGGGGCACTCGACCGCTCCGCCCGGATCAGCCGGCCCCGCCATCGGGACATCGACTGGGACCGTACGATCCGGGCCAATCTCAAGAATTACGTCCCCGAGTTCAACACCGTCGTCCCCGAACGACTGATCGGCTACGGGCGGGCGTCCCAGTCGGTGAAGAAGGAGGTGGTGCTCTGTGTCGACCAGTCCGGTTCGATGGCGGCGTCCGTCGTCTACGCCTCGGTGTTCGGCGCCGTCCTGGCCTCCATGCGCTCCATCGCGACCCGGCTCGTCGTCTTCGACACCGCGGTCGTCGACCTCACCGACCAGCTCGACGACCCGGTCGATGTCCTCTTCGGTACCCAGCTCGGCGGCGGCACCGACATCAACCGGGCGCTCTCCTACTGCCAGTCGCGGATCACCCGTCCCGCCGACACCGTCGTCGTGCTGATCAGCGATCTGTACGAGGGTGGCATCCGGGACGGGATGTTGAAGCGGGTCGCGGCGATGAAGGCGTCGGGGGTGCAGTTCGTGACGCTGCTCGCACTGTCGGACGAGGGGACACCCGCCTATGACCGTGAGCACGCCGCCGCACTCGCCGCGCTGGGCGCCCCCGCCTTCGCCTGTACACCGGATCTCTTCCCCGATGTCATGGCGGCGGCGATAGAGAAGAGGCCACTCCCCATACCCGATCTGTGACCGTTATCACCACTCATGTGTGAGCTGGGATTTAGGGACCCACGTTCCGCGGGGATAACCTGCGAGACGGACATGCCGCGTGCCCGGTCACCGTGTGCGCCTCCCTTGTGACATCGCAGTCACGTTGCCCTTCGCGGCACGCCCACGCAGAAAACGAACCGCGATCATCAGAAAAGGGACGGACGCGCGTGGACCTGTTCGAGTACCAGGCGAGGGACCTCTTCGCCAAGCACGGTGTACCGGTGCTGGCCGGTGAAGTCATCGATACGCCTGAGGCGGCGCGCGCAGTGACCGAGCGTCTCGGCGGCCGTTCGGTCGTCAAGGCGCAGGTCAAGGTCGGCGGCCGCGGCAAGGCCGGTGGCGTGAAGCTGGCCGCCAGCCCGGATGAGGCGGTCGAGAAGGCCGGTCAGATCCTCGGCATGGACATCAAGGGCCACACGGTCCACAAGGTCATGCTGGCGGAGACCGCGCCCGACATCGCCGAGGAGTACTACGTCTCGTACCTCCTCGACCGCACCAACCGCACCTTCCTGGCCATGGCCTCCGTCGAGGGCGGCATGGACATCGAGGAGGTCGCGGCCACCAAGCCCGAGGCCCTCGCGAAGGTCCCGGTCGACGCCAATGAGGGCGTCGACCTGGAGAAGGCGCGCGAGATCGTCGCCGCCGCGAAGTTCCCGGCGGAGGTCGCCGAGCAGGTCGCCGACATCATGGTGACCCTGTGGAAGACCTTCATCGCCGAGGACGCCCTCCTCATCGAGGTCAACCCGCTGGCCAAGGTCGCCGACGGCCGGGTCATCGCCCTCGACGGCAAGGTCTCCCTCGACGAGAACGCCGACTTCCGCCAGCCGGAGCACGAGGCGCTGGAGGACAAGGACGCGGCCAACCCGCTGGAGGCCGCCGCCAAGGCCAAGAACCTCAACTACGTCAAGCTCGACGGTGAGGTCGGCATCATCGGCAACGGCGCGGGGCTGGTCATGTCCACCCTCGACGTCGTCGCCTACGCCGGTGAGGCGCACGGCGGTGTCAAGCCCGCCAACTTCCTCGACATCGGTGGTGGCGCGTCGGCCGAGGTCATGGCCAATGGCCTGGAGATCATTCTCGGCGACCCGGACGTCAAGTCCGTCTTCGTCAACGTCTTCGGTGGCATCACCGCCTGTGACGAGGTCGCCAACGGCATCGTCCAGGCCCTGGAGCTGCTGAAGACCAAGGGTGAGGACGTCACCAAGCCGCTGGTCGTCCGCCTCGACGGCAACAACGCGGAGCTGGGTCGCAAGATCCTTTCCGACGCCAATCACCCGCTCGTGCAGCGTGTGGACACCATGGACGGCGCGGCCGACAAGGCCGCCCAGCTCGCGGCGAAGTAAGGGATTCAGACCACCATGGCTATCTTCCTCACCAAGGACAGCAAGGTCATTGTCCAGGGCATGACCGGTGCCACGGGCATGAAGCACACCAAGCTCATGTTGGGTGACGGCACCAACATCGTCGGCGGCGTCAACCCGCGCAAGGCCGGTACGAGCGTCGACTTCGACGGCACCTCCGTACCCGTCTTCGGCTCGGTCGCCGAGGCGATGAAGGAGACCGGGGCCGACGTCTCCGTACTCTTCGTGCCCCCGGCCTTCGCCAAGGCCGCCGTCGTCGAGGCGATCGACGCCGGGATCCCGCTGGCCGTCGTGATCACCGAGGGCATCGCGGTGCACGACTCCGCCGCCTTCTGGGCCTACGCGACCAGCAAGGGCAACAAGACCCGGATCATCGGCCCGAACTGCCCCGGTCTGATCACCCCCGGTCAGTCCAACGCGGGCATCATCCCGGGCGACATCACCAAGCCCGGCCGGATCGGCCTGGTCTCCAAGTCCGGCACGCTGACGTACCAGATGATGTACGAGCTGCGGGACATCGGCTTCTCCTCGGCCGTCGGCATCGGTGGTGACCCGATCATCGGCACCACCCACATCGACGCGCTCGCGGCCTTCGAGGCCGACCCGGAGACCGAGCTGATCGTGATGATCGGCGAGATCGGCGGCGACGCCGAGGAGCGCGCGGCCGACTTCATCAAGGCCAACGTCACCAAGCCGGTCGTCGGCTACGTCGCGGGCTTCACCGCCCCCGAGGGCAAGACGATGGGCCACGCCGGCGCCATTGTGTCCGGTTCGTCCGGCACCGCGCAGGCGAAGAAGGAGGCCCTGGAGGCCGCGGGCGTCAAGGTCGGCAAGACTCCGACCGAGACCGCCAAGCTGGCGCGAGAGCTGCTCAAGGGCTGATCTCACTCCCGCTCCGCGGTAACACCCATGTGTGGGCCCGCGCCTCGATCACGAGGCGCGGGCCCAACATATGTCCCCACCGCGCGGACCGAGGCCCGTCATCCGGCGCGGTCGGGATCCCCCGGCGCGGTCGGGGATCTCCCGGCGCGGTCAGGGGATCTGCGGGACGAGCCGCTCCGGGCCGTGGGCCGGCTCGGAGAGCAGCTTCCCGCGCAGTTCCCGGCCCTGTTCCGTCAGCGGCTGGGGGCCGGCGTGCGCCGGTACGCCCTCCACCCGCTGGCCCGGTGCGACCTCCGGTTCATAGCCGGTCGGTGCCGTGATCAGCGTGAAGCTGGTGGCCCCGATGATCATCGCGGTGACCGTGAGCGCGGTCCTGGTCCAGAACCAGACATGGTGCTCGCTGCCCTCCCGCACGGTCCGCGCGGGCACCGGTTGGGGCATGGGACAGGCGTTCACCAGCGCGATCAACTGCTCGTGCAGTACGTCCGGCGAGACGAGCGCCGGCAGCCGCTCGGCGATGGCCTCCCGCGCGTGCAGGAGCCGATTGGCCGCGGCCGGTGTGCTGGCCTCCGTCTCGGCGGCCGTCTCGGGCAGGTCGAGACCGAGGCAGTCGTAGAGGAGCAAGGTCCGGCGGTACGGGGGCGGCAGCTCCAGCAGCGCTTCGAGCAGTGCGCGTCGGTCCGGGTCGAGCGGCGGGGTGTCGGGGTGCCGGTGGGCGGGGCGCAGCCGCTGCCACGGTGACATGGCGAACTCGTACGACGCGGCCCGCACCCACCCCACCGGGTCCCGGTCGCGGGCGACCTCGGGCCAGCGCTGCCAGGCGAGGTGGAAGGCACGTTCCACGGAGTCGTGGGAGAGCCGTCGCCGCCCGGAGAGCAGGAAGGTCTGTCGTACGAGGTCGTGGGCGGCGTGTGCGTAGAGCGCGTCGAACGCATCGGCGGGCGCGCGCCACTCCTCCGTCGTCCAACTCGCCCGCCGCCCCCGTCGGGGCTCTTGCCCTTCTGGCGGTTGGCCATCCGGCTTCTGACCTCCCGGCTCCTGACCTTCCGGGCTCTGGCCTTCGGGGCTCGATCCTTCTGGAGTCGTCGGCTCGGCCGGGGCCGTCTCCGTGTCCTCCGCCAGTACCGCTGCCACCGTCGGTGACGATGCAGCCGCGGTCTCCGCTGCCGTATCGGCTCCCTGTGACCCCTGTGACCCCTGTGACCCCGCTGATCCCTGTGATCGCGCTGATCCCTGTGGTTTCGGTGGTTCAGGTGATCCCTGTGCAGCCTGCGCTGCCGGTTGGGGCGGGTGCTCCGGCGCCGGTGGTTGCTCCGGGTGGGATGCCGAGTGGACGAGTGGAGGCGTGGCCTTCGGCGGATGCGGTGGGACCGGCCGGGGCGCGCGTTTGTGGGCGGGGGTGGGCCGTGTGAGTGAGTGTGGTTGCTGCTTGGGGCGCTGCCACGGGGCCGGATGAGACGGATGAGCCGACTGAGGCGCTTCCGGCGCCGCCACCGGTCCCGCCCGGCGCCTGCCCTTGCCCCGCTTGCCCCTGGGGGGCGGTTTCGGCTGCCCGGACGGGGATGTCTCTGGCGCCCCGGTGGTGTCCGGGGCGCCAGGCGCCCCTGTTGCTTCCGGGGCCTGGGATGCCGTCAGTCCCTCGGCCGGCTCCGAGCCGTGCGGCGTGTTCAAGGTCCCCGGCGCGTTCGGCGCGTTCGGTCCGTTCGGTCGGTTTGGCGCGTTCGGTGCGGGTGTCGGTCCGTTCGCCGCACCGGTGTCGTTGCCGTGGACGCCCAGAAGCTTCGCGTACGCCTCGCGTCTGCGGCCCCGTGGCTCGCTGCGGCCGGTCTCCCACGCGCGCACGGTCGCCCTGGTGACGCCGATCGCCGTCGCGACCTCCTGTTCGCTCATCGACTTCGCCTCCCGCAGCCTGCGCCGTTCTTTGGGGGAAGGCAGCGGGAGGCCGGAAGCGGAGTGTGTCGTGCTCTGGGTCATGAGAGGCTCCCCTAAGCGCTGCACTCGGCATAAAAGTACATAAACGTATCTTGAGCGACACAACGGGCATTCGCCCGTTACATGGATAGAGCGCGTGTCGTTGGCAGCATGGCCGCGTGACCCAGACGACCGATCACGACCCGTCGCACCCCAAGGCTCCGGTCCTCGCTCCGGTCCTTGTGCAGGGTGGCCGGAAAGCGGCCCTGACCGCGTGTTTCGTACGGGGTGCCACTGCCGCTGGGCTCGGGCTCGGCGTGTTCGCCGTCCTGGTGACGGTGGTGTGGATCAGTTCTCCGTACCCGGACAGCGGTCCTGGCGGCGCCCTGCGCGTCGCGGCCGGGCTCTGGCTGCTCGCCCACGGCGCCGAACTGGTGCGCGCGGACACCCTCTCCGGACAGCCCACGCCGATCGGCGTCGTACCCCTGCTGCTGGTGGTACTGCCCGTCTGGCTGACGCATCGCGCCGCGCGGGACGGGCGGCTGCCCGACGTGCGGCGGCCACGGCCGTCGGCGCGGGGCACGGTGTGGGCGGTGAGCCTTGGATATCTGCTGGTCGGAGCAGCCGCGACGAGTTACGCCGCCAGCGGTCCGCTGGCGGCGGACCCGATGACCGCCCTGGTGCGGCTGCCGCTGGTGACCGTGCTCGCGGCTGTCGCCGGGGTGTGGACGGCGAGCGGCCGTCTCGCCGGGTCGTTCCCGCGCGGACTGCCGCCCTCCGTCTGGCTGGGGCCGGCCCGTACGCGGGCGACCGTGGCCGTGCGTTCCTCGGTGGCCGCCACACTCACACTGATCGGCGGCGGCGCGCTGCTCGTCGCCTCGTCACTGGTGTGGCACGCGGATGCCACTCAGGACACCTTTCTGCATCTCTCCGGGGACTGGTCGGGGCGGCTCGCGGTGCTGCTCCTGGCCATGGCGCTGGTGCCGAACGCGGCGGTCTGGGGGGCTTCGTACGGTCTCGGCCCCGGATTCGCGCTCGGTACGGGCGCCACCGCCACCCCCCTGGCGGTGGGCGGCGATCCCTCCCTGCCGCAGTTCCCGCTGATCGCCGCGGTGCCGTTGGAAGGGCCGGGCACCCTGCTGAACTGGGCCGCGATGGTGTTGCCCGTGGCGGCTGGGCTGGTGATCGCCTGGTTCACGGCGGCGGGTGCCACGCATCGCCCCGGGGGCCGTGACCGAGCCAACCGGGAGACCGCGCTGACCGCCCTGCTGGGAGCCGTCGGCTGTGGCGCGCTGATGGCGCTGCTGGGGGCGGCCTCGGGCGGTGCGCTGGGGACCGGCCGGCTGGCGCAGTTCGGCCCGGTGTGGTGGCTGACGGGCGCGGCGGCGCTGTTCTGGTCGGCGGTGATCGCCGTCCCGGTGGCGGTGTGCCTGCGGATCTGGCGCGTGAGCGTACGAGGGAGGGGGCGCCGAACGGGTGGTACGGAGGCCCCGCCGGCGCGGGGCTCGGCGGCGGCGCTCGTCCGGGTGTCCGGCGCGGGCGTGGAACTGGCTTCGGGGTCGGCGGCGTCGGGGGCCGCGGGGGCCTCCGGCTCGGATGCGAGTCCCGGTTCCGGTCTGCGTCCGGAGTCGGGTTCGGGCTCTGCGCCGGTCAAGGAGCCGGTGGCGGCGGTTGAGGCGGTGAAGGGCCGGCCCTTTGAGACGTACGACTTCCTGCCGGAGCTTCCGCTGTCGGGGGCGTCGAAGTCCGGGACTGGCCCGGAAGCGGAGCCTGTGCCCGAGCCCGAGCCCGAGCCTGTGCCAGAGCAGGAGCAGCACCAGGAGCCTGTGCCGGAGCCAGGGGCCGAGTCCGAGCCCGTGTCGGAGCTGGTGTCCACGCCGCAGCGGGAGCCGGTCGAGCCGATGGTGGTGGCGGCCGGGTCCGAGGTCGCCGCCGCCGAGCCGGGGACCGTGCGCCCCGTCCCCGTACCCGAGGACAACCCCGTACCTGAGGATCGACCCGTGCTCCGACCGGACCCCGCCCAGGAACCCCAGCGGGAACCCGAACCCGAATCGAGGCCGGAACCCGGACGACCCGGACCCGGGCTCGAATCGGTACCCGGACCCGGGCCCGGGCCGGAGGTCGTCGCGGCGCCCGGCCCGGATACCGACCCCGAGGGTGGCGCGGGGCCGCCCCCGGACAGGCCGTGGGCCGCCCCCGCCAGCCCCTGGCCCTCTGCGCCAGGCGACTTCCCGGCGAAGGGAGTCCAGTCCGCCGAATCCGAGAAGATCGGCGAGGCGGGCGGGACGGACGAGGCGGGCGGGCCCGGACCGCGGGCCGCGGCCGAGGTGGGGAAGCCGCCGGAGGAGTCTCCTGGCAGCCGACTCCGGTGAGTCAGTGCCCCCGAATAAGGGGCCGGTGACCCCGATGAGTGGTCAGTGCCCCTGACTTGCCGGGGACCCGACTAGTCAGTGACTCCGATGACGTCGCGCAGCGGCTCCGGCAGCTTCTCGTTGCACGAGATCTGCCCCTCCTTCGTCAGCGCGTCCCGCTCACAGGTGTAGAAGTCCCGGTAGACGAGCTGAGCGGTGAACGTCGCCGCCACGATCAGCAGCGCGATGCCACCCATCACCAGCCCGGTCAGCGCCGCCGTCCGCTGCGACCGGTTCGACAGCGCGGGTGTTCCGGTGCCTCCGGACGCCTGGGGCGATCCGGCCGGCCCGGACTTCGTGACGGCCGCCGGTGCCGGTTTCGGCGCGGCCGTGGGGTCGGCGGGGCGCCGGTCCTTCCCGCGCAGGGAGCTGATCGACCAGTAGAGCGCCAGCGCGCCCAGCAGCAGCGCGATCTCCGTGAAGTCGAACACTGCGAAGAAGAACGCCCACATACCGGACAGCAGGCCGTACCGTGCCCGGCGCTGGGTGGGGTCGGTCGGGTCCCAGCGGAGCCCCGGGGGAGAGCCGCCGGGGCGCTGCGAACCGCCGTTCTGGGGGTTCTGGTCGTTGGGACGACCGCCGAAGCCGCCGCCCGAACGGCCGGGCTGGCGGCTGCTCCACTGGCTGCCCCAGCGGGGCTTGTCGTTCGAGGACCCGGATGAACCGGAGGGGTCATCGGACGACCCCGACGAGTCGTCGTTCGAGGGCTGCCGGGGCTGCCACGGCTGGTCCGGCTTGCCCTCCGGCGGCGGCGCGTAGGGGTTGTTGTCGTCGGTGGACTGGCGCTCCCGCGGCAACAGGAGGTCCGTACGGCGGCGTCGGTCCCGCATCTGGTGAACGTCTTCCCCTCAGACCCGGTACTGATGGGGTCTTGTCTCGTCGTGCCCGTCGAGGACGGGTGCTGCTGTCCCCTGACGCTACCTCCCGGCCGCGCCCCCGTCCCGTGGGGGCTCTCCTGTGTGCCGGTATCGTTGCTGGCGGTCGGTCTCTTCGTAGGGTTCCCCGTATCGGGGAACACGACTCGTTCGTACGACCACACAACTCCGTACACCCCCGCGACGAGAACCGTGCCCAGCCCCGCGAGCCGTCCCACGGACCCGAGAAACGGAACCCGGACCCCGTCCAAACGGAATCCGGACCACGGCCCCGAAAGACGGACCCCGGACCCCGGGCACGGAACCCGCGAAGGACGACCGCGCGAAAAAACACGCGATCCGCACGCGAGAAAGAGACCCGCCGTGGCCTCCCCGCCCCCCTCCGCCCGCCCCGCCGCCCGACTGGTCGTCCTGGTATCCGGTTCCGGGACCAATCTCCAGGCCCTGCTGGACGCCGTCGCCGCCGACCCCGAGGGCTTCGGCGCCCGGATCGTCGCCGTCGGGGCGGACCGGGACGGCATCGCCGGTCTGGACCGCGCCGAGCGCGCCGGGCTGCCGACCTTCGTGTGCCGGGTGAAGGACTTCGAGTCCCGTGCCGCGTGGGACCGCGCGCTGGCCGAGGCGACCGCCGCCCACGAGCCGGATCTGGTGATCTCGGCGGGCTTCATGAAGATCGTGGGCAAGGAGTTCCTCGCCCGGTTCGGCGGCCGGTGCGTCAATACGCACCCCGCGCTGCTGCCCAGTTTCCCCGGTGCCCACGGAGTGCGCGATGCCCTCGCGTACGGCGCGAAGGTCACCGGGTGCACCGTCCACTTCGTCGACGACGGCGTCGACACCGGCCCGATCATCGCGCAGGGCGCGATCGAGGTCCGTGATGAGGACGACGAAGCCGCTCTCCATGAGCGCATCAAGGAAATCGAGCGAGCTCTGCTCGTCGAGGTCGTGGGGCGTCTGGCCCGTAACGGCTACCGCATTGAGGGACGAAAGGTAGTTTTTCCGTGACTGTTGACGCCACCGAGGCCACCGAAGCAACCCAGGCCGAGACGGCCGCCCAGGTCGAGGCGGCCGAGCGGCGGGCCATCAGGCGAGCGCTGGTCAGTGTGTACGACAAGACGGGTCTGGAGGAGCTGGCCCAAGGGCTGCACCAGGCCGGGGTGGAGCTCGTCTCCACCGGCTCCACCGCCGGACGGATCGCCGCGGCCGGGGTCCCGGTCACCAAGGTCGAGGAGCTGACGGGCTTCCCCGAGTGCCTGGACGGCCGGGTCAAGACGCTGCACCCGCGGGTGCACGCCGGAATCCTCGCCGATCTGCGGCTCGACTCCCACCGTGAGCAGCTCGCGGAACTCGGCGTGGAGCCGTTCGACCTGGTGATCGTCAATCTCTATCCGTTCCGGGAGACCGTCGCCTCCGGCGCCTCTCCCGACGAGTGCGTCGAGCAGATCGACATCGGCGGCCCCTCGATGGTCCGCGCCGCCGCCAAGAACCACCCGTCGGTCGCGGTCGTCACCAGCCCCGCGCGGTACGGGGACGTCCTCACCGCGGTCGCCGCCGGGGGCTTCGACCTGACCGCCCGCAAGCGCCTCGCCGCCGAGGCGTTCCAGCACACCGCCGCGTACGACGTGGCGGTGGCGGGCTGGTTCGCCTCCTCGTACGCCCCCGCCGACTCCTCGGGCTTCCCCGACTTCGTGGGCGTCACCTACGAGCGCTCGAACGTGCTGCGCTACGGCGAGAACCCGCACCAGAGTGCCGCGCTGTACGCCAGCGGCGGTGGCGGTCTCGCCTCCGCCGAGCAACTGCACGGCAAGGCGATGTCGTACAACAACTACACGGACACGGACGCCGCGCGCCGGGCCGCGTACGACCACGCCGAGCCCTGCGTGGCGATCATCAAGCACGCCAACCCCTGCGGTATCGCGGTCGGCGCGGACGTCGCCGACGCCCACCGCAAGGCACACGCCTGTGACCCGCTCTCCGCGTTCGGCGGGGTGATCGCGGTCAACCGGCCGGTCTCCGTCGCGATGGCCGAGCAGGTCGCGGAGATCTTCACCGAGGTGATCGTCGCCCCCGGGTACGAGGACGGCGCGGTCGAGGTGCTCGCCCGGAAGAAGAACATCCGGGTGCTGCGGTGCGCCGGTGCGCCCGCGGCGGTGGTCGAGGCCAAGCCGATCGAGGGTGGCGCGCTGCTCCAGATCACCGACCGGCTCCAGGCGCCGGGCGACGACCCGGCGAACTGGACGCTGGCGACCGGCGAGGCGCTGAACGCCGACGAGCTGGCCGAGCTGGCGTTCGCCTGGCGGGCCTGTCGCGCGGTGAAGTCCAACGCGATCCTGCTGGCCAAGGGCGGTGCCTCGGTCGGGGTCGGGATGGGTCAGGTCAACCGGGTGGACTCGGCGAAGCTCGCGGTGGAGCGCGCGGGCGAGGAGCGGGCGCGGGGCGCGTACGCCGCTTCGGACGCCTTCTTCCCGTTCCCGGACGGGCTGGAGATCCTGACCGCGGCCGGGGTGAAGGCCGTGGTTCAGCCGGGCGGGTCGGTACGGGACGAGCTGGTGGTGGAGGCGGCGAAGAAGGCGGGCGTGACGATGTACTTCACGGGCACGCGCCACTTCTTCCACTGAGCCGTATGCGCATCTGGAGCCGTACGCGCGTCTGAGCCGTACGCGCCGCTGAGCCGGTCGCGCGTCTGAGCCGTGTGCGCGCCTCCCACTGAGCGCGTACCGCCTCCTTCACCCCGGCGAACGTACGGTCGGGGTACGGGAACGGCCCGCGGGTTCGATGAACCTGCGGGCCGTTCCGTTACGCGCCGTCCGCCGATGGGGATCGGCCGCGTCGCGTTCAGTGGCGCGGGCGGTTGAACCAGGCTCCGCCGTCGGACTTGGCGACGAACACGGCGATCAGAATCGCGAGCACGGTGTGCACGAGACCGACGACGACGAACGGGTAGATACCGAGGATCGCCGTGATGATCGCGAAGACCATGGTGGCGATCCGGATGCCATTGCCGCCCTTGGCGAATTTGATGGCGAGGAATATCGCGACCGCGCCCCAGAGCAGGGCGAGTACGCCGATGCCGTAGACCGAGCTGGTGGAGAAGTCGGCGAGGTCCTCGAACTGGAGGTCGTCCCGGAGCTTCGGGTCCTCCTTGGCCTTGTCGATGGCCGCGGCGGACAGGAACATCAGGGCCGCGCCGATGACCTGGAAGCCGGCGATGACGTAGAGCATCACCCGAGCCGCGGTGACACCGCCCGGCATGGTGGTCGGCGGGCCGCCCCAGCCGCCGTCGCCGTAGGGCTGGACCGGCGGGGCCTGGGGGTAGCCGTAACCGGGCTGTCCCTGGGGCTGTCCCTGCGGGGGGTAGCCGTAGCCCGGCTGACCGCCCTGTTGCGGCTGACCGCCCTGCTGCTGGCCGTAGGGGTTCTTCGGGTCGCCGAAGCTCATGGCGGAATTCCTCCGTGGGAAGTGCGGGGACTGTGCGGTCCGAGTGGAGGGACCTTCTGAGACTCAGCGGTTCGCCCCCCAGACTTCCCGCGGTACTGCGCGGTCATCGTGGGCTCGTAGCCGACATTTTGTCCAGTCGGTATCCCTATGTGTTGTGTAAGTGCAACCTGTGGTCGGAGTGGCGGACGAATGCCACAAGGTGTCGAAACGGGCGGGATCGCGGGGCCGGATGAGCGGGATTGGAACCGGGACGGGGACATCCGCGAAGATGGGTCCATGACTGCCCAGATTCTCGATGGCAAGGCCACCGCAGCCTCGATCAAATCCGATCTGACCGTCCGTGTGGCGGCGCTCAGGGAAAGGGGAGTCGTACCCGGTCTCGGAACGCTCCTCGTCGGCGACGACCCGGGCAGCCGCTGGTACGTCAACGGCAAGCACCGTGACTGTGCCCAGGTGGGCATCGCCTCCCTCCAGCGCGAACTCCCGGCCACCGCCTCCCAGGAGGAGATCGAGGAGGTCGTACGGGAACTCAACGACAACCCCGAGTGCACCGGTTACATCGTTCAGCTGCCCCTTCCCAAGGGCATCGACACCAACCGGGTGCTGGAACTGATGGACCCGCTGAAGGACGCGGACGGGCTGCACCCGATGAGCCTCGGGCGGCTGGTGCTGGGTGTGCCGGGGCCGCTGCCCTGCACCCCGTACGGCATCGTGCAGTTGCTCCGGCACCACGGCGTCGAGATCAACGGCGCGAATGTGGTCGTCGTCGGGCGTGGCATCACCATCGGACGGCCGATGCCGCTGGTGCTGACCCGTAAGTCCGAGAACGCGACGGTGACGCAGTGCCACACGGGCACGCGTGACCTCTCCGCACACCTGCGCCAGGCGGACATCATCATCGCGGCGGCCGGGGTGCCGCACCTGGTGAAGCCCGAGGACGTGAAGCCGGGCGCGGCGGTGCTCGACGTCGGGGTCAGCCGGGACGAGAACGGAAAGATCGTCGGGGATGTGCACCCGGGAGTCGCCGAGGTGGCGGGCTGGGTGGCGCCGAACCCCGGTGGCGTGGGGCCGATGACCCGCGCGCAGCTGCTGGTCAATGTGGTCGAGGCGGCCGAGCGGGCGGCGGGTCTCGACACGGCCGCCAGCGCGGGCTGACGGAGAGAGGCCGCGCCATGGGCGTACGCACGAACGAGGACCCGGAGACGGGTCGTCGCGCCGCGACGGCGGAGGGCTCGGCGGCGGCGGGGGCCCCGACCGGAGCCGGGCCCGAGTCCGGGGTCGGGGCTGGAGCCGGCTCCGGAGCGGAGTCCGCGGCCGGCTCGTCGGACGATCCCCCGGCCGGTGCATCGGCCGGGGCATCGGACGGTCCTTCGGAGGCAGCGCAGGCATCGGAGGCGTCGGGAGCGGCTGAGGAGCCGAAGGCGTCTGGTGTGCCGGGCGGGTCGCGCGAGGGGACGGACGAGGCTGGTGGCGGTACGGGCGAGGCGGCGGCCGACTCCGGCGCCCCGGCCTCCGGTGATGAGGGCGCCCCGGCCTCCGGTGATCAGGACGCCTCTGCCTCCGGCGACCAGGACTCCGGCAGCCCGAAATCGGACAGCCCGGGCGCTCCGGTCTCGGCCGCCCCGGGAGCTTCGGACTCTGCCACCTCGGACTCTGACGACCCCGGCAACCCGGACTCTGATGGCCCGGGCGCCCCGGACTCTGATGGCCCGGCCGCCTCGGACTCTGACGACCCGGGCGACCAGGACTCCGACGGACCGGAGTTCGGCAAGGCGCCCTCCCGGCGTCCGCCGACCCTCACCACCGATACCGCGCGCCCCGAGGGCGGGGGCAGGGCGGCCCCTGGGGACGCCCCCGCCCCCGCCCGGCAGTGGCCGTTGCTGACCGTGCTCGCGCTCGCCGGACTCGGCCTGCTGATCGTCGGACTCGACCCGTTCGCGGAGGCGTTCCGCATCGGCACCATCCTGATCGGGATGGCGCTGATCACCAGTGCGGTGATGCGCAGGGTGCTGCCGTCCGTCGGCATGTTGGCCGTGCGGTCGCGGTTCACGGACATGGTCACGTACGGGCTGCTGGGCGTCGCCATCACCCTGCTCGCGCTGGTCGCGCAGCCCGGCCCATGGCTGGAGCTGCCCTTCCTGGAGGACATCGTGCGCTTCACCGTGCGCTCCGACGAACCGACCGTCGGATAGCCCGCCCGGTGGCGGTACGGCACGACCGTCACACCACGACCGGCGCCCGTCCTCTCCCCCGAGGGAGGACGGGCGCCGGTCGTGGTGACCAGAGTCATGCACGTACCAGGCCACTTCAAGGGGTGGCTGTGGCCTGTGGCACGGAAGTGACGATTCCGCCACGGTGTGATCGCCGGTCGGCGGATGCGAGACTGTGGCGGCAGCCGGGAAGGGGCGCACTCAGGGGCGCATCCACCTACCCGAATGCTCCCGTGCACGCCGGTTTCAGGAACTGACATCCTGTCCGCGCGCATCCCTCCGGGTAGTTCGCCGACTGGCGCCCGGTCAGTGGTGCGCGGGGGGCGTACAGAGCGCGGGGGACAGCACCGACGTTCGGGCGGACAAGGGGGGTACATCCATGCCTCGTTGGAAGGCGTTGCCGGAGGAGCTGGACCCGGAGGTTCGGGAGTTCGCCGAGCAACTGCGCCGTCTCGTCGACCGGAGCGGGCTGAGCATCGCGGCGGTCTCGGACCACACGGGCTACAGCAAGACGTCCTGGGAGCGCTATCTCAATGGGCGCATCCTTGCCCCCAAGGGCGCGGTCGTCGCACTGGCGGAGGTCACGGGCACGAGTCCGATCCACCTCACGACCATGTGGGAGCTGGCGGAGCGGGCCTGGAGCCGGGCTGAGATGCGCCATGACAGGACGATGGAGCAGATACGTATCTCTCAGGCGCGTGAGGCGCTCGGGGAGTATGAGCGGAAGGCGGCGGCGGCCAACGGCCCCAAGGGTGGACGCGGCGCGGCCGTCGAGCAGGACCGGGGGACGCCGGGGGGCGAGGAGCCGTACGGATCGCCCCGTGCCGACGCCCCTGGCGGCTCGCGTGGACGCGGCGGCCACCGGGCGGTCCCGACCTCGGGCGGCAGAACCGGCCCGGACCGTTCCAACCCCCTGGCGGGACGCGACGGCCACAGTGGACAGGGCGGCCACAGCGGGCAGGGTCGCCACGGGGGCCACGGGGGCCACGGGGGCCACGGCGGGTCTGGCGGTACGGGCCGGGGCACCCGGGGCGCGGGCCGTGCCGCCGCGACCGGCGGTCGGCGCCGGGTCGTCATGTTCGTGACCGGTGTGGTCGGTGCGCTGGTGGTGATCGCCCTGGCCGTGATGCTGGCCGACCTCGGCGGGGACACGGACACCACCGAGACGGTCGCCAGGACTCCGGCACCGTCCGCGACCGCCTCCGGGGTCGCCTCGACGCCGGCCGGTGTGAAGTGCACCGGAGCCACCTGCGCGGGGCAGGACCCGGAGGCGATGGGCTGCGGCGGCGCGTTCGCGAAGACCGTCGCGTCCGCGACCATCGGCGAGGCCGTCGTCCAGGTCCGGCACAGCCAGGTCTGCCAGGCGTCCTGGGCGCGGATCACCAAGGCCAACGCCGGCGACACGGTTGAGATCAGCGTCGGTGGCAAGGGCGTGCAGAAGGGCCTGGTCAACGCCGACAGCGACGCGTTCACACCGATGACGGCGGTGGTGGCCGGAGCGAAGGCGCGCGCGTGCGCGACGCTCACGACGGGCACGAAGGGCTGCACGGACGAGTAGGGCCACCACTGCAGTCACGCTGGCCGGCCGAGCGGGGCCACCGTTGGCCGGAGTGAGCCGCGCCACAAGGGGCCGAGCGACGGCCGGGGCCCGGGGCGGGATAGCCTGACCGCTGGATGTCTCTTCACATCAAGATTCGTCTCGTGGTTCGCGAGGACCGTGAGATCCGGAATCCGGGGTTCGTGAACCCGGGACCCGGGCCCGTCAGGGCCGTGGGATCGGTGAGACCCGAGGCTCGTGAGGGCCGTGGGCGGTGAAGAGGGTGGGAAGGGGCGTCCCGCACCCGGGGCAGGGACCCCCCACCGCCAGCTGTCTTACGGAGATCGCCATGACCCGCACTCCCGTCAACGTCACCGTGACCGGCGCGGCCGGCCAGATCGGCTACGCGCTGCTCTTCCGCATCGCATCGGGCCACCTGCTCGGCGCGGATGTGCCGGTCAAGCTGCGCCTTCTTGAGATCACCCCGGCGCTCGGCGCCGCCCAGGGCACCGCGATGGAGCTCGACGACTGCGCCTTCCCGCTGCTGCGCGGCATCGAGATCACCGACGACCCGAACGTCGCCTTCGACGGTGCGAACGTGGCGCTGCTCGTCGGCGCCCGCCCCCGGACGAAGGGGATGGAGCGCGGCGACCTGCTGGCGGCCAACGGTGGCATCTTCAAGCCGCAGGGCAAGGCCATCAACGACCACGCGGCGGACGACATCAAGGTGCTGGTCGTCGGCAACCCGGCCAACACCAACGCGCTGATCGCCCAGGCGGCGGCCCCGGACGTACCGGCCGAGCGCTTCACCGCGATGACCCGGCTCGACCACAACCGCGCGATCTCGCAGCTCGCGGCGAAGACCGGTTCGGCCGTCTCCGACATCAAGCGCCTGACGATCTGGGGCAACCACTCGGCCACCCAGTACCCGGACATCTTCCACGCGGAGATCGCGGGCAAGAACGCGGCCGAGGTCGTCAACGACGAGGCGTGGCTGGCCGACACCTTCATCCCGACCGTCGCCAAGCGTGGTGCGGCGATCATCGAGGCGCGGGGCGCTTCCTCGGCGGCCTCCGCCGCGAACGCCGCGATCGACCACGTCCACACCTGGGTCAACGGCACGGCGGACGGCGACTGGACCTCGATGGGCATCCCGTCGGACGGTTCGTACGGTGTGCCGGAGGGCCTCATCTCCTCCTTCCCCGTGACCACGAAGAACGGTGCGTACGAGATCGTCCAGGGCCTGGACATCAACGAGTTCTCCCGCCCGCGCATCGACGCGTCGGTGCGCGAGCTGGCCGAGGAGCGCGACGCCGTGCGCGCGCTCGGCCTGATCTGAGCCGTATCGCGGAGCTTCGCCGGATCGCCCCCGACCGCTGGAACTGCGGCCGGGGGCTTTCGCGTTCCTGCCGGACCTCCCGGGTGACCTGCGGTTTTCCAGGGGTGCGACAAACTGACTCATTCCGGCCGTTGACTTTGCGCGATTTTTTCGTCGGCAGGTCCCCGGACGATCGGTTGAGCACACTGAGTGCATGAATGAGTACGGTGAGGGAGCACCCGCCTATCTGACCTTCCGGGTGACCGCTCAGCCCGGTCCGATCGCCGCCTTCGCGGAGGAGGAGGCGTGGCGGGCGCGGGAACGGTATCCGCAGATCATGGGCATGGGGCTGCCGGTGTTCCACTACACACGGGAGTTGGATCACGGAGGCTGGGAGATCCTCGGCTGCGGCGGGCACGCGCCCCAGGACGCCCGGGATCTGCTGGCGTCGTACTTCCTCCGAATGGCGAACGCGTGCGCGAGTGACGACAGGACGAAGACCGGGGCGCTGGCGGCGGCGGAACGGCTCGACTGGGTCGCGCTCAACGAACTGAGGGTGCTCGGACGCCGGTACCGGGTGGTCCGGGCCGAACAGTTCATCCGGATGGGTCCGGACGGCCCGGAGCCGCCGCGGCCGTCCGACCCCGACCCGGCCCGCAGCCGACCGGGCGAGGCCAATGACATCCCGAGTCGGACGCAGGGGTTCGTACTCGATCCGTACACGGGGACGGGGCTGTCGGACGGGCTGCTCCGCTTCGATCTGTCGCAGTTCGTCCGGGCGCGGTGGGCCGCACCGGACGAGATGTACATCGATGCGCGGGCGGCGCGCAGGTCCCATCCGGGGGCGGTGCTGCTGCCCGCCGAGTTCGCCATCGCGGAGAAGAGTGACGACGGCCGCTGGCTGCCGCACAGTGCGTCGAGTTCCTCCCCGCAGGGCGCGCGGGACGCGCTGGCGTCGCACTTCAGGGTGTACGCGCCGGTGATGGACGGTCTGAGCGCGGCGGAACGCGAGGAGTACGCGCGGGCCGCCGACCGCCTCGACGAGAAGCGGGGCACCGGCGTGGCGGTCGCGGGTCGCCGCTTCCGGGTGACTCGGGTGGAACAGCTCGTCCGCATCGGCCCGGACGGTCCGGAGCCGCCGCGCCCTTCGGACCACGATCCGTATCCGCCTCCGGCTGCCCAGGTCCAGCAGTTGAAGGCGGAGGGCCGCTGGCGCGACGAGGACACGGAGCCGGAACCGATGACGGCGGAGCAGCGGGAACTCTGGCGGCTGCTGGAGAAGGAGCGCGACCGACGGCGCTCGGTCCGCAGGGAGCGTGAGGAACGGCAGCGCCGCGAGCGGGAGCGGGGGGTCGGCCGGGACCTCGGCGCGGGGCTCGACGCCGCCCTCGGGGCGGAAGCCCACAGGGACCTCGGGACGGGCTTCGACCGCGATTTCGGGACGGGCTTCGACCGGGACCTTGAGGTGGATCTCGACCGGGACCCCGATACGGGCCTCGGGCGGGACCCCGATACGGCTTTCGGAACGGATTGAGGGCGGGGCCCTGATACGGCTTTCGGGACGGGCTTCGGGCCGGGCCTCGATACGGGTCTCGACCGGGACCCCGATACGGGCCTCGGGCGGGACCTCGATCGGCGGCGGTGGGAAGGTCCGCCCGAATGAGGTCGCGGGTGGGCGTGCCCCCCGCGGTCGGCTCAGTCCAGGATCCGGCCGCCGTGGTAGCGCAGCTCGTACACCAGGGTGCCGTCGGGGGTCGCGATGTGCTCGATGCCGCGGAAGCGGGACACCTCGCCCACGGTCTCGTCGACATAGGTCAGTTCGCCGACCGTGTGACGGAAGCCGCCGAGGAATCTGCCCTCTCCGTACAGCGAGGTCAGTGCCGCCTTGATGGTCTCGCCCGCGGTGAAGGCGTCTATGTCGTCCGTGAGCAGATAGCCGTAGTAGTTCATGCCCCAGACGGGATGGCCGGCCGAGTGGACCGTTTCCTGGCCCAGGAAATCCGTACCGCCGAAGTAACTGTCCCGGTAGACGAGGTCGTCCTCGCGGTACTCCAGGTCGTGTGAGGCGGTGCGGACGGGGGCGATCTTGCCCGCACCGCCCACGTAGGTGGCGGACTTGGCGCGGACGATGAAGGATTCCAGCGCGGAGGCTGTGAGAGTGAGCGTATCCATGGCCGATGTTCTAGCAGCCGGGTGTGACAGCGGTGCCGTCCCGTGGCCGGTGTTGCGGTCCCGTGCCCGGTGTTCCGGTCCCGTGCCCCTGCGGCCGTGGTCCCACCGCCTGGTCCTGCGGGAGACGGCGGTGGCACCACCGTCTCCCGTGCGGTTCGGCGGCCCGCGGCCGGTTCAGTGGCTGTGGTCGCCCGGTGTGTAGTGGCCGGGAGCCATCCGCGCGGTCACCCCGAAGCGGTTCCAGGCGTTGATGACCGTGATCGCGGCGATGAGACGCGTCAGCTCCGTCTCGTCGAACTGCTTCGCCGCCTTCGCGTACACCTCGTCCGGAACGGAACCGTCCGTGAGGACGGTGATCGCCTCGGTCAGTTCGAGCGCCGCCACCTCCTTCGCGGTGTAGAAGTGCGTCGACTCCTCCCAGGCGCTCAACTGGATGATCCGTTCGACCGATTCGCCGGCCGCCAGTGCGTCCTTGCTGTGCATGTCGAGGCAGAGGGCGCAGCGGTTGATCTGGGAGGCGCGGATCTTCACCAGTTCCAGGATGACCGGATCCACTCCACGGCGGGCGGCCGCGTCCAGTTTCACCATGGCCTGGTAGACATCGGGGGCCAGTTCGGCCCACCGCAGGCGGGCGGGGGTCTCGGGCAGGAGTTCCCGGTCCGCCCCGCTGTTCTGGTCTTCGCTCGTGCTCGTGTTCTGATCTGTGCTCATGGGGACGAATCTAGTGCGGGTCCGTCCGGGGGGTCGCCGAATCTCGCCAGGGTCAGCGCCCCGGTCACCGCGACCGCGAAGCCCGTGCCCGCCAGCCAGGCCAGCCCCTCCCGGGGGCGGTCGCCCAGCCACACCACCCCCACCAGCGCGGGGCCGATCGTCTCGCTCAGCACCATGCCCGCCGTCGCCACCGTCACCGAACCCCGCTGGAACGCCGAGGTGAGCAGCAGGAACGCCGCTCCGCCGCCCACCAGTAGCGCATAGAGCGCCGGGTTGGTGAACAGCTCGGGCGCGGCGAGCGAGTCGATCAGCCGGACCGCGACCTCGACCACGCCGAAGCCCACACCCGCGCCGATGCCGAGCGCCAGGGCGCGGGTCGGGTCCGGGAGCGGGCCCGCGAGCGCGCCGGCGAGGAGTACGGCGACGGCGGCGCCGAGCAGTGACCAGTGCAGTCCGTACGGGCCGGGGCGGTCGCCCGCCGTGCCCGAGGCGAGTCCGAGCATCGCCAGACCCGTGCAGACCGCGCCCACCGCGAGCCACTCGACCGTGCTCAGCCGGACGGCGAGGAGACGGGCCGCGACCAGGGCGGTCACGGCGAGGCTGGCGGCGAGCGCGGCGCCCACCGTATAGAGGGGGAGGGTGCGCAGGGCGATGATCTGGAGGAGGAAGCCGAGGCTGTCGAGGGCGAGTCCGGCTCCGAACCGCCACTGGCGCAGGGCGCGGAGCAGCAGCGCGGGATCGACGCCGGAGCCGCTGCCGGGCCCGGCCTTACGGGTGGCCATGGCCTGGAGCACGGACGCCGTACCGAAGCAGACCGCTGATGTGAGCGCGCAGATCATACCGAAGAGCACAAAGCGGACTGTAGAGGAGGGAAGGAGGCGGACCGGCCGCAGAACGCGTGTGCGGCTGCCATTAGTCTGTCGGCGGTTCAGCAGCAAGATTCGAACGGGGGGATGGGCGGGATGGCACGGCGCAGACTGAGGTCCAGCACGGTGGTTCTCGGTGGCATGGGGGTGCTCGCCGCGACGATCACGGCCTGTGGCTCCGACCCGGACAAGCGGTGCGCCGACCCGGTGACCAGGGAGAAGCTGCCCAGCTACGAGTGCGATGACGGCAATGGGCGCTACTACTACGGCGGCAGCGTCAGCAAGGGCTATGTGAAGGGCGGCGACTTCGACAAGTCGGCCGTGGACCGTGGCGGCTTCGGTTGCTCGGGCTCCGGCGGCGGCTGACCGACGGAGTCGAACAGGCCGAACGAGGAGCCGTCGGATGAAACGTCACACCATGGAACCCCGGCCCGGCTGGCAGGAGATCGTCGAGGAGCAGGGCTGCGTCTACCCGCTCACCCGCCACCCGGACGGTTCGCTGCGCCCCTACTGGGACGAGAGCGCCTACTACTCCTTCTCCCTGCCCGAGGTGGAGGCGCTGGAGGAGGTCGTGGAGGAACTCCACGCCATGTGTCTCGAAGCGGCGGCGCACATCGTGGCGCGGGATCGTTTCGCCGATCTCGGCATCACCGATCCCCGGCTCGCCTCCCTGGTCGCCGAGTCCTGGCGGCGACGGGCCGAGCTGCCCTCCCTGTACGGCCGGTTCGATCTGCACTATGACGGCACCGGCCCGGCGAGGATGCTGGAGTACAACGCCGACACCCCCACCTCCCTGGTCGAGGCCGCCAGTCCGCAGTGGTTCTGGATGGAGGACCGCTTCCCCGGCGCCGACCAGTGGAACTCCCTCCACGAACGGCTGGTCGAGGCATGGCGGAAGCAGGCGCCCCTGCTGCCGCCAGGCGTCCTGCACTTCGTCCACTCCGACGGCGACGAACTCGGCGAGGACCTGATGACCGTCGCCTATCTGCGCGAGACCGCCGAACAGGCCGGGCTCAGCACCGAGGCGCTGTCGGTCGAACAGATCGGCTGGGACCGGCTCGCCGGTCGCTTCGTCGACGAGCGGCTGCGGTTCATCCGCTCCTGCTTCAAGCTCTACCCCTGGGAGTGGCTGACCACCGACCGGTTCGGCCCCCATGTCCTCGACACCCTGGACAACGGCGGTGGCACCGGCACCACCTGCTGGATCGAACCCGCCTGGAAGATGCTGCTCTCCAACAAGGCGCTGCTCGCCATCCTCTGGGAGCTGTACCCGGGCCATCCGAATCTGCTCCCCGCCTATCTCGACGGCCCGCGTGAACTCGCCGCCGAACGGGGCTACGCCGCCAAACCCCTGCTCGGCCGGGAGGGCGACGGAGTCACCCTGCACCGGCCCGGCGCCGCCCCGGTGATCCGGGACGAGCCCTGCTGTTACCAGGAGTTGGCGCCCCTGCCCGACTTCGACGGGAACCGGGTGGTGCTCGGCGCCTGGGTGGTGGAGAACGAGGCCGCGGGCCTCGGCATCCGTGAGTCGGCGGGGCTGATCACGGACGGATACGCCCGCTTCCTGCCTCATGTGATCCTCTGAGGCCCCCGGCCGACAACCCGGTCAGGCGTTCAGCACCGCCCTGAACTGGTCCAGGCCCCAGTCCAGATCCTCCTTGCTGATCACCAGCGGCGGGGCGATCCGGATGGTGGAGCCATGGGTGTCTTTGGCCAGCACTCCGTGGTCCATCAGCTTCTCGGAGATCTCCCGGCCGGTGCCGTGGGCGGGTGCGATGTCCACACCCGCCCACAGCCCCCGCCCGCGCACCGCCTCCACCGCGCCGGTGCCGGTGAGCAGACTCAGCTCATGGTGGAGATGCTCGCCCAGCTCGGTGGCGCGCTGCTGGTACTCGCCGGTGCGCAGCATCGCGATCACTTCCAGCGCCACCGCACAGGCGAGCGGATTGCCGCCGAAGGTCGAGCCGTGCTCCCCGGGTCGGTAGACGCCGAGCACCTCCCGGGAGGAGACCACCGCCGACACCGGCACGATGCCGCCGCCCAGCGCCTTGCCCAGCAGATACATGTCCGGCACGACGCCCTCGTGCTCACAGGCGAACGTCCGGCCGGTCCGGCCCAGACCCGACTGGATCTCGTCCGCGATGAACAGCGTGTTCCGCTCCTGGGTGAGGCGCCGGACCCCCGCCAGATAGCCGGCGGGCGGCACCAGCACCCCGGCCTCGCCCTGGATCGGCTCCAACAGCACGGCCACGGTGTTCTCCGTGATCGCCGCGTCCATCGCGGTCAGGTCCCCATACGGCACGATCTCGAAACCGGGTGTGTACGGGCCGAAGTCCGCCCGCGCCTCCGGGTCGGTCGAGAAGCTGATCACCGTCGTCGTCCGGCCGTGGAAGTTGTTGGCCGCGACAACGATCTTTGCCCGGTTGGCCGGGACCCCCTTGACCTGGTAGCCCCATTTACGGGCGGTCTTCACGGCGGTCTCCACCGCCTCCGCCCCGGTGTTCATCGGCAGCACCATCTCCATGCCGCACAATTCGGCGAGCCGCGTACAGAACTCACCGAACCGGTCGTGGTGGAACGCGCGCGAGGTGAGGGTGACCCGCTCCAACTGCGACTTGGCGGCATCGATCAACCGTCGATGGCCATGACCGAAGTTGAGGGCCGAATACCCGGCGAGCATGTCGAGGTAGCGGCGCCCCTCGATATCGGTCATCCACGCGCCGTCGGCCGATGCGACGACGATCGGGAGTGGGTGGTAGTTGTGCGCGCTGTGCGCCTCGGCGGAAGCGATGGCACTCTCAGATGCAGAAGACACGGGATCTCCGTTCCCTATCGAGACAAGGCGTCCGGCCCGGGGCGGGGTGGTGCCCCTGTTTCTATCGTCGCTCGCATGGTGGACGAAGAAACCTTGCTGCGCCGGGTGAGCACTAAGGTTGACAGTACGCACGGCGACTGGCGTACGGGGAGGAACCCCGAGGGAGCCGCGCGCGCAGGAGTGAACGAGGTGCCGCCCGCCTGGGTACCCCGGCGACCCCATGGCATCGGGGTGCCGGCCCGCCCTCGCCTCCTCGGAGGCGGGACCTCCGAGTCGCAACCCGGTGACCCAAGCCCCTGGGGTGCCGCCCGGACCGCACGCCGGACCCCGGGAGCCCCCAGCGAACCGGAGACCACCATGACTCTTCCCCTGCCCCACCCCGCGCTCTCCGCCGCCGACCCGGAACTCGCCGCGCTCGTCGGCGCGGAGGAACTGCTCCAGGCCGAGACCCTGCGGCTCATCCCCAGCGAGAACTATGTCTCCCGCGCCGTCCTGGAGGCATCCGGCACCGTCCTCCAGAACAAGTACAGCGAGGGTTATGCCGGTCGTCGTTACTACGAGGGCCAGCAGAACATCGACCAGGTCGAACGGCTGGCCGTCGCCCGCGCCAAGGCCGTCTTCGGCGTCGAGCACGCCAATGTCCAGCCCTACTCCGGCTCCCCGGCCAACCTCGCCGTCTATCTCGCCTTCGCCCGGCCCGGTGACACCGTGATGGGCATGGCCCTCCCCATGGGGGGCCATCTCACCCATGGCTGGGGTGTCTCGGCCACCGGCACCTGGTTCCACGGGGTGCGGTACGGCGTCCGCCAGGACACCGGCCGCATCGACTTCGACGAGGTGCGCGAGATCGCGCTCAAGGAACGCCCGAAGATCATCTTCTGTGGTGGCACCGCCCTCCCCCGCACCATCGACTTCCCGGCCTTCGCGGAGATCGCCCGCGAGTCGGGTGCCGTCCTGGTCGCCGATGTCGCCCATATCGCCGGTCTGATCGCGGGCGGCGCGCACCCCTCGCCCGTGCCCCACGCGGACGTGATCTCCACGACCACGCACAAGACCCTGCGGGGTCCGCGCGGCGCGATGCTGATGTCTCGGCAGGAGCACGCCAAGGCCATCGACAAGGCGGTTTTCCCCGGCCTCCAGGGCGGTCCGCACAACCAGACCACTGCCGCCATCGCCGTTGCCCTCCATGAGGCGGCCCAGCCCTCCTTCCGCACCTACGCCCGATCCGTCGTCGCCAACGCCGGGGCACTCGCCGAGGAACTGCTCGCCCGGGGCTTCGACCTGGTCTCCGGGGGCACCGACAACCATCTGATCCTGATGGACCTCACCCCGAGGGAGGTGCCCGGCAAGGTGGCCGCCAAGGCCCTCGACCGGGCGGGAATCGTCGTCAACTACAACACCGTCCCCTATGACCCGAGGAAGCCCTTCGACCCCTCCGGCATCCGGATCGGCACCCCCTCCCTCACCTCTCGCGGTCTTGGCACCGAGCACATGGCCGCCGTCGCCGACTGGATCGACCGGGGTGTGACCGCAGCCGGTGCGGGGGACGAGGACTCCTTGGCCGCCATCCGCTCCGAGGTCGCCGAACTGATGGCCGCGTACCCCGCGCCGGGCCTCACCGCGTAGCCCCTGACCGGGTGATCTTGTCGGGCCCGCGCCGACGGCTACGGCACGTCCCCTAGGCCCTGCGCTCTGGGGAGGCCCCAGGTAACTGACGCCGCGGGTTGATCCACGGAGATCATCATTCGATGTCCGGCCGGCTTCCGGAGCCGTGCCCCCCGGAAGCCGGTGGGCACGGCTCCGCGATACGAAGGCCCGAGTCAGCCGTCCAGGAGTTGCTGTCGGGGGCCCTGCTCCCGCGAGGGGTCACTTCTTCCGAATGGCGGGGGGCGCCAACAGTCGGGCGGCCATCGGGCGGAGCGCCAGAACCACTCCAGCCCCCAGGGTCAGCCCGGGTATCCCCCACCACCAGCCCCTCAGCACATCTGAGGACCCGGCCGCCCTGGTGGTCACCGGTGACTCTTGCCGCTGCTCCCGGGCCTCGGCCGCCCCGACGGTCGCCTTCCCGTCCATCAGGCTCAGCTTGGTGAGGAGGGCGGTCAGCCGCA
This sequence comes from Streptomyces sp. NPDC020965, assembly GCF_044333555.1. Lineage (NCBI taxonomy): Bacteria > Bacillati > Actinomycetota > Actinomycetes > Kitasatosporales > Streptomycetaceae > Streptomyces > Streptomyces sp. NPDC020965. The sequence goes on from NZ_JBIRRE010000002.1 coordinate 381,991, forward strand.
CAGGGTCCGCCGCCCGGTGCCGGACGCTGGCGGAGGCGCCCGGGTCCAACGTGGTGTTGATCCAGACGACACCCGCCCGGTCGGCCGGCTCGACCCTGTCGGTCCGCCAGGCGTGCACCTCGTGGAGCAGCCAGGACACTGTGATCTCGCCCGGCTTCACATCCGTCTCGGTCACGGGCCGCGGCGGCTTCGCTCCACCCGTGGGGTCCGGGTGGAGCAGGGCCCTCAGCGTCTCGTACTCCTGCTGGGAATGGTGGAGCGAGGCCGTCTCGCCGCTTGACGGGACGGTGAGCAGCACGCTTGTCGCCCCGCCCGCCGCCGCGCCGGGCGCGAGGAGCCAGCCCAGCGCGAGCACCGTCGCCAGCACCGCGAGTCGTCGGATTAATCGCATACGTCCCCCCAGTCGATCCCCCGGCACGGCCTGTCCGCACCGGGTCACCTCTGGTACACCGCTCAGGAGCCTCGGGTTCCCGATTCCGATGCCCCTGATTCCGACGTCCCTGAAACGACGCCCCGATTCCGGCTGCCCGGACACGACCCGCACCCTCAACGCTCCCGGTCGAGGGTGGGGGTGGCTGTGCTGTGGGTGGAGGTCAGCTCGTGGCCTGGGCGCCCTGGGACCCCGGCCGAGGGTGATGCTGGCTACGGCTACGGCTACGGCTACGGCTACAGCTACAGCTACGGCGCCGACGCCGATGTCGCGATCTCCAAGGCGCGTGACAGCGAGTCGACGCCCTCCAGCCGCATCGTCGTATCGCCGCCGCCTTCCGGGCCGCTTCCTCCCGCGCCACCGACGTCTTCCGCGCTGTCGTGCGTGGTGATCCACAACAGTGTGGGGCCCGCCGTGCGCCTGGCCTGCCGCCATTCACCGCCCCGATCGTCGGTCATTCCGTAACTCAGGAGATGCGGATCCTGGAACCACAGGCCCTCGCCGGCCCTCACCGCCACCCACTCGGGCATCAGCCCGGCCTGCTTGACGAAGGCGAAGTCCAGCTTCGTGGGGAACTGGTCAAGCCGGATCGTCCGGCCCCGCTCCCGCCAGCACAGGCTCACCAGCCGACGCCCTTCCGGCCCGGGGGTCGTCGAGACCGCTGCCGGCTCCCCGAGAGCCGTCGGCACCCGCACCCGGAAGCCCGCCTGGCGCTCCGCCTCGGCCGGAGACATCGGCTGGGCAGGGGAGATCGGGCTTTCGCACCACGGGGTGTGCGCGTCCGGCCGGGGTGTCGCCGAGGGGTGGTACCGCACCTCGACCCCGCCGAATCCGAAGCCGAACCAGTCCGCCACCTCGGCCCGCACCGGAGGGGTGAGCACCAGAACGACCAGCACCCCGGAGAGCCCCGCCGTCAGCACCCGCCACCGGGTCCGCGCCCAGGTCCGGAGCCGCTCGGCCCGCCTCGCGGGCGCGGGCGTCGGCACCCCGTCGGCGAGGAGTTGGGTCAGCACCCGCTCGGCCATCGTCTCTCCGTCGACATCCGGGAGGCGGATATCGCGCCCCAGCGCCCGCAACTCCCCGGCCAGCTCCGCCGCCGTGGGATCTCCGGGCCGCCTCCCGGGGAACGGTCCGGAGACCCGCCCCCCGGTCCCGCCGCCCGCAGGCCGGCCACCACCGCTCCCCGCGATCGGGCCGCCGCCGCTGCCCTCCGCGGAACGACCGCCACCACTGCCGCCCGCGCTGTCACCGACGCCGAATCCGTGCCCCGCGGTGTCATCACCACCGCTGGCACCGGCATCCTCACTCATGCTCCTCACCTCCCTTCGCTCCTATCAGCCGCCCCAGCCTGGTCAGCGCTCGATGCAGCCGTGACTTCACCGTCCCCCGCGCCACTCCCAGGGCCTCGGCCGTCTCCGCTTCGTCCATCTCCAGCAGATAGCGGTAGGCCACGACCTGGCGCTGGTCCTCGCTCAGCTCGTCCAGCGCCGCCAGTAGCTGTGTCCGCCGCTCGTCCGCGAGGGCCGCCAGCGCCGGATCCGTGGATTCCGGTATCAGCGGCTCGGAGCCGAGCAGCAGCGCTTCCCGGCCGGCGAGCGCCCGCAGCCGCCCCGCCGAGCGCACTGTGTTCCTCGTCTCATTGACCACGATCCGCAGCAGCCAGGGACGGAACTCCGCCCCTTCCCGGAACCGACCCAGTGACTGATACGCCTTGATGAAGGCGCTCTGCACCACATCCTCCGCATCTGCCCCGGCACCGAATGCCATGGCCGCCCGCAGCGCGACGGACGTATGGGCGCGCACCAGCTCCGCGTACGCCTCCGGCTCCCCGGCGCGCACCCGAGCGATCACTGCACCCTCGTCTACGACGCCGCGGCTTCCTCTCCGAGTCCCCGTCCGCGTCCCCTCCCGCGTACTCACACCTTTGATACACCGGCGACCGGACATCGGTTCCGCACCTGAGAGAATGAGCCGCATGGCCGCACTCCCACCCCGCGCTCTCTCCGGCATCCAGCCCACCGCCGGTTCGTTCCATCTCGGGAACTACCTCGGAGCGATCCGCCAGTACGTGGCGCTGCAAGAGACCCATGACGCGTTCTACATGGTCGTCGACCTCCACGCGATCACCATGCCGCAGGACCCCGCCGAGCTGCGGGCCAACACCCGCCTCGCCGCCGCCCAGCTCCTCGCGGCCGGGCTCGACCCCGAGCGCTGCACCCTCTTCATCCAGAGTCATGTCCCGGAGCACGCCCAGCTCGGTTGGATCATGAACTGCCTCACCGGTTTCGGCGAGGCGTCCCGGATGACCCAGTTCAAGGACAAGTCGGCCAAGCAGGGCGCCGACCGCGCCACCGTGGGCCTGTTCACCTACCCGATCCTCCAGGTCGCGGACATCCTGCTGTACCAGGCGGACGCCGTCCCGGTCGGCGAGGACCAGCGCCAGCACATCGAGCTGACCCGCGATCTGGCCGAGCGCTTCAACACGCGTTTCGGTGACACCTTCACGGTCCCGGCGCCGCACATCGTCAAGGAGGTCGGGAAGATCTACGACCTTCAGGACCCGTCGATCAAGATGAGCAAGTCGGCCTCCACGCCCAAGGGCCTGATCAATCTGCTCGACGAGCCGAAGGCCACGGCGAAGAAGGTCAAGAGCGCGGTCACCGACACCGACACCGTCATCCGCTTCGACCCCGTTGAGAAGCCCGGCATCAGTAACCTCCTGACGATCTACTCCACCCTCACCGGCGCGACGATCGCCGGCCTGGAGAAGGAGTACGAGGGCAAGATGTACGGCGCCCTCAAGACGGACCTCGCCGAGGTGATGGTGGAGTTCGTCACTCCGTTCCGGAACCGGACCCAGGAGTATCTGGACGACCCGGAGACGCTGGACTCGATCCTGGCCAAGGGTGCCGAGAAGGCACGTGCCGTGGCCGCCGAATCGTTGGCCACCGCCTACGACAAGGTGGGCTTTCTGCCCGCCAAGCGCTGAAACCGGGCAGCGGCGGGGGGCTGGTCGGCCCAGCTCGACTGTGTCCAACGCCTCTGGCCACACACGCCGTACAGCCGCCACACTGGCGGCTGTACGGACACGCACCTGAGCGAGTGAAGGAGAACGACGTGGGGACCGTAACGCTCGGCGTTTCGATCGCGGTCCCGGAGCCCTACGGCAGCCTGCTCCAAGAGCGGCGGGCGGGCTTCGGTGATCCCGCCGCGTACGGCATTCCCACGCATGTCACCCTGTTGCCGCCGACGGAGGCGGACCCCGCGCTGCTGCCCGCGATCGAGGCGCATCTCACCGAGCTGGCGATGACGGGGCGCCCGTTCCCGATGCGACTGTGCGGTACCGGAACATTCCGCCCGATCTCGCCCGTCGTCTTCATCCAGATCGTCGAGGGCGCGGCGGCCTGCTCCTGGCTCCAGAAGCGGGTCCGGGACGCGTCCGGGCCGCTGACGCGGGAGCTCCAGTTCTCGTACCACCCGCATGTGACCGTGGCGCACGGTATCGCCGAAGAGGCGATGGACCGGGCGTACGAGGAACTCGCCGACTTCGAGGCGGCCTGGACCTGCGCTTCCTTCGCGCTGTACGAGCAGGGCGCGGACGGTGTCTGGCGCAAGCTGCACGAGTACGCCTTCGGGGGCGGCATCGGCGCCGTACCCGCACAGGGCTCCCCGGTGGACGAGCCGGCCGCCGCCCCCCGCACGTAGACAGACTGTCGTTCCGGAGGGGAGCCCCCCCCCGCACGAAGACAGATTGTCGTTCCCGGAGGGGAGCGGACGCTCTCTCCGTGTGAAGCGGCTGCCGCCGTCGCTCCTCAGACCGGCAGTCTGCGGAACAGCGGGCGCGGCAGATGCCGCAGTGCCGCCATCACCACCCGCAGGGTGCCGGGTACCCATACCGTCTCCGACCCGCGCCGCAGACCCAGTTCCACGGCCGTGGCGACCGCCTCCGGCGTGGTGGCGAGGGGCACGTCGGGCCGCCCGGCCGTCATCCTCGTACGGACGAATCCGGGCCGTACGACCATGACGTGCACCCCGGTCCCGTACAGGGCGTCCCCCAGCCCCTGGGTGAAGGCGTCGAGACCGGCCTTGCTTGAGCCGTAGATGAAGTTGGTGCGCCGGGCGCGTTCACCGGCCACCGACGAGAGCACCACCAGCGAGCCGTGTCCCTGGCTCTGGAGCGCCGCCGCGCAGATCAGGCCCGCCGACACTGCGCCGGTGTAGTTGGTCTGGGCGACCCGGACGGCGGCCGGGGGGTCGGCCTCGTCGTTGGCCTGGTCGCCGAGGACGCCGAAGGCGAGCAGCACCATGTCGATGTCCCCCTCCGCGAAGAGCTTGCCCAGCGTCTCCTCGTGGCGATCGGGGTCGAGGGCGTCGAAGGTCACCGTGCGGACGTCGGCGCCGAGCGCGCGCAGCCCGTTCGCGGCGGATTCGAGGTCGGCGGAGGGGCGGCCGGCCAGCCAGACCGTACGGGCCCGACGGGCGATCAGCCGTCGTGCGACGGCCAGTCCGATCTCCGACGTGCCGCCGAGGACGAGCAGGGACTGGGGGGTGCCGAAGGCGTCCTTCACGACTGCTCCTTCATGTCCTTCATGGATGTTTCGGATGGGAGGGCCCCAGAGGCTGCGCCGGCCCCGGGGATTGCTGTGACCCCAGAGACCAAAGCGGTGCCAGAGTCCAAAGCGGTGCCAGAGGCCAAAGCGGTGTCAGAGACCAAGGCGGTGTCAGAGGTCGAGGCGGCGGGAGAGGTCGGAGGTGAAGACCCCCGTCGGGTCGATACGGGCCCGCAGGGCACGGAAGTCGGCGAGTCGGGGGTACATCGCGGCGAGCAGATCCGGCCGCAGCCGGGAGTCCTTGGCCAGGTAGATCCGGCCGCCCGCCGCCGCGACCTCGTCGTCCAGTTCGTCGAGGAAGGCTCCGAGCCCGGAGAGTCCGACCGGGATGTCCAGGGCCAGCGTCCACCCCGGCATCGGGAACGACAGCCATCCGGGGTCCCCCTCGCCGAAACGCTTGAGGACCGCGAGGAAGGAGGGACAGCCGCGCCGCGCGATGCGCCGCACGATCCGGCGCAGTGTCTCTTCCTGGCCGTGGCCGACCACGAATTGGTACTGGAGGAATCCGGCCCGGCCGTAGACCCGGTTCCAGTGCGGCACCCCGTCCAGCGGATGGAAGAAGCCCGACAGTCTCCGCAGTTCACCCGTGCGGGAGCGGGGAGCGCGGCGGTACCAGAACTCGTTGAAGAGCCCGACCGTCGCGCGGGACAGCAGACCCGTCGGTACGAAGGCGGGCGGGGCGGGCAACTGCGCGGGGCGGAAAGCGAGCGGCGCGCGCCGGGCGCGCGCGGGCAGCGCGTCCAGCGGGGCGTGCTCGCCCCGGGTGAGGACCGCGCGCCCCAGCGCGCGGCCCCGGGCCAGGAGGTCGATCCAGGCGACCGAGTACCGGTAGCGGTGGTCGGTGGTGGCGAGCCGGGCCAGCAGGTCGTCCAGGTCGGTGGCCCGCTCCGTGTCGACGGACATCAGCGAGGTCTCCACCCGGTGCAGCCGCACGGTCGCCGAGAGGATCACCCCGGTCAGACCCATGCCACCGGTGGTCGCGTCGAAGAGTTCGGTGCCGGGCAGGACGCTGCGGATCGCGCCGTCCGCCGTGAGCAGTTCGAAACCGTGCACATGGCGCGAGAAGGCCCCGCTGACGTGGTGGTTCTTCCCGTGGATATCGGCGCCGAGCGCGCCGCCGACGGTGACCTGACGGGTTCCGGGGGTCACCGGTACGAACCAGCCGAGCGGGAGCAGCACCTCCATCAGCCGGTGCAGGCTGACCCCGGCGTCACAGACCACGACGCCCGTCTCGGCATCGACGAGCCGGATACGGTCCAGCGCGGTCATATCGAGCACCGTGCCCCCCGCGCTCTGCGCCGCGTCACCGTAGGCCCGGCCGAGCCCCCGCGCGATTCCGCCGCGCGCGCCCCAGGTCCGTACCGCTGTGACGGCCTCCTCGGGGGTACGGGGGCGGAGCCGCCGTGCGGTGGTCGGCGCGGTACGGCCCCAGCCGGTGACGGAGACGAATGGGTCGGAGAGGAACGGGTCCGACATGAACGGGTCCGGGGCGAGCGGGTCCGGGGCGGTGACGGAGGCGAACGGTTCCGGGGCGGCGGGGTCCGGGGCGGGGGGATCTGCGACGAAGGTGTGGGCCGCTTCCGGTTCCGGGGCGGGGGTGGCGTGCGGGTCGGCAGACATACTCCGGACCGTATAGCCGGTTATGCCCACATTTTTGGAGTGTCTGGTGGACTCGCCGAAATGGGTGATTAAACGAGTGTCATCAAAGAATGTCGCCGAAAGTCGGGCTGTTGCCCAGAAGAGTCGCCCCTGGCTCATGAGAAGGGGTGGCGGATGAGATTTTCCGACTGCGCGGCGGCCGACAGGCGACTGCTGGTGACGCTGCGGCGGTGTGGCGACCGGCCGGAGATCGCCGCCATGGCGCGGGTGCTCTCCTTCGCGGGGGAACACGGCGCGCTCTGGATCGCGGTGGGGCTCACGGGCTCCGTCGTGGACGGTGGGCGGCGCGGGGCGTGGCTACGGGCGACGGCGCTGGTGGGCGGGGCGCATGTGGTGAGCGTGGGGGTGAAGAGGGTGGTGCGGCGGACGAGGCCCGCCGCGTTCCCCCAGGCTGCATCCACCCTGGCTGCATCCACCCAGGCCGCCTCTGCCCTAGTCGCATCCGCCCAGGTCTCGCCCGCTCGGGCCGGGTCCGCTCAGGTCCCGGCCGTACGAGGTCCGGCCGCATGGGTTCCGGTGGCCGGCTCCAGCGACCCGGCAGCCCCGGTCATCCTGACCGCGCAAGGCCCGGTCGTACGGGACTCAGCCGTGCAAGGCCCGGTCGTACGGGACTCAGCCGCGCGAGGCCCGGTCGTACGAGACCCGGCCGCCCAAGGCCCGGCCGTACGACGAGCCGCACGGGTCCCCCGCGCACCGGTGTGGACGCCCCTCGTCCGGACCGCCAGTCCCTACTCGTTCCCCAGCTCACACGCCACCTCCGCGACCGCCGCCGCCGTCGCCTTCGGCGCGCTGACCCCCGGGACCCGGCGGATCGTCGCACCGCTGGCCGCCGCCGTGTGCGTCTCGCGGCTGGTCGTCGGCGTCCACTACCCGACCGACATCGCGGCGGGTGCCGTCCTCGGCGGGCTCGCCGCCCGGCTCGGCCGCCACTGGGCGGCCGGCTCCCACCGTCACGGGAGGCGAGCGGAATGACCGAGCGCGGCACCGCGCTGCTCGAACGGCCGGAGCGGCCCGAGCCGCGGCGCTCCTCGCTGCGGGGCGGCCGGAACCTCTCTCTCGGGCTACTGAGATCCGCCCGCCCCCGCCAATGGATCAAGAACCTTCTCGTGGTCGCGGCGCCCGCCGCCGCCGGTGAACTGGGCTCGCCGCGCAACGCCGCCGAACTCGCACTCGTCTTCGCCCTGTTCACGGCCGCCGCCGCCGCTGTCTATCTCGTCAACGACGCGCGCGACGCCGAGGCCGACCGCGCCCACCCGGTGAAGCGCCGACGGCCCGTCGCGGCCGGCCAGGTCCCCGTCGCCGCCGCCTACGCCACCGGCGCCGTCCTCGCCGTCGTCGCCGTCGGCGGGGCCGCCGTCCTGTGCAACACCATGACCGGCGCGCTGCTCACCGCGTACCTCTCGATCCAGCTCGCCTACTGCGTCTGGCTCAAACACGTCCTCGTCGTCGACATGGCCGTCGTGACCACCGGGTTTCTGCTGCGCGCGATGATCGGCGGGGTGGCGCTCGACATTCCGCTGTCGCGCTGGTTCCTGATCACCACCGGCTTCGGCGCGCTCTTCATGGTGGCGGCCAAGCGGTACTCGGAGGCCGTGCAGATGGAGGGCGGGAAGGGGGCGACCCGGGCACTCCTCAGCGAGTACACGACCGGATATCTCCGCTTCGTCTGGCAGCTCGCGGCCGGGGTCGCCGTACTCGCCTACTGTCTGTGGGCCCTGGAGAGCGGCGGGGTGGACGACCATGCCCTGCTGCCCTGGCGACAGCTCTCGATGATCGCCTTCATCCTGGCCGTGCTGCGGTACGCGGTCTTCGCCGACCGGGGCACGGCGGGCGCGCCCGAAGACGTGGTGCTGCGCGACCGGGCGCTCGCGGTCATCGGGGTGGTGTGGGCCGCGATGTACGGACTCGCGGTCGCGGGCCTGTGACGCCCGTGGCGCCCCCGCTGCTCGCGGTACCCGGGCCGCCCGCGTGTGGCCACCCACCCCCGCCACTCGCGGTGCCGGTGACAAATCCGGCCGGCCGGACGCTGGTGTTCGATGCGGAGGGTAGGCGTACGGCATGGACTGGTTGACCAAGCTCCCCGTCATCGGCCCGCTGATGGCCAGGATCATGCGGACCCATGCCTGGCACTCGTACGAAACGCTGGAACGCGTGCACTGGACGCGCCTCGCCGCCGCCATCACCTTTCTCAGCTTCCTCGCGCTCTTCCCGCTGATCACGGTCGCCGCGGCGATCGGCGCGGCGCTGCTCAGCAAGGAGCGGCTGGCCACGCTGGAAGACAAGATCAGCGAACAGGTCCCCGGCATCTCCGAGCAGCTCGACATCAACTCCCTGGTGGCCAATGCCGGCACCGTCGGACTGGTCGCCGGAGCGCTGCTGCTACTCACCGGCATCGGCTGGGTCGGTTCGATAAGGGACTGCCTGCGGGCGGTCTGGGGGCTGGACGACCAGGACGAGGGCAACCCGGTCCTCACCAAGCTCAGGGACGCGGGAGTGCTGCTCGGTCTCGGTGTGACCGCGCTCGCCTCGCTCGCCGCGTCCACGCTCGGCTCCAGCGCGGTCGGCTGGGTGGCCGACCGGCTCGGTATTGACGAGGGCGGGGCCGAGGGCGTGCTGTTGCGGATCGCGGCACTCGCCATCGCCGTCGTCGCCGACTTCCTGTTGCTGCTCTACCTGCTGACCCTGCTGCCCGGCGTGCAGCCGCCGCGCCGCCGGCTGGTGATCGCCGGCTTGATCGGCGCGGTCGGCTTCGAGCTACTGAAACTGCTGCTCAGCGGCTATATGCAGGGTGTGGCGTCGAAGAGTGTCTACGGGGCCTTCGGGGTGCCGATCGCGCTGCTGCTGTGGATCAACTTCACCGCGAAGCTGCTGCTGTACTGCGCGGCGTGGACGGCGACCCGGAACGGCGGTACCGCGGCGGACACGGGTGGCACCGGGGGCGCCGGAGGGGCGTCGGGAGCCGTGCGGCCGACGGAGAGCGCCGGCACGCCGGCTTCCTGAGCCCCTCAGGGGCCGCCTCCGCACCCCGCCCGGCCCCCTCAGGGACCGCCTCCGCACCCCGCCCGGCCCCCCGGCCGCCCCCATCGGCTCTCAGCCGCGCCGTGACGGGCCGGCTCTCAGCCGCGCCGTGACGGCCAGCGGCGGTTGACCAGGAACACGCCGGCCGCCAGCACCAGCAGCAGCCCGCCGATGACCGCGAGCGCCGTACCGACGCCCCCGGACGACTCCTCCTTGGCCTTGGCGACCGGCTTCGCCTCGCTGTCGTTCTTGGCCGGCCCGGCGCCGCCGGTCTCCTTCAAGGACGCCGACCTCGGCGCCACCAATTCACCCACAGGAGTGACCTTCCCCGAGGCCGCGAACCCCCAATCGAGGAGTCGGCCCGCCTCCTTGTAGACGGCCTGGTCCTCGCTGGACTCCGGATTCATGACGGTGACCAGCAGCACCTTGCCGTTCCGCTCCGCGACTCCCGTGAAGGTCGCTCCGGCGTGCGTGGTGTTGCCGTTCTTGACGCCCGCGATTCCGCCGTACGGGGACATGCCGGAGTCCCCGGTGAGCAGTCGGTTGGTGTTCTGGATCTCGAACGTCTCGCGCTTGGAGCCGTTCATCTCGCCGGGGAACATGGCGCGGACGGTGGAGCAGTACTCGCGGAAGTCCTTCTTCTGCATACCGCTGCGGGCGATCAGCGTGAGGTCGTACGCGGATGACACCTGGCCGCTGGCGTCGTAGCCGTCCGGGGAGACGACCTGGGTGTCGAGGGCCTGCAACTCCTCCGCGTGCGCCTGCATGTCCTCGACGGTCTTGGGGATGCCGCCGTTCATCGCGGACAGCACATGGACGGCGTCGTTCCCGGAGCGCAGGAAGACTCCCAGCCACAGATCGTGGACTGAGTACGCGTACCCCTCCTTGACTCCCACCAGGCTGCTGCCGGCGCCGACGTCGGCCAGTTCGGCCTGGGTGACCTTGTGGGTGGCGGCCTTGGGGAGCTTGGGAAGCAGTGCGTCCGCGAAGAGCATCTTGAGGGTGGAGGCGGGGGGCAGCCGCCAGTGGGCGTTGTGCGAGGCGAGCACGTCACCGCTCTCCGCGTCCGCCACGATCCAGGACCGCCCGCTGACGTCCTTGGGGAGTACGGGTGCTCCCGCGCCGAGGCCGACCTGGGTGCCCGGCCTGCCCAGCCGGGGGCCGCCGACCGTGGACATGGCGGCCGGGGGGTTCGGCTGCTTCCGCGCTGCCGGGTTCTTCGCCGTGCCGGTGGCCGTGCCGGTGGTCTTGCCGGTGGCCGTGCCGGTCGTCTTGCCGGTGGCCGTGCCAGTCGCCGTGCCGGTGGTCTTGCTGTGCGCCTTGCCGTTCGGCTTGTTGTCGTGGGTCTCGGCGACGGCGGGGGCGACGGCGAGCAGGGGGAGCAGGGAGGCGGCGGTGACCGTCAGCGCGGTCTTCTTCGCGGCATTCTTCAAGGCAGACACGGACGTGAAAGTACAGGGCAGAAGAGAAAATATGTTTATCGGCTTGATGACTCGCCGGTGAGGCCGCCGAGACAGCCCACCCCGAGGACTCCCGCCGGACGGGGCCCCTGATACTGGGGGGATGAAGCTCAGCCGCCCCGTCTCCTGGTTCCTGCTCGCCTTCGGGGTGTGGAGCTGGGTCATCTGGGTCACCTTCGTCAAAAACCTGTGGAAGGACGGCAGCGGACTCGCCTTCGATGAAGCGGGCGATCCGACCGGTTACTTCTGGGTGCATCTGTTGCTCGCCGTGACGTCCTTGCTTCTGGGGACGGTCGTCGGCGTCATCGGGTTGCGTGGGGTTCGTGCCCTGCGGCGCGAAGGATAGGGGAGCTGTCTGTGATCGTGGTCGCGCTACTGGTGGCCGTGGCGGTGATCGCGCTGCTTTTCGGCGCGCACTGGTACGTATGGCGGAGGCTGGTCCGCGACACGACGCACCCCGGCGCCGCGGCCCGCCGCATCGGCACGGTGGCGGTCTGGGTACTGCCGGTGCTGTCGGTCGGGGCGCTGGTGTCGGGGCGGGCGGGGGCGCCGTTCTGGCTGCAGCAGGTGCTGGCGTGGCCGGGATATCTCTGGCTGGCGGTCCTCCTCTATCTGGTGCTCTGGCTGCTGGTGGGAGAAGCGGTACGGGGGTTGTGGCTGCGACTGGAGAAGCGATCCGTCGCCGCGTCACCGGTACCCGATGCGTCCGAAACGGGCCCGACCGCCACAGCGGCGACCACCGCCACCGCCACTGCCACAACAACGGCAGCGGACAAGGAAACGGCAAGCACCCCCCGCCCCGTCTCGCGCCGACTCTTCGTCTCACGCGTCGTCGGCGGAGCCGCCACGACCGCCGCGCTCGGGACCGTCGGACACGGCACCTACGGCGTTCTCCGGGGGCCCCGGACCAAGCGCGTCACGATTCCCCTCGCCAAGCTCCCGCGCGCCGCCCACGGCTTCCGTATCGCCGTCGTCAGCGATATCCACCTCGGTCCCATCCTCGGCCGGAGCCACACCCAGCGGATCGTCGACTCCATCAACGCCGCCCAGCCCGATGTCGTCGCCGTCGTCGGGGACATGGTCGACGGCAGCGTCGCCGATCTCGGTTCGGCCGCCGAACCCCTCGCCCAGCTCCGGACCCGGCACGGGTCCTTCTTCGTGACCGGGAACCACGAGTACTACTCCGGTGTCGAGGAGTGGATCGACCAGGTCCGCGAGCTGGGTCTGCGCCCCCTGGAGAACGAGCGGGTCGAGATAGCGGGCGGAGATTTCGATCTCGCGGGTGTCAACGACATCGAGGGCGAGGCCACCGGCCAGGGTCCTGATTTCGCCAAGGCCCTCGGGGACCGGGATCCCGCCCGCGCCGCCGTCCTCCTCGCCCACCAGCCCGTCGTCATCCACGACGCCGTCGACCACGGTGTCGATCTCCAGCTCTCCGGCCACACCCACGGCGGCCAGCTCTGGCCCGGCGGCTACCTCGCGGAACTGGCGAACCCCACCGTCGCGGGGGTGGAACGGTACGGAGACACGCAGTTGTACGTCAGCCGGGGCGCCGGCGCCTGGGGCCCTCCCGTACGGGTGGGAGCCTCCTCGGACATCACGATCGTGCAACTAGCCTCCCGACAGGCATAGTCGAAGTAAAAGTTATCTGAGAACGGCTGGATTTCGTCGCCCGAAACGCGTTTCCTGTGGTGAGGTGAAGCCCTCACGTACTGGGGCGGGCGTGAAGGGAAACGGTCATTCATGCAGTCGATCCGTCTGCGCATACTCGTCATCTGCGCGGTAGTTCTCGCCGCGGCTGTCGGCGGCTGGCAACTGCTGCCGTCGAAGGATTCCTCCAAGGGGCCGATCAGCATCGGCACGACCGATGCGGTCACGTCGCTCGATCCGGCCGGCGCGTACGACGTGGGCTCCTGGGCGATGTTCAGCAACATCTATCAGTCGCTGCTCACTTTCAAACCCGGTGGTGTCACGCCGGTGCCCGACGCGGCGCGCGAGTGCGCCTTCGCCGGGATGAACCTCCAGGTCTATACCTGCCGGCTCCGCGACGATCTGACCTTCACCAACGGGCGCAAGATCACTGGCGCCGATGTGAAGTTCTCGTTCGACCGGATGCTCGGCATCAAGGCCGACGTCGGCCCGGCGCCGCTGTTTCCAACGCTCAAGAGCGTCACCGCCGACGGGCAGGAAATCACCTTCCGGCTGAGCGCCCGTGACGCGACCTTCCCGCAGAAGCTCGCCACCGGTGCCGGCGCGATCGTCGACCGTGAGCGCTACCCGGCCGCGAAGCTGCGCGCCGGCAATGAGGTCGACGGCTCGGGCCCGTACGTCCTCAAGGAGTACGAGAGCGGGAAGCGCGCCCGTCTCGAACCCAATCCCTCCTACAAGGGCGCGCTGAACAAGACCGGCAAGCCGATCGAGATCCGGTACTTCAAGGCGGCCGAGGAACTCGCGGCGGAGTGGCAGGCCAAGCGGCTCGACCTCACCCATCGCCAGCTTCCCGCCGCCACGATCGCCGAACTCGACCTCGGCAGCCCGAAGCTCCAGGTGACCGAGGCGCAGAGCGCCGAGTCCCGCCAGCTCGTCTTCAACCTGCGGTCCGGCTCGCCCATGGCGGAGCAGCCCGTACGCGCGGCCATCGCCTCGATCGTGGACCGCGGCGACATCGCGCAGAGCGTCTACCACTCCACCGTGCAGCCGCTCTACTCGATGATCCCCAAGGGGACCCTGGCGCACAGCAATCCCTTCCTCGACGAGTACGCGGAACCCAATGTGCCGCGCGCCCGGAAGCTGCTGGAGGACGCCGACATCGAGACCCCGGTCCGCTTCACCCTCGCCCACCGCGCGGCCAAGGGCGCTGCGGCCGAGGCCGCCAATCTGAAGGGGCAGTTGGAGGCGAGCGGACTGTTCCAGGTGACGGTCGTCGCGAAGGAATGGACGGTGTTCCAGCAGGGGTACGCGAAGGGTGAGTACGACGCCTTCACCCTGAGCTGGCTCCCGGACTTCCCCGACCCCGACAGCTTCACCCAGCCGCTGGTGGGCAAGGACTCCGCCCTCCACAACGGCTACCGGAGCGATACCGTCGACCGGCTGATCGCCCGTACGCAGCAGAAGGACGTCCGCTCCCACGCCAGCCCGGACTTCAAGGCGATCCAGCGGGAGGTCGCCAAGGACGTACCACTGGTGCCGCTCTGGCAGAAGAAGGACTACGTCCTGAGCACCCGGGACATCGGCGGTTCGCAGTACCTGACGGACGGCACCACGATCTGGCGGCTCTGGGAACTGGAGCGGCTCTAGAGTCCGGAGCGGGCGCCGGGCGGGGGAGTCAGCTCTTCTTGCGCCCGGCGACCGTCTGCGCCATGCCCGGCAGCAGGTCGACGAGGAGTTCGTGCACATCGCCGATCAGGGGCCGCAGCACCCGGAAGCGAGCGAGGACGATGCCCCGCGCGATCAGCCGTGCGCCCTGCTTCGCCAGTCGTCTGCTGCGCTCGTGGTCGTCCGAACGGTCGAAGACCCAGTAGAGGACGAGGCCCATCTGCGCGAGCCACAGCAACTCCGGCAGACCGTAGGCCAGTTCGGCCGGGACCTTGGTCTTGGCGCCGGCGAGTGCTTCCCGGTGGACCGTGATGGCCTCGTCCCGGGCCGGCCTGGACTCGGACGAGAAGGGGCTGAGGGGGCTCTCCGGATCGGCCGCGTTCTTGAAGAACTGGGCCGCGAATTCATGGTACGGAGCGGCGATCTCCAGCCAGGCCAGCAGCACACCCGCGAGCCGGGCCTCCAGCGCGGTCTCCCGTTCCAGCACCGGCCGGACCGCGGCCTGGTGGTCGGCGGCGATCCGGTCGTAGAAGCCCTGGACGAGGTGTTCCTTGGAGGAGAAGTAGTAGTACGCGTTCCCGACCGAGACCCCGGCCTCCTGGGCGATGGCCCGCATCGTCGTCTTGTCGTAACCGCGCTCCTGGAACAGCCGGAGGGCGGTCTCCAGGATGAGCGTTCGGGTCTGCTCGCTCTTGGGAGTGCCCTTCGGGTTCTTCGCGTCAGTCACGGTGACCGAGCCTAACCGGTACCCGGATGGCCGGATCACCCGTCGGCGCGGGCCCGGTTCCGGCCACCGGAGCAGCCCGCGGTGCCCCGTCACACCTCTGTCGTCCGGCCGCCCGACCGCCCAGCCGGAAGAGCTGATCCCGGAACCCCCGCGACGGAAAGCGCGGGGGCCGGGACCGCTGTCACATGCTGCTCAGTGAGCGGGCGTAGTTGATCTGGCCCATGACCTGGTGGAAGGCGTGCGGCTGCTGAGCCGGGATCATCGTCGAGTGGTGCTTGCCCCCGCTGGTGACCGAGACCTGGATGAAGCCCGTGGTCTGCCGGTCCTTCATCAGCAGGAAGAGCAGCCCCAGCAGACAGGCGAAGGCGAAGATGACCGCGAGGACGATCGCGTACGTCGGGATCTTCTCCTCGGTACGGGACAGGTCCGTCGCGTTCCAGATCGCGCCCTTGAGGGGCATCGTGCCGGCCGGGGTCACGATCGAGTCGCTCAGTACGGTGATGTCACCGATCGCCACCAGCGGAGCCCCGCCCATGGGCACTGCCATGCCACCCGACTGGGCGTACGCCGGGTCTCCCTGCGGGTAGCCGTACCCCGGGGCGTTCTGCGGGTAGCCGTACGGCTGCGAGGGCCCCCACTGGTACTCCGGTTCGCCGTCCGCCTTGTATGGATTGGGATCGGTCATCGTCGCGCTCCCCGTTCGCCGGCCGTGCCGTCTGTGTCGACACTCTCTGCATACTGCCTCGATCCTGCCAGCTTCGGCCACCCCCGGTGAAGCCGGGGCCCATGGATCGGGCCGGGCGGCCGGACATCTCGGCCGGCGACCGTGCCGGTGAGCCGGGCGGATCCGCACCGCCGACAAGTCCCGCCCGGGGGAGAGCGGTCCGGCCGCCGGAGGTGTCCGTGGCGGATCCCGCCGTACGCGGAAGGGCCCCGCATCCACGACAGGGATGCGAGGCCCTCCTCCGTACGACCGAGCGACCGTCCCGCAGGACGGCGTTCACAGCGTCCACGGCGACGATGCCACAAACGCCAAACGCCAAACGCCAAACGCCAAACGCCAAACGCCAAACGCCAAACGCCAAACGCCAAACGCCCGGCGTGACGACGGGACGATGGGGCGAACGTCAGAAGCGGCGCGTGATCAGCGCCCGCTTCACTTCCTGGATCGCCTTGGTGACCTCGATGCCACGCGGACACGCGTCCGTGCAGTTGAACGTCGTACGGCAGCGCCAGACGCCGTCCTTGTCGTTCAGGATCTCCAACCGCTGCTCCCCGGCCTCGTCACGCGAGTCGAAGATGAAGCGGTGCGCGTTCACGATCGCGGCCGGTCCGAAGTACTGGCCGTCGTTCCAGAACACCGGGCACGACGACGTGCACGCCGCGCAGAGGATGCACTTCGTCGTGTCGTCGAAGCGCTCCCGGTCCTCGGCCGACTGACGGCGCTCGCGGGTGGGCTCGTTCCCCTTGGTGACCAGGAACGGCATCACGTCCCGGTACGCCTGGAAGAACGGCTCCATGTCCACGACCAGGTCCTTCAGGACCGTCAGGCCCTTGATGGCCTCGACCGTGATCGGCTTCTCCGGGTTGAGGTCCTTGATCAGCGTCTTGCAGGCGAGCCTGTTCCGGCCGTTGATCCGCATCGCGTCGGAGCCGCAGATGCCGTGCGCGCACGAGCGACGGAAGGTCAGAGTGCCGTCGACGTCCCACTTGATCTTGTGGAGGCCGTCGAGCACCCGCTCCTTCGGGTCGATCTCGATCGGGAAGTCCTCCCAGACCGCGTGCTCCGACACCTCCGGGTTGAAGCGCCGGATCCGGAAGGTGACCGTGATGTACGGGGAGGCTGCGGACTCCGCCTCGACCTTGTCCAGTACGGGGGTAGCCATCAGTACTTACGCTCCATCGGCTGGTAGCGGGTCTGGACGACCGGCTTGTAGTCGAGTCGGATCGACTCGGAGCCGTCGTCGCCAACCTCGCGGTACGCCATGGTGTGGCGCATGAAGTTGACGTCGTCGCGGTTGGGGTAGTCCTCGCGGTAGTGACCGCCGCGCGACTCCTTGCGGGCCAGCGCCGACACGGCCATGACCTCGGCCAGATCGAGCAGGTTGCCCAGCTCGATGGCCTCCAGCAGATCCGTGTTGAACCGCTTGCCCTTGTCCTGCACCGAAACGTTCCGGTAGCGGGCGCGGAGCTCGCCGATTTTCTCGACCGCGGTCTTGATGGTCTGCTCCGTGCGGAACACCATGACGTTGGCGTCCATGGTCTCCTGCAGCTCGCGGCGGATCTCCGCGACCCGCTCGTTGCCCGTGGAGTCGCGCAGCCGCTCGACCTGGGCCACCACCAGCGACGCCGGGTCCTCCGGAAGGTCGACGTAGTCGTTCTTCGCGGCGTACTCGGCGGCGGCGATGCCGGAGCGGCGGCCGAAGACGTTGATGTCGAGCAGCGAGTTGGTGCCGAGCCGGTTGGCACCGTGCACCGACACACAGGCGACCTCGCCGGCCGCGAACAGACCCGGTACGACGGTGGTGTTGTCCGACAGGACCTCACCCTCGACGTTGGTCGGGATGCCGCCCATCGCGTAGTGCGCGGTCGGCTGGATCGGGATCGGGTCCGTGTAGGGCTCGATACCGAGGTACGTCCGGGCGAACTCGGTGATGTCGGGGAGCTTCGCGTCGAGCTGCTCCGGGGGCAGGTGCGTCAGGTCGAGGTAGACGTGGTCGCCCTCGGGGCCGCAGCCGCGTCCTTCCCGGATCTCGGTGTAGATCGACCGGGACACGACATCGCGGGAGGCCAGGTCCTTCATGACGGGCGCGTACTTCTCCATGAAGCGCTCACCGTCCTTGTTGCGCAGGATGCCGCCCTCACCGCGGGCGCCCTCCGTGAGGAGGATGCCCATGCGCCAGATGCCCGTCGGGTGGAACTGGAAGAACTCCATGTCCTCCAGCGGCAGCCCGCGCCGGTAGCAGGCCGCCTGGCCGTCGCCGGTGAGGGTGTGCGCGTTGGAGGTCACCTTGAAGAACTTGCCGGTGCCACCGGAGGCGTAGATGACGGACTTCGCCTGGAAGACGTGGATCTCGCCGGTCGCCAGCTCGTACGCGACGACACCGGCCGACTTCTTGACCCCGTCGACCTCGGTGATCAGCTGGTCGAGGACGTAGAACTCGTTGAAGAACTCCACACCCTCCTTGACGCAGTTCTGATAGAGCGTCTGGAGGATCATGTGACCGGTGCGGTCGGCGGCGTAGCAGGAGCGGCGGACCGGGGCCTCGCCGTGGTTGCGGGAGTGCCCGCCGAACCGGCGCTGGTCGATGGTGCCGTCCGGGGTCCGGTTGAACGGCAGGCCCATCTTCTCCAGGTCGAGGACGGCGTCGATGGCCTCCTTCGCGAGGATCTCGGCGGCGTCCTGGTCGACCAGGTAGTCGCCGCCCTTGACCGTGTCGAAGGTGTGCCACTCCCAGTTGTCCTCCTCCACGTTGGCGAGCGCCGCGGCCATGCCGCCCTGCGCCGCGCCTGTGTGGGAGCGAGTGGGGTAGAGCTTCGTCAGCACGGCGGTACGGCTGCGCTTGGTGGCTTCGATGGCCGCGCGCATACCCGCGCCACCGGCGCCGACGATGACGGTGTCGTACTTGTGGATCTTCATGTGGTTCGTCAGCCCCGGCTTTAGCGGATGTTCGGGTCGAAGGTGAAGATCACCAGCGTGCCCAGCAGGATGGTGAACACCGTGGCGGTGTACAGCAGGCCCTTCAGCCACAGTCGCGTGTTCGGGCGCTCGGCGTAGTCGTTGATGACGGTACGCAGCCCGTTCCCGCCGTGCAGCATGGCGAGCCAGAGCATCAGCAGATCCCAGACCTGCCAGAACGGGGACGCCCAGCGGCCCGCGACGAACGCGAAGCCGATCTTGGAGACGCCGCCGTCGAGGACGAGCTGGATCAGCAGGTGGCCGATGACCAGGACGACCAGCACCACGCCGGAGAGGCGCATGAAGAGCCAGGCGACCATCTCGAAATTGCCGCGCGTGGAGCGCGGGGTCCTGCTCGTGCGCTTGCGCGGGGCCTCGATGAGCGGGGCCGGATTGTCCACGTCGTAGTGCGGGGTGTCGCCCTCGACGGGACCGATCGCGGAAGAGGTGTCAGCGGACATGTTCGGCGTCAGCTCCCGAAGACTTCGCGTACGGCGTGGCCGAGGACGGGGTACAGCGCGCCCGCCATCAGCACGACCCAGATGCCCACGACGGTCCAGAGCATCTGCTTCTGGTAGCGCGGGCCCTTGGACCAGAAGTCCACGGCGATGACACGGAGACCGTTCAGCGCGTGGAACAGGACGGCGGCGACGAGGCCGTACTCCAACAGAGCGACGATCGGCGTCTTATAGACGGCCACGACCTTGTCGTAGTCCTCGGGGGAGACACGCACGAGTGCGGTGTCCAGGACATGGACGAACAGGAAGAAGAAGATGAGGACGCCGGTGACTCGATGAGCCACCCAGGACCACATTCCTTCCCGGCCGCGGTACAGCGTTCCAGCCGGCACGGAAGATCCCTCCGGGAGCGGGGACTGGGGCCTGCCGGCTCGGGTTGTCGGTCGGCCCGGCCGGGTACGGTCCACCGGCCCTGGCCATCGTAGCGACGACTTGTCGGTTCGTTCGCCCGGGGTCCACTGGTGTGATCAAACAGGCAATCAAACAGCCTCGTACGGGCTATCGGGAAGCCTTCTACCGGCCTGATTCGGGGCGATGATTCCGGCAGGGCGCGCCGCGGCGGATGCGCGATGTTCACCCCTACGGGAGAGTTTCTCCCGAAGAGCGGATCCGGTCGGGGGTGTTTGGTCAGATTTTCTGCCCATCTGGGAGGTATCCGAGTGATACGGCACTCCGGGCGCGCCCCGCGCCCCCGACTGCTCGGTGCGGCGGTCGCCGTGGTCCTGGCCCTGTCGATGACGGTGGGCGGCTGCTCCGACGGTGACCCGGCACGGATGGCCGATTCGGGTGACACGGGCGGCACCGGGCGCACGGAGGCGGGCGCGGGCCGGGCACCGGAGCCCCGCGCCACGACCCCCGCCCCGGCCCGGACCCCGTCACCCACCGGGACGCACCCCCTCTCGAAGACGCCCGCCACCATTCCGTCCGTCCGCACGCACGAACCGGCCAGGGGCCCCGGCTGGCGGCCGGGGGACGGCGGGATCGTCATCGCGGCGGACAGCGAGGCCCTCGCCGACGAGGCCAGACTGCTCGCCGGGGAGCTGAAGCTCGGCTACCGGGGCGCGGTGCCCGCCCGTGCGGGCGACGTCGAGCTGGCCCTCGCGCCTTCGCAGCCGGGCGGCCCGGAGTCGTACACCGTCACCACCAGCGGCGACCGGGTGCGGATAGCCGGGCCCGACGAGGCCGGGGTCTTCTACGGCACCCGCACCCTGAAGCAGGCGGTCCGCTCCGGCGGCGCCATGCCGGAGGGCGTCGTCCGGGACCGTCCGGACCGGCCGCAGCGCGGGCTGATGATCGATATCGCACGGAAGTCGTTCACCGCGGCCTGGATCGAGGACCGGGTCCGCGCGATGGCCGACCTCAAGCTCAACCAGCTCGGTCTGCACTTCTCCGACGACCAGGGATTCCGCATCCAGTCGGACACCCACCCCGAGATCGTCTCCCGGGAGCATCTGACGAAGGCCGAGGTGCGCCGGATACTCACCCTCGCCACCTCCCTGCACATCACGGTCATCCCCGAGATCGACTCCCCGGGACACCTCGGCGCGGTGCTCGCTGCCTACCCCGATCTCCAACTGAAGGACGTCACGGGCCGGACCGTGCGCGGCGCCATCGACATCGGGCAGCCGGCTTCGGCGAAGCTCCTGGACGAGCTGCTGACGGAGTTCGCGGGACTCTTCGAGGGCCGGTTCTGGAATCTCGGCGGCGACGAATACCAGGCGCTGACCAGGAAGGACCCGGAGGCGTCCTTTCCGGGGCTCGCGGCTCTCGCCCGGCAGGAGTACGGGCCCGAGGGGCGGGTGCAGGATCTCGCGACGGCCTGGGTGAACGATCGCGCGGCGGTGCTCCGGCCGCAGGACCGCACGCTGGCGGCGTGGAACGACGGGTTCTTCCGCGGCGGTCAGGTGAGCGTGGACAAGGACATCCAGGTCGAGTACTGGACCGGCAAGGAGATCGGGGCCCGGCCTCCGGAGGAGTATCTGGCCGAGGGGCGGCCGGTGGTGAACCTCAACGACGAATACCTCTACTACGTGCTCGGCGAGCCCAATGACTTCACCTATCCGACCGGGCGCCGGATCTACGAGCAGTGGACTCCGCTGGTGCTGCGCGGTACCCGGCCGGTGCCGGCGCGGTACGCGAAGCAGATCCTCGGTGGCCGGTTCGCGATCTGGTGCGATCTGGCCAATGCGCAGACCCCGGCGCAGATCGCCCAGGGCATTGCGATGCCGCTGGCGGCGACGGCCCAGAAGGTATGGGATCCGCGCCCCCCGGCCAGGAGCTGGAGCGATTTCCGGACCCTGGCGCAGCGGCTGGAGTGAGGGCCGTGGCCCGGTTTCGGGCGCGGGGGCGCGGTGTGAGTCCGCTCGGGGGTGCGCGGGCTCACACCGCTGATTCCCGGACATCTCCAGGCGGAAGGGCCGGTTGAGCGGCCCGTCCACCGAGTTTCCAGGTGACCAAAATGTAACAGAAGTATGGTGCAAATGTGTGAGGTTGGCGCTCGATTGAGGGATTGCGCCCAGGGGCCCGCACAACCACTCAGCTCCGCACAACCGTGGCGACCAGACCGCTCAAGGAGGTACTTTGCGCCAAGCGGCCCGAGTCCCGTGCCGAGGCGCCTCCCTTCCACACCCCTGGAAGAAGCCGGAATTTCCGGTTCATCGGCACAGCGGGAATGAGCCACGGGACGCGGCTATGCACGGTTCCGCCCAGTAGAAGGCCCTGTGCGGAGGACCGTGCCCGGGAGAGGTGCGTCCGCGATGGGAGGCGTCGGTGACGTCGAGGTGCCTGAGGGAACTGATCGCACAGGCGGATGAGCGAGGGCTGGCCGGCAGCGGGCTCGCCTGTCTGGAGCGCTGTCTGCCACCGCTCGAATCCGGCGCCGGCCCACTGCGCCCCCTGTGGACGGGGCTCGCGGCGGGTGCGGACGGTTGGGCCGACCGGCTCGCCACCGCCCGGGAGGCGATGGCGGACACGACCGACGACGACGAGGCCACCGCTCTCGTACGGCAGATGCTGGCCGCCGCGCCGGCCACCTGGACGGTGGCCCCCCTGCGGGAGTGGGCCGACGACTGCTCCGTGGCCGCCCTCGAACTCCACCACCGCTTCGACAGGGGACCCGGCGACGGGGAACCCGAAGCGGCCGATGTCGTCGAGGTCCTCAAGAACTGCCGCGAGGGGGCGCCCACCGATGCCGGGCCCCTGCTCACGGGCGAGCTGCGACGACAGGTGCGGGTGCTGGAGATCCTCGCCGACGGCACCGGCGGGGCCGGGCTGCGCCAGGTGCTGGGGATCTCGACCGAGGGACAGCGGGTGCTGCGGGCGGTCGTGTCGCGGCGGGCCCGCGTCCGTCGCTGACACCACCGGCGGCAGTGCTGGCGCGGGTGCCGTGTGGGCGGCCGGGCAGTGCTGGCGCGGTGCCGTGTGGGTGATCGGGCGGGGGTGAACCGGTGCCGTGTGGGCGATCGGGCTGGGGGTGAACCAGTGGCGCGACCCGGAGGTTTGCCGGGCGGTGTCCGGTGGCAGACGCAAGGACGACCGGAGCCGCCACCCCCCACAGGAGAGACCCCGGTCGCCATTGGCCGGGGTCGCGTGCGCCCCCGTACTCCACTCAGCGCCGGACGGGCGATTTCTGTCACACAAGCACCGGGTCGGCCTATTGTTGCAAGTTGTACAAGCCATGGACGTGGCCCCGGTGGAGGTCGTAGCGTGCTGACTCGCGTACGGGGGCGTGAGCGGTGGTGACCAGCTGCGAATCGGAACAGGTTGAGGAAGTGCTGGGGGACGACGCGGAGCTGACCGCCGCGGTGCTCGCGGCTCAGGGCGGGGACGAATGCGCTTTCCGCACTGTGTACCGCGCGGTGCACCCGCGGCTTCTCGGCTATGTACGGACTCTCGTCGGCGAACCGGACGCCGAGGACGTGGCGTCCGAGGCATGGCTCCAGATCGCCCGCGATCTGGACCGGTTCAGCGGGGACGCCGACCGGTTCCGGGGCTGGGCCGCGCGAATAGCCCGTAACCGGGCCCTCGACCACATACGGACGCGCGGCCGCCGCCCCGCCGTCGGCGGCGACGAGACCGAACTCACCGGCAGGCCCGCCGAGTCCGATACGGCCGGCGAGGCGATGGAGGCCCTCTCCACCGACAGCACCATGGCGTTGATCGCGCGGCTTCCCAGGGACCAGGCCGAGGCGGTGATGTTGCGGGTGGTGGTCGGCCTCGACGCGAAGAGCGCGGCCCGGACGCTGGGCAAACGGCCCGGAGCCGTGCGCACGGCCGCCCACCGTGGACTGAAACGGCTGGCCGAGCTGTTGGGCGCCGACGATCTGCCCCACGATCCGGTGCGTGATCCGATACGTGACCAGGGACCCGATCCGGTGCGTGATCCGGGGCTCGATCCGATACGTGACCAGGGACCCGATCCAGTGCGTGATCAGGGACTCGATCCGGCGTACGGGGAGGGACACGGGCAGCCGGAATACGCGGCTCCGGTCCAGACCGCGTACGGTGCGGACGGCGCCGCGGCGGACGATCCGCGTACGGGCGCCGGGCCCGCTGATCCCGGTGTTGACCTGAATGGCCTGCCTCCGCAGCGCGTGCCACGGACGGGTGCTACGGCACCTGCCGGTGTGACGCATACACGGCTGCGGACGCAGAAGGACATGTGATGGCCGACGAGCGGTACGACTGGCTTGACAAGGAGACGGCGGAACGGCTGTTGCGCGGTGAACCGGTCGAAGCCCCGGACGGGCACGCCCGCGTCCAGGTCGCACGACTCCAGGAGTTCCTGCGGGACGCGGGGTCGCCGGCGCTCCGCTCCGACGCCGGTGAGCTGCCCGGTGAGGCGGCGGCGACGGCCGCTTTCCGCGAGGCCAGGGCGGGGCGCGCGGCGGCGGGCACCGGGGCGCCTGACAGGGGCCGGCCCGCCCCCAGCCTCTCCGCTCAGGATGCGACTCCGACTTCGACTCCGGCTCCGACTGTGACTCCGGCTCAGGCCGTGGCTCCGGTCTCCGGGACCGTCGGTCCCGCCGAGGTGTCGATGGCCTCCGGCACCGCAGGCGCGCAGGTACCGGCACCGGCTGTCCCGGTCCCAGGCGGCGCCCCGGCGGTCGGGGGCGACGACCTCGGGATCGTGCGACTGGTTCCGACGGCACGCCGCTCGGCCCGTACCCGCCTGGGCGGCCCGATGCGGTTCGCCGTCGTCGCCGCCGTGGCCGGTCTCGCCTTCGGCGGTGTCGCGGTGGCGGCGACCACCGGTCTGCTCCCCTCGCCCTTCGGCGACAGCCCGCCCGCGGCCACGGTCTCGGCGGCGGACACGCCCCGGCTGCTGAACGAGACCCCCACTGGTGGGGCGGGGACCGGACCCCCGGTGACCCGGTCCCCCCGAGCGGACCCCTCGGCCGGTGGGTCCACCGGGCACCGCCCTGGCCCGGGAACCGCGCCGGGCGTCGTGCCCGGGGTGCCGGAGGACGGCGGACACCGGAACCGGGACGGAAACGCCCGGTCGAAGGCCGAGCGGAAGGCGGAGCTGCACCGCAGGCTCTCCGACGCGTGCCGGGCGCACCGGGCCGGAACCGTCGATCCGGTGTGGGCGAGGAAATTGGTGAAGGCGGCCAAGGGCGCAAGGCGGGTCGAGTGGTTCTGCGACAAGCTGCTCGGCGGCCGACCTCACCTCCATGGCACGCACCCCGGAAGCGGCGGGCCCGCCGCGGGGGGCGGCGCGGGGAACAAGACCGGAAACAAGACGGGGAAACCGACGGGGAACAAGGGGCATTCGGGTGACGCGGCCGGTCACGGTGACGGCCCCGGCAACAAGAACCTGGACGGGCCCAAGCAACCCAAGAACCCTGGCGAGGCCGACCCGGAGACGAAGCACGAGCCCAAGAACAGGCCCACGAGCGAGTCCAAGCCCAGGAGTGAACCCGGTGGCCCATGCGCATGGGGCGAATCGGGCGAAGAGGTCACCACGGGTGGGATGCGTCCAGCCAAGGGTGAGGCGCATTCATCAGATAAAAGAAGTGAAGGCGGCGCGTCGGCGGCGTGGAGCCCCACCGTCGACCGGGGCCAGGCCCACCGCGACGATAGCCGTGAAGCCGCTCTCCTGAGCCTGTGACCAGCGGTTCCATCGAACCGAACCGATGGGTGTGACACTTCCACGCCTCCCGGCGCAGTACAGAGTGAGCCGACTGGTCATCGGCTGCGCCAGAAGCCGGGGTTCCCCCCGTACCTACGGCTCGGCGCGTATGGCGCGGGCGGGACACGTTCCCCCGGTCCCGCCCGCGCCTCTTTCTCCACCGCCTCGACCGCCCGCGCGGGCGCGGTCACCAGTGGATGACGACCTTGTCGCCGTCCCGTACCTCGGAGAAGAGCGCGGCGACCGCCTTCCGGTCCCGGACATTGACACATCCGTGCGAGGCGCCGTTGTAACCGCTGGCGGCGAAGTCCGACGAGTAGTGCACCGCCTGACCGCCGCTGAAGAACATCGCGTACGGCATGGGGGTGTCGTACAGCGACGAGACATGGTCCTTCGACTTCAGGAAGACGCTGAAGACGCCCTCCCGGGTCGGGGTGTACTCGGAGCCGAACCGTACGTCCATGGACGCGCGGACCGTGCCGTTGACCACCCAGGACAGTGTGCGGCTGGTCTTGCTGACGCACATCACCCGGCCCGTCGTACAGCGCGGGTCGAGCTTGGGCTGCGGCTTGTCGGCCGGCTTGCCGGTCAGCTCGGCCTCGGTCGGCCGGGTCGTCATACCGAGCAGCCGCTGCCAGGTCACAGTGTCCGTGTCACCGGTGACCGGCAGACCGCGCCGGCCCTGGAAACCCTCGACGGCGGCGGCCGTGAGCCGCCCGTACACACCGGTCGGAGCGGTGTGGAACCAGCCGATCTGGGCGAGCCTGGCCTGGAGACGGCGGACCTTCACACCCTGGGAGCCCCTGGCGAGCAGTACTTCGGGGGGCGCCGCGCTCGGCGTGGGCGTCGGCTCGGCGGTCTTCTCGCGCGTCCGTTCCGGAGTCGCATCCGGCGATGCCTGGCGGGTCGGTTCGACGGTCGGGGTCGGCCGGGGCGCGGGCGGCGACGACCGGGCCACCGGCGGCGAACCGCCCGGCTTGCCGTCAGCCCCGCTGGACGGCAGGTCGGCGGCCTGGGCCGTGCAGCCGGTGACCACGGCAAGCACGGCAGCGGCGGCGAGCGCTCCCCGCGCCGGCCTACGCCGCGTCGGACCGGTGGCCGGTCCGGGGCCCGATTCCCGTATGGCGGCGATATGGCGGCGCATCCTCATCCCCCTGTGATTCCGTCTCCCCTTCAGAGAGAGGGAACCCCGCGCGGCCCGGTTGCGCAATCCCGCACGATGCTCCGCGCCATGAGGAGGAAGCCACCAACTGCGCGTCGGCGCAGGCCGATACGGGCACCCGGGCGCCGACGGACACGTCCCGATCCCGCCGCACCCGGCCCGCCCCGGTATCCCGTCGGCCTGTCCGGCCCCACCAGCGGTGCGGTCCACCCTGAAATTCTCGGCCGAGTGTCGTACCCGTGTGCGAGACTCCGATCCATGCTGGGTGTTACCGATCTACCGACCTATCTGGCGGGCCTTGTCCTGATCATCCTGCTGCCGGGTCCGAATTCGCTGTATGTGCTCTCGGTCGCCGCGCGACGCGGAGTGCGCGTGGGATACACGGCCGCCGCCGGTGTGTGGTGCGGGGATGCCGTGCTGATGGTGCTGTCGGCGGCGGGCGTCGCCTCGCTGCTCCAGGCCAATGCGCTGCTCTTCGGGATCGTGAAGTTCGCCGGTGCGGGCTATCTGACCTGGCTGGCGATAGGGATGCTGCGCGCGGCCTGGTCGATGTGGCGCGAGCGGCGTGAGCAGTCGGCCGTCGCGGCGGACTCCACCGTGCCGGAGAAGCCGGAGAAGATCGAGCGGCCGTTCCGCAGGGCCCTGGTGATCAGCCTGCTCAACCCGAAGGCGATCCTGTTCTTCATCGCCTTCTTCGTTCAGTTCGTGGATCCCGCCTACGCCCACCCCGCGCTGTCCTTCTTGGTGCTCGGGTCGCTCGCGCAGGCCGCCAGCGTCCTCTACCTGACGCTGCTGATATTCACCGGCACCCATCTGGCCGCCGCATTCCGCCGCCGCAAGCGGCTCTCGGCGGGGGTGACCTCGGCGGCGGGCGCGCTCTTCCTCGGCTTCGCGGTGAAGCTCTCCCTGACCAGCACCTCCTGAGGCGGGTGCGGCACACATCCGCGGGCACCTGCCCGGGGCACATCCGGCAGCCCCACCCCACGGCCCCCGTGCGCAGTGCCTCAAGGCGGAGTCCGACAGGTTGAGGTACCGTCGAAATGAAGCGTGAGCTTACCCAGAGACGTCCGCATTCATGCCCTGAGAGGGCCACTTTTCCTTCGTCTATCGGGCTGAACTTTTGTTGATCAGTGGTCAGTTGACCCCCTCCGGGGCCTACCCTTCACCAGGTGAACCAACTGATGTCCCGTGAGTCCGAAGCCGATCTGCCCGGCAGCGTCGAACTGCCCGGCACACTGTCCACCGCGCTGCGTGCCGAGCTGATCGCCTTCCGGCGCGATCTCCATATGCACCCCGAGCTGGGCAACCAGGAGTTCCGTACGACCGCCGCCATCAAGGCGCGACTGGAGCAGGCCGGCCTGGAGCCGCGCGTACTCTCCGGCGGCACCGGGCTCAGTTGTGACATCGGCACCTGGGACGGGACGCGGCCGTTCCTCGCGTTCCGCGCGGACATCGACGCACTCCCCATCCCCGACACCAAGACCGGCGTCCCCTACCGTTCCACCGTCCCCAATCGGGCCCACGCCTGCGGGCACGACGTGCACACCACCACGGTCCTCGGCGCCGGACTCGTGCTGGCCGAGCTGGACCGACGGGGACTGCTGCCGCAGCCGGTGCGGTTGATCTTCCAGCCCGCCGAGGAGGTGCTCCCCGGTGGCGCTGCCGACGCCATCGAGTCCGGAGTCCTGGACGGCGTCGGCCGGATCATCGCGGTGCACTGCGACCCCCGGGTGGACGCGGGCGTCATCGGGCTGCGGTCCGGGCCCATCACCTCCGCCTGCGACCGGCTCGAAGTCACCCTCGACGGCCCCGGGGGACACACCGCCCGCCCCCATCTGACCACCGACCTGGTCACCGCCGTGGCGAAGGTCGTCACCGAGGTCCCGGCGCTGTTGGCCCGTCGCGTCGACGCCCGGTCGGGGCTCGCCGTCACCTGGGGCCGGATCGACGCGGGCCACGCCTGCAATGTCATCCCGCAGCACGCCGAACTCTCCGGCACCGTGCGCTGCCTGGACCTGCCGGGCTGGCGGGCCGCCCCCGACCTGGTGCACGCGGCCATCGACGAGATCGCCAACCTGCACCGTGCCAAGTCGGAGATCAACTACGTCCGGGGGGTGCCCCCGGTGGTCAACGATCCGGTGATCACGGAGCTGCTGCGCGAGGCGCAGATCGCCCGGCGCGGTGAGTCCGCCGTCGAGGACACCGAACAGAGCCTGGGTGGTGAGGACTTCTCCTGGTATCTGGAGCACGTGCCGGGCGCGATGGCGCGGCTCGGGGTGCGTACGCCGGGTGAGGCGACCAAGCACGATCTGCACCGGGGCGACTTCGACGCCGATGAGCGGGCGATCGAGGTCGGGGTGGAACTGTTCACGGCCGCCGCCCTGATCGACGCCGGCCGCGCCGCCTGACGGTCGGGGCGTGTAAGGGGCGGGTCACGGGGTGCGCGGGGCCACGGTGCACCGTCGGGTTCACCGCCGCGCCCCCCGACCGTCCCGTACCGGCCCCGTACCCGATCCCCGGCAGCCCCGCTTGCCCCATCAGCCCCAGCCCCACCCCACCCCACCGGACCCGAGCCGGACCCGAGCCGGACCCGGGCCGCCCCTCAGTCCCGCACCCGTCCCACCCCGGCCAGGGGGCAGCGCGCGCCCGTGCCCGTACCCCGTCCCGTATCCGACGTCAGGCGCACATCCGCGTGTCGTGGCAGCTCAGAGCCGTGTGCGCCGCACTACGCTAGGTGGTTCCCATGGCCTGTTCGCGACGATCCGATAACGACTCATGAACAGGTCTTTAACTGACATCTACGCGCGTTACGATCGCGGCAAAACCAGCGCCGGAAGAGGCGCTTTCGGTCAGTCTCGAAGGGACTCCTCCTCTTGCGCCGGGTATCCAAGATCACTGCCGCGTGTATCGCGACCGCGGCCCTCTCTTTCACCGCCACCGCGTGCGGTGAATCGTCCACCGAGTCGTCCACTTCGGAGGACGGCAAGCTGAAGATCGGCATGGCGTACGACGTCGGCGGTCGTGGCGACAACTCGTTCAACGACTCGGCCGCCCGTGGTCTCGACAAGGCCAAGGCCGACCTGGGCGCCGAGACCAAGGAGCTGACCGCCAAGCACGGCGAGACGCCCGCGGACCGCGAGGCCCGTCTCTCCTCGCTCGCCGAGGGCGGGTTCAACCCCGTCGTCGCCGTCGGCTTCGCCTACAAGGACGCGATCGACAAGGTCGCGGCCAAGTACCCCAAGACCAGCTTCGGCCTGGTCGACTCGGTCTCCGAGGCGAAGAACGTCGACAGCATCGTCTTCACCGAGGAGCAGGGCTCCTACCTCGCCGGTGTCGCCGCCGCGCTGAAGTCCAAGGACGGCAAGATCGGCTTCATCGGCGGAGTGGACCTTCCGCTGATCAAGAAGTTCGCCGCGGGCTTCCAGCAGGGCGTCAAGGAGACCAACCCCAAGGCCAGCGTGCAGATCCAGTACCTGACCACGGGTACGGACCTCTCCGGCTTCGGCAGCCCCGACAAGGGCAAGCAGGCCGCCCAGGGAATGCTCGACAAGGGCATCGACATCATCTACACGGCCGCGGGCGGCTCCGGCGCCGGCGCCATCGAGGCCGTCGCCGCCAAGAAGGGCTCCTGGTCGATCGGTGTCGACTCGGACCAGGCGAAGGACCCGGCGCTCTCCAAGTACGCGAGCTCGATCATGACCTCGGTCGTCAAGAACGTCGACACCGGCGTCTTCGAGCTGGCCAAGTCCGTCAAGGACGGCAAGCCGCTGACCGGCACGCACACCTACTCGCTCGCCGAGGACGGTGTCAGCCTCACCACCACGGGTGACCACCTCAAGGACATCCAGGGCAAGCTGGACGCCGCGAAGAAGAAGATCATCGACGGCCAGATCAAGGTCAAGACCACGACCTGATCGGGACGTTGATCGGGGCCCGGTGAGAGCGGCCTGCGCCGCTCATCCGGGCCCCGACCCACGTACGGCACGGACCCCGGTCTCCCCGGGGTCCGGACCGCCGTCCCGCTCCACGGCTCGACCCTCGACCACCCTCGACCCGGTATCCGGCCCCTGGCCGGCACGGTCCGGGGGAGGGGCGCGAGACCCCGGTCCGACCGGAACCACCGGTCAGCCGGTACGAGCCCCTGATCCACCCCGGTACGAGCTACGGGAAGATCCCTGGTGCGAGCTACCGGAACACCCCCGGTGCGAGCACCGGAGACCTCCGGTACGAGTCGCCGAAACACCCCCGGTACGCGTACCAGAGCACCTCCCGGTGCGCGTATCGACCCCCGGAGTGAGCACCGAAACACCCCCGGTGCGAGCCTCGATTCGGTTATCGCGCGAGCCGGATCCGCCCCCCGCGTCCGGCTCTTCAACGATTTGGCCGCGCTACGCGCGTAGTTTTCCGGCTACACGGTAGTTTTCGCCACCACCGCCTCCGCTCCCTGCCCTGGAGAGTGCGCCATCAAAGCGTCCAGCAGTCCCCATGCCGTAGAGCTGCGCGGCATCACCAAACGGTTCCCCGGCGTCGTGGCCAATCACGACATCGACATCACCGTGGCCCGCGGCACCGTGCACGCCCTCGTCGGCGAGAACGGCGCCGGCAAGTCCACCCTGATGAAGATCCTTTACGGTATGCAGAAGCCGGACGAGGGCACCATCGCGGTCGACGGCGAGCAGGTCTCGTTCCACAACCCCGGTGATGCCATCACCCGCGGAATCGGCATGGTGCACCAGCACTTCATGCTCGCCGATTACCTCACCGTCCTGGAGAACGTCGTCCTCGGCTCCGAGAAGCTGTACGGGATCGGGGACCGGGCCCGCGCCAAGATCCAGGAGATCTCGGACACCTACGGCCTCAACGTCCGCCCCGACGTCCATGTGGAGGACCTCGGTGTCGCCGACCGCCAGCGGGTGGAGATCCTCAAGGTCCTCTACCGGGGTGCCCGCACCCTGATCCTGGACGAGCCGACCGCCGTCCTCGTCCCGCAGGAGGTCGACGCCCTCTTCAACAACCTGCGGGAGCTGAAGGCCGAGGGCCTGACCGTCATCTTCATCTCGCACAAGCTCGGCGAGGTGCTCTCGGTCGCGGACGAGATCACGGTCATCCGGCGCGGTACGACGGTCGGTACCGCCGACCCGGCGTCCACCACCCCCAAGCAGCTCGCCGAGCTGATGGTGGGCAGTGAACTCCCCTCGCCCGAGACCCGTGAGTCCACCGTGACCGATGTGCCGATGCTGACGGTCGAGGACGTGCGGCTGACCGCCACCGACCCCGACGGCGTCGTCCGCGCGGTGCTCGACGGCATCGACTTCACCATCCACAAGGGCGAGGTCCTCGGCATCGCCGGTGTGGAGGGCAACGGCCAGTCGGAACTGGTCGAGGCGATCATGGGTATGCGCACCCTGGACACCGGCCGGCTCACGCTCGACACCGAGGACATCTCGCACCGGCCGACGCGCAAGCGCCGCGAGGACGGGATGGCGGTCATCCCCGAGGACCGCCACCGCCACGGACTGCTGCTGGAAGCCCCCCTGTGGGAGAACCGCATCCTCGGCCATGTCACCGAGAAGCCCAACAGCAAGGGCGTCTTCCTCGATCTGAAGGCGGCCCGCGCCGACACCGAGCGGATCGTGCGCGAGTACGACGTCCGCACCCCCGGTATCGACGTCACCGCGGCCTCCCTCTCCGGCGGCAACCAGCAGAAGCTGATCGTCGGCCGGGAGATGAGCCACGCCCCCAAGCTGCTGATCGCCGCCCACCCGACCCGTGGTGTGGACGTCGGCGCGCAGGTCCAGATCTGGGACCAGATCCGGGCCGCCCGCCGGGAGGGCCTGGCGGTACTGCTGATCTCCGCGGACCTGGACGAGCTGATCGGGCTCTCCGACACCCTGCGGGTGATGTACCGCGGCCGGCTCGTGGCGGACGCCGACCCCGCCAACGTCACTCCGGAGGAACTGGGCTCGGCCATGACCGGCGCGGCCAGCGGCCATCTCGAAGCGGACACCCCCGGTGACACTCCCGGCGACGGGAAGCCCGAAGCGGGCACCTCCGGCGATACTCCCGGCGACGGGGAAGAGGACCGATGAAGAAGTTCGACAAGGAGCGGGTGCTCCTGGGGCTCGCGGCCCCTCTGCTCGCGATCGTGGTCGCGTTCCTGGTCACGGCGCTGGTACTGGCGGCCACCGGCAAGGAGCCGTTCAACGCCTTCAGCATTATGTTCGACTACGGCTCCAAGGCGGACAGCCAGGTCTACATCCTGAACAAGGCCACCACCTATTATCTGGCGGGTCTCGCGGTGGCCGTCGGCTTCCGGATGAACCTGTTCAACATCGGTGTCGACGGCCAGTACCGGCTCGCCGCCTTCTTCGCCGCCGCGCTCGGCGGTGCGCTGACCCTGCCGGGACCGATCCAGATCCCGCTGATCATCCTCTGCGCGATGCTCGTCGGTGCGATGTGGGCCGGTATCGCCGGTCTCCTCAAGGTCACCCGGGGTGTCAGCGAGGTCGTCTCCACGATCATGCTGAACGCCATCGCCACCGCGATCATCGGCTACCTGCTCCAGTCCGGCCGCCTCGGCCACCTGGACACGGCGGGTACGAAGATCTCGACCAAGCCGATCCCGGAGTCCTCGCGCTTCTTCGAGTTCCCGACCACCCCGACCCCCGTCTGGGGCTTCATCGTGGTCGCGATCATCGCCGGTATCGCCTACTGGTTCACCCTCTCCCGTACCCGCTTCGGCTTCGACCTGCGGACGGTGGGCCAGTCCGGCTCCGCCGCCCAGGCCAGCGGCGTCAATGTGAAGCGGATGATCGTCACCTCGATGCTGATCTCCGGCGCCATGGCCGGCCTGGTCGGGATGCCGACGCTGCTGAATGACTCGTACGAATACAGCGGCGACTTCCCCGTCGGCATCGGCTTCACCGGTATCGCCATCGCCCTCCTCGGCCGCAACCACCCGGTGGGCATCGCGCTCGGCGCGATCCTCTGGGCCTTCCTGGAGCGCGGCAGCGGTCAGCTCGAATTCAAGGGCTACGACAAGGAGATCGTCGGCGTCATCCAGGGCGTCATCGTCCTCTGCGTCGTCATCGCCTACGAAGTGGTGCGCCGCTACGGCCTCAAACGTCAGCAGCGGCAGGTCGGCGCGAAACTCGCCGCCCAGGCCCGTAACTCCGACAAGCAGGAGGTGTCGGCGTGAGCGCCACGGCGACTTCCACCCCGCCGCCCGCGGCCCCCAAGGTGAGCGGCGGCAAAAGGGGCCGTACCCGGCTCTCCTTCCCGGTCATCCTGCTGATCATCGCGGGCGTTCTGCTCGCCCTGTCCGCGGTCCGCGCCATCACCGGCGCGCAGGACGTCACCTCCTCCGGCCAGATCAGCGCCGCCCTCTCGATGGCGGTGCCGATCGGTCTCGCCGGTCTCGGCGGACTGTGGGCCGAGCGCGCGGGCGTGGTCAACATCGGCCTTGAGGGCATGATGATCCTCGGCACCTTCTTCGGCGCCTGGGCGGGCTGGCAGACGGATCCCTGGATCGGTGTGGCCGCCGGTGTCCTCGGCGGTATGTTCGGCGGTCTGCTGCACGCGGTGGCCACCGTGACCTTCGGTGTCGACCACATCATCTCCGGCATCGCGATCAACATCCTGGCGCTCGGTGTCACCACCTACCTCGCCAAGCTCTGGTTCAACAGCGAGGAGGCGCTGAAGGCGGGTGGCAGCCCGAAGCAGTCGCCGCCGTCCGACGACATCACCTCGGTCACGGTGCCCGGGATCTCCGACGGGTTGAACTGGATCGAGGACCACCACTGGTTCTTCGTCTCGGACCTCGCGGGTGTCCTGGGCGGTCTGGTCACCAATGTGTCGCTGCTGACGATCGTGGCCGTGCTGCTCTTCGTGATGACGTTCGTGGTGCTGTGGAAGACCTCGTTCGGCCTCCGGCTCCGCTCCTGTGGCGAGAACCCGATCGCCGCCGAGTCGCTGGGCGTCAACGTCTACAAGTACAAGTACATCGCCGTGATCGTCTCCGGCGGTATGGCGGGTCTGGGCGGCGCGTTCCTCTCGCTGGTCACCTCGCACATCTACAACGAGGGCCAGACGGGCGGCCGTGGTTACATCGGCCTCGCCGCGATGATCTTCGGTAACTGGCGGCCCGGCGGTCTCGCCATGGGTGCCGGACTCTTCGGCTTCGCCGACGCGCTCCAGCTCCGCAACGGCGGCCAGTCCGTCCACGCCCTCCTGCTGCTGCTGGTGGTCGTGCTCATCGGGCTCGCGGTGTGGAAGTACTACCGCAAGAACCTGGTCCCGGCCGTGATCAGCGCGGTCATCGCCGCCGTCGTGCTGTTCTGGTACCTGAACACGGACACCGTGCCGACCGAGTTCGTGACCGCCACCCCGTACGTGGTGACCCTGCTCGTCCTCTCGCTCTCCGCGCAACGACTACGCATGCCGAAGGCGGACGGTATGCGATATCGCAAGGGCCAGGGCAAATGACGGATGCGCCGTTCGACTGGGAGGGCCTGCGGGAGCTGGCGCGCGAGGCGATGAGCCACGCGTACGCCCCGTACTCGGACTTCCCGGTCGGCGTGGCGGCGCTGGTGGATGACGGTCGCACGGTCACCGGCTGCAATGTGGAGAACGCCTCCTACGGGCTCTCCCTCTGCGCGGAGTGCGGGCTCGTCTCCCAGCTCCAGGCCACCGGTGGCGGCCGGCTGACCCACTTCACCTGTGTGGACGGCCGGGGCGAGAGCCTGGTCCCGTGCGGTCGCTGCCGTCAGTTGCTGTACGAGTTCGGGGGGCCCGAGCTGCTTCTCGACACTCCCGGGGGGATCGTGTCGCTGGCGGAGATGCTGCCGCAGGCGTTCGGGCCCAAGCATCTGGCGTAGTCCCTGGCGGCCCCTTCGCGTGCGCGGAGGGGCCGCACCCTTACCCTCGTCTCTATGCGCGTAGAGCGCTGGGAGTCACGCACCACCTCTGGAGGAATTGCCATGGACGTCATCTCCGTCATCCGCACCAAGCGGGACCGGGGTGAGCTGAGCCCGGAGCAGATCGACTGGGTCATCGACGCCTACACCCGTGGTGAAGTCGCCGACGAGCAGATGTCGGCGCTGGCCATGGCGATCCTCCTCAACGGCATGAACCGCACGGAGATCGCCCGCTGGACCGCCGCGATGATCGCCTCCGGCGAGCGGATGAACTTCGACGCGCTCTCCCGGCCCACCGCCGACAAGCACTCCACCGGCGGTGTCGGCGACAAGATCACGCTGCCGCTCGCCCCGCTGGTCGCCGCCTGCGGCGCCGCCGTACCGCAGCTCTCCGGCCGCGGTCTCGGCCACACCGGCGGCACCCTCGACAAGCTGGAGTCCATCCCCGGCTGGCGCGCGCTGCTCTCCAACGAGGAGATGCTGCACGTCCTGGACACCACCGGTGCGGTGATCTGCGCGGCGGGTGACGGGCTCGCCCCCGCCGACAAGAAGCTCTACGCGCTGCGCGATGTCACCGGCACCGTCGAGGCCATCCCGCTCATCGCCTCCTCGATCATGTCGAAGAAGATCGCCGAGGGCACGGGCTCGCTGGTCCTGGACGTCAAGGTCGGCTCCGGCGCCTTCATGAAGACCATCGAGGACGCCCGCGAGCTGGCCTCCACCATGGTCGCGCTGGGCACCGACAGCGGGGTACGGACGGTCGCCCTGCTCACCGACATGGCCACCCCGCTCGGCCGCACCGCGGGCAATGCCCTGGAGGTCCGTGAGTCCGTCGAGGTGCTGGCCGGCGGCGGCCCCTCCGACGTCGTCGAGCTGACCCTCGCCCTCGCGCGCGAGATGCTCGACGCGGCCGGTCTGAAGGACGCCGACCCGGCCAAGGCCCTCGTCGACGGCTCCGCCATGGACGTCTGGCGCCGGATGATCTCGGCGCAGGGCGGCGACCCGGACGCCACCCTGCCCACCGCCCGCGAGCGGCATATCGTCACCGCCCCGGCCTCGGGCGTCCTGACCCGTCTCGACGCCTACGCGGTCGGCGTGGCCGCCTGGCGCCTCGGCGCGGGCCGCGCGCGCAAGGAGGACCCGGTCCAGGCGGGCGCGGGCGTCGAACTGCACGCCAAGCCCGGCGAGACGGTGACCGAGGGCCAGCCGCTGCTGACCCTGCACACGGACACCCCGGAGAAGTTCTCCTACGCGCTGTCGTCGCTGGAGTCGGCGTACGACATTGCCCCGGCCGGTACGGACTTCACCGCGAACCCGATCGTGCTGGGCCGCATCGCCTGACGGACGCCCCCGGCCTCCCGCACCCGGGCCGGCGCACCCGGTGGTCCCCCCACCCGGTCGCCGGCCCGTCGGCGTCCCGCCCGGGCCTGGGTGCGTCCCTCGGCCCGGGGCCCCGTACGCGGCGTCCGGTCCGCGCCCGCGCCCCGGGTGCGTCCCTAGGCCCGCGCTCGGGTCCGGCCCGGGTGCGACCCCCGGCCCGGGGCCCGTACTGCCCCGCAGCCGAGCGGGGCCGTCGATGCCCCACCGCCGGGAAACCCGTGCGCGCTCCCACCACCGGGGAGCCCGCCCACGCCGGCGCGGCAGCCGGGCGGGGGCCGTACTCCCGCTCCGCGGCCGGGGGCCCCGTCGACGCGCCACCGCCCGAAACCCGTCCGTGCCCCCGCCGCCGAGGGGCGCCAGCCGCGTCCGCTCCCGGGCCCGGCGATGAGTTCCGGGCCCGGGGGCAGTCACTGTCGTGTGGACACCACACAACCGATCGTCGTACATGTTTCCGGGCGAGTGACCCGGGACGACATACCTCGCCTCTGCGCGGAGTTGATCCGACGCCTCGCCGACGCCCCCGCCACTGAGGCGATCTACGATGTGGGCGCGCTGGCCCCGGCCGATCTGGCCGCCGTCGACGCGCTCGCCCGGCTGCGGCTCACCGCCCGCAGACGGGGGTGTCGCCTCCACCTCCGCTCGGCCACCCCGGAACTGCTGGCCCTCCTCGCCCTGGTCGGGCTGGCCGAAACCCCGGCGGGTCTCATCGAGACGGAGTGAAAGCACCGCACCCACACAGCGGCGCCGGCCCCCGCGACCCCATGAGCCCGCGCCCCCGCGACCCCACGAGAAGGGCCTATGCCTCCCCCTTCGCCAGCCGCGCCGGCAGATCGAAGAGCGGGAACCAGCGTTCGGTGTCGAGGAAGGAATTGATCCCCGCGATCTTGCCGTCGCGGATCTCCATGACCATCAGCGCCCACGGCACATGCCCGTCGCCGTCCTCCGCCGCGTGGTAGTGGGCGAACGCGGGCATCCCATTGGCCACGGTCGGCACGAGCCGCGAACCCCGGCACACCGAACCCACGCCCAGCATCCAGCCGACGATGTTCTCGTGGCCCTGGAGCCACAGGTCGTACGGGGGCATGGAGAGGGTGGCGTCGTCATGGAGCACCGCGGTCAGCGCGACCATGTCATACCCCTCGAAGGCGGCGACATAGCGCTCCAGCAGCTTCCGCTGCTCGTCGTCGAGCGGATTGGACGCATCGCTCGCCGCGGGTGGTGACTCGGCGAGGGTCGCCCGGGCCCGCTGGAGCGCGCTGTTGACCGAGGCGACCGACGTGTCCAGCAGCTCCGCGACCTCCTGGGCCTTCCACGCCAGCACCTCGCGCAGGATCAGCACCGCGCGCTGCTTCGGCGGCAGGTGCTGCAGCGCGGCGACGAACGCCAGCCGGATCGTCTCGCGCTCCACCGCGCGCTCAGCGGGGTCGGCGACCGACGGCAGCACCCGTCCGTCCGGCACCGGCTCCAGCCAGGTGGCTTCCGGACGGGCGCTGAGCTGTGCCTGGGCGACCGGTGTCGGGCCCGACAGATCCATCGGGCGGGCCCGACGATTGCCCGCGTTCAACATGTCGAGACAGACGTTCGTCGCGATGCGGTACAGCCAGGATCGCAGCGACGAACGTCCCTCGAACTTCTCGAAACTCCGCCAGGCGCGGACCATGGTGTCCTGGACGGCGTCCTCCGCCTCGAAGGACGAACCGAGCATGCGGTAGCAGTAGCCGGTCAGCTCTCTGCGATACCGCTCCAGCTCGGAGTCGAGATTCTGTGTTGTCGCCAGATCACTCATCGGATCCACCCCTGTATCCCTTTGGCACCAGCCCTTGGGAACCTACAGCAGACCACTGACAACAGACTCAGGTTCCCGGCTTACGCCCCCAGACGTAGACGTCGTCACCATTGCTCAGCAGATTCCAGTAAGTCTTCGCCTCGGCGGGGCGCATGTTGACGCAACCCGCCGAACCCGGCGGATTCCACATCGACTTCGTCGTGGAATGGAACGCCTGACCGCCGTCGAAGAACTGCGCGTACGGCATCTTCACCTTGTATATCGACGACACATGGTCGATATTCCGCCAATAGATCTTCTTCGCGCCGGTCCTGGTCTCGCTGCCGTCCTTGCCGGTACGCACCGGGACCGGACCGAACTTCAGCGTTCTGCCGTCCTGGATCCAGCTCAGCTGCCGGGTCAGGTCCACACAGGCGATCCGGCCCTTGTTCGTCGGGCAGTTGCCCGCCGCGTTCGGATTCTTCTTCGCGGCCCGCTGCTGAAGGATCGTGTTCATCGTCTGCCACGTCAGCGAACCGGCGTAACCGGCCGACGGCGTGATGCCGTGCAGCGTCTGGAAGGCCCGGATCGCCTTGCAGTCGTTGACCGACTGTCTCCCGTCCACCGTCCGCCCGAGGAACTTCTCCACCTGCTTCTGGTACGGGCCGGTCCCCGATGTGCACGCGGGCGCCGCCTGGGCCGTGCCGCCGCCGACGGCCATGGTCAGCGGGACCAGCAGCCCGGTCAGACCCAGCGTGATCCCCGCCCGTCCGCCGAAGCGCCGTACCCCACGCGCCCGTTCTGTCCCTCGTGTCCCGTCTGTCTCGACTCCCACGGTTCCCACTCCCCTCCGCACGGCCCCCGTACGAGTGCACAGGGTCAGCTCGTTGGACGCTCCTGGCATCGGGGCGGTTGTACCGGGCCGTGTACCGAAACGGCAACCGGGCCGGCGCCCGCCGTCAGTGCTGGGCCGCCACCACGAGGCTGCGCCGCTCGGCGCGCGCCACCCGGGTCCCGTACAGCGTGATCGAGACGACGCCGACCACCGCGAGCAGCCCGAGCCCGACCGTGCCCGCCCAGCCACCGGAGTGGAAGGCGATCGCGCCGAGCGTGCCACCCACGCTGCTGCCCAGGTAGTACGCGGACTGGTACAGCGCCGACGCCTGCGCGCGGCCCGTGGTCGCCGTCCGGCTCACCGAGGAGGAGGCCACCGCGTGACCGGCGAAGAAGCCCGCCGTGATCAGCACCAGGCCCAGCAGTACGGCGGTGAGCGCGTCGGCCAGCGACAGCAGCAGTCCGGCCGCGGTCGTGGTCACCGCCAGATAGAGCGCCCCGCGCCGCCCGAGCCTGCCGACCAACCGGCCGGCCGCCGCCGAGGAGACCGTACCGACGAGATAGACCAGGAAGATCGAGCCGATGACACCCGGCGGAAGGTTGAACGGCGCCGCGACCAGCCGGTAGCCGATCACCGTGTAGACCGCGCCGAACACCGTCATGAAGAGGGCGCCGATCGCGTACAGCCGCAGCAGCAGCGGATCGGCGAGATGACCGCGCACGGTGGTCAGCAGCGCCTTCGGGCTCAGCGTCCCGGGGGTGAAGTGCCGCGCCTTCGGCAGCAGCAGCCGGAAGGCCACCGCACCGATCAGCGCCAGCAGACCCACCGCGGCGAGCCCCGCGCGCCAGCCCCAGAGCTGCGCCGCCCAGCCGGTGACGATCCGGCCGCTCATCCCGCCGATGCTGTTGCCCGCCACGAAGAGCCCGATGGCGGCGATCAGCGCCCGCGGCCTGACCTCCTCGGCGAGATACGCCATCGCCGACGCGGGGAGTCCGGCCAGCGCGGCGCCCTGGATCGCGCGCAGCGCCACCAACCACTCCAGATTCGGTGCGAACGGCACCAACAGTCCGACGACGACCGCGACGGAGAGGGAGGCGGTCATCAGGGTGCGCCGTCCGAAGCGCTCGGAGAGCGCGCTCAGCGGCAGGACGAACAGGGCCAGTGCGCCCGTCGCGGCGGAGACCGTCCAACTCGCCGCCGACGCACTCACACCGAAGTCGGCGGAGACGGCGGGCAGCAGTGCCTGTGTGGAGTAGAGGAGGGCGAAGGCGGCCATACCGGCCGCGAAGAGCGCGAGGCTCATGCGGCGGTAGCCGGGGCGGCCGGGGGAGAGGTGTTCGGAAGCGTCGGCGGAGACGGCGCCCACCGGAGTGGACGCCTTGGTACTGGCAGCAGGCATGGTTCGAACGTACGGCCCAAGCTTTAAATGCGTCCAATGCATGAACCGGCCATAATCGTTCCCATGACGCATAACCCCAGCTCACAGCCGCGGCTGTCACAGGGCAGTTACGAAGAAGACATGGCGGCGCTGCTCGCACCCCGTCTCGCGTACTTCGCCGGAGTCGCCCGCCACGAACATGTGACCCGCGCCGCACTGGACATGGGAGTGCCCCAGTCGACCCTCTCCCGGGCGATGGTCCGACTGGAGCGCGACCTCGGGGTGGCGCTCTTCGCCCGCAAGGGCCGCACGGTCTCGCTCACCCCGGCCGGCCGCACCTTCCTCCGCTCGGTGGAGCGTGCGCTGGGCGAGGTCGAACGGGCGGCCGACGCGGTACGGGCCGACGCCGACCCCCGGGCCGGCAAGGTGGCCTTCGGGTTTCTGCACACCATGGGGTCGGAGACCGTGCCCGGACTGTTGCGGGCCTTCCGCGCCGACCATCCGAAGATCCGCTTCACGCTGGTGCAGAACTACGGCGAGGCGATGCTCGGCGGACTGCGCACCGGCGAACTCGACCTCTGCCTCACCTCACCCGTGCCGGACGCCCCCGATCTGGTCGCCCGCCGCCTCGACGAACAGCGGCTGCGGCTGGTGGTACCGGACGACCACCGCCTCGCCGGCCGCCGTCGGGTCCGGCTCGCGGAGGCCGCCGACGAGGTCTTCGTCACCCTCGAACCGGGGTACGGGCTGCGCCGGATCACCGATGACCTCTGCGCCGCGGCGGGCTTCACCCCGAGGGTGGCCTTCGAGGGCGAGGAGGCGGAGACCCTGCGCGGACTGGTGGCGGCCGGACTCGGCGTCGCGCTGCTGCCGCCGCCCGCCGTGGCGC
Organism: Streptomyces sp. NPDC020965; assembly: GCF_044333555.1. Lineage (NCBI taxonomy): Bacteria > Bacillati > Actinomycetota > Actinomycetes > Kitasatosporales > Streptomycetaceae > Streptomyces > Streptomyces sp. NPDC020965. Next base: position 423,861 of record NZ_JBIRRE010000002.1, read on the forward strand.
GCCCCGGTGTCGTGGAGCTGACGGTGACCGCGCCCCGGGCGGTCCGGGAGATCGGGGTGGCTTGGCTGGACGGCCATCCGGACACCGCCCCGGTGGCCGCCTTCAAGAAGTTCCTGCTCTCCCGCCGGGGGCGGCTGCTACCCGAGTGAGACCCCCGACCGGTCGGTACGCGAGTGAGACCCCCGACCGGTCGGTACCGCACCGGAGCGAGCCGGCCCCCGGCCGCCCGCAACCGCCCGGCTGCCCGCCCGTGCCGGCCGCCCGCAACCGCTCGGCCGTCCACCCGCGCCGGCCGCTCCGTCTGCTCGCTCCGCCCGGTCAGTGCCGGAGCGATTTGCCGAAGCCCGCCGCCAGCGGCATCCGCAGCCCCAGCGGCGGCGGCGCGGCCAGCGCGTCCGCCACCGGGCGGGCGTACGGATGGGGGAAGAAGGAGCCCAGCACGAAGTCCGTCGCCAGGGCGAGGACTTCGGGGTGGTGCTGACGCAGCGCGTTCCCGTCCGTGTGCACCTCGAACCGGCATATGTTCCGGTTGATCTTCTTGGCGCGCTCCGCGAGCCGGTACGACAGCTCCGGATCGGTCCGGGCGTCATTGGTGCCGTGCACGATCAGCACCCGCCGGCCCACCAACTGCTTCACCGGCTCGAGTTCGGCAGCGCCGTCGTCGTCCGGCAGCCAGGGCGCCATCGCCAGTACGGAGTCGACGGCCGGATGGTCCGCCGCCTGCAGCGCCGCCCGGCCGCCGAGGCCGTGGCCCGCGAGGCAGACCGGTACGTCCCCGTAGCGCCGGGTCACCTCCTCCACCGCCCAGGACGCGTCCGCCGCGAGCCGCGCGTCCGCGCCGTTCCAGCCGCGGCAGGCGTAGTGCACCGAGTGCACCACCAGCCCGTCGCCCCGCCCCGCCCGCGCCAGCGCCCGCCCGAGCGGCAGGGTCCGCGCGTACGAGAAGGGGGAAGGGGTGCGCAACGACTCCGGCTCCCCGTCCGGGAGCAGCAGCACCACCGCCCCCACCCCACTGTCGACGGGACCGTCCGAGCGCCCGCCGTACGTCCGGCTCAGCCGGGGCTCTCGGTTCACCGCTGTCGCCTCACGATCGCCGGAACGTCCCCGCCAGGGGGCATTGCACGCAGTGCCATGCCAGAACAGTCTCAGAAGTACGGGTGTACGCCACCCTTCCGCGCGATCACTGTTACGTATCGACCAGGGGCGCTCTACGCGCGTAGGGGCTAGAGTGCGCAGATGACGAGCCAGACCCTCAATACGCCCACGGCGGACCAGATCCGACGCGCTCCGAAGGTGCTCCTCCACGACCATCTCGACGGCGGGCTGCGTCCGGGCACGATCATCGAAATCGCCCGGTCCATCGGCTACGAAGCGCTCCCCGAGACCGAACCCGACAAGCTGGGCGTCTGGTTCCGCGACGCCGCCGACTCCGGCTCGCTGGAGCGCTATCTGGAGACCTTCGCGCACACCTGCGCCGTCATGCAGAGCCGCGAGGCGCTCTTCCGGGTCGCCGCCGAATGCGCCGAGGACCTCGCCCAGGACGGGGTGGTGTACGCGGAGGTGCGGTACGCCCCCGAACAGCACCTGGAGGGCGGACTCACCCTCGAAGAGGTCGTCGAGGCCGTCAACGACGGCTTCCGCGAGGGCGAGCGGATCGCCCGGGAGAGCGGTCACCGCATCCGGGTCGGCGGACTCCTCACCGCCATGCGCCACGCGGCCCGTGCGCTGGAGATCGCCGAACTCGCCAACCGCTACCGGGACCAGGGCGTCGTCGGCTTCGACATCGCGGGTGCCGAGGCGGGCTTCCCGCCCACCCGTCACCTCGACGCGTTTGAGTACCTCAAGCGCGAGAACAACCACTTCACCATCCACGCGGGCGAGGCGTTCGGGCTGCCGTCGATCTGGCAGGCGCTCCAGTGGTGCGGCGCCGACCGCCTCGGCCACGGCGTGCGCATCGTCGATGACATCGAGGTGGCCGGTGACGGGGAGGTGCGGCTCGGCCGGCTCGCCGCCTATGTCCGGGACAAGCGCATCCCGCTGGAGCTGTGCCCGACCTCCAACCTCCAGACCGGTGCGGCCGACTCCTATGCCGAGCACCCCATCGGACTGCTGCGCAAACTGCATTTCAGGGCCACCGTCAACACCGACAACCGGTTGCAGGGCGCCACCAGCCTGAGCCGTGAATTCGAGCATTTGACCGAGGCTTTCGGATACACGCTCGAAGACATGCAGTGGTTCACCGTCAATGCGATGAAGTCGTCGTTCATTCCTTTCGATGAAAGACTGGCGATGATCAATGACGTCATCAAGCCCGGATATGCCGAGCTGAAATCCGAATGGTTGTTCCGGCAGACCGCCACGACCAGCGATTCTTCTCCAGAGGAGAGCTGATCCTACTAATTCCGGAGCGGTCGGGAGCGTCAACACCCGGCCGCTCCGAGGTGTTTGCCACGTCAGTGGCGGGATGGCTAACTTGCGGGGCCGCTCCATTTCCCCTCCCAAGGACACCCCTGATGAAGCAGTCTGCTGCCAAGACTCTCGGTGCTGCCGCTCTCGGCGCCGCTTTCGCCGTCGGTGCCGCCGGCGCGGCCTCGGCCGAGCCCGCCGCCCTCCCCGACTCCGCCACCTCGCTCGACACCATCACCGGCCTGGTGCCCGCCCAGGGACTGCTGAAGAAGCTCCCGGCCGGCGGCCCCGAGACCGTCGCGGGCGTGCAGGCCGCTCTCATCGAAAGCGCGGCCACCCTGCCCGGCACCCTCCAGACCGCCGGGCAGCGGGCGCTCGCCCCCGAGAGCCCCACCGAGGTCGTCACCGCCCTGCTCGGCGGTCTGCCGGTCGACAGCCTGACGAAGGGCCTGCCGGCGGTGCCGAAGGCGCCCGCCAAGGGACTGGGCCTCGCCTGACGCGACCGTCCGCCGTCTGCTTCCCCCCTGAACGGCTGACCCGCCGCACGGCGCGATCGTGGGGCGTACACCCCCGAGCGGGGTGTACGCCCCACTCGCATGTGCCGGTCGGGATGCCGGGGGCTACCAGGCGGCGGTCCTGGCGGTGCGCTCGGACGGCAGGAAGATCCAGAGCGCCAGATAGAGCAGGAACTGCGGTCCCGGCAGCAGGCAGGAGACCAGGAAGATCACTCGCATCGTCTTGGCGGATGTACCGAAGCGCCGTGCCAGCGCCGCGCACACTCCACCGATCATGCGTCCTTCGCTGGGGCGGACAAGTGCGGCCATGGTGGGCTCCTTCGCGGACGTTCGTGGACTCGTTCATGAATCCGGTACTGGATTCGATACGTCCATGGTCCGCCGCCAACCGGGACAAAGCATCGCTCTACGGTGCGATGCCGACCCTGGTAATCGTCGGGGTGGACCCCTGAGCGGCGTCCTCCCTGAGTACCCGGGGGCTCTCGTCCTCCGGCCCCCCACCCTTACGGGTCCCCGGACCCCGTCCCCGCCCACCGGGTGTGGGGTACAGCCGGTGCCGGCGCAGCCGCGCCCGGCCCATCGGCACGACCGCCAGATGAGCGATCACCACCCCGGACGTGTTCAGCAACAGCGAGTCGACATCGAGCACCCGCCCCGGCACCCCGGTCTGGAGCAGCTCGATTCCCAGCGACAGCAGCGCTCCGGCCGCGACCGTACGAGCCAGGGACACCCAGGGAGAGGCCATCAGCCTGCCGCCCGCCATGGGCAGCAGCACGCCCAGCGGCGCCAGCAGCAGCAGCCCGCCGCCGATCCGGCGCAGTGCCTCCGGCGGGCCGAGCGCCAATTGGGCCCTGATCCCGGCGAGCGGTTCCAGATTCGCGGCCGTCACCCAGGGCACGTCCAGCGGGCGCAGCGTCAGCCATCCGACGATGAGCAAGTGCGCGAGGAGGAGGAGAGCCCCCGCCACGCGCAAGCGGATGGCGGCACTGCCGCCCGAACTGTGACGCTGCACGACCCCGTAGACGCTTTTCGCGCGCGAAACGGTTCCGCTCGTATTTTCCTCCGGAGGAGTACCTAGGTCGTGTCCCGGACACGACCTAGGGGGCCGAGGGGCTCGCGGCGGGCGACGGCAGTGCGGTGTACGTCGGTACGGGGCCGCGCGGGCGGTCTTTGATCGCCTCGGAACAGGTGTACCCCCGGGGCGGGTACTCCCCGGGTCCGCCCAGCACCACCGCACCGCCCGGAGCCGCTGCCCGGCTCTCCGCGAAGGTGCAGACGATCTGCGCGAGCGCCGTCGTCGGCAGGTCCTCGGGCTGACGGCTCAGCCGCAGCGTTCCCTCGGGATCGCCCTGCCGGGGGCCGCTGATCATCATCGGCCCCCGTACGGCGGTGTCGAAACCGGCCTCGCGCTCCGCGTCCGACGGTTCCACCCGCAACTGCGCGAGCAGCGCCTGCGCCACCCGTACCCGGCCCTCGTCCCCCGCCACCATCGGCAGGTCGGCGGTACGGTCCACCGACTTCAGCTGTGAGGCGCAGGCCAGGTAGACCCGTACGGGCATGGTCTCGGGGCGCGACTGGGCGAAGTTCGCGCCGGTCGTCTCGCACGGCACCCGGGGCGGGGCGGGACCGGCGTCCACCGGTACCTGGGTGGTCCGGATTCCGCAGCCGGTGAGGGTGAGAACACCGCCCAGCAGCCCCACCAGGGCACGTCGGCCGAGGAGCTGTCGTCTCACCGCTCGCCTTCCCTTCCTCGTTCAGGTCCGTGCCCGGCGTCGCGCTCCGGGCCCGGCGCGTGCTGCCCCGCCCCGTCGGACCGGCCGGGCGCGCCGGGGTCATCAGGGGCGTCGGGGTCCGTGGGGCTGTCGGGGTCTTCGGGAGGGAGGCCGTCGTCCAGCGGCAGCCGCAGGACGAACACCGCGCCGTCGCCGTCGGGCGAATTCGCCGCGGTGATGGTGCCACCGTGGATGTGCGCGTTCTCCACGGCGATCGAGAGGCCGAGACCGCTGCCCTCGGAGCGCGGCCGGGAGGCACTGGCCTTGTAGAACCGGTCGAACACATGCGGCAGCACATCGGCGGGAATGCCGGGGCCGTGGTCCCGCACCTCGATCAGCAGTTCGTCGGCGACCGGCCGCACCGACACCCGTACCGGCGAACCGCCGTGTTTGAGCGCGTTGCCGATCAGATTGGCGAGGATCACATCGAGCCGGCGCGGATCGAGCCGCACCATGATCCCGCGCTCGGCGTCCAGGTCCACCGCGTCCAGCCAGGCCCGCGCGTCGATGCAGGCGGTGACCTGGTCGGCCACGTCGACCGTGTCCACGACGAGCCGGGCGGTGCCCGCGTCGAAGCGGGTGACCTCCATCAGGTTCTCCACCAGGTCGCCCAGTCGCCGGGTCTCGCTCACCACGAGATTCACCGCCGGCGCGATCATCGGGTCGAGGTTGTCGACCTCGTCCTCCAGCACCTCCGTCACGGCGGTCAGCGCGGTCAGCGGAGTGCGCAGCTCGTGGGACATATCGGCGACGAAACGGCGGCTGGACTCCTCCCGGGCGCTCATGTCGGCGACCTTCTTCTCCAGCGATTCGGCGGTCTTGTTGAACGTCCTCGCCAATTCGGCGAGTTCGTCCGTGCCGGAGACCCGCAGCCGGGTGTCGAGCTTGCCCTCCCCGAGTCGTCGCGCCGCCTCGCCGAGCCGGTGCACCGGCTTCAGCACCGTCGTCGCGGCGGCCTGGGCGAGGAGGGCCGAGCCGACGAGCGCCAGCGCGGTCGCGATCCCCAGCGACCAGGCCAGCGCGTTGAGGTCCTCGCGCTCCTGGTCCAGCGACTTGAACAGATAGCCGGTCGGCCCGCCGCCCACGATCCGGGTGCCGCCCACCAGGTAGGGCTCGCCGTAGCGTTCCACCCGCTGCCAGTAGAGGTGGTACGGGGCGGTGTTGCCCGCCCCCACCTGCTGCGGGTCGTTCACCGCCTCCACGAGACGACCGGGTATGTCGCCGAAGGTGAAGCGGTCCCCCACGGAGGTGACGACGACCGGGTCGCCGCTGGCGCGGTCGTCGACCAGCAGCACGCCGTAGCCGGCCTTGCCGTGGGCCATCTCGTCCGCCGCTTCCTGGAGTTCGCCACGGGTCGGACGGAGCGGCAGGACCGCGGGGCCGCCCTGCATCTCCTTGCGGAAGGCGTCGAGCGCGGAGTCCTGGGTGCGGGTGAGCAGCGCCTCGCGGTTGAGCCAGTACGCGATGCCCGAAGCGGACACGGCCGCCGTCAGCGCCACCACGGCGAACACCACGACCAGCCGGAGCCGGAGACTGGTCCAGCGGAGTCCGGCGAGGAGGACGCGCTTCGCGGCCCCGCTCACCGAGGAGTGCCCATCGGAAGACCCGCCGAGCCGGTCGAGCCCGCTGAGCCGGTCGAGCCCGCTGAGGGGCCGGGGGATCCATAGGGCCCACGGGGTCCCGGGACCGTGCGTGTCACTGCGGAACGTCCAGCCGGTAGCCCACCCCGCGCACCGTACGGATCAGCGTCGGCGAGGACGGCACATCCTCCACCTTCGCCCGCAGCCGCTGGACACAGGCGTCCACCAGCCGGGAGTCGCCGAGGTAGTCGTGCTCCCAGACCAGCCGCAGTAGTTGCTGGCGGGACAGGGCCTGCCCCGGCCGCCGGCTCAGCTCCAGCAGAAGACGCAGCTCGGTCGGCGTGAGCTGGAGATCCTCGCCGTTCTTGGTGACGGTCATGGCGGAGCGGTCGATCATCAGGGATCCGAAGGTGGCGGAGTCGGTGGATTCCCGCTCCCCCCGGCGCAGCACGGCGCGGATACGGGCGTCCAGCACCCGGCCCTGTACGGGTTTGACCACATAGTCATCGGCTCCTGACTCCAGGCCCACCACGACGTCGATGTCGTCGCTGCGGGCGGTCAGCAGAATGATCGGCAACTGGTCGGTGCGTCTGATGCGGCGGCACACCTCGAAACCGTCGATCCCGGGCAGCATCACATCCAGCACGATCAGGTCCGGCCGCTGCTCGCGCAGCAGTTTCAGGCCGTCCTCGCCCGTCGCCGCGGTGGCCACACGGTGGCCCTGGCGGGACAGGGAGAGTTCGAGGGCCGTGCGGATGGCGTCGTCGTCCTCGATCAGCAACAGGAAAGGCACGGGGGTCATTCTGGCCCATGGCCGTGGCGGAGTTCGACCGGTGCGCCGCTCCCACCGGGCTCCCGCGTGCGCTCCGTCCCCGCCCATCCCCTGTGACAGCCCTGTGACAGTCGGGGGACACCGCCATGAAACTGCCTCGGCAAGCTTCTGACCACGGACCGAAACACACTCCACTCGACGGGGGGCGCGAGATGAACGCACTGCACAGCACGACCTCAAGCGCGGTTGTCACACGTCTCCACGACGTCGGGCGGGTCACCGAGAAGTCCGGTGCCGTGAACGGACGGGGGTGCGTCCGCGGCACCGGGCGTCAGCACAAGCCGTCGTACATGACGGTGGTTGACGCCGGTGCGGGGGTCGGCGGTACGGGGGCGTACAGGGAGAGCGGCGTCGGGTCCGCGGTGCCGGAGAGTCGGGTGGGCTCGCCGGCACCGAAGGACACCGGACTGTCGGAGGCGGAGTTCACCGCCTACGTAGAACAGCGCCGCTCTTCCCTGTACGCGACCGCCTACCACCTCACCGGCGATCGGTTCGAGGCCGAGGACCTGCTCCAGAGCGCGCTGTTCTCGACCTACCGCGCCTGGGACCGGATCAGCGACAAGGCGGCGGTCGGGGGCTATCTCCGCCGCACCATGACCAATCTGCACATCAGCGCCTGGCGCCGGCGCAAGCTCAACGAGTACCCCACGGAGGAGCTGCCGGAGACGGCGAGCGACACCGACGCGATGCGGGGTACGGAGCTGCGGGCGGTGCTCTGGCAGGCGCTGGCCAGGCTGCCCGAACTCCAGCGGACGATGCTGGTCCTGCGGTACTACGAGGGCCGGACCGACCCGGAGATCGCGGAAATCCTGGACATCAGTGTCGGCACGGTGAAGTCGAGCATCTGGCGGTCGCTCCGCCGGATGCGTGAGGACGAGGTCCTCAGCTTCGGCCGTGACGAGGAAGAGTCCTTCGGCGAGCTGGTGGCCTGAGGGCACGGGGGAGAACCAGTGGGGGGACGGCGTCTCGGGGGAGACGGCGGACGCTGGGGGGTACGGGGGTACGGGGGTACGGGGGTACGGGGTCGGGGGACCCGAGCCGCCATGTGCGGTGTAAATAAAGGGTGACGGAGCGGGACTGGACAGGCCGGGGGGTCTTGTCCGGCCCCGCTCCCACTCGTTCGCCTGATCCGTTCCGTTTTGATTCGTCCGCCGCTCGCCGCCGCCCGGGTGCGGGCCCCGTACGGAGGCTCAGGTCAGCGTGCGGGTCCGGTGGCGACCCGCCGCCGCGGCGGCGACCCGGCCCAGCGCCTCGTCCCTGGCGCAGGCGTGCGCCCCGAGCGCCGTCTGGCGGGCCACGATGCTCCGTTCGGCCCGCATCAGCCGCCAGCCCCGGCGCAGCAGGAACGCCACCGACTTCCGCCCCTCGCGCAGATCGCGGGTGAGCCGGCGCCGGAATGTCGTCGAAGGCCGGCCCCGCAGACAGAGCGCGTCCGCCAGCACGCCCGACTCCGCGCACCGCGCCACGATGTCCGCCGCGAAGATCCCCTCCGCCACGAACAGGGTCGTACGGTCGATCGAGAACGACTCCCGGCCCACCCGCGCGCTCGTGGCGATGTCATAGACCGGGACGGTCGTACGCCCCGTCCGGCACAGCTCCTCGATCGCCGCCACCGCCGCGTCCGCGTCCCAGGAGAGCGGTGAGTCCCAGTCGATGTCCTGGCTCCCCATGACCAGCGGCAGCGTGGTGTCGTTGCCCTCTTTGTAGAAGTCGTCCAGACGCAGCACGGGAAGTCCCGTACGGGCGGCGAGGGACGACTTTCCGGAACCGGAGGGGCCCGTGAGCAGGACCACGCGAGTGGAAATCGGCAGCGGGCCGGTGGATGCAGTCACGGGACACCAGTGTGAGGCATTGACCCGTGAAGGGGACCCGTCCGGCGGGCCGGTGGATTGAGGATCACACCTCAACTACGCTGAGTGCTCGTCCGATTACTCGCTAGGTGGGAACTCCATGGCACGTCATACAGCTCAGCACTCCCGGCGCATCGGCCTCCGCGCCGGTCTGACCGTCGCGGCCGTGGCCGCGACCTTCGCCGCGGGCGAGACCGCGCACGCCGCGCCCGCCCCGCCCGCGGGCGGCCTCGATGCGCTGACCCAGATCCTGCCGCTGCCGACGACGGGAGTGGCCGGCGCGGTCACCAACTCGGTCTCCGGCATCGGCTACCTCAAGAACCTCCAGCTCAACCCGCTCGCCAAGACCGGGGTCGACCCGCTGACCAATGGCGTCGGCACCCAGATCGCCGACTTCAAGCCCATCTCCACGACGCTGGTCACCGGCGCGCTCTCCGAGGGCGGCGGGCTCAAGGATCTGCCGCTGGTGGGCGGAGTGGTGCAGGCGCTCCCGCTGTAGCGCATTCGTAGATCCCGGTCTCGGTCCGGCGGCAGGGCAGAGCCCCCTGTCGCCGGACGGGACGACAGGGGGCTCCGATCAGGTCCTCGGAGAGGGGTCCTCAGTAGGAGGCCCCGGAGGTGCCCAGCGCGCCCGTGGGGTGCCAGACCGTCTTGGTCTCCAGGAACGCCGTCATGCGACGGATGCCGGGGTCGGCCGCGTAGTCCACCGGCTGCGGACGCAGGACCCGCTTCAGATTCTCCGCCGCCGCGATCTCCAACTCCTTCGCCAGCGCGTCGTCGGCGCCGGTGAGGTCGATCGCGTTGACGTCCTGGTGCGCGGCGAGCGGGGCCGCGATCTCCGCCGTACGGCCCGACAGCACATTGACCACCCCGCCGGGGAGGTCGGACGTCGCCAGCACCTCGCCCAGCGAGAGCGCGGGCAGCGGCGACTTCTCGCTCGCCACGACGATCGCGGTGTTGCCGGTGGCGATCACCGGCGCGAGCACCGAGACCAGCCCCAGGAAGGACGAATCGCGCGGCGCGAGCACCGTGACGACACCCGTCGGCTCGGGCGTGGAGAGGTTGAAGTACGGGCCGGCAACCGGGTTGGCGCCGCCCACCACCTGGGCGATCTTGTCCGTCCAGCCCGCGTACCAGACCCAGCGGTCGATCGCCGCGTCCACCTGGGCCGCGGCCTTGGCCAGCTCCGCCTTCTTCGCGGGGGAGTGGCCCTCGGCCTCCGCGACCTCCCGTACGAACTGCTCGCGGCGGCCCTCCAGCATCTCCGCGATGCGGTACAGGATCTGACCGCGGTTGTACGCGGTCGCGCCCGACCAGCCGCCGAACGCCTTGCGGGCCGCGACCACGGCGTCCCGGGCGTCCTTGCGGGAGGAGAGCGGGGCGTTCGCCAGCCACGCGCCCTTGGAGTCCGTCACTTCGTACACCCGGCCGCTCTCGGAGCGGGGGAACTTGCCCCCGACGTACAGCTTGTAGGTCTTGAGGACAGTGAGACGGTCAGACATCGAGGTATCCCTCCAGGCCGTGCCGGCCGCCTTCGCGGCCGAAGCCGGACTCCTTGTAGCCGCCGAAGGGCGAGGTCGGGTCGAACTTGTTGAACGTGTTGGCCCAGACGACGCCCGCCCGGAGCTTGTTCGCCACCGCGAGGATGCGGGAGCCCTTCTCCGTCCAGATGCCCGCCGACAGGCCGTACTGGCTGTTGTTGGCCTTGGCGACCGCCTCGTCCGGCGTACGGAAGGTCAGCACCGACAGCACCGGGCCGAAGATCTCGTCGCGGGCGACCGTGTGCGCCTGGGTGACCTTGGTGAACAGCGTCGGCGCGAACCAGTAGCCGTTCTCCGGCAGCTCGCACTCCGGCGACCAGCGCTCGGCGCCCTCGGCCTCGCCGGTCTCCGCGAGCGCGGTGATCCGGGCGAGCTGCTCGGCCGAGTTGATCGCACCGATGTCGGTGTTCTTGTCCAGCGGGTCACCGAGGCGGAGCGTGGCCAGCCGCCGCTTCAGCGAGTCGAGCAGCTCCTCCTGGATCGACTCCTGGACCAGCAGCCGCGAACCGGCGCAGCAGACCTGGCCCTGGTTGAAGAAGATGCCGTTGACGATCCCCTCCACGGCCTGGTCGATGGGGGCGTCGTCGAAGACGATGTTCGCGCCCTTGCCGCCCAGCTCCAGCGTGACCTTCTTCCGGGTGCCCGCGACCTCGCGCGCGATGGCGCGGCCGACGGCGGTCGAGCCGGTGAACGCCACCTTGTCGACGCCCGGGTGCGCGATCAGGGCCTGGCCGGCGCGGCCGTCGCCCGTCACGATGTTGACGACACCCCGGGGCAGGCCCGCCTGGCGGCAGATGTCCGCGAAGAAGAGCGCGGAGAGCGGTGTCGTCTCGGCGGGCTTCAGCACCACCGTGTTGCCGGTCGCCAGCGCCGGGGCGATCTTCCACGCGAGCATCAGCAGCGGGAAGTTCCACGGGATGACCTGGCCCGCCACGCCCAGCGGGCGCGGGTCGGCGCCGAAGCCGGCGTGGTCGAGCTTGTCGGCCCAGCCCGCGTAGTAGAAGAAGTGCGCGGCGACCAGCGGGAGGTCGGAGTCGCGCGTCTCCTTGATCGGCTTGCCGTTGTCCAGCGTCTCCAGCACCGCCAGCTCACGGCTGCGCTCCTGGATGATCCGGGCGATCCGGAACAGGTACTTCGCCCGCTCCGAACCGGGCAGCGCGGACCAGGTCGTGAACGCCCGGCGGGCGGCGCCGACCGCGCGGTCGACGTCCTCGGCGTTGGCCTGGGTGTACTCCGCCAGCACCTCTTCGGTGGCCGGGGAGACCGTCTTGTTGCGGGCGTCGCCCGAACTCTCGACGAACTCTCCGTCGATGAAGAGCCCGTACGACGGCGCGATGTCGACGATCGCGCGGGATTCGGGGGCGGGTGCGTAATCGAAAGGCTTCGTCATGTCCGCTCAGTCCACAGTCACATAGTCGGGGCCGGAGTAACGGCCGGTGGCCAGCTTCTGGCGCTGCATCAGCAGATCGTTGAGCAGGCTCGACGCGCCGAAGCGGAACCAGTGGTTGTCCAGCCAGTCCGTGCCGACGGTCTCGTTGACGAGGACGAGGAACTTGATCGCGTCCTTGGTGGTACGAATGCCGCCCGCCGGCTTCACGCCGATCTGTACCCCGGTCTGCTCCCGGAAGTCCCGGACGGCCTCCAGCATGAGGAGGGTGTTCGCCGGAGTGGCGTTGACCGCCACCTTGCCCGTCGAGGTCTTGATGAAGTCCGCGCCGGCCAGCATGCCGATCCAGGAGGCGCGGCGGATGTTGTCGTACGTGGACAATTCACCGGTCTCGAAGATGACCTTCAGCCGGGCGGTGCCACAGGCTTCCCGCACCGCGCGGATCTCGTCGTACACCTTCAGGTACTTGCCCGCCAGGAACGCGCCGCGGTCGATGACCATGTCGATCTCGTCGGCTCCGGCGGCCACGGCGTCACGGACGTCCGCGAGCTTCACCTCACGGCTCGCGCGGCCCGCGGGGAACGCGGTGGCGACGGACGCGACCTTGACGTCCGCCCCGCCCAGGGTCTCCTTGGCGGTGGCGACCATGTCCGGATAGACACAGACCGCGGCGGTGGCGGGGGTGTCGCGGTCGGTCGGATCCGGCCGGAGGGCCTTGGCGGCGAGCGCCCGGACCTTGCCCGGGGTGTCGGCGCCTTCGAGGGTCGTGAGGTCGATCATCGAGATGGCGAGATCGATGGCGTACGCCTTGGCGGTGGTCTTGATCGACCGGGTGCCGAGGGCGGCGGCGCGGGCCTCCAGTCCGACGGGATCGACGCCCGGGAGCCCGTGGAGGAAGCGGCGGAGGGTCTGGTCGGAGGCGGTCACGTCGGCCAGTGCGGGGGTGGATGCGGTGGGCATGGTCACCACCTGAGCATATCTACGCGCGTAGCGACCTGTACAGGGGGTGGGGTTGAGGGGGCGCGGGAGGCTGCGGTTGAGATGCCGGGCGCGGGCGGTCGCCGCTGCGGTCACAGAGGCTCCCCGAGCGGGCTGGAGCGCGGTCGGGCCGGGGCGTACGGCAGAATCGGGGTATGACCAGCTCGCAGTCGCCCGTGGAGCCCACCTACGCCGATCGTGTCTTCCGATCGCCCGCGGCGATGGGCGGTGGCGCGCTGCTCCTCGGCCTCATCGCCTGGCTCGGTGGTGACGCCGTCGTCCGCGGTGACGGGAGCACGCCCTGGTTCGCCGTGGCGGCCGTGCTGATCGCCGCGCCGCTCGTCGTCGCCTTCAGCGTGCGGCCCGCCGTCTTCGCCAATGACGACCGGATGCGCGTCCGCAACCCCTTCCGCACGATCTCCCTCCCGTGGAACGCCGTCGACTCCATCCGCGCCGGCTACTCCAGCGAGGTCTTCACCAAGGGCGGCGCCAAGTACCAGCTCTGGGCCATCCCCGTCTCGCTGCGCCAGCGCAAGCGCGCGGCCCGTCAGCAGGCGCGGAAGGCGGGCGACGATCCGCACGGCCGGACGTCCGTCAGCGCCGACGTCCAGGACACCCGGGCCCGTACGGCCCGCTCCGACCAGACGATCAACGAGCTGCGGAGCCTCGCCGAGAACAACGCGGCCCGACCCGGCGCGCAGGGCGAGCCGCTGGTCCGCTGGGCCTACGAGATCATGGCCCCGGCCGCGGCCGGGGCCGTACTCCTCGCCGTGCTGTTGGCCATCGGCTAGGGCCTTTCGTTTGGATCTTGCTGGGCTCGCGCGCGCTGGCACCGCACGTCCCTTCGGCCCTGTGGGCCTGGGGGCCCGGGGAGAGCCACGCCTGGGCCTGGCAACCTGGGAGGTGCCCCCACGGCGCGTTGTCGTCAGTCGTCAACGTGCCCCCGTAGCCCCGCGGGCACGGGAGGGACCCCCACCGCGTTGGCTCTCCCGCACCTCCCGGCCGGGAGGTGGCCCCATCCTCCGCCTTGCGATACGTCCCCTAGGCCCTGTGGCCTGGGGAGGCCCCACGTCTAGGCGCTGCGGGTCTGGGGAGACCCCACGCCTAGGCCCTTGCGGGCCTGGGGAGACTCCACGCCTAAGCCCTGCGGCCCGGGGAGGCCCCATGCACCAGACGCCCGCTCACTGATCCAGCCTGATCTAAACGAAAGACCCTAGGGCGGGCGGGTTGCCAAAGTCCCGTCTGGCCCACGCCCCCGGCACGCACTCCCCCTGCGCCCTGGGGGCGCGGGAGGTGCCCCTCGCTGTGTTGTCGGAGTGGCCCGAGCCCAGTCCAGTACGAGGACGATCTCCTCCTGGCTTCGCCGGGGGACCACTGCGTTGCGATTCGTCCCCTCGGCCCTTCGGGCCTGGGGAGACCCCACGCCTCGGCCCTTGGGGCCTGGGGAGACCCCACGCCTCGGCCCTTGGGGCCTGGGGAGACCCCACGCCTCGGCCCTTGGGGCCTGGGGAGACCCCACGCCTTGGCCCCTGCGGGTCTGGGGAGACCCCTCGCCTAGGCGCTGCGGGCCTGGGGAGACCCCACGGATCTGGCGCCGCGGGCTGGTTCTCGAAGACAGCTCGGACAGCTCGGGCGGCGGGACAGGATCTCGGGCCGCCACGACGGGCTCACGGCGGGCCCTGCCAGACCAGCAGTATGTAAGCGCCGGTCCAGGCCGATGTCAGCGTGGCCGTCAGCAGTACGACCGCGACGGTCACCGGCCGGCGTGCCCGGGCCAGCGCGCGGGCGATCGGCAGCAGCAGGGGGAAGCCCGGCAGCAGGAAGCGGGCCCGGGGGAAGTACACGCCCGCGCTGCCCAGGACCACCAGCAGCAGGACCCCCGTGAAGACGAGCAGCGGCAGCGGCTGGCGGTCGGCCGCTGACAGTAGGAGAAGCACCGCCGAGGCGATCAGCACGGCCGAGACGATGAGCAGGAACAGCTCGGGGCGCGTGGTGTAGACGAGCTGCTGGCGCAGTTCGAGGAGGGTCGCCCGGCCGCCGTCCCACTCGTTCTTCCAGAGCCGCTGGACCGCGAAGTAGCCGTCGGCCCGGCCGACCCGCAGCCCCACCCAGGCGACGAACGCCAGCCACCCCAGGGGGGCGAGCAGCGCGCCGGCCAGCGCTCCGCGGCGGTCGCCCGGTGTCCGGCAGGCGAGCAGGGCGGTCACCGAGACGGCCGCCGCGACGGCGACCCCCGTGGGGCGGGTCAGCCCCGCCAGCGAGGCCAGCGCTCCCGCGGCCGGCCAACAACCGCCGATGACCGCGTACAGCGCCCAGGCGGCCAGGGCCGTGAAGAGCGATTCGGTGTACCCCATCCACTGCACGATCGCGACGGGCAGCGCGCCCCACAGGACGGTGAGCAGGGTGCCCACCCGCCGCCCGTACAGCCGGTCGCCCACCGCGAAGATCCCCCAGGCGGCGATGAAGGAGCAGCCGATCGCCAGCAGCAGTCCGGCGCTCGCGCGCGAGCCGGGGGTGACGGCCGCGACCGCCTTCACCAGGAGGGGGTAGAGCGGGAAGAAGGCGAGGTTGTTGTCGTTGACCCGGGTGCCGAGCGCCTCGGCGTAGCCGTGGTCGGCGATGCCGAGGTACCAGCCGGAGTCCCAGGAGGTGGCGAGCGTCGGCCAGACCCCGTGGCCCTTGACGTGCGCCAGATGGGTGAGGAAGGCGAGTCCGCAGAGCCGTACCGCCAGGTACGCGGTGAGCGCGGGGGCCGCCCGCCGGAGCGAGCGCAGCAGCCGGTGCCGCACCCCCGGCGTGCCGCCGCCTCCCGGGGCCGGGGGGCGGCGGGAGGCGGGGACGAAGGCGTGCACGGTCGCTGCGGGGGACAACGGCGGCTGCTCCTGGGAATCCGTAGGGGACTACCGGGTCACCATTGCCCGCTGGCACCGGCGCGCGGGGCGCGCGCCGGTGGAGCCGGAGCAGATTCACCCAAAAGGGCTGCCGTCAGATACCGGCGGCGGTCGCGAGGTCTCGTTTGATGGCCGCGAGGACCGTCGTGGCGCGTTCGCGCGCGTCCTGGAGACCGCTCGCGTCAGCGACCGGGACCACGACCTCCAGATAGCACTTGAGCTTGGGCTCGGTGCCGCTGGGACGGACGATCACCCGGGCCGTGTACGCGCCGCCGAGGGTGTAGCGCAGCCCGTCGGTGGGCGGGAGGGCGTCCGTGCCGTGGGTGAGGTCCTCGGCGTTGACGATGTCGAGGCCGGCCAGCGCGGTCGGGGGCGCGGTGCGCAGGCGGCGCATCGCGTCGGCGATGACGGTGAGGTCCTGGACCCGGACCGAGAGCTGGTCGGTGGCGTGCAGACCGTGTGCCACGGCGAGCTCGTCGAGGAGGTCGAGGAGGGTGCGCCCCTCCTCCTTGAGGACCGACGCCAGTTCGGCGACGAGCAGCGCGGCGGTGATGCCGTCCTTGTCGCGGACGCCCTCGGGGTCGACGCAGTAACCGAGGGCCTCCTCGTACCCGTACCGCAGGCCCTCGACGCGGGCGATCCACTTGAAGCCGGTGAGGGTCTCCTCGTACGGCAGTCCGGCGGCCTCGGCGATCCGGCCCAGCAGGGAGGAGGAGACGATCGACTCCGCGAAGGTGCCGCGCGCGCCGGTGCGGACGAGGTGCGCGGCGAGCAGGGCGCCGACCTCGTCGCCCCGGAGCATCCGCCAGTCGCCGTCGGCGGGGACCGCGACGGCGCAGCGGTCGGCGTCCGGGTCGTTGGCGATCACGATGTCCGGGCGGGCCTGGCGGGCGGTCGCGAAGGCGAGGTCCATCGCGCCGGGTTCCTCCGGATTGGGGAACGCGACGGTCGGGAACGCGGGATCGGGCTCCGACTGCTCCGGTACGAGGGTGGGCGCGGGGAACCCGGCCCGCGCGAAGGCCGCGGTGAGCACCTCCGTGCCGACGCCGTGCAGGGCCGTGTGGACGACGTGGGCGGTGCGCGGGGACCCGGGGGTCAGGACGGCGTCCGTACGGGCCAGATAGGCCGCCAGCACCTCGTCGTCGAGGGTCTCCCAGCCGGTGTCGGCGCGGGGTACGTCCCGCAGGCTCCGGACGGCGTCGATCTCGGCGGCGATCTCCGCGTCGGACGGCGGCACGATCTGGGTGCCGTCGCCGAGATAGACCTTGTAGCCGTTGTCCCGCGGCGGGTTGTGGCTGGCGGTGACCTCAACCCCGGCGACCGCGCCCAGGTGCCGTATGGCGAAGGCGAGTACGGGGGTGGGCAGCGGGCGCGGCAGTACGGCGGCGCGCAGTCCGGCGCCGACCATCACGGCGGCGGTGTCCCGGGCGAAGTCGGCGGACTTGTAGCGGGCGTCGTAGCCGATGACGACGAGGCCGTCGCCCTGGCCCTGGGCCTTGAGGTAGGCGGCGAGACCGGCGGCGGCGCGGATCACGACGGCCCGGTTCATCCGCATGGGTCCGGCGCCCAGCTCGCCGCGGAGTCCGGCGGTGCCGAACTGGAGGGTGCCGCTGAAGCGCGCGGCCAGTTCTTCCTGGTCACCCGTCTCGATCAGCTTGCCCAGCTCGTCCCGGGTGTCGGGGTCCGGGTCCTCCGCGAGCCACGCCTGGGCCCGCGCGATGAGGTCCTGCTGCACGGTCGCTCCGCCTCTCGTGTCCATCTGTCGTGTGGCCCTCGGACGGCGGGGCCGCTTCCGGGGGACAGCCTGCCGTGCCCCCCTCCGTACGAGGGTGTTCCGCGCGGCCGTGCCCCCGTCGCCAGCCTGCTGGCGGTACGGCACGGCCGCGGAGTGGCTCAGAGCCGCGCCAGCACCCGGGTGAGCAGCTCGCCCATCCGGGCCGCCGAATCGCGGCCGGCCTGGAGGACCTCCTCGTGGTTCAGCGGCTCACCCGACAGGCCCGCGGCCAGATTGGTGACGAGGGAGATGCCGAGCACCTCGGCGCCCGCCTCGCGGGCCGCGATGGCCTCCAGGACGGTGGACATGCCCACCAGGTCGCCGCCGAGCACCCGGACCATGTTGATCTCGGCGGGCGTCTCGTAGTGCGGGCCGGGGAACTGGACGTAGACGCCCTCTTCGAGCGAGGGGTCGATCTCCTGGCACAGCGCCCGCAGCCGGGGCGAGTAGAGGTCGGTCAGATCGACGAAGTTCGCGCCCACGATCGGCGAGGTCGCGGTGAGGTTGATGTGGTCGCTGATCAGCACGGGCTGACCGGGGCGCATCCCGTCGCGCAGACCGCCGCAGCCGTTGGTCAGGACGATGGTCTTGCAGCCGGCGGCGACCGCGGTGCGCACCCCGTGGGCGACGGAGGCGACGCCCCGGCCCTCGTAGTAGTGCGTACGGCCCAGGAAGAGCAGGATGCGGCGGTCGCCGACGCGGTACGAGCGGATCTTGCCGCCGTGGCCCTCGACGGCGGGCGGCGGGAAGCCGGGCAGGTCGGTCACCGGGAACTCTGCCTCGGGCGCCCCCAGCGCCTCCACGGCCGGCGCCCAGCCGGAGCCCATCACCAGGGCCACGTCATGCGTCTCGGCGCCGGTCAGTTCGCGCAGGCGGGCGGCGGCGGCGTCGGCCGTGTCGTAAGGGGAGACGGTCGCGCCGTTGAGGTCCGGGTTCACAGATTCGTTCACGCGAATGAGGGTAGCCGGTGATTCCCTACGCGCGTAGATGCGGCAGCGCACGGTCCTCGGATCGTTGTCTTGTCGTTTCCGACGAAGCCGCTGGCCGGACCGGGGCGGCCAGCTCAGCAGGGCCGCTTGCGCAGCTCCATCACATAGTCGTGGGGCGCGCCGGCGGAGTCGGCGGCGTCCGCCAGCTCACCCAGGTAGCGCGCGGAGGGCAGTCCGCCCTCGTACCCGTTCAGGACGTACACCCACGCCGGCTCCTCGCCGTCCAGGGTGTGCACCCGGACCCGCATCCGCCGGTAGATGTCCATCCCGACACCCTCCCAGCGGTCCATCGAGTCCTCGTCCATCGGGGCGATGTCGTACAGCGCGATGAAGACCTGGGAGCGCGGCGCCTCCACGATGGTCGACAGCGCCCCCTCCCAGCCCATCTGCTCGCCGCCGAACGTCAGCCGCCAGCCGTTGAGCCAGCCCGTGCCGCGCAGCGGGGAGTGCGGAGCGCGGCGGGTCATCAGCCGCGCGTCGAGGTTGCCGGCGTACGCGGCGTAGAGCGACATGAGATTGAGGGTACGGGAGGGGCGCGGGTGGCCGCCTTTTCCCGACGTGGCTGAGCCCTCGTTCCCGGGGCGGTCCGGCGCCCGCCGCGCCGCGGTGGCCACGCCCCGGAGTGGTGGGCCCCGCCACCGGGGGAGCGGGCGCCCCTACCCCGTACGGTGGGAGAACGTCCGTACGGACCCCTCGGCGGAGGGGCTGATTCCCGGGTGCCCTCCCGGGTGCGCCGCGCCCGGGGTGGCGGGTCCGCGTCCATTGGGAGGGGCCGGGGACGAAGGAGTTGAAGCGTGCGGGACAATGGGGTACGTACTCCAGCCCAGCGGGACCACCCGACCCCCCCGGCAGCAACGAGAGCGCGAGGCGTAACCCCAGTGACCCGGATCGTGATCATCGGCGGCGGACCCGGCGGATACGAGGCGGCCCTGGTGGGCGCCCAACTCGGCGCGGAGGTGACCGTCGTCGACTGCGACGGCCTCGGCGGCGCGTCCGTACTGACTGACTGCGTGCCGTCGAAGACCCTCATCGCCACGGCCGAGGTGATGACCACCTTCGACTCCTCGTACGAGGAGCTGGGCATCATCGTGGCCGACGACACCCCGCCGATGGAGCAGTCCGCCCGTGTGGTCGGCGTGGACCTCGGCAAGGTCAACCGACGGGTGAAGCGGCTCGCCCTCGCCCAGTCCCACGACATCACCGCCTCCGTCACCCGGGCCGGTGCCCGGGTGCTGCGCGGCCGGGGCCGGCTGGAGGGCCAGCAGGCCATGGACGGCTCCCGCACGGTGGTCGTCACCGCCGCCGACGGCACCGAGGAGCGGCTGATCGCCGACGCCGTCCTCATCGCCACCGGTGGCCACCCGCGCGAGATCCCCGACGCCCTCCCCGACGGGGAGCGCATCCTGAACTGGACCCAGGTCTACGACCTCGACGAGCTGCCCGAGGAACTGATCGTGGTCGGCTCCGGCGTCACCGGCGCCGAGTTCGCCGGCGCCTACCAGGCGCTCGGCTCCCGGGTCACCCTCGTCTCCTCCCGCGACCGGGTGCTCCCCGGCGAGGACCCGGACGCCGCCGCGGTCCTGGAGGACGTCTTCCGCCGCCGCGGTATGAACGTCATGGCCCGCTCCCGCGCCGAGTCCGCCAAGCGGGTCGGCGACCGGGTCGAGGTCACCCTCTCGGACGGCCGGGTCATCTCCGGCACCCACTGTCTGATGGCCGTCGGCGCCATCCCGAACTCCGCCGGCATGGGGCTGGAGGAGGCGGGCGTACGGGTCAAGGACTCCGGCCACATCTGGACCGACCGGGTCTCCCGCACCAACACCCCCGGTGTGTACGCGGCCGGTGACGTCACCGGCGTCTTCGCGCTGGCCTCCGTCGCGGCCATGCAGGGCCGGATCGCGATGTACCACTTCCTGGGCGACGCGGTGACGCCGCTCAATCTGAAGACGGTCTCGTCGAACGTCTTTACCGACCCGGAGATCGCCACCGTCGGTTACACCCAGGCGGACGTGGACGCGGGCCGGATCGACGCCCGGGTCGTCAAGCTGCCGCTGCTGCGCAACCCCCGCGCGAAGATGCAGGGCATCCGGGACGGCTTCGTCAAGATCTTCGCGCGGCCCGGTACGGGCATCGTGGTCGGCGGCTGTGTCGTCGCGCCGCGCGCCAGCGAGCTGATCCACCCGATCTCACTCGCCGTCGACAACAACCTGACGGTGGAGCAGATCGCCAAGGCGTTCACCGTCTACCCCTCGCTCTCGGGGTCGATCGCCGAGGTCGCACGGCAGCTGCACACCCGGAAGGCGTCGGGCGACGCGTAACCGGCGAAGAAACCCGGACACCTCCGGGCACATCGCCGCGCACGCGATCAACTTTGTGCTCACCTATACCACTTGTCGGCCCTGGGTGAGCGCAATACTTGGTATTCACCGCATACTGCTGAAAACTATCGGTCGCTCACGTTACTGTCAGTTTCGTGTTCGCTGCAGAACGTCGCCAATTGATCCTTGAAATGGTGCGCGCCAACGGAGCCGTGTCGCTCCGTGAGCTCGCCCGCGTCGTCCAGACCTCCGAAGTGACCGTACGGCGGGACGTGCGGGCGCTGGAGGCCGAAGGACTCCTCGACCGCCGCCACGGCGGTGCGGTACTGCCGGGCGGTTTCACGCGGGAGTCCGGCTTTCCGCAGAAGTCCCTGTCCGCCACCGCCGAGAAGACCGCCATCGCCGACCTCGCCGCGGGTCTCGTCAATGAGGGCGAGGCGATTGTCGTCGGCGCCGGCACCACCACGCAGGAGCTGGCCCGTCGGCTCGCGCGGGTGCCGGGACTGACGGTGGTCACCAACTCCCTGCTGGTCGCGCAGGCGCTCGCGCACGCCAATCGCGTCGAGGTCGTCATGACCGGGGGCACCCTCCGCGGCTCCAACTACGCGCTCGTGGGCAGCGGGGCCGAGCAGTCGCTCCAGGGCCTGCGAGTCTCCCGGGCCTTCCTCTCCGGCAGTGGCCTCACCGCCGAGCGTGGGCTCTCCACCTCCAACATGCTCTCCGCCAGCGTCGACCGGGCGCTGGTGCAGGCCGCGGCGGAGGTCGTGGTCCTCGCCGATCACACCAAGCTCGGCGCCGACACCATGTTCCAGACCGTACCGACCGATGTGATCACCCGGCTGGTGACGGACGAACCTCCGACGCTCGACGACCGCGCGGCGACCGAGCTCCAGGCGCTCGCCGACCAGGGCGTGCAGATCACCGTCGCGGGGTCGGGCGCCGCCGAGACCGACGCGGCTCCGGGCCGGCCACCACGCCGCGATATGCCGCTCCCGGGCCAGCGCCGCACGCGCGGCGGCGGGCCGCAGCGGCTGAGCGCGGCGGGCGGACTGGAGCCCGGCGCGGTGGAGCGGAACGCGAGAGTCGCCGACCTCCGCCGTCGCTGATCACGGCGGGACACAGCGGGTCACGGCGGACCGCAGCAGGTCACAGCGGGTCGCGGTTGGCCGCGGCGGCTGATCGTGGCGGGTCGGGGCCGGGCAGCGGATCGCGCTTGGCCGAGGCCGGTCGCTGCGGGGCGCGGTGGGCCGGGGCGGGGCGCGGTGACCGATCGCATCCGAGGCCCCCGACAGGGGGTGGAGGGCCCCAGCGGCCTTCGGCGCCCGCTGGGCCCCGGCCTTGAGGCGTCCGGGGCTTCCTGGGGCCTTGGCGCCCCGTCAGGCACCCCTGAGGGGGCTTTGTACGGCCCGGGGCCATGGTGGTGTCGAGTGACGCGCATCCCCGACCGCGCCGTGCCGGTGCCCGACTCTCCGCGCGCCGGCCCGGGGCCCGCGAAGGTCGTACGTACGGAGGCCGAGGCGCCGGCCACTCCCCGTCCCGGCGCGGGAGCGCGGGGTCAGGTGGGGGTGCCCGGGATCAGGTGTGGGGCGCGGGGTGCTCCGGGGCCGGCCGGAGGTCCGGGCGCAGGCCCCGCAGGGTGAGATTCAGCAGCCGGTCCGGCAGATCCGGGTCGTCCGGGGTCTGCTCGGAGGCCAGCGCTATCGCGTTCGTCAGTTGCATCAGATCGCCGATCGCCACCTCATCGCGCACCGCCCCGGCCTCCCGCGCCCGCGCCAGCAGCAGGTCCCCCGCCTCGTACAGCGGCACACAGCACGGCCACAGCGCCGAACTCCGGTCCTGTGAGGCCGACATCAGCGCCCGGGAGACGCCCCGGTACTCACCCGCGTGAGTGATGAGGGCGCGCAGCCACTCCATCAGCGCCGCGCACGGCCGCTCCGCGCGCGCCAGCTCGCGGGAGCGCTCCAGCAGGGCGCCCGCCCCTTCCTGGAAGACCGCGTTCACCATGGCCTGGCGGTTGGGGAAGTGGCGGTAGAGCGTGCCGATGCCGACGCCCGAGCGGCGGGCGATCTCCTCCAGGGACGCGTCGGTGCCCTGTTCGGCGAAGACGGTGCGGGCCTCGGTGAGGAGCCGTGCGTAATTGCGCCGGGCGTCGGCCCGCATGGGTCGTACCGTGCCCGCCGCCGTACTCGTCGCCATCACGCCGTCCTTCCTGGGTCCCCCCGGCCGGGGTCTCCAGGATGCCACCGGGCACCGACAGCCCCGCTCCGGACCGTGCCACCGGAACGCGCCGGGGCCCGTCCCCGGGCCTTGACGGCTCCGGGGGACGGGCCCGGGCGGGTGAACGTCAGTCCTTGATCTCGCAGATGCTGGCGCCGGACGAGAGCGAGGCGCCGACCTCGGCGTTCAGGCCCTTGATGGTGCCCGCGCGGTGCGCGTTCAGCGGCTGCTCCATCTTCATGGCCTCCAGGACGACGACGAGGTCGCCCTCCTGGACCACCTGGCCCTCCTCGACCGCCACCTTCACGATCGTGCCCTGCATCGGAGAGGCGAGGGTGTCGCCGGACGCGGCGGAGGCGGACTTCTTCGCGGCGCGGCGCTTCGGCCGGGCACCGGCGGCGAGGCCGGTACGGGCCAGCGACATGCCCAGCGACGACGGCAGCGAGACCTCCAGTCTCTTGCCGCCGACCTCGACGACGACCGTCTCGCGGCCCGGCTCGTCCTCCGGGTCCGCCTCGGCGGGCGCGGCGAACGCGGGGATCTCGTTGACGAACTCGGTCTCGATCCACCGGGTGTGGACCCGGAACGGGTCACTGGTGAACGCCGGGTCGGTGACGACCGCGCGGTGGAACGGGATGGCCGTGGCCATGCCCTCGATCGTGAACTCGCCGAGCGCGCGGGCGGCCCGCTGGAGGGCCTGCTCGCGGGTGGCGCCGGTGACGATCAGCTTGGCGAGCAGCGAGTCCCAGGCGGGGCCGATGACCGAGCCGGACTCCACTCCCGCGTCCAGCCGGACGCCGGGGCCGCTCGGCGGGGCGAAGGTGGTCACCGTGCCCGGTGCGGGCAGGAAGTTGCGCCCCGGGTCCTCGCCGTTGATCCGGAACTCGAAGGAATGACCGCGTATGGCGGGGTCGCCGTAGCCCAGTTCCTCACCGTCGGCGATCCGGAACATCTCGCGTACGAGGTCGATGCCGGTCACCTCCTCGGTGACCGGGTGTTCCACCTGGAGGCGGGTGTTGACCTCCAGGAAGGAGATCGTGCCGTCGGTGCCGACGAGGAACTCGACCGTGCCGGCGCCGACATAGCCGGCCTCTTTGAGGATGGCCTTGGACGCGGCGTACAGCTCGGCGTTCTGCTCGTCCGACAGGAACGGCGCGGGCGCCTCCTCCACCAGCTTCTGGTGGCGGCGCTGGAGGGAACAGTCACGGGTGGAGACGACGACGACATTGCCGTGCTGGTCGGCCAGGCACTGGGTCTCCACATGGCGGGGGCGGTCGAGATAGCGCTCGACGAAGCACTCGCCCCGGCCGAAGGCGGCGACGGCCTCCCGGACGGCGGAGTCGTACAGCTCCGGCACCTCGTCCAGGGTGCGGGCGACCTTCAGACCCCGGCCGCCACCGCCGAACGCGGCCTTGATGGCGATGGGGAGGCCGTTCTCCTTGGCGAAGGCGACGACCTCGTCGGCACCGGAGACCGGGTCGGGGGTGCCGGCGACCAGCGGGGCGCCGGCGCGCTGCGCGATGTGCCGGGCGGCGACCTTGTCACCGAGGTCCCGGATCGCGGACGGCGGCGGGCCGATCCAGGTCAGTCCGGCATCCAGGACGGCTTGGGCGAATTCGGCGTTCTCGGAGAGGAAGCCGTATCCGGGGTGGATGGCGTCCGCGCCCGAATCCTTCGCGGCCTGGAGGACCTTGGCCATGTCCAGATAGCTGGCGGCCGGCGTGTCACCGCCCAGGGCGAACGCTTCGTCGGCGGCGCGGACATGCGGGGCGTCCCGGTCCGGGTCGGCGTAGACGGCTACGCTCGCGATCCCGGCATCCCGGCAGGCACGGGCAACGCGGACAGCGATTTCGCCACGGTTGGCGATGAGCACCTTGCGCACGATGGCTCCCTCCTTGAAACAAGCTGAGTTTAGGGACTGCCGACACGGCCTTTCGACCCGTCCCCATTGGTGAGCTTGCCCACACGGAGCGTGATTCGAGGCTCGCGCAAGTCGCGAAATCCCTTGTCGCACCACGGTACGACGGGTTTCCATCCCGCACAGTAGCCCTGTTGTGTGGCGCAGGTCTCTGTCCGGGAGCCCAGCGGCCGGACGTGTTTCTTTGTGGGGAACCTACGAACGGGAGATTGATTCTTTGCGGTCGGACCGAGCGTGCCGGACGCTCGGACCGGGCGTGCGGGGGGATCGGACCGAGTGCGCGCAGCGTGCGCACCATGCGGGCCGGGTGGTCGGGCCGGGTGGTCGGGCCGGGAGCGCGGGGGCGGTCGGGTCGGGTGGGCACGGACCCTTGTCCCACGGATTACCCATGAGTAGCGTGCGCGCTGTCGTCCGTGCGTACTAGCGGTAACCAAGGGTGGGAGGCGCTGTGGCGCGCAGGCCCGTGGCCGTGCTGGCCGCGATCGTGCTGCTGACGGAGGCCGTGGGGATCGTGGTGATCAACGGCATTCTCGCCACCTTCGTGGACGGCCAGAGCATGTCCCTGGACGGTCTCGATCCCGGTACGACGGCCGTCGCCACCTGGGCGCTGGGCGGTGTCCTCGGCCTCTATCTGGGGGCGTGCGCCGTGGTGACCCTGCGGGCCGGTGCGCGGGGCCGTGCACCAGGGCGCTACGCGCGGGCGCTGTTGATCAGCGCGGCGGTGGTGCACGGAGTGCTGGGTGTGGTGGCCGCGGGACTGGTGGGGTGGGGGGTCTTCGGCTTCCTGATGGTGGCGCTGGGTCTGATCGTCTGGGTGTTGCTGGCGTACGGGGCGGAGGCCGGGCCGGTCTCCGGCGCGCGACGGCTCAGGTCCACAGCTCCGTGACCGAGCGGTCCAGCTCCGCCAGCAGCCGGCGCAGCAGTGGCAGCGAGAGGCCGATGACATTGCCGTGGTCACCCTCGATGCCCTCGATGAACGGCGCCGAGCGGCCGTCCAGCGTGAACGCGCCCGCCACGTGCAGGGGTTCACCACTCGCCACATACGCGGCGATCTCCGCGTCCGTCGGCTCCCCGAAGTGGACCGTCGTGGACGCGGTCGCCGACGCGATGCGGCCGGTGGTGGTGTCGGTGACGCAGTGTCCGGTCCTGAGGATGCCCGACCGTCCGCGCATCGACTTCCAGCGGGCCGTGGCCTCCTCCGCGTCGGCGGGCTTGCCGAGCGCCTCACCGTCCAGCTCCAGCACCGAGTCGCAGCCGATGACCAGCGCGCCGGCGGCGTCGGGGCGGGCGGCGACGACGGCGGCCTTGGCCTCGGCGAGCACCAGGGCCAGTTCGGCGGGGGTCGGGGCGGTCAGGGCGTCCTCGTCGACGCCGCTGACGATCACCTCGGGGGCGAAGCCCGCCTGGCGCAGCAGATTGAGCCGGGCGGGAGAGGCGGAGGCGAGGACGAGGCGGGGGGCTGGCACGGTCATGCGGCCATGGTAGGCGCGCCCCGCGCGGGCCCGCCCCCCTTCGGTCCGCCAGCGCGCCCGGTGCGGGGGGTCCCCGGTCGGTCCCTGGCCGGCCGGGGGCGGGCCGTTCAGAGCAGGCTGACCACGAGCATGACGAGCACGATGGCGAGGGCCAGCACCAGACCCGCGCGGCGCATCATCGCCTGGGTCTCGCGCAGTTCCTCGGGGGGCTCGTTCTCGGGGTCCGACCACAGCATGTCTCCGATGGTGCGGTCCCGGTCCGGGCCGGCGCCTGAGTACGGGTACTCAACCGTGACGTGACGCGCGTCGCGCCGGAGTGTCGCGCACCGCTGGGGGTCCACCCCGCCCCCCGGCCGCGTTCTGATCGATTGATTTCTTATTCTGCATTCTTTGGGTGCCGAATTGATGGATTACCTTTCGGTTTAGGCCGATGGCATATTCCGGACGGGTATCCATTGACGATCATGTGATGGGTGAGTAATTTGGTTAACTCTGCCGGGGAATCGCCTTTCGCGTGTGATCGCACCGTGCGAAGGGCATGACCGCACCACGCGAAGGGCATAAGGGGGAGCAGGAAATGAAGACAATGGGCAACGGGCGGACCGCTTCGGTCGGCGCCCTGGTTTCGTTATTCGTGCTCGGCTCGGCGGCGGCGGTGTTCGCCGTGGACCCGCCGACCAACAAGAGGATCAGCAATGGGCGCGAGGGGTGGGAGTCCACCCGCTGGTCCGACGAGCAGTATTCGAAGCTCTGGTTCAAGGGGTGCGACGCACCATCGGTCGCCGGGCTGCCGGAGAGCGTCACCGTGCGGTACTACAAGGACAAGGATTTCTTCCCCGATCCGGGGTACGGCTCGCGGAAATTCACCAAATGCTTTGAATCCGCTAGCGCCATCAGTGTGGGGGAGTGGCGCAACCTGCCGCGGCAGGACGGCTATTACGTCAGGATCGTGGACATCAACTCGACGGCGTACGAAACCATCGACGTCGCCAGGTACTCGGTCGACACCACCGCGGCGGAGTAGGACGAAGACGGCGGCACGCAGGGGACGGCACACCAACACCCGATGAAACTCTCCACACGGATCCGGGGCAGCGGCGCCCTGCGCGTCCTGCCCTTCGCGCTGGTGCTCGTCTTCTTCTACTACGGCACCAACGACTACGCCGACGACGGGCTCGGCCACGCGCCCACCGCCGTCTCCGACGCGCTCGGGATGATCTACGGCTTCGCCTACGCCGTCGCGTCGGGGCTCGGTGTGTGGGAGAGCGGCAGACTGCGGGCGACCGGGCTGTGGCGGCTGGCCCCCGGTCGGTCCCGGTTCCGGGTCGCCGGGTCCGCCCTGCTACCGGTGCTGCTGCTGAGCTGGCTGATGCTGGTGTTGCCGGTCGCCGCGGCCCTGCTGGTCAGCGGCGTGCCCCCGACCCCGGCGAGCCTGCTCCCGCTACTCATGGCCCTGCTGCTCTGCGCCGCGCACGCGAGCATCGGCTTCGGGGTCGGGCTGCGGACACCCCCGTTGATCACGGCGCCGCTCATGAGTGTGTTCGTGCTGATCCTGGTGACCTTCTCCTGGACCGTCGAACCGACCTGGGTGCGCCATCTGTTCGGGCAGTACCCGACCACGCTGATGTTCGGCGAGCGGGCCAGCGTCCTCTCCCTCGTACCCCATCTCTCGCTCACCGGCGGTATCGCGGCGGCCCTGTGGCTGTTGTGGCTGCCCTGGCGGCCGGTGCTGCCGCGGGTGGCGGTGGCCCTGGTGGCGTCGCTCGCCGCCGTCGCGGGGTCGTGGGCGATGGTGCGCACCTGGGATTTCAATCCGCCCCTGGTGACGGCGTCGGCGCCGGTGCGCTGTGCCGGCGAGGAACCCCGGGTCTGTATGCCCCGGGTGACCGCGAGTCGGCTGCCCGAAACGCGTGCCGAACTGGTCTCGGTGCTCGCCGATTTCCGGGTGGCCGGTGTGGCTTACGCGCCCGATGTGATTACCGACAGCATGAATGACGGGCGATTCCCGGTGTCGTCCACCGAATCCCGTTGGCACATTCCGCTGACCGCGATCGCGAACCGCGGGAACTCCCGGTATCAACTGGCCCTCGCCTCGGTGCGATTCACCTGCGGACGGCCCGATCCGGTGACCCGTCACGCGGTCCGGGCATGGGTGGCGCGAGTGACCGGCGAGGAGATCGGTCACCGTGGGACGACCTCTTCCGCGCGGCGGGCCGAGCGGGAAATCGACCGTGTCAACGCCCTGCCGAGAGAGCAGCAGGCGCAATGGTTCCGCGAGAGTCTCGCCGAGGGGTGCGGAAAGGGTGGGTGACGGGGATGAAGTGGTGGTTCAAGGCCCGGCGCGGCCACACCTTGCTGCCGCTGACCCTGACCGTATTCCTGCTCTTCGTGATCGTCGTGCGCAACAGCGTGATCGGTCTGCCGTCCCTCTTGAGCGGTGGTGGTGATGTGGTGCTGATGACCTTCGCCCCGATCCCGGTCACCTCGGGTCTCATGGCGGTCCTCGATTCTCGGCTGGACGCGCCCGAGACCTCCGGTATCCGGCCCGTCGCCGTGCTGGACTCCCTGCTCGTGCTCGCCGTCGCCGGCCTCGCGGCGCTGATCGGTTTGATCGCGGGCACCGCGCTGGGGCAGCCGGACGCGATCATCACCGGTCGGAACACCGCGTTCCTGGTCGGCCTCACGCTCTGCGTCCGGGCCGTGGCGGGGCCCGCCGCCGTGATGGCCCCGGTCGGCTGGCTGATGCTGGTCATCCTGGTCGGCGTGGGTCCCGACGGGGATCCCTACCCCTGGACCGTGGTCCGGCCACCCCTGGACTCCTGGCCGGCCGCCGTGGCGGCGGTGCTGGTCCTCGCCGCCGGGACCGCCGCCGTACTGCGTCCCGCGCTGCGGCGGCCCCGGCGGCCCGCCGCTTCGCACGCCCGATCCCGCTCACCGCGCTCCCTGAGGAAGACGTGATGACCCTGCGCTTCCGCTCCTGTACGTACTCCTACTCCCACCGCCGGCGCCGCCCACCGGTCCTCGCCGACCTCAGTTACGAACTGCCTCCAGGTCTCACGATCCTGCTGGGTCCCAACGGCGCCGGGAAGTCCACCCTGCTCCGGCTCGCCGCCGCCGTCGCCCGGCCCCGCTCCGGCGACATCACCCTCGGCGGCCTCACCGCACCGACCAAGGCGTACCGACGTGCCATCGCCTGGATGCCCCAGACGATCACCGCCGCGCCCGCCCTCACCGTCCGGGAGTACGTCGCCTACGTCGGCTGGCTCAAGGGCATGAGCCGGCGCGACGCCTGGGACCGGGCGCTCGAATCGCTGCGGCGGGTCGAGCTGACCGACCGGGCGGAGCAGCGGACCGGCCGGCTCTCCGGCGGGCAGCTCCGGCGCCTGGGGGTCGCGGCGGCCCTGGTCCACGGCGCCCGGGTGCTGCTGCTCGATGAACCGACCGCCGGGATGGACCCGCACCAGCGGCGGGTCTTCCGGGACACCCTCGGTGAACTCGCCGGTGAGGTGCGGATCCTCATGTCCACCCACGATGTGGCGGATCTGGCCGAGGACGCCGATCACGTCACCGTGCTCATCGAGGGACGGATCCGGCAGACCGGGGACGTCCCGGCGTTCCTCGCCCACGGCCCGCGCGGGGCGCCACCCGGCCGGGCGGCGGAGGCGGCCTACACTGCGCTGCTCACCGGCCCGGAGCGCCGCCACTGAACGGACGCGGACGCCGACGCGGACATGGATACGGACCCGGACATGGACATGGATACGGACCGGGCCCGGTCCGGCGCCACTGCCGCCACCCGGACCCGGGTCAGGCGCGGTCCAGACCTAAGACGGCCAGTAGGTGCGTGCCCAGGCCCGCGGCCCCGGCACCTGTCGGCGGGCGCGCGCGATCCTGGCCGGGTCGGACCACTGCTCGGGCGGCGCCGCCGCGCCCTCCACCGTGGAGGCCGTCGCCGCCGCCCGCGCCTGGACCACCGCCAGTGCGGCGGCCAACTCCTCGGGCGTGGGATTGCCCCGTACGACCTTGATCATCGTCCTGTCCTTCCTGACGGGCCGGGTGCGACCGCGGTGCGCGAGAGACGCATGGGGTGCATAAGACGTACAGGGTTCAACGGGGCGCTACAGCGGAATATTGCCGTGCTTCTTCGGCGGTAGGCTCTCCCGCTTCGTCCGGAGCTGACGCAGCCCGCGCACGATCTGCGCCCGGGTGTCCGACGGCATGATCACCGCGTCCACATAGCCCCGCTCCGCCGCCGCGTACGGGTTGAGCAGGGCGTCCTCGTACTCCTGGATCAGCCGTTCGCGGGTCGCCTCCTGATCGTCGGCCGCCGCGATGGTGCGGCGGTGCAGGATGTTCACCGCACCCTGCGCGCCCATCACCGCGATCTGCGCGGTCGGCCAGGCGAGATTGAGATCGGCCCCCAGGTGCTTGGAGCCCATCACGTCGTACGCCCCGCCGAACGCCTTGCGGGTGATGACGGTGATCAGCGGGACGGTCGCCTCGGCGTACGCGTAGATCAGTTTCGCGCCGCGCCGGATGATGCCGCCGTACTCCTGGTCCACCCCGGGCAGAAAGCCCGGGACGTCGACGAAGGTCAGCACCGGGACATTGAAGGCATCACAGGTGCGGACGAACCGGGCCGCCTTTTCCGAGGCGTTGATGTCCAGACAGCCCGCGAACTGCATCGGCTGATTGGCGACGATCCCGACCGGGAAGCCCTCGACCCGCCCGAACCCGGTGACGATGTTCGGCGCGAACAACGACTGGGTCTCCAGGAACTCGCCCTCGTCCAGCACGTGCTCGATGACCGTGTGCACGTCGTAGGGCTGGTTCGCGCTGTCCGGGACGAGCGTGTCCAGCTCGCGGTCCGCGGCCGAGAGCGCGAGATCGGCCTCCTCGGGGAAGGCGGGCGGCTCGGACAGATTGTTCGACGGGAGGTAGGAGAGCAGCGACTTCACATAGTCGATGGCGTCCTTCTCGTCCCCCGCCATGTGATGGGCCACGCCCGACGTGCTGTTGTGCGTACGGGCGCCGCCGAGCGCCTCGAAACCCACGTCCTCACCGGTCACCGTCTTGATGACGTCCGGGCCCGTGATGAACATGTGCGAGGTCTGGTCCACCATCACCGTGAAGTCGGTGATCGCGGGGGAGTAGACGGCACCGCCCGCGCACGGCCCGACGACCAGCGAGATCTGCGGGATCACCCCGGAGGCGTGGGTGTTGCGGCGGAAGATCTCGCCGTACATGCCGAGCGCGCTCACCCCTTCCTGGATGCGCGCGCCGCCGGAGTCGTTGATGCCGACGACCGGACAGCCCGTCTTCAACGCGAAGTCCATCACCTTGATGATCTTCTGGCCGTAGACCTCGCCGAGCGCGCCGCCGAAGACGGTGAAGTCCTGGGAGAAGACCGCGACCGGGCGGCCGTCGACCGTGCCGTACCCCGTGACCACGCCGTCCCCGTACGGGCGGGTCCGCTCCAGACCGAAACTGGTGGAGCGGTGCCGGGCGAATTCGTCCAATTCGACGAACGAACCCTCGTCCAGCAGCAGATCGACTCGTTCGCGGGCCGTCAGCTTGCCCTTGGCGTGCTGCTTCTCCACCGCGCGTGCGGAGCCGGCGTGGGTGGCCTCCTCGACCCGGCGCCGGAGATCGGCGATCTTCCCCGCGGTGGTGTGGATGTCGGTCTGTTCCGGCTCGGGCATCGGGCTGCGGCTCCCCTGGCTGGTCAGCCGCCGACGGCGGCTGTCGGGTGGATCTCGCTGACGGGCGGGCGCGGAAGGCGGGGGGCGTCCCGACCGGGGACACCCGCTGAGCTGCTGCGCCTTCGAGCTACTGATTCGTAGCGTATCGGCGGCGATACGGTTCGGCAGTGCGGCGTTTACCACACCTAACCTGGCTTGCATGACGTCACGGAATGCGCCTGGGAATGTGCCCGGGAACCCACTCGGCAATCCATCCGACAGCGCGCGCGGTAACCCTCCGGCACCCCCGGCGGGGGGCTCGGCGGGCGATGCGCCCGGCCGTCCTCCGGGCAATCGCTGGTCCGATCTGGACCGGCCGCCGCTGAACCCCACGGGGCTGCGCCGGGCCCTGCTGCGGCCCGGCGGACTGTGGAGCTCCTTCGACCTGGTGCCCACGACCGGGTCCACCAACTCCGATCTGGCCGCCCGCGCCACCTCCCTCCCCGAGGGCGCGGTGCTCGTCGCCGAGGAGCAGACGGCCGGGCGCGGCCGGCTGGACCGGGTCTGGACCGCCCCGCCGCGCTCCGGGATCTTCCTCTCCGTCCTCCTGCGGCCGGGCCCCGACGTCCCGGTGGAGCGCTGGGGCTGGCTGCCGCTGCTCGCCGGCGTCGCCGCGGCGACCGGGCTGAGCCGGGCCGCGGGGGTGGACCTGTCCCTCAAATGGCCCAATGACCTGCTGGTGAACGTGGCGGGCGAGGAACGCAAGACCGGGGGCATCCTCGCCGAGCGGGTGGGCGACGCGGGGATCGTGGTCGGCATCGGCATCAATGTGACGCTGCGCGCCGACGAGCTGCCCGTCCCCACGGCGGGCTCGCTCGTCCTCGCCGACGCGATCTCCACGGACCGTGACCCCCTGCTACGGGCCGTGCTGCGCTCACTGGAGCGGTGGTACGGGGAGTGGCGGGCGGCCGGCGGCGATCCGGGGCTCTCGGGGATCCAGGCGGCGTACGCGGCGGGCTGCGCGACGCTGGGCCGGACCGTGCGGGCGGACCTGCCGGGCGGCCGTTCGGTCACCGGCGATGCGGTGGCGCTGGACGGCGACGGGCGGCTGGTGCTGACGACCGGGGGCGGTGCGCGGCAGGCGATCGGTGCAGGGGACATCATTCATCTGAGGCCGGCCGACTGAGCCACGGCGATCCCGGGGGAACCCGAACAGCCACTCGGACGTGAGCCAGGGCACACCTGCCGTATCGTTGAGGCGATCGAGCGACAGATCGGCAGGGCAGTGCGCACGGAACGGGCAGGAGGCGGCTGGTGACCGTCGACGACACCACTTCCGGCGCGGGTGCGTCCGGTGGGTCCGCCCCGTCGCCGGGTTCGTCCGGTTCGCCGTCCGGCGGGCCGGTGAACCAGGCCGGCGATTCCGCTGGCGGGGCGGCTCAGACGGCTGCCGGGGGCGGGTCCGGGATGGCTTCCGGTTCCGGTTCCGGTTCCGGTTCCGGGTCTGGTTCCAGACCGGGGTCGGACTCTGCTTCCGGTGCGGGGTCTGGTTCTGCGGGGTCCGCTGGATCTTCAGGAGCTGCTGGGTCTGCCGGCTCCTCGGCGTCGGTGCATCCGACGCCGCACCACGCCGTGGACCATACGGCCGAGCCGACCGACGACCCCCTCGCCATCCGGCTGGAACAGCTCATCCTCGGCGCCGAGCGCCGCTACACCCCCTTCCAGGCGGCCCGTACCGCCGGCGTCTCGATGGAGCTGGCCTCGCGCTTCTGGCGGGCGATGGGCTTCGCCGACATCGGCCAGGCCAAGGCGCTCACCGAGGCGGACGTGCTGGCGCTGCGGCGGCTCGCGGGTCTGGTCGAGGCGGGTCTGCTGAGCGAGCCGATGGCGATCCAGGTGGCGCGGTCGACCGGCCAGACGACCGCCCGGCTGGCGGAGTGGCAGATCGACTCCTTCCTGGAGGGGCTGACGGAGCCGCCCGAGCCCGGAATGACGCGTACGGAAGTCACCTATCCGCTGGTGGAGCTCCTCCTCCCGGAGCTGGAGGAGTTCCTCGTCTATGTCTGGCGGCGGCAGCTCGCCGCGGCCACCGGGCGGGTCGTGCAGGCCGCCGACGACGAGGAGATGGTGGACCGCCGCCTCGCGGTGGGCTTCGCCGACCTGGTCGGCTTCACCCGGTTGACGCGCCGGCTGGAGGAGGAGGAGCTGGGCGAGCTGGTGGAGTCCTTCGAGACCACATCGGCCGACCTGGTCGCGGCGCACGGCGGCCGGTTGATCAAGACGCTCGGCGACGAGGTGCTGTACGCGGCGGACGACGCCCGCACGGCGGCGGAGATCGCACTCCGGCTGATCGACGCGATGGCCCACGACGAGACGATGCCCGCGCTGCGGGTGGGCATCGCGTTCGGGACGGTCACGACGCGCATGGGCGACGTCTTCGGTACGACGGTGAATCTGGCGAGCCGCCTCACGTCGATAGCGCCGAAGGACGCGGTGCTGGTGGACGGGGCTTTCGCGGAGGAGTTGGTACGGACGGGAGACGCGCCGAAGTCGGAGACCGAGGCGGCGGAGGCGGCGGCCACCGCCGAGAAGGAGGGCGAACCCCTGCCCTCGTACCGCTTCGCCCTCCAGCCGATGTGGCAACGGCCGGTGCGCGGACTGGGTGTCGTGGAGCCCTGGCTGCTGTCGCGCCGCCCCTGAGCGACGCGGTCACGGGGTCCTGAGCGACGCGGTCACGGTGTGGTTGAGCGACCTGGTCACGGGCTGGCGGGCGCGGCCTATGATCCCGTGAACCGTCGTTAACCGGGAGGGTGTCCATGTCCGCGTCCGAGCAGCGCTACGGCGAATTCGTCCTCGTCCGCCGTCATCAGCACGTCGCCGAACTCGTCCTCGACCGCCCCGCCGCCATGAACGCGGTCTCCACCGCCATGGCCCGCGCCATCGCCGACGCCACCACGGCTCTCGCGGCCGACCCCGGTGTCCGGGTCACCGTGCTGACCTCGTCCCACGACCGCGCCTTCTGTGTCGGCGCGGACCTCAAGGAGCGCAATTCGCTCACGGACGCCGAGTTGGTACGGCAGCGGCCCACCGCCCGCGCCGCCTACACCGGTGTCCTGGAGCTGCCCATGCCCACCATTGCCGCCGTGCGCGGATTCGCCCTCGGCGGGGGCTTCGAGCTGGCCCTGGCCTGCGATGTCATCGTCGCCGACGCCACGGCCGTGGTCGGGTTGCCGGAGGTCTCCGTCGGTGTCATCCCGGGCGGCGGCGGCACTCAACTGTTGCCGCGCCGGGTGGGCGCCGCCCGCGCCGCCGAGCTGGTCTTCACCGCGCGTCGGGTGGAGGCGGCGGAGGCGCACGAGTTGGGGCTGGTCGACCAGCTCGCCGACGACGTCCGTACGGAGGCGCTCGCGCTGGCCGGCCGGATCGCCGCGAACTCGCCCGTCGGGCTGCGGGCCGCTAAGCGTGCGATGCGGCTGGGACAGGGGCTCGACCTACGGGCCGGTCTGGAGGTCGAGGACGCGGCCTGGCGGTCGGTCGCCTTCTCCGGGGACCGGGCCGAGGGAGTGGCCGCTTTCAACGAGAAGCGCAAGCCGGAGTGGCCGGGGGAGTGAGCCCGGGGGCGGCTCGTGCCCTACCTCCGGCCCATGCCAACTGATCGAATCGGGTCAAACCTCCCTAAGCTGGGACGATGGCTGAGGATCGGCGGTTGCGGGCCGTGGTGGCGCTGGCGCAGGCGATGGCCGCCGCGCAGACCCCGCGTGAGTTCTGGCGGGCCGCGGCGCTGGGCGCCTGCTCCGCGCTGGCCGGCACTTTCGCGGCGCTGTCCGTGTGGGAGCGGGAGCTGGGACGGCTGAAGGTGCTGGTCAACGCGGGTGAACGCGCTCCCGGTGAGGAGGAGTTCCCCGAGTCGGAGACCTACCCGGTCAACCGCTTCCCGGAGATCACCGAGTTTCTGCACGAGCGGTGGGCGGGCGGTGGCGAGCCGGACGCCTGGGTGGAGTCGGCGACGGGGCCCCTGCCGGCGTTCGGCGGCCGTCGTACGGGTCATGCCGGTCGTACGGGGCGTACGGGGCGTACGGATGCGGTCAGGGGTGCCGGGGGTGTCCCGGGTGCCTCGTACGTCTCGGGCGCACCGAGCACCTCGGCCGCGCCGGAAGCCGCAGACACATCGGAAGTCACGGACACGCCGGGTGCCTCAGGCGTGCCGGGTGCCTCAGACTCTCGGGGTGCCCCAGGGGTTCCCGGCTTCGACCCCGACCTCGGAGGCGGTTCGGGCGGGGCCGGGCGGTTCGGGCGGGCGCCGGACTCGCCCCAGCAGCACCCCGAGGCGGAGGCGCCCGCGCCCGGCACCCCACCCTTTGACGCCGAGGCGCCCGCCCCCGCGCCCGGTTCCGCGCCGCCCGGGGGTGCTCCGGGTCGCGGTCCCGGTCCTGCCGCCCGGCCGGAGCACGAGATCCGACCTGGGCGTGAGGTCCTGTCCGGGGGTGAGGTCCGGCCCGGGCATGAGGTCCCGCCCGAAGGTGCGGTCCCGTCCAGGCGTGAGGTCCCGCCCGCCCATGGGTATCGGCATCCCTCCGCCCCCGCCGACGGGCGCGTCGCCGCGCTGCGGCGGCGCGGGCGGGGCTGCTGTGTCGTCGCCCCGATCGTGCTCCACGGGCGGGCCTGGGGTGAGTTGTACGTCGCCCGCCCGCCGGGTGCCCCCGTCTTCGATCGGGACGACGCCGACTTCGCCACGGTGCTCGCCTCGGTCATCGCCTCCGGTATCGCCCAGACCGAGCGGCTCGAAGAGGTGCGCCGGCTGGCCTTCACTGACCCGCTCACCGGTCTCGCCAACCGGCGCGCCGTCGACACCCGGCTTGACGAGGCCCTGGAGCGGCACCGCGCCGACGGCTCCGTCGTCAGTCTGGTCGTCTGCGACCTCAACGGCCTCAAGCAGGTGAACGACACCCATGGCCACGCCGTCGGAGACCGGTTGTTGGAGCGGTTCGGCTCGGTGCTCTCGCTCTGCGGCGCGATGCTCCCCGGCGCCCTCGCCGCACGGCTCGGCGGCGATGAGTTCTGTCTGGTCTCGGTCGGCCCCGCCGCCGATGACGTGGTGCGGGTCGCGGACGAACTCTGCGTACGGGCCGCGGAGTTGGAGCTCGGTGAGGGTGTGGCCTGCGGGGTCGCGTCGACCGGGGACCCGATCGGCCAGGTCCGTACGGCTCGTCGGCTCTTCCGGCTCGCGGACGCCGCCCAGTACCGCGCGAAGGCGGCCCGGTCCCCGAAGCCGGTGGTCGCCGGCCGGGACGGCAGCGTGCTCCGGCTCGCGGACGCCCCGCCCCACGCGGGGTCGCGGGAACGCCGAGCCTTCCGCGGAGTGGCACCGGAGGACGAGCCCTGGAGCGAGCCGTAGCCGGCAGGTCGGCGCACTCCGAGCTGTAGCCGGCAGGTCGGCGCACTCCGAGCCGTAGCCGGTCGAGTGGCCCACCCCGAGTCGCAACCGGTCGGCGGGGGTGCCCCTGGTGGTGCATCAGGCGCAGCGGGTGCACGGGAGTGCGCCAGGCGTGCCGTGCGTAAGGGGTCAACCCGGCCGCCGCTAGTGACATGAGTCAATTCAATCCGTACGCTGCTGAATATGAATATGCGTACAGTCGTGGTGGGGACGTCCGGTACCACCACCGATGACGTCATCGCCGTGGCCCGCGAGAGCGCCCGTGTGGAGATCTCCGCCGCCGCCCTCGACGCCCTCGCCGCCGCCCGTACCGTGGTGGACGCCCTCGCCGCCAAGCCCGAACCCGTCTACGGCGTCTCCACCGGTTTCGGCGCGCTCGCCACCCGGCACATCGGCCCCGAGCTGCGCGCCAGGCTCCAGCGCAACATCGTCCGTTCGCACGCCGCCGGCATGGGCCCGCACGTCGAACGCGAGGTCGTCCGCGCGCTGATGTTCCTCCGGCTGAAGACGGTCTGCTCCGGGCACACCGGCGTACGCCCCGAAGTGGCGCAGACCATGGTCGACGTACTGAACGCCGGTATCACCCCCGTCGTCCACGAGTACGGCTCGCTCGGCTGCTCCGGCGATCTCGCACCGCTCTCCCACTGCGCCCTGACCCTCCTGGGCGAGGGAGACGCCGAGGGCCCCGACGGCCGGGTCCGCCCCGCCGCCGAACTGCTGGCCGAGCACGGCATCGCCCCCGTCGAACTGCGGGAGAAGGAGGGCCTCGCCCTCCTCAACGGCACCGACGGCATGCTCGGTATGTTGATCATGGCCATCGCCGATCTCCAGCGCCTCTACACCTCCGCCGACATCACCGCCGCGCTCACCCTCGAAGCCCTCCTCGGCACCGGCAAGGTCCTCGCGCCCGAGCTGCACGCCATCCGCCCGCACCCGGGCCAGGGTGTCGCCGCCGCCAATATGAGCGCCGTCCTCAAGGGCTCCGGACTCACCGGCCACTTCCAGGAGGACGAGGCGCCCCGCGTCCAGGACGCGTACTCCGTGCGCTGCGCCCCGCAGGTCGCCGGGGCGGGCCGGGACACCCTCGCCCACGCCCGGCTGGTCGCGGACCGCGAACTCGCCGCCGCTGTCGACAATCCGGTGGTGCTGTCCGACGGCCGGGTCGAGTCCAACGGCAACTTCCACGGCGCCCCCGTCGCCTATGTCCTCGACTTCCTCGCCATCGCCGCCGCCGACCTCGGCTCCATCGCCGAACGCCGCACCGACCGGCTCCTGGACAAGAACCGCAGTCACGGCCTGCCGGCCTTCCTCGCCGACGACGCGGGCGTGGACTCGGGCCTGATGATCGCCCAGTACACCCAGGCCGCGCTGGTCAGCGAGTTGAAGCGGCTGGCGGTGCCCGCGTCCGTCGACTCGATCCCGTCCTCCGCTATGCAGGAGGACCATGTCTCGATGGGCTGGTCCGCGGCCCGCAAGCTGCGCACCGCCGTCGCCGCGCTCGGTCGGATCATCGCCGTCGAGCTGTACACGGCGACCCGGGCGATCGAGCTCCGCCGCGAACTGCACGGCCTCGACCCCGCGCCCGCCTCCACCGCCGCCGTCGACGCGCTGCGCGCGGCCGGTGTGGGGGGACCGGGTCCGGACCGGTTCCTGGCGCCCGAGCTGGCCGCCGCCGATGTGTTCGTACGGGACGGGGAACTGATCGCGGCCGTCGAACCGGTGACGGGACCGCTGGCCTGATCCCGGCGTCGGCCGAACCCGGCCGGAGTCCGTTCACGTCAGCGGGAGTCCGTCCGAGTCGGCCGGGAGTCCGTTCACGCCCGTCCGGTTGATTCCGCCCGGGTTCATACAGCGGGTCATCCCGGGTTCATACAGAGACCCCGGTCATCGCGCGCGTCGGCCCGCGATGACCGGGGTCCACAGCTGTACACGGTCCACAGCTGTACCTGTGCTCGGCCTACAGCTGTACGGGGCCCCGCTGGCGTACCGCGTACCCCACCAGCCCCACCCCCACGGCGAGGACTCCGGCACCCGCGACCAGATACGGGATGGTGTCCCGGTCTCCGGTTTCGGTGAGCCGTAGTTGCTGTGCCGCCCCGGTGCGGTCGCTGTTCAGGCCGGGTTGCTCGGCGGTACCGTGCGCTGACGGCACGAACCACAGCACACAGAGCAGTGCACCTGCGACGATGGCGGTCAGAAGCGGTCGGCGCGCGACGGACACGGGCACGATCTCCCTTGGAACGGCGTCGAGTTGGTTGGACGCGCTGATGCTAGTGAAACCGGCCGGTCGGGGGAAATTCAGTCCCATGGTTGACTCGTCCGCGAAGCCCGGGAGTGGTATTCCCCACATCCCCCGGGTAAAAGGAACCGGGTGGCCCGATATGGGTGTTCAACTGGGTAGTTCGGTAGGGGAAATCGGCGACGATGGAGAAGCGTGTGATGACGGACAGCAAACGGCGCAGGAGCCTCGCGGTCGCGTCCGCGGTGCTCGGCGGGGTGCTCGTACTCTCTGCCTGCGGTGACGGCGGGGACAAGGGCGGCGCCGACAGCTCGAAGAACTCGCAGGCCAAGGTGGATGCCGCAGCGGCCAAGGAAGTCTCCGAGGCGCGAATAGCGATCCTGCCGAAGAACGGTTCGGCCAATGCGAGCATCAACAACGCCGCCAAGGTCACCGTCACGGAGGGCACCCTCACCGAGGTCACGATGACCACCGCGACGGGCACCCCCGTCAAGGGCTCGCTCGCCGCCGACGCCAAGAGCTGGAAGCCGGACGCCGCCCTGGAGCGTTCGACCTCGTACAAGATCGCGGCGACGGCGAAGGACGCCAAGGGCCTCACCGCCCACGAGAACTCCTCCTTCACCACCGTCTCGCCCGCCAAGAGCTTCATCGGTAACTTCACGCCCGAGGACGGTTCCACCGTCGGCGTCGGGATGCCGGTGTCGATCAACTTCAACAAGCCGATCACCAAGCGCAAGGCCGTGCAGTCCGCGATCACCGTCAGCTCCACCGGCGGCCAGGAGATCGTCGGCCACTGGTTCAACTCCCAGCGGCTGGACTTCCGCCCCGACCAGTACTGGCGCGAGAACTCCACCGTCACGCTGAAGCTCGCCCTGGACGGGGTCGAGGGCGCGGACGGGATCTTCGGGGTCCAGCAGAAGACGGTCACCTTCAAGATCGGCCGTAACCAGGTCTCCACCGTCGACGCCAGCTCCAAGACCATGACGGTCAAGCGCGACGGCAAGACGATCAAGACCATCCCGATCTCGGCGGGTGCCGCCGCCACGCCCACGTACAACGGTCAGATGGTGATCTCCGAGAAGTTCAAGGAGACCCGGATGAACGGTGCGACCGTCGGCTTCACGGACGACGACGGCAAGGGCGAGTACGACATCAAGGACGTCCCGCACGCCATGCGGCTCTCCACCTCGGGCACCTTCATCCACGGTAACTACTGGGGCCGTGGCATCTTCGGCAACGCCAACACCAGCCACGGCTGTGTCGGTCTGGCCGACGCCCAGGGTGCGAACGACCCGAACAAGCCGGGCGCCTGGTTCTACGACAACTCCATGATCGGCGATGTCGTGATCGTGAAGAACTCCAAGGACAAGACCATCCAGCCGGACAACGGTCTCAACGGCTGGAACATGGACTGGGCCGCCTGGAAGGCCGGTTCCGAGGTCTGATCCCGTCGCCTCCGCCCCTCAGTCGGGGGAGGCCGATACCGATACCGAAGCGAAGGCGGCGCCACCCCCGTGGGTGGCGCCGCCTTCCGTTGCCCCCGTACCCCCTGGCCGCGAGGTCACCCGGCCGGTCCGGATGTCCGAGCGAGTCGGCCCGCCGCAGGCTCACCGGCCCGAGCGGCGCGGCCCCGGCGTCAGGCCCCGGCGTCAGAGCCCGGCGCAGGGCCCGTCCTCAGGCTCGGAGGGGCGGACGGGGTCAGCAGTCCCCCGAGCGGGCCGGCCGGTAGCGCGAGTCCAGGCGGTACTCCCCGGCCCGTGGCACCGTCAGCCGGGTCCACTCGCCCTCCTCCCGCAGACACGCGCCCTCCGCCCGCAGCCACGGCGAGTACGCCACCCGAACCGTCGCCGAACCGGCCGCCGGCATCCGGACCACCAGCTCGGCCGCGTCGGAGCGCACCACCGTCGCCGGGGGCGACACCAGCGGCACCGCGTCCCGCACCCGGTAGATCGTCCAGTTCTCGTCCCGCCACACCCGCTCCAGCCACGCGGGCTCGGCCCGGACGAGCGCGGCCTCCTCCTCGGCGGGGCCGTCCGGCTGTCCGTGCGGGAGCACCACGAAGCCCACCGCCATGTGATCCAGCCACTGCCGATAGGTCGCCACCGTCAGCGACCCGTCGTAGAACAGTCGCCCGCGCTCCTTGTCGAGCTGACGGTTCCAGCCGCGGGCCATATTGATGTGCGGGGCCAGCCGGTCCGCCTCGCGGTGGTTGCGGGCCGGCACGACCTCGACCCGGGTGCGGTCGGCGCCCAGCCGGGCCAGCTCCCGTACGACACCGTCGGTCTCCGTGGCCCAGGACGGGACATCGGTGGAGACGACGAGATCGTCCTCCGTCTTGTCGACCAGCCAGGACACGTTCACGGCGAGGACGACCGCGAGCACACAGCGCAGGAACCCCGCCAGCACCGTGGCCCCGGTGCCCGTCAGCACCGCCGCGAGCAGGACCGGCGGCCCCGCGAGCCCCGCGAGCCGCTCCACGTTCGTACCGATCGGCGACGGGATGAAGTAGGTGAGGACGACACCGATGGCGTACACCCCCGCCCCGTACCGCACCAGACGCCACTCCCGCGGCACGGCGGCGACCACCGCGCCGCAGACCAGCAGGGGCAGCCACAGCTTCCCGGACGGCATGGGCATCTCCCCGGTGAACGGGAAGAGGAGCGTCACCACCGCCGTGATCACGACCGGTGGCACCACCAGCGCCAGGGCTTCGCGCCAGCGCCGGTCCAGCAGATTGGCCGCCGCCGCCACCACCAGGAAGAGCCCGGCGACCGGGCTCGCCAGGGTGGCGAACGCGGCGCAGCCGACGGCCACCGCCGTCCGGCGGACGTACACCAGCGCGAAGAGGCCGATCGCCACGCCCAGCGCGAAGGTCGTCCGCCCGGAGGCGACATTGGCCCAGAGCGCCGCCGCCCCCAGCAGCGCCGGCCACAGCGGCAGCCGCACTCCGCTCCGTACGACGAGCATGGCCAGCGCCCAGGTCGCGACGAGGCCGGCCAGGACCGAGACCGCGCGGACCCCGAAGGCCGCCATCAGCGGGGGAGCGAGCACGCTGTAGTTGGCGGTGTGCATCCCGCCGTACCAGGAGAGGTTGTACGCGGACGACGGGTGCGACTCCACGAAACCCGTCCACGCGAACTGGGCCGCGAGATCGCCGCCACCGGTCGCGAGCCAGCCAGCCCAGAGGACGTACAGCGGGACGACGGCGGCCGTCGCGATCAGCGGAACGCGCCACCAGGGTGGTGGCGC
This sequence comes from Streptomyces sp. NPDC020965, assembly GCF_044333555.1. NCBI lineage: Bacteria > Bacillati > Actinomycetota > Actinomycetes > Kitasatosporales > Streptomycetaceae > Streptomyces > Streptomyces sp. NPDC020965. The sequence goes on from NZ_JBIRRE010000002.1 coordinate 466,904, forward strand.
GTCCCGCTGACCGGTCGCGGTATCGGCCTCGCCGCCGCGCTCGGTCCGGTCGGTCGTCTCTGTCCGCTGTTCACTGATCCCCACACGCAAACCCTACTGTCGGGTCTTCGCCCGCCGACCGGTGCGTACGGGGGCGCACGGCCGGTACCCCACGCCCACCGGCCCCGCGCCGGGCGTGCGGCACGGTCCCGCGCGCACGTCACGGCCCCGGCCGACCGGCACCGAGGGGTCTGACGCGCCCACCCGGCGCCGGGCCGGAAATCACACCGCCGGGCACCGGGGCCGACAGCGCCGCGCGGGCGAACCGGTCAGGCCGCCGCCCGGCCCGCGCGCAACTCCAGCCGCTCACCGGCGAACCCGCTCCGGAACCGCCGGTCGTGCGACACCACGACCACTGCCCCCGGATAGCTCGCGAGCGCCTCCTCCAACTCCTCCACCAGGCTCAGCGCCACATGGTTCGTCGGCTCGTCCAGGACCAGGAGGTCGGCGGGCGACCTCAGCAGCCGGGCCAGCTCAAGCCGGCGCTGCTGACCGATGGAGAGCGCCGCGACCGGGACCCCCAGATCGTCCTCGTGGAACAGTCCGAGACCGAGCAGTTCGCCCGCGTACTCCTCCGGTGCCCCGCCCCGGCCCGCCGCGTACGCGCTCAACAGCGCGTCGGGGGACGGCGTGGCGGGCAGTTCCTGCGGCAGATAGCCGACTCGGACCCGCTCCTGACGGCGCACCGTGCCCGCGTCGGGGCGCAGCTCACCGGCGAGCACCCGCAGCAGCGTCGTCTTGCCCGCACCGTTCGGGCCGGTCACCAGCAACCGCTGGCCCGACTCCACCCGGAGCCCGGCCAGCCGCAGCCGGTCCCCGACGGCTATGTCCGTCAGTTCGGCCAACAGCCCCGAACGGCCCGTGGTGACGGGCCGGGCCGTGAACCGCAGCGGCTCGGGCGGCGCGGCCACCGGCTCCCGACGGAGCTGTTCGAGCCGCTGCCGGGCCGCCCGGACGTGCGCCGAGAGCTTGGCCTCGTGCGAACGGCGGTGCTTGCCGAAGCCCTCGCCCGGGTCCTTCCCGCTCGACGCCAGCCGCTGACCGGCCGCCGCGACCAGATCGGTGGTACGGGCCAGCTCGGCCAGCCACTCCTCGTGGTCCTGCGCCCAGCGGCGGCGGGCGGCGGCCTTCGCGGTCCGGTAGCCGGTCCAGCCGTCGCCGTAGCGGGTCACCGCGCGGGTGTCCCGGTCGACTTCGAGGATGGTGGTGGCGATCCGCTCCAGGAACGCCCGGTCATGGGTGACGGCGACGATCGTGCCGCGATGTGCCCGGAGCCGGTCCTCCAGCCACGCGGTGGCGGACCGGTCGAGATGGTTGGTCGGCTCGTCCAGCAGCAGCAACTCGGGCCCGGCCGCCAGCACACAGGCCAGCGCCAGCCGGCACTGCTCGCCGCCGGAGAGGGTGCCGATCTCCCGGTCCCGGCCGATCCGGCCGAGTCCGAGGCCGTGCAGGGCGGCGTCCACCCGGGCGTCCGCCTCATAGCCGCCGCGCTCCTCGAAGGCGGTGAGGAGGTCCCCGTACGCGGTGAACTCCCGCTCGTCCGCCTCCGAAAGCCGCTCCTCGGCCAGCCGCAGTCGCCGTTCCAGCTCGCGCAGTTCGGCGAGTGCGGCGTCGATGGCGTCCTGCACGGTGTGGTGGGGGCCGAGCCCGAAGGTCTGGGCGAGGGTCTGGGCGAGATGCCCGGTGCCACCGGGGGCGCTGACGGTGATCTCGCCGGTGTCGGGCGCCTCGGCCCCGGCGATCAGCCGCAGCAGGGTGGACTTGCCGGAGCCGTTCTCACCGATGACACCGGCGCGTTCACCGGGGCGGACGGTGAGGGTCACCTGGTCGAGCACGGAGCGGGTGCCGTACGACTTGGAGACGTCTTTCAAGGTCAATTGGGCGCGTTCGCGCATGGTGCTTTCCCTGGGGTGCGCGCCGGTGCGTCAGGGCACGGCGGGGCTGGGTTCTGGCCTGGGGCTGAGGGAAAGGGGGGACGACGCCGGTCGGGAGCGCGAGGCGGTGTCTTCGGACGGGCTTTGAAGACACGCCTACGAAGACACGCCTACGGCTCGGCGGTCACGACGTGATACGCCGCGACGGGAACGCCGGTGTGGTCCCGCGCCCGGGAATCAGATGAAGAAGTAGTGCTGGAATGAACCCATGGGGAAAGTGTAGCGAGGAGTGTTCGACGGGCCCATCGAAATAGCGGGAGCCGGCGCCCCTGCCGTACCCCTACCGCGGCTGCCGTACCGGGACCCTCGCCCCTTGCTGTTCCCGAACTCTCGCCGTGCTCGACGCATGGCAGCCGTACCCGATGCGTGGTCGTGCCCGGCCGTTTCGCCGGGAGCGCAACGCTCAACCCCTCCCGCCCGGGCCCGGCCCTCCTAGGCTGAGGCGGTGACCAGCCATGCGTCGAACCACGCCCGCGCCGTCCCCCCGCGTCCCGCCCAGACGGGCGCCGCCAGAGAGCCCCTGTGGCGCCATATCGTCGGCCAGGTGCTGCGGCGTGAGCGGCTCGCGCAGGAACGGACGCTGAAGGACGTCGCGGACGCGGCCCGGATCTCGATGCCCTATCTCTCCGAGATCGAGCGCGGGCGCAAGGAGGCGTCGTCCGAGGTGCTCGCGGCGGCGGCCCGGGCGTTGGGGCTCGGGCTGGCCGATCTGCTCGCCCTGGTCCACGGCGAGCTGGCGCCGAGCCGGAGCGCCCGGCCCGACGCACGCGCCGCCGCCGTCCCCGTCACCCCGATCCCTTCGCTCGCCTCGGTCACCTCGCGGGCGGCGCTGTCCCACACCGGGTGGGGTACGGCCGGCCACCAGGGTGGGGTACGGCTGGCCGCCTGAGCCGTCCGGGGGGCCGATCCTTCGCGCCCCCCGGGGCGTTCTACCAGGTCAGCGCCCGACGGCCGAGCACCTCATCGGCCAGCCCGTACGCCACCGCCTCCTCCGCCGCCAAGACCTTGTCCCGGTCCATGTCCGCCCGCAGGGCCGCCGTGTCCCGTCCCGTGTGCCGCGACAGCACCTCCTCCACCTGCGAGCGGATCCGCAGCATTTCCTTCGCCTCCAGGGTCAGATCCGAGACCACACCCTGCCGGCCGCTGCTCGCGGGCTGCCCCAGCAGCACCCGGGAGTGCTCCAGGACGAACCGGCGCCCCGGATCGCCTCCGGCCAGCAGCACGGCCGCCGTGGAGGCCGCCTGCCCGACGCAGAAGGTGGAGATCGGCGCGCGGACGAACGACATGGTGTCGTAGATCGCCATGAGCGAGGTGAAGGAGCCACCGGGCGAATTGAGATAGATCGCGATCTCGCGCTCGGGGCTGGACGATTCGAGATGGAGAAGTTGCGCGATGACGACGTTCGCGACGCCGTCGTCGATCTGGGTACCGATGAAGATGATCCGCTCGGAGAGCAGCCGGCTGTAGATGTCGTACGCCCGCTCGCCCTGCGGCGTGCGCTCGATCACGGTCGGAATCGTGTACTGGCTCATCTCACAGCCCCACCCGTCGCCGCGGACCGGCCGGGCGGATGTCGTCGAGCGATGAGACCACCCGGTCGACCATCCCGTACGCCCTGGCCTGTTCCGCCGTGAACCACCGGTCGCGGTCGCCGTCCCGGGAGATCGTCTCCTCGGTCTGCCCGGTGTGCTCCGCCGTGATCCGTTCCACGGCCTTCTTGGTGAACTGCAGATTCTCCGCCTGGATCGCGATGTCGGCGGCGGTGCCCCCGATCCCCGCGGACGGCTGATGCATCATGATCCGCGCGTTGGGCAGCGCGAAACGCTTGCCCGCCGTCCCGACCGTGACGAGGAACTGCCCCATGCTCGCGGCGAATCCCATGGCGAGGGTCGAGACGTCGTTGGGGATCAGCCGCATGGTGTCGTAGATGGCCAGCCCGGCCGTCACCGAACCGCCCGGGCTGTTGATGTAGAGACCGATATCGGTACGCGGGTCCTCGGCGGACAGCAGCAGGAGCTGCGCGCAGACCCGGTTGGCGGAGACCTCGTCCACCTGTGTGCCGAGGAAGACGATCCGCTGTTCGAGCAGCCGCCCGGCCAACTGGTCGTCGAACGCGGTCGCGGGGGTGTCGCCGTCGGTGGCGCGCGGGGTCAGTGCCGGGTCCCATCCGGTGCGGGTCGATGGCATCGGGCCTCCTGTGTCGTGGTGGTGGTCACCACTGTGTGCCCGCCGCCACCGTCGGACCGGCGTTCTCGGCCCGCGGCAGATTAGCTACCGGCAGAGCCTTGGTCCGGGGGGCGCTCGACTGCGGGGGACACCGCCCCCGACCAGCCGTGATCCACGGCCGGGTGGGTGCCTTGCCCGCTGCCTCGCCAGCCGTGATCCATGGGCGGTCAGACGGCCTCGACCAGCCGGGCCTCGCCCCGGAACACCTGGGTGGTGTGCCACCGCACATACTCGGGCGCGATCCGGTCACTGCCGCCCTGCGGGCCGAGGAGAGCCCGGCCGGTGAGGCCGAGCACCTGACTCCTGGCGACATCGCCCCGGCCGACGAACTCCCGCGAGACCGTGATCCGGCGGTCCGCGTCCAGACCCATCGCACCCCGGTCGAAGAGCTTGTGGTGCAGGGAACACAGACAGAGGCAGTTGGCGAGCGTGTCCGGCCCCTCGAAGGCCCACCAGCGGACGTGCGCCGCTTCCAGCCCGACCGGCACCCGGCCTATCGACCCGTCGAAGCCGCAGAACGCGCAGCGGTACTCATAGGCGACCAGCACCCGCCCGCGCAGCTCGGCCGCACGGCGCCGTTCGGGGACGGTACGGGTCACGAGGGCCGTACCGCCGGCCAGCTCCAGTTCGAGGCCCACGGCGGCGGCGATGTCCGCGTGGATCGACGGTGGGAAGTGGATGTCCAGCAGCAGTTGGGACAGCCGCCCGAGCAGCCAGGGATCCACCCCGAGCGCCTCCCGCAGCCCCACCGCGAGCCGCCCCTCGGCACCACTGTCCCGCAACACCCGCACCCCCGTCCCCGGGCTCCCCGCACCGTCCGCGGTGCGCACCTCCCAGACGTCGTCGCTGGTGAGGTGGTGAAAGGGGTACGCGGGTGAAGTGCGGCGCGGCGGACCGTAGTCCTGTAGCAGCTCCGCCAGATCGGATTCGATGTCCGAGTACCGCAACGCTTCCTCGGGCCCCCGCCGAAACCGCCCCAGCGCGTACAGCATCAACAACGGCTTGTGCGGCGCCCGCGCCCCGTTCTGGCTCCACTGGCGCAGGTTTCCCACCCGTTCGATCCAGTCCATGCGACGGGACTCTAGAGCGGGTCACCCGGGGTCGAACAGCCGGGGCGTCCGCGGTGATCGGCGCGGATATCCGCGTGGTCGGGCAGATGATCACCTTGCGGGCGGGAGGCGGCTGGCGGGCGGGCGGGCGGGCGGGCGGGAGGCGGCTGGCGGAGGGGTCAGCCATCCGCCTTGGCCACGCCGATCGGGCAGCTCACGCCCGTGCCGCCGATGCCGCAGTACCCACCGGGGTTCTTGTCCAGGTACTGCTGGTGGTATCCCTCGGCCGGATAGAAGGGCCGCTCATCAGCGGGCAGCAGCTCCGTCGTGATCGCGCCGTGGCCCGAGGCCGTCAGGACCTTCTGGTACGCCTCGCGGGATGCCTCGGCGGCCTCGGCCTGGGCGGGGGAGTGGGTGTAGATCGCGGAGCGGTACTGGGTGCCCACGTCATTGCCCTGGCGGAAGCCCTGGGTCGGGTTGTGGGACTCCCAGAACACCTTCAGCAGCTGTTCGTAGGAGACCAGCGAGGGGTCGAAGACCACGCGGACCGCTTCCGTGTGGCCCGTCATGCCCGAGCACGCCTCGTCGTAGGTGGGGTTCGGGGTCGAGCCGCCCTGGTAGCCGACGAGGGTCGTCCAGACGCCCGGCGTCTGCCAGAAGATGCGCTCGGCACCCCAGAAACAGCCCAGACCGAAGTCCGCGGTCTCCAGGCCCTCCGGATAGGGGCCGAGTAGCGGTGTGTCGAGGACCGTGTGGCGCTCGGGGACCGGGAAGGCCGGGTCAGGGCGGCCCTTCAGTGCCTGGTCAGGGGTGGGTAGCTGGGGGACGCGATGAGACAGGAACATGCGAGGGCTCCTTGGTATGGCCGACTTCTGTCGAAACGTACGGACGGTGACTCGCATTCCCCGAGGCGCGCGCGGCAAGGGTGGGGACGGCGAAACGACGGACGGCGGCGGAAGGGCGGCTCGGGCGCCCAGGGCCCGGACGGCTGCCGGAGATCCGTCCGGCCCCCGGGAGCGGGAGGGGGCGGAGTGCCGTGTGTCGCGTGGCCCGTGTGCCACCGCCACCGCCTCACTGCCTCACCGCCACCGCCACCGCCACCGCCTCACCGCGACAGCGTCGCCGGGCTGCCGCCGCTCGACTCGTAACCCGCGACCGCCAGATTCCGGAAGATCGTGTACTCGGCGGCCGGGTCCGCGCTGAGCGTCCACGGCAGCGCGCCCACATGGCCGTCCACCCGCACTAGCTGGTGCATGGCGTCCGTCCACCGCTGCGCGCCCACGAGGAACAGCACCAGTAGATGCCGCACATGTGCCGTCATCGGATCGTCCGCGCGCGCCGAGTGCACCGCGTGGAGCGCGCCCTGGACCGCCTTGCTCACCACCGCGCTCTCGTGGAAACTCCGCACCATCACCAGGTCGGAGATGTGCTCGTACACCGCGAACAGGGGCAGTGCGGCCAGCAGCGACCCCTGGGGGGCCCGGGCCGCGGCCGTCGTCGCGAAGTGGTCCGCCTCCTCGCGGCTGCCGTGCCACTTCTCGCACCAGTAGTGCAGGGCCGCTATGTGCGCACCCATGTGCCGCGGCGCCCGGTCGATCACCTTCGCCCACACCTGGTCGAACTGCTCGTGCGGGTAGCCCAGGCCGCGGGCGACGGCCAGCTCCACGATGTACGGAACGGGGTCGCCGGGGGCGAGCAGGGCCGCGTCGCCGCAGACCGTACGCGCCTCCTCCAGGATGATCCGGAAGTCGTCCTCGCCCACGGAGGACGACCGCCACGCCTGCTGGACCAGGAACTCCGCGTGCACCTGGGCGGCGCCCGCGTCCTTCGGGGATTCGGAGCGCCAGTCGCGCAGCCAGGCCCCACCCACGCCGGGCCGCTGCGCCAGCTCCAGCGATGCCGCTCCGGCGAACGCCTGCACCCGCTGCCAGCGGAGCTCGCCCTCCTGCGGCGTCCCGGCGAGGAGCTGGGCCGCCGCGCGCCACTCCTGGGTCCGCTGGACCACATCAAGGACGTCGAGAAGCTCCTGGTCGGGGCCGGGGAGACGGATGTCCTGCTCCTCCTGCCGGAGGAATCCATAGGTCTCCGGGTCCACGGCGTCGGGGGAGCCGGGCGCGACCTGGTGGATACCGCGACCACCGCGGCGGCGCAGCACATACGGGCCGATGACCGCGGCCAGCAGACCCATCGCGAACAGGAACAAGAGAATCTCCATGCGTCCCATTGTCCTGGACGCGCCGCGCACCGGACCACACCCTGTGGACAACCCGGCTCCTGTGGACAACCCGGTGGCCCGCACCCGGTGGCCCCCCACCCGGAAGCCCCCGCGTCCCCCGGCTCCGCCCCGTACCCGTACCCGTACATCCGTCCTGTCCGTACGTTCGTCATGCTCCCGCAACGCGCCCGCCACCTCGGGCAATGTGCCCGCAACACCCGCGCCACGGCCGGACCGCGTCCCCGCGGACCGGGCCCACGAGCACCCTCCCACCGCCGCTACCCTCGTGAGTCATGAGCCACCAGCACAGCTTCGACAGCCTGGAGACCCTCGCCATTCACGCGGGCAACACAGCCGACCCGCTGACCGGTGCGGTCGTCCCGCCCATTTATCAGGTGTCCACCTACAAGCAGGACGGTGTGGGGGGACTGCGCGGCGGTTACGAGTACAGCCGCAGCGCCAACCCGACGCGTACCGCGCTTGAGGAGAACCTCGCGGCGCTGGAGGGTGGCCGGCGCGGGCTCGCCTTCGCGTCCGGTCTCGCGGCGGAGGACTGCCTGCTGCGGACGCTCCTCGAACCCGGCGACCACGTCGTCATCCCCAACGACGCGTACGGCGGCACCTTCCGCCTCTTCGCGAAGGTCGTCGCCCGCTGGGGCGTCGAGTGGTCGGTGGCTGACACCTCCGACCCGGCCGCCGTGCGCGCGGCCCTCACCTCGAAGACCAAGCTGATCTGGGTCGAGACCCCGTCCAATCCGCTGCTCAACATCACCGACATCGCCGCGCTGGCGGAGATCGCGCGCGGCGCCGGTGTCCGGTTGGTCGTCGACAACACCTTCGCGAGCCCCTATCTGCAGCAGCCGATCGCGCTCGGCGCCGATCTCGTCGTGCACTCGCTCACGAAGTACATGGGCGGGCACTCGGACGTCGTCGGCGGTGCGCTGATCGCCGCGGACGAGGCGGTCGGCGAGGAGCTGGCGTACCACCAGAACGCGATGGGCGCGGTTGCCGGTCCGTTCGACTCCTGGCTGGTGCTGCGGGGCATCAAGACCCTGCCGGTCCGGATGGACCGGCACAGCGAGAACGCCGTACGGGTCGCGGAGATGCTCACCCGCCACCCGAAGGTCACCCGGGTCCTCTACCCGGGGCTGTCGGACCATCCCGGCCACGAGATCGCCGCGAAGCAGATGAAGTCCTTCGGCGGCATGGTCTCCTTCCGGGTCGAGGGCGGCGAGGAGGCGGCGGTGGAGATCTGCAACCGTGCCCAGCTCTTCACGCTCGGTGAATCGCTCGGTGGGGTCGAGTCCCTGATCGAGCACCCGGGTCGGATGACGCACGCCTCGGTGGCGGGTTCGGCGCTGGAGGTTCCGGGCGATCTGGTGCGTCTGTCGGTGGGCATCGAGTCGGCCGACGACCTGCTGGCCGATCTTCAGCAGGCCCTGGGCCGCTGACGCGCGGTGACCGCGCTCCCCTCCCGCACCGGGGCCCCCGGTGCGGGAGCCCGCCGAGCCGGTAAGGAGAGAGCCGGCGCCCTCGTCCGGGGGCGCCGGCTCGATCATTCGCATGCTGGAGGGAAACCCTCCTTGGCGAGTGAGGCGAGTGAGGCGAAGGGGCCGTGCGGGTGCCGAAAGGGAGGGCCCGGCGTGACCCGGGCGGTCCCGAGGGACGAGGGATCGAGCACGATCACCTTCAGGACACGCTCAAAGCCCCCCGGAGGCGAACCGAGCCCTCGAAGAGGGAACCCGTACCGCGGGTGCGCTCAGGCGGGGACCTTCTCGGTCTCCAACCCGGCGCGGATCTGTTCGCGCAGCTCGTCGGAGTCCGTGTGACTGTGCACGGACACCGCGTGCTCGGACGCCGCCCGGACGACTTCCTCCTCCTCGCCCGCGATGGTGAGGGTGCAGTTCATCTCACTCGGGAACTTACGACAGTCGGCTACTTTCCTGGTCATAACGGCCTCCTAGGTGCCGTTCTTGCACCATTTGTTCCAGGGTAGACCTGTTACCAGCCTTCCAGCGTCGGCGTGGTCTCCATCGCTCCCCTGGGCTCCGCGTGCACTGCCCAGACGGTGAAGACGACGGCTGTGACCAGCAACAACACCCAGCCGGTCCAGCGCGCCGCCCGTTTGCGGCGCAGTACCCGCGCGCCCAGCAGGATGGCCCGCGCGGCCAGATCCGGTGGGATCGGCGCGGGACGGGTCGCCAGCATCCGACGGACCCGGTCCTCCCGGCGGTTCGGCCGGCTCATGACGCCGTCTCCGCCGGTGCGGGTGCCGGAGTGGAAGTCGGGGTGGGCGTGGGTGCGGGTGCCGGGGTGGAAGCCGGTGCGGGCGTCGGTGCGGCGGCGGTCAGGGGTGCCGGTGTCGCGTCGCAGACCGTCCCCACCGCCCGGCGGCAGATCGCGCGGACCCGCCCCACCGGCAGCCCGGTCACCGCCGCCGTCTGTTCCTCGGCAATTCCCTCGTACAGTCGCAGTACCACGATCAGACGCTCTCGGGGGGTGAGTACGCCCAGTGGCCCGCCCCGCGCCCGCTGGTGACGCCGGGCGTGGCGGGCGAAACGGACGGTGAGGTCCGTACGGGTCCGGTCGTACGGGTCCTCGCCCCGCAGCCGGTCCCACTCCGCGTAGGTGTGCGCCAGCGCCGTGGTCAGCAGCCGACGCGCGTGCGGATTGTGCTCCGGGGTCTCGGCGGTCAGCAGGGTGGCGGCGTGCAACAGCCGCCCGGCCGCACCCGCGACGAACGCTTCGAACTCGCGGGCGCGGCGACGCCGCGCTTCCGTACGCCGCTCGCTCACCTCCTCATATAGAGGCAGTCGCGCGGCGCTGGTCAAGAGGTCGGCGCGGCCCTGTTGTCGGCATACCCAGGTTGTCGGCGTACCAGGGTCGTGCTGCCGGTGGGACAGGTCCCCTGCCGTCCTCGTGCAAGGTGAGAAGGGAAGAGAGGGGAAGAGAGGCGAGTCGGAGGAGGGTCAGGAGGGGCTCGACGGCACCTCCGTACTCATATGGGGCAGCGCGGCGTGATCCATCGGCGCCAGTCCTGACTGACGCGCCGAGAGCGCGGTGTTGAAACGGGTGAGCAGGGCGCAGAAGGAGTCCCGCTCGATCTCCGTCCAGCCCTCCGTGACCCGTGCCATCAGCTCGCGCCGGGAGGAACGGACCTCTTCGAGCCGGGCCTGTCCGCGCGGGGACAGTTGGAGTACGACGGCCCGGCCGTCCTCGGGGTGCGAGGTGCGTTTGACGAGGCCGGTGTCGACGAGCGGCGCGACCTGCCGGGTGACGGTGGATGAGTCGATGCCCATCCCAGCGGCGAGGGCTTTCACTCCCATCGGCCCCTCCAGGTCGAGCCGGTTGAGCAGTAGATATGCGGCCCGGTCCATGGAGTTGCGGACCTGGCCGACCCCGCCGAGTCGGGTCTGCTCCGCGCGACGCGCGAAGAGGGCGACCTGGTGCTGGAGAGCATCGAGGAGGCCGGGGTCGAGATGAGTCGTCATGTCCTGAGAAGTGGGCATGGCCAGGGGGCTCTCTCGTGCGGTGGGCGATTGGTGGGGGACAGAGTACGCGGCTGTGAGGTGGTCCGTAGAGGGTTGGGAAAACCGGTGGGAAAGCGGCACACAAGCGGTGACGGGCCGATGGCGGACCGGTGCGAAGACCCCATGTTCGTACGGGTGATGGGCTCTTCGGCGCGGGTGTCCACCGTGTGGACACCGACCCCCGCGTGATGATCGCGGGCCCCGCGCGGGAGGGGGGTCCGTACGGCAGGGGAAGCCGCTGTCGGACCCGGCTGCGAGACTTGCCGTATGAGCTTCCGTTCGACCCACACCTTCCGGCCGGTCATCCTCGACGACGTCCGGGGGGCCCAGAAGATGCTCGCCGGCGTGGCGCGGATGACCGCGATGGAGGGCAGCAGGCATCTGTCCCGGCTGGTGGGCGCCCCGGTCCGGTTCAAGTGCGAGAACCTCCAGCGGACCGGCTCCTTCAAACTGCGCGGCGCGTACGTACGAATCTCGGGGCTCCGGCCGGAAGAGCGCGCGGCGGGCGTCGTCGCCGCATCGGCCGGGAACCACGCACAGGGTGTGGCCCTCGCCTCCTCGCTGCTGGGGGTGCGTTCCACCGTGTTCATGCCGGTGGGGGCGCCGCTGCCCAAGGTCGCGGCGACGCGGGAGTACGGCGCGGACGTCCGGCTGCACGGCCAGGTGATCGAGGAGACCCTCGAAGCCGCCGAGGAGTACGCCCGGGAGACGGGCGCGGTCTTCATCCACCCCTTCGACCACCCCGACATCATCGCCGGGCAGGGCACGGTCGGGCTGGAGATCCTGGAGCAGTGCCCGGAGGTGCGCACCATCGTCGTCGGTATCGGCGGCGGCGGTCTGGCGGCCGGTATCGCGGTGGCGGTGAAGGCCCTGCGTCCGGATGTGCGCGTGGTCGGGGTGCAGGCGGAGGGCGCGGCGGCCTATCCGCCCTCGCTGGCGGCCGGGCACCCGGTGTCGGTCGACGCGCCGGTGACGATGGCGGACGGGATCAAGGTGGGCCGCCCCGGCGATGTCCCGTTCAAAATCATTGGCGATCTGGTGGACGAAGTCCGTACGGTCTCCGAGGACGCGCTCTCCAGCGCGCTGCTGCTCTGTCTGGAGCGGGCGAAGCTCGTCGTGGAGCCCGCGGGGGCGGCTCCGGTGGCGGCGCTGCTGAGTGATCCGGAGTCCTTCCGGGGCCCGGTGGTCGCCGTGCTGTCAGGAGGCAACGTCGACCCTCTGCTGTTGCAGCGGCTGCTGCGGCACGGGATGGCGGCGGCCGGAAGGTATCTGTCACTGCGGCTGCGGCTGACGGACCGCCCGGGGGCGCTGGCCGCGCTCCTGGGGTCGTTGTCAGTGCTCGATGCCAATGTTCTCGATGTGAGTCATGTACGGACCGACCCTCGGCTCGGGCTCACGGAGGCGGAGGTGGAGCTCCAATTGGAGACGAAGGGGCCGGAGCACTGCGAGGAGGTCGCGACGGCCCTGCGGGGGGCGGGGTACACGGTCGCGGTCACGGGCTGAGCGGGTTTCCGGGCTGAGCGGTTCCCGGGCCAGGAGTGTCCCGGTCAGAGGTGTCCGGGGCCAGGAGTGTCCCGGGTCGGACGGCCCGTCGCCGTGTGGGCAGGCGCGCGGCTCGCTCTGGCGACCCCGCCGCGACGGGGCGCGGGCCTGGCCTCGCCGTCGGTTCCACCCCCCGGAAGAGCGTGCGCGATACATGAGCGCGATGTATCGCGAGCCTCTTGAGAGTCGCGATACATCGCGTTACGGTAAGGGCTTGCCGAGCCCCCGTCAGGCCCTGGCGTGCCCTCGCCAAGTGCTCCTGACCTCGCGCCGGCCATGGCGAAAGCCGTGAACTACTGCAAATCTGGGCATTTAGTACGGAGTGCCCGCAGCCCATCCACGCAACCGACCTCCATCTGTCACATGGGAGACCTCTATGCCAGGCGCCATTTACGCCGAAGGTCTGGTCAAGACCTTCGGCGCCGTAAAGGCACTGGACGGCGTCGATCTCGACGTCCCCGAAGGCACCGTTCTGGGACTGCTCGGGCCGAACGGCGCCGGCAAGACCACCACCGTGCGCGTGCTGACCACGCTGCTCCAACCCGACAGCGGCAGGGCCGTCGTCGCCGGGGTCGACGTGCTCAAGCACCCCAATGAAGTCCGCCGCTCCATCGGCCTCTCCGGCCAGTTCGCGGCGGTGGACGAGTATCTGACCGGCCGCGAGAACCTCCATATGGTGGGCCAGCTCTACCAGATGAGCTCACGGGACGCGAAGGCCCGCGCGGCCCAGTTGCTGGAGCGGTTCAACCTCTCGGACGCCGCCGACCGGCCCGCCAAGACCTACTCCGGCGGTATGCGCCGCCGTCTCGACCTGGCGGCCGCGCTGGTCGTCTCCCCGCCCGTGATGTTCATGGACGAGCCGACGACGGGTCTTGACCCACGGAACAGGCAACAGCTCTGGGGGGTCATCCAGGAACTGGTGCGCAGCGGTACGACCCTGCTGCTGACCACGCAGTATCTGGAAGAGGCCGATCACCTGGCGGACACGATCTGCGTGGTCGACCACGGCAAGGTCATCGCCCGGGGCACCGCCGACCAGCTCAAGGCCCGCACGGGCGGCGAGCGCGTCGAGGTCGTGGTGCACGAGAAGGGGCAGATCGCCCCCGCCCGTGATGTGCTCGCCGGCTTCGGCAAGGGCGAGGTCACCGTCACCGAGCACACCCGCAAGCTGATCGTCCCCGTTCTCGGTGGCGCCAAGCTCCTCGCCGAGGTCATCCGCGAGCTGGACGTCCGGGGCGTGGAGATCGACGACATCGGTCTGCGCCGCCCCACCCTGGACGACGTCTTCATCTCCCTCACCGGCCATGCGGCCGAGGTGGAGCAGGAGGACCCCCAGGGCGTCGATGACCCCGCGGAGTCGGCGACGGCCGCCGACCAGACGGACGCCCACGGCGGCCGGAGCGGCAAGAACCCTAAGGAGAGCGGCAAGTGACCACCACAACCGAAGCCGTCAAGGTGCTGGCCCCCAGGCCGCGCGGCGGTGTCGTGCAGTCGGTCAAGGACTCGCTCGTCGTCGCCCGACGGAATCTCATCCGCATGACGCGGATTCCCGAGATGGTGCTGTTCGGGCTCATCCAGCCGGTGATGTTCGTCGTGCTGTTCAGCTATGTGTTCGGCGGTTCGATCAGCGTCCCGGGCGCGGGCCTCAGCGCTGCCGGCTACCGCGAGTTCCTGATGGCGGGCATCTTCGCCCAGACGGTCACCTTCGCCACGGCGGGTGCCGGCGCGGGCATCGCCGACGATATGCACAAGGGTCTGATCGACCGCTTCCGCTCACTGCCCATGGCGCGTGGCGCGGTCCTCACCGGCCGTACGCTCGCCGACCTCGTCCAGACCGCGCTCACGCTGTTCGTGCTCGCCGGCGTCGCCCTGCTGGTCGGCTGGCGGGTCCACGAGAACATGGCCAAGGTGCTGCTGGGCTTCCTGCTGCTGCTCCTGCTCGGCTACGCCTTCTCCTGGATCGGCGCCCTGATCGGCCTCACGGTCCGCACCCCGGAGGCGGCCACGTCGGGCGGTCTGATCTGGCTCTTCCCGCTGACGTTCATCTCGAACGCCTTCGTGCCCGCGGAGAACATGCCGTCGTTCCTCCAGACCATCGCCAACTGGAATCCGTTCAGTGCGACCGTCCAGGCGTGCCGCGAGCTCTTCGGCAATCTTCCGCCCAACTACCCGGTGGCGGACGCCTGGCCGATGCAGAACCCCGTCTGGGCCTCGCTGCTCTGGTCCGTGCTGATCATCGTGGTGTTCCGCACGCTGGCGGTGCGCAAGTACCGCTCCGCCGCGATCTGACCCGGTGTCTCCGGTCGCGATCCGACCCAGCGCCGCTGGTTCGGGCCCTGCCGGGCTCGCGGCGGCCCCTGGCACGGCACCCCCGCCACCCGGCCCGCTCCGCGCCCGCCCAGCCGCTCACCGCGGCGGGGCGGGCACGCTGGTTTCCAGGCCCCACCGGGGCGCGCCGGGCCGCGGTACGAGTACGGGCCCCGGGATTCGTCTCCCGGGGCCCGTCACGCGCCGTGCGCGTCGTGCGTCTCGTGCGGGGCTCAGCCCGTGTACGGCTTCGCCGCGAGGATCTTCACCGAGGCGGTCCGGCCGTTCGGCAGTTCGTAGTCCGCGTTGTCGCCGACCTTCTTGCCGTTGACGCCAGTGCCCAGGGGCGACTGGGGGGAGTAGGTCTCGATGTCCGAGCTCGCGTACTCGCGCGATGCCATCAGGAAGGTGAGCGTGTCGTCCTCGTCACCGTCGAAGGCGATCGTGACGACCATGCCGGGCTCCACGATGCCGTCGTCGGCCGGGGCCTCGCCGACCTTCGCGGTGTCCAGGAGTTGGGTCAACTGGCGGACCCGCAGCTCCTGCTTGCCCTGCTCCTCCTTGGCCGCGTGGTACCCGCCGTTCTCCCGCAGGTCCCCCTCCTCACGCGCCGCCTCGATCTTCTTGGCGATCTCGGTGCGCGCGGGACCAGACAGGTACTCCAGCTCGGCCCTGAGCTGGTTGTACGCCTCCTGGGTGAGCCAGGTGACGTTTTCGCTGGTCTGGGTCACAGGTGCTCCTCGTAGGTACTGGGAATACAAAGCATCGCCCTACCCAGAAGGATGTTCCTTCCTGGGTGGGCGAAACCACGAGCCTAACAATTTCGTGGCGGAAGGGGGAGAACAAAAGCCATCAGAATTACGTCATCCCAGGTCGAGCCCGAAACCTCGGCCCGGGTCCGATGATTCCCGGGGGCGGCGGGGCCGGCAGGGCCCAGCGGCTGGGCGCGCGGGCCCCGGCAGGGCCGGGCGGAGACGCCCTAGCGGGCCCCGGCAGGGCCGGGCGGAGACGCCCTAGCGGGCCCCGCACTGGACCAGCTCGGCGCTGGTCGCCCGTACGGTTGTCCGGATCTTGACCACCTGGTCGATCCTGGACACGCCCTTCTCGGCCACCGGGACGTCCAGCCGGCCGACCTCGGCGCCGTCCGCCGCGCGGGAGCGGACCGTACAGCTACCGGTGATCTCCGCGCCCTTGCGGATCTCCAGATGCACCTGCACCTCGGTGTCGGAGGCCACCGAGAACTTGATCACCTCGGCGCTGATCTTCTCGCCGCTGATGTAGTCGTAGCCGAACCAGCCGACCATCCCGAGGAAGCCCACGCCCAGCACCGCGCCCAGGATCTTCAGTCGACGGTCGCTGCCACGCTCCGCCGAGCGGCCGTAACGGCTCGCGGGAAGCTCCTCGCGCACGGCGGTCATGGTCATTCCTCCAGGACTGGGAGACGCCGGAATTTTCCGCCCCCCGATTCGGTCACTATAGAAGCCGCCCTCTGACCCCCGGGCGGCCACCCCGACCCCCCGGGGACCCCCGCCCCCGCGGGACGGCACTGACATTTCGCGACGAATCACTGAGGATCGAGTCTTGACTGAGCAGCTGCGACTGATGGCCGTTCACGCCCACCCCGACGACGAGTCGAGCAAGGGCGCGGCAACGATGGCCAAGTATGTGTCCGAGGGGGTGGACGTGCTGGTGGTGACCTGCACGGGCGGCGAGCGCGGTTCCATCCTCAATCCCAAGCTCCAGGGCGACGCCTACATCGAGGAGAACATCCACGAGGTCCGCCGCAAGGAGATGGAGGAGGCGCGCGAGATCCTCGGCGTCGAGCAGGAGTGGCTGGGTTTCGTCGACTCCGGGCTCCCCGAGGGCGACCCGCTGCCGCCGCTGCCCGAGGGCTGCTTCGCCCTGGAGGACGTGGAGAGCGCCGCCGGCCGGCTGGTGAGGTCGATCCGTTCGTTCCGTCCCCAGGTGATCACCACGTACGACGAGAACGGCGGCTACCCGCACCCCGACCACATCATGACCCACAAGATCTCGATGGTGGCCTTCGAGGGCGCGGCCGACGCCGAGCGCTTCCCCGAGGACGAGTTCGGTCCGGTCTGGCAGCCCCGGAAGCTCTACTACAACCAGGGCTTCAACCGTCCGCGCACGGTCGCGCTGCACGAGGCGCTGCTCGCGCGTGGCCTGGAGTCGCCGTACGGGGAGTGGCTGGAGCGCTGGAAGGAGTTCGAGCGCGCCGAACGCACGCTGACCACGTACGTTCCGTGCGGTGACTTCTTCGAGATCCGTGACAAGGCCCTGATCGCGCACGCCACGCAGATCGATCCTGACGGCGGCTGGTTCCATGTGCCGCTGGACCTCCAGCGGGAGATCTGGCCGACCGAGGAGTACGAGCTGGCGAAGTCTCTGGTCGATACCTCCCTCCCCGAGGACGACCTCTTCGCGGGCATCCGCGAGAATGCCTGATATGAGCGCAAGCGTAAACCTCGCAATGATGCACGCGGCCACCCTTGCCAAGGAGCTGGACAAGAACAAGGTCACCCCTGGTGTCCTGGGCTTTCTCGTGTTCGCGGCGCTGGCCCTGGGCGTCTGGTTCCTGATGAAGTCGATGAACCGGCACATGAACCGGGTCAGCTTCGAGGAAGCCCCGGAGACGGCGGCGGACGGGCCCCGGGGCCGGTCGGCCTCGAAGCCGACCGGCGCCGGCGCCTGACGGGTGCCCGACCCGCGGCCGATGAGCGTCAGCGGGAGTGGTCCGCCAGGGACAGCAGCAGATGGGCTGTCTCAGGGCGCAGATGGTCGGAGTGGGCGCCCTGGGGCCCCCGCCCGGCCACGAAGACCGCTCCCGCGTCGACGCTGACGAACCAGTGGTCGAGCGCTTCCTTCAGGTATGCCTCGGCGGGCGCCAGCATCCGGATCGCGGACACCGGCTCCGGGGTCCGGCGGATGCCCCGGTTGCCGACCCCGGCGCGCCCTCTCTCCGCGATTCGGTGCCAGATACCGGTCGCCCAGTCCCGGCGCGTGTGGGTGGCGACCACCGGGCCGCGCAGCGGCGCGTCCGCGAGCGCGGTGAAGGTGGTGTCGAAGGTGTCCCGGGGTGCGGCCATCTGTAGCAGCAGCATCGAGTCGACCGTGAAGGGCCGGTCGGCCGGGCCCGGTCTGCTCCAGCTCAGGGTGGCCCCCGGGCTGTCGCCCGCCGCCCACTGCACGGCCTCGCAGAGCACCCGGCAGCCGAAGGAGTGCCCCACCAGGTGGAGGTACTGCCCGTCCCGGTTGGCGAGGACGGGGGCGGCGGCGGGGTCGGCCCGGTGGGTGTCCAGATAGCCGAGGAGTTGGCCGATGACCCGGGCCGCGTGCCCCTCGCCCCGGGAGAGGGCGTGGGCGCGGTCCCGGATGCGGCGGTAGCCGTTGAGTAGATATCCGCTGCGGGACGGCCAGCGGACCAGGACCACCCAGGGCGCGAACCGGCCGGCGAGCGCCGGGTAGAGCGATCCGCGTGCCGCGCGCCCCTCCTCGGCCAGCGCGAGCAGCCGCGTCGCCGCGGCGGCCGCGTCGTCGGGTTTGGTCTGCCAGCCGTGCACATAGACGATGATGTCGCTGGCCCAGGCGGGCGGGGTGAGCACGGTGGCGAAGTGCTCGTCCAGCCGATCGGCCTGGACGAGGGCGCCGCCGTGGCCGTCGAGCAGCCGCCCGGTCTCGTCGAGGTCGACGGTACGGAGGGTGGGGAGGGTCATGAGGTCCTCTCTCGGGTCCGCCCGGCAGCCGGTGCCGATGCTCGTGCGCGGGCCCCCCGGCCGGGGGGTACCGGTGCCGGTGCCGTGAGCCTCCGTACAGCCATCGCCGCGACCACGGCACCCGCCGCCGACTGACCCGGTCCCGGCACTCCAGCCCCCGGCCCCGGTCCCGTACCCGCCGCTGCCGTCGACGGACCTGGTCTCGGCACTCCAGCCCCCGGCATTCCAGCCCCCGGCACTCCAGCCCCCGGTATTCCAGCCCCCGGCATTCCGGGCCCAGCCCCCGGTCCCGTAGGTCCCGTACTCATGACGCCCGCTCCAGCCGCTCGTCCATCCCGCCGTGCAGCCCGTAGGCGAATCCCAGCGGATTGCGGAAACTGTCCGCGAAGTGCCGGGCCAGTGCGTGGGCTATCTCGCCCGCCGTCTCCCGCCCGTCGAGATAGCGCGTCACGAACCCCAGCGCGTACTCGGCCGCGAAGATCTGGGGCATCTCGATCTGCGGTCCGATGATCCCCCGCGCACCCCGGTCCATCAGCGCCTGCCCCAGATAGGCGAGGTCCGCGCCGCTCGGCTGGGCCGCGAAGCAGGCGTTCAGCATCACCAGCGGCTGGAAGGGGTCGGCGGTGCCGGGGGTCGGACGGCGCCCCCGCAGGGTGTACGCGTCGATCTCCCGGCCGTCCGAGAGCCGCACCACCAGACAGGGCGACTGGCCGTCGTCCGTACGGAAGTTCCCGTGGCACCAGAAGTACATGAGCTGCTCGTCCAGCCGCCCCCGCTCCAGCGCGTCCAGCAACTCGGCGCGGGTCGTCCGCTCGGTGAGGACGGTGCCCTTGGCGAGCGCGTCGGCGACGTCATGGGCGCGGGTCCGGCCCTGCCGGTCGATGCCCGTGTCGTGGTTGAGCGAGACGACGGGCAGCTCGGGGGGCCGTCGCGGTGCGGGGCCCGGGAGCACCCCGTGATAGCCGCAGGTCTGCTCGATCTGGTGGCGGTAGCCGAGGAAGCGGGGGAAGAGACCATCGAGCCCCGAGGGCCCGGGCACCGCGCCGGCCGGCAGCGCGAGCATCGCCCACGGCACGTACAGCAGATCGGAGTCGAAGCGGATCCTCAGGGGCCGCTCACCCGCCAGCGCGTCCATCAGGAACGCCCGGAACAGCCCCACCGGGGTCTCCGGTTCCCCGGCCAGCAGCAGTTCGAAGAGTAAGTGGGAGCCCTGGGTGGCGAGTTCTTCGAGGGAGTCGTACAGCTCTCGCTCCGGTTCGTCCCGGAGGTCGATCAGACTCGCGTACGGGCGGATGCGGCCCGGCGGCTCGTACCCCTCCTCCAATGGCTGGAACTCGACGAACTCGCGCTTCCAGAGCCGTCGCAGCCGGGACGAGACGCCCTGGATCTCGGTGGGTCTGCGATCGAGGAGGACCCGGTGCTCGGAGCCGATCGCGGGCAGGGCGGTCCCGTACATCCGCGCCTGGACGCGGTCGTCCCCGTACCGGTCGAAGACCACCACGAGATCGGGGGCGACGGCACCGCGGCGCGGCAGGCGGGTGAAGCCGAGGCTCGGATCCTGGAGGATACGGGCGGGTAGTTCTCGGGGCACGTACTCACGCCTCCCGGGGCGCCGGCGGGAGCAGGGCGGCGGGCCGGACGTCCAGCTCCGTCTCCACCTGCTGGAGCACCGATCCGCTGTCCCGGTGCTCGATGGTGAACCGCACCCGCATCGGGCCCGTCCGGTGCGGGGTGAGCCGGAACTCACAGCCGTCGGACGCGGGCCGGACCGGCACCGAGTGGGCGGGTTCCACATCGGCGTTGGTCAGCGGTACGGCGTGCACCCGGAGCAGGGGGAGGTCGCCGGTGCCCGCCCAGGGGTGCCCGGGGCCCGGCTCGACGCGCAGCGCGATCCGGGCGGTGACGTCACAGAACACATCGTCGTCCAGGAGGGTGAGCCGGACGTGCGACTCGACGTCCGGGCGGGGCGGCGCCGGAGGGGTCGGGGCGGGGGGCTCCGGGAGCGGCTCGGGCACGGTGTAGCGGGCGGCGCGCGGCGGCAGGGCGACCCGGTGGCGGGCCGGCCGGCGACCGGAGTCCGCCGACAGGTCCGGCGCGAGCCCGGCGTCAGGCAGGCCGCGCGCCATGTATCCGAACAGCGGCGGGAGCTGTCCACCGTCCCCGGGCGGCGGCGGGTGTCCGATGCCCTCCAGGAGGCCCGGCGGGTGGAAACGGCACAGCTCCTTGAGCGCCCGCGCGCGGCCGGGCCCGTCACCGGCGAGGGTGGCGGCGACGAGATCGGTCCAGTACGTGCCGGCCTCGTCTCCCGCGAGGTCGAAGAAGCCCCGCGCGCTGCGGAGCCGGCCCTCGTCCGCCTCGCGCGCGCCCAGCTCCAGCAGGGTCCAGGCGAGCCCGTTCAGAGAGCCGTTGCGCCAGAAGACCTCCAGCGCCTCCCGCAGCGTCCCGCCGGCCACCGGCCGCAGCAGCGCGCGGTGGTGCAGCGCCCAGGCGAGGCCGAGGTCGTCCCGTACGGTGCGGAATAGGGTGACCGTCCGGTCCAGCTCCGCCGATGCCAGGTCGGGGGAGCCCTCGTCCGCCAGCGCCAGCGCCAGGTAGTAACCGGTCCACGCGCGGCCCCGGGGATCGTCCGTCGCCCGGTGCCCGTCCACCGCCCGCCGCAGCGCCGGTACGGTACGGGACCGGTCGCCCCGCAGCAGCAGCACCCGGGCCAGCGCGGTGTCGGCCCACGCAACCCCGCGCCGCTCGTCCAGCCGGTGGAAGAGCCCCCGGGCGAAGCGGAGCCGCTCGGCGGCGCCGTCGGCGTCGCCGATGAGCAGCCGCAGCCGTCCGTAGTGATAGGCGGCCCATGCTTCGCCGTGCTCGCTCCCGGCGACCTGATGCGTCTCCACGGCCCGGCGCAACAGGGCGGCGGCCCCGGCCGGCGCGCCCCGGTCGCAGTCGAGTGCGGCCCGGAGATGGAGCTGCCAGCCGGGCGCCACGTCCTTCGGGGCGCCGTCGAGCCGCGCGGTCGCCTGGTCCAGCAGGCCCGAGTGGCGCAGATTCTCGACCAGCTCCAGGCGGGCGTCCTCGTGGTCGCCGTGGCTCCGGAGCAGTCGGGTGGCGAGGGTGATGTCACCGGTCTGCCGGGCGACGGCGGCCAGCGGCAGATCGAACGACGGGTGCCGGAGGGTGCTGCTCCGCAGCATCAGTAGCGTGCTGAGGTCATTGCGCCGACCCAGGTCGCGGGCGAGCCGGGGGGCGCAGTCGCGGGCCAGCGGGTCGGCGGAGTGCAGGGTGCGCGCGGCGAGCAGGACGAGGGACTCGATGTCGGACCAGGCGGGCGTACGGGTCCGGGCCAGCGCGCCCGCGATGGCGCCCTCCACCAACTCCCTGCTGCGCAGGCGCTCTCCCGGGGTGCGCCGGGGGGTCACCAGCTCCCGCAGGGCGAGCGGCAGCCGCCAGTGGCCGGGGCGGGGGCGTTGCAGCAGTCCCCGGTACGACAGCTCACGGAACGGCCCGGTGCCGCCGAGGACGTCCGTCATGGCGTCGGGCAGGTCCTCCATCTCCAACTGGGCGAGGAGCGTGAGCAGGGCGTCCGCCCGGGGGGTCAGGGCGCGCCGGGAGAGCGCGAACAGATCGTCGGGCGTCCTCGGCACCGGACGCCCGCCTCCCGCGCCGTACAGCGCCACGTCCAGTGCCTGGGCGACCGCCGAGTCGGCCACTCCCGCCCGTACCTCCCGCAGCAGGCTCTCGGCGAGCCGCAGGAAGAGGGGGAAGCCGTGTGAGGCACGAACGAGGGGATGGCGCTCCGTGGTGGGAAGGCCGAGGAACTCCGCGCCCTGTTCCTCGGTGAGCGGTGGCACGGCGTGCGAGGGCAGCGAGCGTACGGAGTCGGCGTGGCTCTCGCCGGAGGTGGCGACGATCAGGCCGGCCGTCCCCCGGACGGCGTCGGTGAGGCTGGTCAGCAGACCCGCGCCGGGCCGTCCGGCCGGGACGCCGTCCGCGACGACGACGGCCGGTCGTCGGCGCAGCTCGCGGCGGATCACCTCGACCAGCTCGCCCGGGGTGGCGTCCGGGAAGTCGGGCAGTGAGGCGCGCAGCTCGCTGGGGGGCACACCGAGGCGGCCGAGCAGCTTCAGCAGCGGCACCTCGGGCCGGTGCGCGCTCTCGGACACGGGCAGCCAGTGCACGGGGGTGTCCGTGTGGGCGGGGTGTGCGGGGCGCTCGGGGTCGTCAGGGCGGTCGGAATGCTCAGGGCGGTCGGAATCCTCAGGGCGGTCGGGGCGGTCGGGAATGCCCATGTCGCCTGAGCTGCTCGTGCCGCTGGAGCCGCTGGAGCCGCTGGAGCCGCCTGCGTCGCCCGAGCCCCCTGTGGCGCCGGAGTCGCCGACGAGCAGGGTGAGCCGGCGCGCGATCTCGGACTTGCCGATGCCGGCGGGGCCGTGCAGCTCCAGGACGCGCGCGGTCGTCAGCTCACGGAGAAGGCGGCCGATCAGCTCCTGGCGCCCGACGAAGGGACGTCCGTCGTGGGGCGGGGTCTCCTGGGGTGGCTGGGACTCCGGGGGCGTGTACGAGCCGGAGCGTGCCTTCCGGAGCCGCCGAGCGGCAACCCTGCGCCGGTCCTCCACGCGCCACCTCCCCCGATCGGCCGCGAACCACCAGTATCCAGCGGTCAGTTCGCCACCACCACAGGAACGCCCATCACTTCCCGGGCATGTCGATTGGGCACCATACCCAGATTCCACGCCTGCCAGCCGTCCTCCAGCCGCACACCGCGCTCCAGCATCACCGCCAGCGCCGCCACGCACTCCTCCAGTTTGCCGTCCCGGGTGTCGTGCCCCGCGCTCCGCAACTCGGCCAGTTCCTGCTGGGCGACGACCGTCCCGACCTCCGTACCGCCGGGGGAGGCGTACGGGAGCAGGGTGCAGCGCAGGAAACGGGCCCAGTCGCCGCCACGGTCGTCGTGGTACGAGGCGAACAGCTCCACCGCCTCGTCACAGAGTGCCAGAGCCTGCCCGGCCCGGCTGTTGCCCGCGTCGATCAGGGCGAGTTCCAGACAGGTCCACGCCTCGCCGTGCGCGACCCCGATACGGCGGAAGTCGGCGCGGGCGTCCACCAGGAGTTGGCGGGCGAAGCCGGAGTTGCGGAGATTGCCGGTCTGCGCGGCGCGCTGGTCCCGGGTGACCCGGCCGGAGTGGTGGCGGGCGCCGGCCAGCCCGTACACGTCCCGCATCCGGGAGAACATCGTCCGGGCCCGCTCCAGCTCCCGTACCGCCTGATCGCGGTCGCCGCGCTCCTCCAGCGCCTGCCCCAGGTAGTACAGGGTCCATGCCTCGCCGCGCGCGTCCTCGTTGTCGCGGTGCCGGGCGAGCGCCTGCGTGAGCTGGTCCGTCGCCGGGACCGGATCGCCGTCGACCAGCCGGGCCCGCCCCAGTTGGGTCAGCGCCCATGCCTCGCCCCGGCCGTCCCGGGTCCGTCCGTACAGCTCCAGCGCCGCGCGCAATGCGGACTCGGCCCGTGGCACGTCGCCCATCCGCAGACACACCTGGCCGAGCTGGAAATGGGTCCACGCCTCGCCGTGCAGCGACTCGCCCTCGCGGTGCAGGGCCAGCGCGGTCGTCAGGAGGGCGACGGCCTCGCCGAGATGGGCCTGATCACGGCGGACGGCGGCCAGCGCGTGCAGCGACCACGCCCGGTCCTCGGCCTGCTCGTCGGAGGACTGGAGCGCGACGGCCTCCCGGAGCTTCGCGGCCGCCTCGGTGAGATTGCCCTGATGGTGCAGGGTGATCCCGAGCGAGCAGAGGGCGAGTGCGGCGCCCGCGTCGTTCTGTGCCTCGCGGTAGAGGCCGACGACGGACGACAGGGTGGTACGGGCCTTGTCCAGCTCGCCGAGCTGACGGGCCGCGATACCGGTCCGCCACCGGACGGAACGCTCCAACAGCCCCTGGTCGACGGCCTGCGACAACTCGCTGATCTCCCCCAGGCGGTAGAGGTCACCGCGGAGGAGGCAGTAGTCGGCGAGGGCGCCGAGGAGATTGAGTACGGTCTGCTGGTTGACGCCCTCCGCGTGCCGTAGCGCGGAGGTGATGAAACTCGACTCGTCGTCCAGCCAGCGCAGCGCGGAATCGAGCGAGGAGAACCCGTGCGCACCGAACTGGCCGGCGCGGGTCGACATCTTGCCGTCGACCATCCGGATCACCGCGCCGGCGAGATCCGCGTGGTTCTGGATCAGCCGCTCCTGCGCGGCGGCGCGCTCGGTGTCCTCCTCCTCGTCCAGCAGCCGGGCCCGCGCGAACGTCCGGACCGCGTCGTGCAGCCGGTAGCGGCTGCCGCGCACCCGGTCGATCAGACCGGCGTCGGAGAGCGCGGTCAACAGCCGCTGTGACTCCTCCTCGTCGGTGGCGAGCAGCGCGGCGGCGGCCGCCGCGCCCAGCGAGGCCCGCCCGGCGAGCGCGAGCCGCCGCAGCAGCCTGCGGGCCTGCTCGGGCTGGTCGGTGTAGCGCAGCAGGAGGGCGCGCTCGATCGGGTCGGCGGAGCCGTACGCCGCCAGATCGGTGGCCAGTTGCTGTGCGGTACGCGGCCCGAGGGCGGAACCCGCGATCCGGAGCGCCAGCGGCAGCCCCGCGCACAGCTCCCGTACCCGGTCCGCGGCCTGTGCGTCGTACGGGCCGGCCGACGGTTCGGCGGCGGACTCCCGCAGCAGTTCGTCGGACGCGGCCTCGTCCAGGGCCTCGACCGGGAGGTGGTGCACCCAGGCCGGCACGTCGTCCGGCAGCTCCAACCGGGTCTGGGCGGTGACCAGCACCAGACTGTCGGAGCGCTCCGGTATCAGGGTGCGCACCTGCGCGGCGTCGGCCGCGTCGTCGAGCACCACGGTCACCGGCAGCCCCGTCACATGCTGGTGGTACAGCTCGCCGAGCCGCCGTACCTGCTGTTCGGCGGAGGACCGCTCCCGGAACAACAACTGTTCGCGGGGCGCGCCCAGTCGGTTCAGGAGATGGAGCAGGGCGTCCCGGGTGGAGAGGGGGTGGCCGCTGTCGCCGCGCAGATCGACGACACACGCACCCCGGAACTGGTCCTTCAGGTGGTGCGACGCGCGCACCGCCAGTGTGCTGCGGCCCGAACCCCGTGCCCCGTACAGCACGACGACCGTCGGTTTGGTCTCGGTGGACGCGCGGGCGGCGTGCACCCACTGCGCGATCCGCGTCATCGCGTCCCGCCGTCCGGCGAACGGCCCGCGCGGCTCCGGAAGATGACCGAAGGACTGCTCCAGCACGGAGCGCCGCCGGGCGAGGGCGCTACGGTCGCCGCCGCGCAGCCGGGGAGCGGTCTGCTGGGCGGTACGGGTGGCGGAGGCCAGCATCCGCTGCTGATCCAGGAACGGGCGGATGCCCCGTACCTCCAGCGCGGTCAGCCACTGCAACCGCAACTGCTCGGAGCCGCCCGGCTGACCGAGCGCCCCGGCGCGGCGGTGTGCGGCGGGCCAGTGGGATGCGGTCGCCCTGACGACGGTGGTGGCCGCTCCTGCGACGGCGACGACGGCCCCGGCTCCGAGCGCAGTCCCGGTGCTCGTGCCGAGCGCGAGATCGGCGCCGACGGCCGCGGCCGACGCGACGGCGGTGACGAGGGCGGGCGCCGCCAGATTCGCCCGGCTGAGGCGGGTGGACAGCGACTGCCGGCTGGCCTCGGACTCGGTCAGCGCCTGGTCGTACGCGCGGTACTCGTCGGCGGCACTCGCCACCAGCGAGTCCAACGCGGCCCGGCCGCGCGCCAGCAGTACGTGCGCGTCCCCTTGCCCGCGCCGCCCCTCCTCCTCCATGGCGCGCACCAACAGCCGCTCGGCTTCGGTCCGGTGGCTGTCGCGCATCTGGGTCCCCCTCAACGTCCGGTTCCGCACTCCGGGTGCAAGTGTCGTCGGTGGGGGGCGTAGATGCGAGGTGCGAGGGACCCCGGGGTTCCTGTCGGGCCCTGCCAGGCGGCTGCTGCCGGCCCGATCTGCCGGAGAGGCGCCGCGCCGTCACCTCAGTGCCCCGCCTCACCGTCGGGTCGCAGCGCGTCGAGGATGAGGGTGAGGCCGAAGGTGAACTCGTCGGCGTAGTCATAGCCGGGCTTGAGGGCGTGCTCGGTGGCCAGTTCGGCGAGGTGCGGGTAGGCGTCGGCGGGCATCTCCCGCAGAATGGCGCCCGCGACCTCGTCCAACTCGGCCGGGCCGCTGAACGGCAGGCTCACTTCCTGGATCACGAAGCCGTACAGATAGCTGTCGATCAGCGAGAAGGCGTGCGCGGTCATCGCGACGGAGAACCCTCCGGCGCGCAGGGCCCCGATGACGGCGTCGTGGTGGCGCAGGGTCGCGGGGCCGGGCCGGGTACGGGAGTCCATCAGGCCGACGGCCCAGGCATGGCGCCGGAGCACGGCGCGGGCGGAGAGCGTCCGGTGGCGCAGGGCGCCCTTCCAGTCCATGTCGCGCGGTGGCAGGTCGATCTCGCCGAACACCGCGTCCACCATGCCGTCGAGGACGTCCTCCCGGCCCGCGACGTGGTGGTAGAGCGACATCGCCTCGACGCCCAGCGGTTCGGCGATGGCCCGCATGGTGAGCGCGGCCGAGCCCTTCTCGTCCGCGACGGCCATCGCCGCGCGGATCACCCGCTCACGACTGAGCGGCTGCCGCGCCGCGGCCCCGCGCCGGCCCTTGCCTCCCTCGGGCATCCGCCGCTCCCCTCCACCCTCATTGACGCCTTCATTGACTGCCTTACGGCATAAGGTTACCTTGCCTTACAGCATAAGGTCGGCATTCCGGCGAAGGGACTGTGCCATGGGCGGGGATCGCGTGAAGAAGGTCTGCATCGTCGGAGCCTCGGGGAAGCTCGGGCAGTACATGGTCCGGCAGGCGCTGGAACGGGGCTACGACGTGGTCGGCGTCTGTCGGGAGCGCAGTGTGCCGAAACTGGCCGCGTTCGACGGCCTGATGACGATCGTCCCGGGGGACACCAACGACCCGGAGGTGATCCGGCGGGCGGTGGACGGGTGCGACGGGGTGCTCACGGTGCTGGTGCCCTGGGGCGTACGGCAGTACGCCTCGGGCACGGCGCAGGCGGTCCTCGACCACGCCGGGCCGGACGCGCGCCTGATCTTCTCCTGCGGCTGGCACATCACCCGCGACGGCAAGGACCGCTACTCACGGATGTTCACCCTGGGCCTCCGGATCGCCACGCTGCTGGCCCGACTCGTCCGCGCCGCCGAGATCGACGACCAGGTGGAGGCGTGCCGCCGGGTGTTCGCCAGCGATACCCGGTGGACCGTGGTGCGCGGCAGCACCCTGAAGGAGGGCCCCGGCCAGGGCCTGCCCGTCTGGAGTCCGCACGTGGGCGATCCGGTACTGGCCAGCGACCTGACGCACCGGGTGGACTTCGCCCTCTTCATGGTGGCGGCCCTCGCCGACGACACCCTCATCCAGGAGGCCCCGGCGATCGTGGGCCGCGGCACCCGGAGCGCGCTCGCGCACGTGGGTGGCGCTTAGGGCCGCACGGCGGAGG
Organism: Streptomyces sp. NPDC020965; assembly: GCF_044333555.1. Classification (NCBI taxonomy): domain Bacteria; kingdom Bacillati; phylum Actinomycetota; class Actinomycetes; order Kitasatosporales; family Streptomycetaceae; genus Streptomyces; species Streptomyces sp. NPDC020965. The sequence goes on from NZ_JBIRRE010000002.1 coordinate 494,989, forward strand.
CGATCAGCGTCCCGATATGCCCGATGTCCAGACCGACACCAGGGGCACCGAGAAGTTCGACCCCCGGCCCGTGGTCCTCGTACTGGGTCCAGCGGAACACGGGCTCGGCGTCCGTCACGTCGTTGCGGGGGCTCCGGGCGCAGGCGTCCCAGAGATCCCGCTCGGCCGCGATGCCGTGAGGTACGGGCAATGCACACCCTTCGTCGTGCTGGGCCGGTACTTCCACGGCTGCTACGCGGTCGGCGACGACATGTTGTGGGGCGTCAACCGCCGCAGGACCAGAGGAGAACGACTCAGGAGGCGGACGGCTCGATCTCCCCCGCGAAGACGATGACCTGGTCGATGAGGCTCCGCCGCAGATGGACGACGTCCGTTCCCGCCAGGCGGGGGCCTCCATCCGGCGTCGTGAAGACCCACTGGTACCGGGCCCACTCGTCCGGCATGTCCACCGCGGAACAGCGCACCATCGTGCCGGTCCCCGCGGGGTGGCGCCGGATGTCCAGCACGAACCGCTCGACCGCATCGATCCCCTCACTGCGGCCCAACGGTCCCCAGAAGACCACGTCCGAGGTGAGGGCCTGGGAGAGCAGCGCAGTCACATAGCTGTCGTCCGAGGCGTTGAACGCGGAGATGAACGTGTCGATCGCAGATCGCGCGGTCTCTTCCTGCATGCACCAGTAATACCAGTCGCCTCGCGGACCGCGCTCGTCCCGTGAGCCGTCTCCCGACCACGGTGAACCATCCCGGTCACAGCACTAGATGCTGTGGGTAGGGTCCCGACACGTATTCGGTCAAGCGCGCCAATGCCCGTCTCCGCATCCGTGAACTGACCGTCGATGACGTGGACGGAGTCCTCGCCGTCCACGGCAGCCCGGAGGCGACCGAGCATCTGAGTTTCACTCCCCGCGCGCGTGAACAGGTCGGTGGCATCGTCCAGCGGTCCATGACCTCGGCCACCGTGGACCCCCGATAGGAATACGCGCTCGCCGTCGTTGAGTGCGACGGCGGCGAGCTGCTCGGATTCGCACGGTTGGCCCTCGATCCGCATCAGCAGCGCGCGGCGACGATGGGTTTCGCGCTGCGCCCCAGCGCCTGGGGTGTGGGGTACGGCCGGGAGACCGTGCAGTTGGTTCTGGCTCTCGTCTTCGAGGCGATCACGGATTCCCGGAAGGGACAGGCCGGAGCGCTCGCCCCTGAGCGCCCCTGCTAGCGGCCCCACTCGCCGGTACTCCCGCCGGCGATCTCGTCGAGGCTCATGCGGCCAGCCAGGACAGCACGGCGTCGCCGTTGTCGAGGTGAGCCTCGGCGGCGTACTGGATCATGAGGTTGCGCCAGTTGGGCTCGCGGCCATGGGCGTGCGTGAATGTCGTACGTGGCTGGAAGGCCGCGATCCGTACGTCGCTGGCCATGGCCGCACCGACGAGCAGGGCGGTTCCCGGCGGTGTCTCCGGGCCGGAGACATCGGCGATCAGGCGGGCGGCCGAGCACACTGCGGTCAGGTCGGCCAGGGCCCCTGCCACTGGATCCGACGCCGTGAAGCGCTGGGGCACCCGCACGGTGTGGCCGGCTTCGACGCAGGCTTCGGCCAGGTGGTCCCGGCCCCATGCCGTGTAGGGCGAAGCCTCGACATAGACGGGTGCGCCGACATCCGGAGCCGTCCCCACCAGGCGTGGACCGTGATCCGGGAGGTCGAGTAATGCGTCGACGGCCGCGTCGAGTGCCGTGTTCGTCTGGGCCACGTTGCGCGCCTGGAAGTCCGTGAAGCGGGAAGGGTGCGAAGTCGGTGGTCCGAGGTTGGTGACGCGCACGATGCGCGTGGCTACGGCCTGGAGCAGGGGATCCGGGAATGCGAGATGAGGGCCGGCCTCGGTCAGCGAGTAGGTCTGGAAGTCGGTGGTGAGCACGGTGACCGGTATGCCGGCAGCGGCGGCGTATCCGATCTCCAAGCAGACCCCGTCGTCGAGGCTCGGGCCGTGCAGGACGGCGACCATGGCATCCATGTAGCCGAGACGTTCGCGGTCCATCTCGAACAGTCGACGCCCCTTGACCTCGGCGACCAGGTTCTCCTCGTCGCTGTCGCAGAACGGCAGGAACACGCGATCGGCACCGACTCGCGCGGCGACTCGTTCGGCGAGATCGGCGGCGAGAGCACGGTCGTGCGAGGCGAAGAGCCGGTGGGCTACGTAGACGAACACTGGGAGAGGCCCCCAAATCGGTGGGTCAGGAAAGCCGGGGTGTGGGGATCGGAAGGGATGGGCCGCGATGTACCCGGCAGAGCCGGCCTGTTGTCGACGCCGGTGAACGACAGGCCAGGAAGGGCCCGGCCAGAGTGTCTCCATGTTCGTGTGCCACGGCCCCTGACGGAAGGGCGAGGCCCACGAACACGGAGGCGCTCGGGCTCCCGACGACCATCCCGTCCACGATCTCCATGCCGGCACACTGTTCCTCGGACCAGGAGTCGTACTGCTCCGCGCTGATCTGGGTGTGCATCCACGCGGGCGCCACCATCTCGGCGAGCCCGCCCCGGAGCGCCCGGCCCGTGCCGCGGAAGCGCCCCATCGCCCCCGTACGCGAGGATGGACCCATGTCGAACCGCCTCGCACATGAAACCTCCCCGTACCTCCTCCAGCACGCCGACAACCCCGTCGACTGGTGGCCCTGGTCCCCCGAGGCGTTCGAGGCCGCGCGGGAGCGGGGGGTGCCGGTGTTGCTCAGCGTCGGGTACTCCTCCTGTCACTGGTGTCATGTCATGGCACACGAGTCCTTCGAGGACGACGACACCGCCGCCTATCTCAATGAACACTTCGTCGCGGTCAAGGTCGACCGCGAGGAGCGGCCGGATGTCGATGCCGTGTACATGGAGGCGGTGCAGGCCGCGACCGGGCACGGGGGGTGGCCCATGACCGTGTTCCTGACCGCCGATGCCGAGCCGTTCTACTTCGGGACGTACTTCCCGCCGGAGCCGCGGCACGGGATCGCCTCCTTCCGGCAGGTGCTCGAAGGGGTGGCCGCCGCCTGGAGTGATCGGCGGGAGGAGGTCGCCGAGGTGGCCGGGAAGATCACTCGGGATCTCGGGGCGCGGTCGCTCGCGGTCGCCGGGGACGGGCCGCCCGGTGGGGAGGAGCTGGCGCAGGCGCTGCTCGCGCTCGCCAGGGAGTACGACGAGGGGCACGGCGGGTTCGGGGGCGCGCCGAAGTTTCCGCCGTCGATGGTGCTGGAGTTCCTGCTGCGGCACCATGCGCGGACCGGGAGCGAGGGTGCGCTCCAGATGGTGACCGACACCTGTGAGGCGATGGCCCGGGGCGGTCTCTACGACCAGCTCGGCGGCGGGTTCGCGCGGTACTCCGTCGACCGGGAGTGGGTGGTTCCCCACTTCGAGAAGATGCTTTACGACAACGCGCTGCTGTGCCGGGTGTACGCGCATCTGTGGCGGGTCACGGGATCCGGTCTCGCCCGGCGGGTCGCCCTGGAGACCGCCGACTTCATGGTGCGGGAGCTGCGCACCGCCGAGGGCGGGTTCGCGTCCGCCCTCGACGCCGACAGTGTGGACGCCTCGGGACGGACCACGGAGGGGGCGTTCTACGTGTGGACGCCGGAGCAGCTCCGCGAGGTCCTCGGGGACGCGGACGGTCGGCGGGCCGCCGAGGTGTACGGGGTGACGGAGAGCGGCACCTTCGAGGAGGGGTCCTCCGTGCTGCGGCTGCCGGGCGACGAGGCGGACGGGGAGCTGCGGCGGCGGCTGTTCGAGGCCCGGGAGGGACGGGTGCGGCCGGAGCGGGACGACAAAATCGTCGCGGCCTGGAACGGGCTCGCGGTCGCCGCGCTCGCCGAGGTCGGGGCCTACTTCGACCGGCCCGATCTGATCGAGCGCGCCACCGAGGCCGCCGATCTGCTGGTGCGGCTCCACCTGGACGACTCGGCCCGGCTCGCCCGTACCTCCAGGGATGGCACGGTCGGGCCCAACGCCGGTGTGCTGGAGGACTACGCGGATGTCGCTGAGGGCTTCCTCGCGCTCGCGGGCGTCACCGGGGAGGGCGTCTGGCTGGAGTTCGCCGGGTTCCTGCTCGATCTCGTCATCGACCGGTTCACCGGTGAGAACGGGACGCTGTACGACACCGCCCACGACGCCGAACGGCTGATCCGCCGCCCCCAGGACCCCACGGACAACGCGACCCCCTCCGGTTGGACCGCCGCCGCCGGCGCACTGCTCTCGTACGCGGCGCACACCGGTTCGGAGGCGCATCGCACCGCCGCCGAGGGCGCGCTCGGTGTGGTGAAGGCGCTCGGGCCGAAGGCGCCGAGGTTCATCGGGTGGGGGCTCGCCGTCGCCGAGGCGCTGGCCGACGGGCCCCGGGAGGTCGCCGTAGTGGGGGCCGAGGGGGACGCGGGGGCCCGCGCCCTGCACCGTACGGCCCTGCTCGCCCCGGCCCCGGGTGCGGTCGTCGCGTTCGGCGCGCCGGGTGGTGACGAGTTCCCGCTGCTGCGGGACCGGGGGTTGGTGGACGGCGGCGCGGCGGCCTATGTCTGCCGGGGGTTCGTCTGCCGGCTGCCGGTCACCGCTCCGGACCGGCTCCGGGCGGAGCTGGATCCGGCCGGCGAGTAGCGCTCCGGGTCGGCTCCGGAAGGGGCTGGATCAAGCCGGGGAGCAGCGGCGATCGAGGGGAGCGTGTGGCGCGGATCACGTCTGTGCCACCGATGAATCCGGGCCGGTCCGGGCGTCCTCATCCCTGACACGGACCGGCCGGGCGCGGATCGCCCGCCCCGGGATTCACTCCGTACCGACGAAGGGACACCGCCGAGATGGCCGACACCGTGAAGGGCCCCGCCAGCTACTTCCCCTCCATCGAGAAGAAGCACGGCCGCCCGATAGCGGAGTGGAAGGAACTCATCCGTTCCTCGCCGCTGGTCAAGCACATGGAGCTGGTCTCCTGGCTCAAGACCGAGCACGGGCTGGGGCACGGTCACGCCAACGCCCTGGTTGCGCACACCCTCGCCGAGGGCCGGGGCTGAGTCGGACGGGGGAGGGGCCTCAGAGGCGTATGCCGTCGCGGAGCATCCGGAGCGCCCTGTCCACCAGTTCGATCAGATCGTCCTGGTGGTCCCGGCCGGCCCAGTACAGCGTCACCTCGCGCAGCGCCCCCAGCACCGCCGCCGTGAACACCTGGACCTCCAGATCGTGCCGGGGGCGCCCGGCGCGGTCCGCGAGGGCGTTGGTCAGCAGGCGCGAGGTCGTCGTCATGGTCTCGGTCATCCGCGCCCGGATCGCGGGGACCTCCACCATCAGCCTCGTGCGCTGGACGACCGCGGCCCGGTCGGCGCGGAGGGCGGCCGTGAGGCCCTGGGTGATGACCTGGCGGACCGAGTCCAGCGGGTCCTCGTCGGCCGGTCGTGCCCGCAGGGCCGCCTCCAGTGCCGGGTCCAGCTCATCGCTGATGACGATGTCCTCTTTGGCCGGGAAGTAGCGGAAGACCGTCGACGGCGAGACCTCGGCCGCCTCCGCGATCTGCTCGACCGTCGTCGCCTCGTACCCCTGCTCGCCGATCAGCTGGTAGGTGGCCCGGCGGATCGCCATCCGCGTCCTCAGCTTCTTCCGCTCGCGCAGCCCCAGCGGTGGCCGCGTGAGGTGCGCAGGGTGCACGGAACCGGAGCCGCCCGTCGGGGCATCTGAGGGGGTAGGTGCGGTGGGGGCCATGGGGATCATTGTCCCGTATCGACCTGTGACGGAGCCATATTCGTGCAGGGGTTCGACAGTTGGTGCGGTTGAAGATGGCCGAAAGGGCCGTGGCGAACTCGCCACGGCCCTTCCTCTGGCAGCGGTCAGCTCTGGTAGGCCACCAGGGAGATGCCGACGTAGTGGACGACGAACGCCGCCAGCGTCAGCGAGTGGAACACCTCGTGGAAGCCGAACCAGCGGGGTGACGGGTTCGGCCGCTTGATCCCGTACACCACACCGCCCACGCTGTAGAGCAGTCCACCGACGATCACGCAGACGAGCACCGCGATGCCCCCGGTGCGCAGGAAGTCCGGCAGGAAGAAGACCGCGGCCCACCCCATGGCGATGTAGCACGGGGTGTAGAGCCAGCGCGGGGCGCCGACCCAGAGCACCCGGAACGCTATGCCCGCCGCCGCTGCCGCCCAGATCGCCCACATGAGCGGCCGGGCGGTGGAATCGGGGAGAAGGAGCATGGCCAGCGGGGTGTAGGTGCCCGCGATGATCAGGAAGATATTGGCGTGGTCGAGGCGGCGCAGGATGGCTTCGCCGCGCGGGCCCCAGTTGCCCCGGTGGTAGAGCGCGCTGACACCGAAGAGCAGACATGCCGTCATGACGTAGACCGCGCAGGCGGCCCTGGCCCGGGGGGAGTCGGCGAGAGCCGTGAGGACCAGCCCCGCGACCACGACGGCCGGGAACATCCCGGCGTGCAGCCAGCCGCGGAGTTTCGGCTTCACCGGAGGCGGCTCTATCTCGATCACTTCGGGCGCTGCTGTCATAGGTGGATGGTACCTACGCATCCGTAGGTAGTGGGTGAGTGCACGGAACCGGACGAGTGTTTCGGGGTGAGGCACCGACTCGTTCCGGCCACTCCCGGGAGGAGGTGCCGGGGGGTGCGATCGCCCGCCGATGGTCATCGGATGAGGGCCGAACGAGTGGTGATGCTCACGTGAGCTGCCCCCTGGACATATGCGCACCGGCCACGGATGATCAGATGAGTGCGGTCGGCACCGGATGAGCGGCTACGAAGCATCCGGGTCGCAGCCCCCACGGGGCGCACCACAGGCCATAAAGGGCCATCTCAGGGCAGAGAACTACACACCCCTCATTTAGGAGCGATCGTGGCGCGCGACATCGCGGCTCCCAGCACCGTCCCCACCAACCACCGGGAGCTGATCTCCTGGGTCGACGAGATCGCGGCAATCACCCAGCCGGACCGGGTCGTCTGGTGCGACGGGTCCGAGGCGGAGTACGAGCGCCTCTGCGACGAACTGGTGGCCAAGGGAACCTTCACCAAGCTGGACCCGGTCAAGCGCCCGAACTCGTACTACGCCGCGTCCGACCCCACCGACGTCGCCCGCGTCGAGGACCGCACCTTCATCTGCTCCGAGAAGGAGGAGGACGCGGGCCCGACCAACCACTGGAAGTCCCCGGCGGAGATGAAGGCGATCTTCACCGACGAGAACGGCATCTTCCGCGGCTCCATGCGCGGCCGGACGATGTACGTCGTCCCCTTCTGCATGGGCCCGCTGGGCTCCCCGCTCTCCGCGATCGGCGTCGAGATCACCGACTCCGCCTACGTCGCGGTCTCCATGCGCACCATGACCCGGATGGGCCGGCCCGTCCTGGACGAGCTGGGCTCCGACGGGTTCTTCGTCAAGGCCGTCCACACCCTTGGCGCACCCCTCGCCGAGGGCGAACAGGACGTCCCCTGGCCCTGCAACTCCACCAAGTACATCTCGCACTTCCCCGAGACCCGCGAGATCTGGTCGTACGGTTCCGGCTACGGCGGCAACGCCCTCCTCGGCAAGAAGTGCTACGCCCTGCGCATCGCCTCCGTCATGGCGCGCGACGAGGGCTGGCTCGCCGAGCACATGCTGATCCTCAAGCTCACCCCGCCCACCGGTGAGTCGAAGTACATCGCCGCCGCGTTCCCCTCCGCCTGCGGCAAGACCAACCTCGCCATGCTGGAGCCCACCATCCCCGGCTGGACCGTGGAGACCATCGGCGACGACATCGCCTGGATGCGCTTCGGCGACGACGGTCAGCTCTACGCGATCAACCCCGAGGCCGGCTTCTTCGGTGTCGCCCCCGGCACCGGCGAGCACACCAACGCCAACGCCATGAAGACCCTCTGGGGCAACGCCGTCTTCACCAATGTCGCGCTCACCAACGACAACGACATCTGGTGGGAGGGCATGACCGAGGAGACCCCGGCCCACCTCACGGACTGGAAGGGCAACGACTGGACGCCCGAGTCCGGCACCCCGGCCGCCCACCCCAACGCCCGCTTCACCGTGCCCGCGGCGCAGTGCCCGACCGTCGCGCCGGAGTGGGAGGACCCCCAGGGCGTGCCGATCTCGGCGATCCTCTTCGGCGGTCGCCGCGCCTCCGCCGTGCCGCTGGTGACGGAGTCGCTGAGCTGGCAGCACGGTGTCTTCCTGGGCGCGAACGTGGCGAGCGAGAAGACCGCGGCCGCCGAGGGCAAGGTCGGCGAGCTGCGCCGCGACCCGTTCGCGATGCTGCCCTTCTGTGGCTACAACATGGGCGACTACATGGCCCACTGGATCAAGGTCGGACGCGACGCCGACCAGGCGAAACTGCCGAAGATCTACTACGTGAACTGGTTCCGCAAGAATGACGCGGGCAAGTTCGTCTGGCCCGGCTTCGGCGAGAACAGCCGGGTGCTGAAGTGGATCGTGGAGCGGCTGGAGGGCACGGCGGCGGGCGTCGAGACCCCGATCGGCGTGCTGCCGACCGCGGAGTCCCTCGACACCGCGGGGCTGGAACTGCCCGCCGATGACCTCGACTTCCTGCTGAAGGTCGACGCCGAGGTCTGGCGCGAAGAGGCGGCGCTCATCCCCGAGCACCTCAACACCTTCGGTGACCACACGCCGAAGGAACTGTGGGACGAGTACCGCTCACTGGTCGCCCGCCTCGGCTGAGACCGGTCACCGCGGCCGGTCGTCCAAGGCCGGCCGCGTACGGGCAAGGCGTCGCGGCGGCCCTGAGTCGAGGGCCCGGTGACGCGTGCGGCCCCCGGAGCCCTTATCGGCTCCGGGGGCCGCACGCGTCTGGTGCGGAGCCCTCGGGCGGGAGCGCGGGGGATGGGCCCCCACCCGAGGGTGCGCAGGGCACCCGGTCCACGGACCTCCCCGGCTCGTGGACCGGGGCCGTCAGTGGGCGCCGACCAGACGGAGTTCGTCCAGGGCGGCGGCGTGGGCGTCCATCCGACCGGCCGCGAGCACGGCGACCGTGGTGTCCGCGCGGGAGGCGGCGACGACGAGCGCCCGGCCCGCCAGGGAGTGGGCGCGACGGTGTAGGGCGTCGGTACCGGCGCCGCTGAGGCCGGCGTGCCGGACCGGCGGGGTGCCGCGCAGCCTGGCTATCTGGGCCGCGATGCGCTCGGCCGGCTCTTCGAGACCCAGCTCGTCGGTGACGGCCAGGAGTGCGGAGAGATGGCCGGCGAGCTGGATGTCCAGCTCTTCGTCGCGGGTGCGGTGGGGGAACCCGGCGCCGTCGGCCATCGTGTGGACGGACTTGGTGCGGATCGGCTCGTACATGGGGATGGCCTCCTGTTCACACTCAAGAAGCCATCGTACATTGGATTGAGTCTAAAGTTGAGTGAAGTCGGGATTTGGTGCATGATCGCCCGACCGCCCCTGGTGGGAGTGGTGGCCGGGCCGATCGGCGGCGGTACGTCAGGGCTGGCCGTATCCGTCGAGGAACGAGCCGATCCGGGTCACCGCGTCCGCCAGCTCCTTGACCGCCGGCAGTGTCACGATCCGGAAGTGGTCGGGCTCCGGCCAGTTGAAGCCCGTACCGTGCACGACCATGATCTTCTCGGCCCGCAGCAGGTCCAGCACCATCTGCCGGTCGTCCTTGATCTTGTAGACCTTCGGATCGAGCCGCGGGAAGAGGTAGAGCGCGCCCTTCGGCTTCACACAGGTGACACCCGGGATCTGGGTCAGCAGGTCGTAGGCCGCGTCCCGCTGCTCCAGGATGCGCCCCCCGGGCAGCACCAGGTCCTCGATCGACTGCCGTCCGCCCAGCGCCGTGGCCACCGCGTGCTGCGACGGCATATTCGCGCACAGCCGCATATTGGCGAGGATGGTCAGACCCTCGATGTAGGAGGACGCGTGGGCCTTGGGCCCGCAGACCGCCAGCCAGCCGGAGCGGTAGCCGGCCACCCGGTAGTTCTTGGAGAGCCCGTTGAAGGTGAGGACCATCAGGTCCGGGGCGATGGCGGCCGTCGGGGTGTGGGTGGCGCCGTCGTAGAGGATCCGGTCGTAGATTTCGTCGGAGCAGACGATCAGGTTGTGGCGGCGGGCGATCTCGGTGAGCGCGCGGAGCGTTTCGTCGTCGTACACCGCCCCCGTGGGGTTGTTCGGATTGATGATCACCATCGCCTTGGTGCGATCGGTGATCTTCCGCTCCAGATCGGCGAGGTCCGGCATCCAGTCGGACTGTTCGTCGCACCGGTAATGGACGGCGGTGCCCCCGGCGAGGGAGACCGACGCGGTCCACAGCGGATAGTCCGGGGCGGGTACGAGCACCTCGTCCCCGTCGTCGAGCAGCGCCTGCATCGACATCTGGATCAGCTCGGACACGCCGTTGCCGAGATAGACGTCCTCGACATCCAGCGCGATTCCCTTGGTCTGATAGTGCTGCATCACCGCACGCCGTGCGGAGAGTAGTCCTTTCGCGTCACCGTATCCGTGCGCGCTGCCGAGATTGCGGAGGATGTCCTCCAGAATCTCGGGTGGGCACTCGAAACCGAAAGCCGCCGGATTGCCGGTGTTGAGCTTGAGGATGCGGTGCCCTGCCGCCTCCAGCCGCATCGCCTCCTCAAGGACCGGGCCCCGGATCTCGTAACAGACATTTGCGAGCTTCGTAGACTGGATCACCTGCATGTCGGTGAGCTTACGGGCGCCTTCCGCCGAGTGCCGAGCGTTTTCTCCCGCCGCCGTCTTCACGGCGGTGCCGGGAAATGCGGGCCGGATTGTTTCGGGATGGTGAGGGCGGGGCGCGTCCTTGGAATGGGCCATCCGGACGGCCTCACCGCCTACGGTTCACGCGGTGGTCACGGGGTAATGGCGGACCGGTGTTGCCCTCGTCACTGAGCAGGCCCGGGGGTGACCACCCAGCCGGGGGTCCGGGGGCGCCCCCGGCGCGCGAGCCCGGAGCCGTTGCGCCCCCGTGTCGTTCATGAAGCGCCGCTCACGATGTGCCGCCTTTGAGTGCGGCCGATGACGTGGTTCGTGCGTGTGATCCGTACGCGTGGTCCGCGCACGCAAAACGCCCCGGGGTGCGCTGGTGCGCGCGCCCCGGGACGGCAGAATACCGACCGGATGTCAGCCGTTCACACAGGCATTGCCGAAAGCCGGGTTCAGCAGCGCGATGATGTTGATCGAGTTTCCGCAGACGTTGATGGGAACGTGGACGGGAACCTGGATCACGTTGCCGGACAGTACGCCGGGTGAACCGACAGCGGCACCGTGGGCATCCGCGTCGGCCATGGCGGGGGCGGCAGCGCCCACCGTCATGAGGATTCCAGCAATAACGGCGGCGGCCTTCGTGGACTTCATCTTTTTGATCCTTTCAGCGGCGGTGCGCTACACAGTCGCGACCTTCGCGCTGCGCCGACAGAGTCCTGCTCATGAGGGAGCACCCCCGCAGATCTAGTAACGACTGGATTCCCGCGAGGAAACGTTCATATGGCTGTAAGTTCGAAAAGTCACTCGTATGCAGCAGGGCAATTCGTCGAACCGCTGTCGGATATTTTGATATAGCGCGCCGGGCAGTCGCCGGTGTTCTCCGGAAGGCGCTGGGTAAATAAGTGTGTCCCCGGGCGTGCGACGCCCGGGGACACACCCACGACCTCAGTGTGACGCTCAGTTGTTGCCGGCGCCGTTGCCCGACAGAACCGGGATGTTGCTGAGGATGTGGGACAGCGGCTCGTCGCCCTTGGCCTGCGTCGAGTTCTCGGTGCACTGCTGGTTCTGCGGCGCCGAGAGGATCGGGATGTCCTGGACGGCGATCGGGATGAGACCGATGAGGGAGCCGATGTTGGCCTTGGCCGGCAGGCCGATGCAGGGCTTGTTGAGCGAACCCTGGATGAGGGCCAGCTGCGGGCTCATGTCGCCGTGGGTGGCGGAGTTGCCGTACGACTGCGAGGAGCCGTTGCCGCTGAAGGAGGTGGTGCCGTTGTCATTGCCGATGGCCATGGCCGAGGGGGCCATCGTGGCGCCGGCGCCCACCATCGAAGCGGTGACCGCCGCGGTAGCCAGAATCTTCTTGATCACGTGTTGTCCCTTTTCGCTATGAACGATCGATCGTGGAGCAGACTGATCAACTGCTCTCGACCTGTTTGGTTCCGTGCGTTCACTCGAATGCTGGACGGCATCGGAAGTGATGACGCGTACGGAATATCGACGGAGGGTCATACAATATGGACCCCCCGTCGATAGATTGCGGATCGCCACGCATCCGGGCGCGCCATGCCAACAGGAAGCACGACTGCCCCACGACGCAATGCGCCGCCGGCTGGAGGCTCGCTCCCGGAAAGACAGCAGACGAGATCCGCCCCGCCATTCAAGCACCGAAAAGGGGTCGAACGGTCCTGCCGTCACCCGTCTGCGGAATGAATTCCGGGGATCCGTATGGACAATCCGTGAGACGGGGTATCGGCGCCCATTCCAGGCGTACGGGGGAGCGGACAGCACAACGACCCCGGCACCGAACGTGCGCCGGGGTCGTCGTACGGTCACCGCGGTGCCGCTGTCCGCCGGATGGGGCGTCAGCGGTTCGCGACGCCGTTGCCCGACAGGATCGGGATGTTGCTGAGGATGTGCGACAGCGGCTCGTCGCCCTTGGCCTGCGTCGAGTTCTCGGTGCACTGCTGGTTCTGCGGCGCGGACAGGATCGAGACGTCCTGGACGGCGATCGGGATGAGACCGATGAGGGAGCCGGCGTTGGCCTTGAGCGGCAGGCCGATGCAGGGCTTGTTGAGCGAGCCCTGGACCAGACCGAGCTGCGGGCTCAGGTCGCCGTGGGTGGCGGAGTTGCCGTACGCCTGGGTGGAGCCGTTGCCGCTCACCGACGTGGTGCCCTGGTGGTCGCCGATGGCCATAGCCTGCGGTGCCATGGCCGCGCCCGCGCCCACCACGGAGAGGGTGACCGCCGTGGTCGCCATAACCTTCTTGAACATGTTCCGTCCTTCGGTTTCGTGGATGCCCACTACTGGAGCCCCCTGAGCAACTGCGGGCCGGTTGTTTGGTTCTTCCGGTTCACTCCAATGGACGCGCACGGGGAACTCATAGGGCTATTGGGCCGAACGGGGGCACCGGCGAGCTGGGCCGTGTCATCTCTCCCGATCCTCCGTTTCGATGGGTGTGCGCCGCGACGCAGGCGCAGAACATCGAACAGAAGGTGCTGACTTCCATGAAGACTGCCAAGAGGGTCGCCGTGGTGCTGGCCACCGCCGGTGTCGCCGTTGGTGCGGCCGCCGGTTCCGCTCTGGCTGACAGCCAGGCGCACGGTGCCGCCGTCGGTTCGCCCGGCGTGCTGTCCGGCAACCTCATCCAGGTCCCGGTCCATGTCCCGGTCAATGTGGTGGGTAACACCATCAACGTGATCGGCCTGCTGAACCCGGCCTTCGGTAACACCGGTGTGAACGGCTGACGTTCACGCTCCGCCACGCCAGAGGGTGGCGTTCCCGGTATCCCCGGGGGCGCCACCCTCTGCGTGTACCCACACCGTCTGGCGTGCCGTCCCGCTCCCTCCCGTACGGCTGGGCAGACGGGAGCGAAGGTGCCGGGCATACGGAAAGGGGGTGCGGCCACCGACTGCCGCACCCCCCCCTGCCGGAATCGGCCCCCGGGCGGGGGCGCCCCTCCGGTCGGCTCAGCCGCCCAGCATGACCCCGCCGAGCATCGGCGTGAGCGCGCCGGCCGCCCGGAGCGCGTCCTGCGGGGCCTGGCCCTTGACGGAGTTGAGTTCGGTCGCGGTGTCGGCGACGTCCTTCACCACGTTTCCGCTGCCGCCGTTGAGGAGGGGCATCTGGCTGGTGGCGTGGGCGAGACCGCCGTTGAGGCTCGTAGGGAGCGCGGCCTGCGTGGTGTCCATCGCCATCGCGGGAGACGCGGCCCCGAGCGCGGCCACCGAACCTGCGACGATCGCGGCAACCCTCGTGTACTTCATGTCTTCGCACCCTTTCTCCGGCGACGATCGTCGCCGCCGTCCGCAGGGGTAACGAGGTTCCCTCGTGCGAGGAAACCCCCGCGGGGATTCTCGTATCAACCGCTGATGCGCTCACCCGTTCGTGTGGCGAACCTCCGATGGGCTCGTCGGCTCGTCGGTCGAACAGATTTCGCGGTCGCGGTCGGTCGGCGGGGCCGAGTGGGCGCACCATGGCGCCGGAATCGCCGGAACAAAAGGGCGAGTCGCTCACTCGAAGGAGCAATTCGAGTATGCGGAATAGCCGCCGGACGGCGGCGTGAGCGAGTCTGGCGTGATTTCCAACTAGCTTTCTGACAATGTGCACTCTTGTTTTTGTCATGCTGATCGAGCAGGGAGGGCCAGCCATGTCGAGGCCGCTGAGCTGCACCGCACGAGCCATCCTGGGGACCGTTTTCCTGCTGGCCTCGTCCGCCGCCTCCCCGTCCCTCGCGGACGAATCCGCGGTGGACGAATCGCCTCGCATTCCCTTCGCTCAGCGCTATCAGGCCGTCCAGCACGGCGGCGTCGTCCGGGCCGCGAACTCCGCGATCACCTGTCGTACGCCGAAGTCCGACAAGGCGGCCACCTGTTCCTCGGTCCAGGCGGGTGGCGCGGGGGTCAACGGCGATTTCGAGATGTTCTACATCGACGAGGACGACGACCCCAACACCTACAACTCCAGCCGCGCCGGCCTGGTGATCCCCCAGCACGGCCGGGTGACGTACGCCCGGCTGTACTGGGGCGGGAACCTGCGGGTCGGGGAGCAGAAGCCGCCCGCGGACAACGGGCGGATCCTGATCGCCGAACCGGGCGGCCGGTACAAGGAAGTCCTCGCCGACACCACCGTCGCGCACCGGGACGCGGACGGCGCCGACGCGTTCCAGGCGTCGGCCGACGTCACCCCGCTGGTGCGGCAGAGCGGCTCCGGTCTTTACACCGTCGCCCAGATCAACGTGGCAATGGGACATTCCGATGTCGGTTCCTGGGGCGGCTGGACCCTGGTCGTCGCCTATGAGAACAGCACCGAACCGTTGCGGCAGATCTCCCTCTGGGACGGATTCGAGTCGCTGAACGCTGATCAGAAGAGCCAGCAGATCGAGATTCCCGGGCTGCGCATTCCCGCACAGGCCGGTGGTCGGGCCGGATTCGTCGCCTACGACGGGGACCGCGGAGAGGTCGGCGACTCCGCGAATGTGCGCGTGGATTCCGGGGAGACGTTCGAGCTCACCGACACCGTGAATCCGGCCGCCGATGTCATGAATTCCACGATCACCGGACCGACCGGTGGGATCACCAGGGAACCCGCTCATACGAACACTCTGGGATACGACTCCGACGTGTTCGACATCGGGCCCGCACTGATGTCCGAAGGCACCAGTTTGAACTTCCGCTTCACCGCCGAAAACCTCGGCCATGCCCTCGGCGTTCTCTTCGTACAGGCCGATACGCGCCGCTGACCACCAGCGCGGCGCCGCTCGCCCGAGCCGAACCGGAACCACCCCTCCCCACTCGACGTATCGAGAGAGCCGCACGTGCCGCAATCAGCCCGGACCGAGTCGAGCCGACTGACGATTCTCCATCTGGTCCAGCCCGTGGAGGGCGGTGTCGCGCGCGTCGTCACCGATCTGGTGACCGCGCAGGTCGCCGAGGGCATCCGGGCCGTCGTCGCCTGCCCGCGCGGGGAGTTGGCCACCGCCGCTGAGGCGGCCGGCGCACAGGTGCACACCTGGAACGCCGTACGGGCCCCCGGCCCCCGGCTCCCCGTCGAAGTCCTCACCGCCGCCCGGATCGTCCGCCGCGCCGGCCCCCATCTCGTCCACGCCCACAGCGCCAAGGCCGGACTCGTCGCCCGGCTCGCCGTCCGCGGCCGGCTGCCCACCGTCTTCCAGCCGCACGCCTGGTCGTTCGAGGCCGTGACCGGCCGGGCCGCCCGCTGGGCACTGACCTGGGAGCGGTACGGGACCCGCTGGAGCACTCGCACCCTCTGCGTCAGCGAGACGGAGCGGACGGCGGGCGAACGCGCCGGGATCGCCGCCCGCTGGGCCGTCATCCGCAACGGCGTCGACCTCGGCCACTACACCCCCGACGATGAGCGGCCCCCTGCCGACGACGACGCCGCTGCCGACGTCCGCGCCGAGCCGGGCCGCCCGTACGGCATCCCGCCGGGCGCGCCCCTCGTGGTCTGCGTCGGTCGGCTCTGCCGGCAGAAGGGACAGGACGTCCTGCTCGCCGCCTGGCCCCGGGTGGTCGCCGCCGTACCGGACGCCCGGCTGCTGCTCGTCGGGGACGGACCCGACCGCGCCGCGCTGACCGGACAGGCACCCCCCGGCGTCCGGTTCGTGGGCGCCGTCCCCGACGCCCGCCCCTGGCTGCGCGCCGCCGACCTCGTCGTCCTCCCGTCCCGCTGGGAGGGCATGGCCCTCGCCCCCCTGGAGGCCATGGCCTGCGGCCGGCCCGTGGTGGTGACCGACGTCAACGGGGCCCGGGAGAGCCTGCCACCGGGACACGACAGCCACGCCCTCGTACCCCCGGAGGACCCCGGGGCCCTCGCAGCGGCGCTCACCGCGCTGCTGACCGACGCCGAACTCCGCGCCGAATTGGGCCGCGAGGCACGGACCCATATGCGGGCGACCTGTGACGTACGACGGACCGCCGCCGCCGTCTCCGGCCTCTACCAGGACCTTCTCGGCTCGCCCGAGCACCCGACGAGCTCGCCCCATCCCCTGACGAGGAAGAGCCCCACACGATGACGACGGAGAGTGTTCCAGCGCCCCACACCACCCGCGCCACGGCCGCCACGGTCGCCCCGGCCGTACCGGCGACGACAGCCCTCCATCCGCCGCGCGGGACCAGGACCGGGCGCGCCGCGGCGCCGCCGCGCATCCGGCACGCCGGACGGCGCGGCCCGCTTGCCGGTCTTGTCGCCGTCGATGTGCTCGCCCTCGTCCTCACCACGGCCCTGCTGCCGCCACTCCCCTGGCCGGTGGCCGCGTTCGCGCTGCTCGCCCTGGCCCAGCCCCTCGTGTACGCGTGCCGCGGCCTCTACCGGCCCACCCTGTCCCCGTCCGCGCTGTACGACGCGCCCGCCCTCTGCGGGCTCGCGCTGGTGCAGTGGTTCGCCGTTGCCGAGATCCTCACCGCCCACGACCCGCGCCACGCCGTCGGCTGGCGGGAGCCCGCGCTCGCCGTACTCGTCCAGACCGCGCTCTGCTGCGGCGGCCGCGCCCTGCTCCACCGGGCCCGGCGCCGGTCGGCCGTGCGGCGTCCCGATTCGGTGCTCGTCGTCGGGCGCGGCCCGGTCGCCCAACAGATCACCGCCGCGCTCTACGCCCGCCCGGAGTACGGGATGCGACCGGTCGGACAGGTCGACACCACCGCGCCCGCGCCCGACACCGGCCTCCCCGTGCTCGCCACCCGGCAGGACGTCGGCCGCGCCGTCATCCAGAACAGCGTTCGGCACGCCGTCTTCGCGCAGCCCCCCGGTCCCGACCCGGAGATGACTGCCGTCCTCTCCCTCCTCGCCCGACACGGTTGCCGGCTCTGGCTGGTGGACGGCGGCGCGACCACCGGGAACGGCTGGCGGCGGACGGTCGGCCACGACCATCTGTGGGGGTTCTCCGTCCAACCGCTGCGCGGCGGACCGCACCGACCCGTCGCCCGCGCCGTGAAGCGCGCCATCGACACCCTCGTGTCCGCGCTCGCGCTCGCCGCCGCCGCGCCGGTGCTGGCCGTCTGCGCCCTGGCCGTACGGATCGCGGACGGGCCCGGCGTCATCTTCCGGCAGGAGCGCGTCGGCCTGGACGGCAGACCGTTCACCCTGCTGAAGTTCCGCACCCTCGCGCCGGCCAACGAGCACGAGTCCGCCACCCGCTGGAACGTCGCCTTCGACCGGCGGATCTCCGCCACCGGCAGTCTGCTGCGCCGGACCTCCCTCGATGAACTGCCCCAACTGTGGAACGTGCTGCGCGGCGATATGAGCCTCGTCGGGCCCCGGCCCGAACGGCCCTACTTCGTCGACCGGTTCAGCCGGGTGCACCCCGGTTACCAGGCGCGCCACCGGATGCCCGTCGGCATCACCGGCCTCGCCCAGATCCACGGACTGCGCGGCGACACCTCGATCGAGGAGCGCGCCCGGTTCGACAACCACTACATCGAGACCTGGTCGCCCTGGCGGGACGTCTGCATCCTGGCGCGCACCGCGGCCTCGCTCTTCCGGCTGGGAGGCAGTTGAACGTGACGCTGTCGTACGCCGCCGCCCAGGAACCGGTCCCGTGTGAGCCGGACCCCCGTGAGCCGCTCCCGGCCGGGCGGGAACGGGCCCGCCAGTGGGTTCAGCTGTGCGCCCGGCAATGGCCGTTGCTGCCCCTCATCGGCACCGTACTGCTGCTCGCCGCGCCGCTCCCGGCCGGTGGTGCGGCGGGCGGCGGCGGGCCGACCCCGGCGGACCTCGCGTCGGGCGCGCTGGTGGTCCTCTGCCTGGCGCGCGTCCTGTGGACCCGGGCGACGCCACTGTCCCCGCGCGCGGTGGTCGTCCTCGCCCTCCCGGCGGTGGGGATCGCCGTCGCCGCGGTGACCGCCGCCGACCCGGTCGCCGCGCTGCCCGGATTCGTGCGCTATCTCCAGGTCTTCGTGCTGGTGCCGACCGCCGTCGTGCTGCTCGTCCGGGACGCCCGGGACTTCCGGACCGTCGTCGGCGCGCTCGCCGTACTCGCGCTGGCGCAGGGTGCGGTCGGCGTCCACCAGTACGCCACCGGAACCGGCGCCTCCTACATGGGCGAGGACGTCAGGGCCGTCGGCACCTTCGGCCCCACCGACGTCATGGGCATGGCCACCGTCGTCTCCTACGGTCTGCTCGCCGCCGTGGCCCTCGCACTCCGCCCGCCGCCGGGGGCGCCCCGCTGGCTCCGCCCGGCCGCGCTGGCCCTCGGCGCGGCGCTGCTCGTCCCGCTGGCGCTCTCCTTCAGCCGGGGCGCGTGGATCGCTACCGGGGTGGCCGCCGCCGTACTGCTGCCGCTCGCCGGACTCCGCGTCGCGGTACGGGCGCTGGCGGTGGGGACTGCGGTCTCGGTCGTCCTCGTCGGCGGCTTCGGCATCGGCTCGGAGATGATCTCGCAGCGGCTCGACAGCATCACCCGGGTGTCGGCCGCCCCCGACCGCTCGGTCAGCGACCGGTACGCCATGTGGGCGGCGGCGGCGAGCATGTGGCGCGCGGAGCCCGTCACCGGAGTCGGCCTCAAGGGCTTCCCCGCGCACCGGGACGCGCACTCCTCGGTCGGCCTCTCGTCGGGCAGCGACACGGCGGGCGCTGGCCAGACCTTCCACCGACAGGCACTGCTGTCGCCGCACAACATGTATCTGCTGATCCTCGGCGAGCAGGGGCTGATCGGGGCCGTCGCGTTCGTGGGGAGCTGGGCGGCGCTCCTGGTCGGCGGGGTGCGGCGGTTGGTGCGGAGCGGGCGGAGGCGCCGGTCGGGGCGGCCCGCCGCACGGGACTGCGGGCTGGTCGCGGTCGCGCTGCTGACCTGGCAGACCGTCGACTTCCTCTACGCCGACATCGGGGGCCCGTCGACAGTACTGACGGGGGTGGTCCTCGGGCTCGCGGCCTGGTGGGCCCTGGCGCCCGACGAGGTGCGCGGCCCCGACGAGACGCCCGACCGCGACGGGACGCCCGACCGCGACGGGACGAGCACGGCGTGAGCGGGACGGCGACGGGCGACGGCGGGGCGCCGGAGAAGCCGGGCGGCGCCGGTGCGGAGCCGTACGGGATGGAGGCCGGGACGGCTCCGCACGGGGCGGGGACGGGCACCGGTGTGGAACCGTACGGGTCGGGCGCCGACCTCCGCAGGACCGGAACCGGAACCGGGAAGGGGCCCGGGAAGGGGCCCGGGACCGGCGCGAGCACGGAGCGGTCCGAGGTCGACGCGTACGCCGACGCGAGCACCGGTGACGCCGACACCGACGCGAGCGCCGGGCTCCCCGCGTCGGCCCCCACCGGCGCGGCCCGACTCGGGAACGTCCTCGCGCGGGCCGCCGCCGTCACCGCCTGCCTGACCGTCGCCGGCGCCCTCCTCGGCCTCGTACGCGACCAGACCATCGCCCGCCTCTACGGCGCGAGCACCGACAGCGACGCCTTCCTGATCGCCTGGACCGTGCCCGAGATGGCGGCCACCCTCCTCATCGAGGACGCCATGGCACTCCTTCTCGTCCCCGCCTTCAGCCATGCCGTCGCCCGCCGCGCCACCGCCGGGGAGGCCGTGCGCGAACTGGTCGCCGCCACCTTCCCCCGGCTCTTCACCGTCCTCGCCTGTGCGACCGGGCTGCTCATCGTCTTCGCACCGTGGTTCGTCGGGCTCATCGCTCCCGGCTTCGCCGACCCCGGACTCGCCGTCGACTGCACCCGTCTCACCGCGCTCGCCGTCCTCACCTACGGCATCGCCGGATACTTCAGCGCCGCGCTCCGCGCTCACGGCCACTTCCTGTCACCGGCCGGGGTGTACGTGGCGTCCAACGTCGGCATCATCGCCACCACCCTCGTCCTGCACTCCCTCTGGGGCGTGCGCGCGGCGGCGGCCGGGGTCGCCGTCGGCGGGCTGCTGATGGTCCTCTCCCAACTGCCCACCTTCGTACGCCAAGTGCTGCGGGCCCGACCCACCGTGCGGCGGCTGCCCCGGCAGCGGAACCGCACCGATCTGCTCGGCTTCGCCGTCCTCGCGCCCATCGTGCTCTTCGCGGTCAGCCGCCAGTCACAGGTCCTCGTCGAGCGGTTCCTCGCCTCCGCGCTCCCCGGGGGCGCGATCTCGCACCTCAACTACGCCCAGAAGGTCGCGCAGATGCCGATGGTGCTCTCGCTGATGTTCTGCACCGTCACCTTCCCCGTGGTCGCCAAGGCGATGGCCGACGGCGACCGGGAACGCGCCCGCCGCCGGGTCGAGAACGATCTCGCCCTCGCGGGCATGGTCGTCCTCGTCGGCACCGCGCTCATCGTCGGACACGCGCCGCAGCTCATCGAGGTCCTCTTCGAACGCGGGGCCTTCGACGCCCAGGACACCGAGACCACCGCCACGGTCATGCGCGTCTACGCCGTCGGACTCCTCGGCCACACCCTGGTCGGCGCGCTCGGCCGGCCGTTCTTCTCGGCCGGGCGGCCCACCTGGTACCCGGCCGCCGCGATGGCGGTCGGGCTGGTCGTCACCATCGTCGTGGGCGCCGTCGCCGTCCGGCCCTGGGGCGTGTACGGGATCGCCGGGGCCAACGCGATCGGCATCAGCGCCACCGCGGTACTCCTGCTCGGCGGTCTCGGCCCGCGGGTGGTCCCCATCGAGGTGCCCGCCATCAGCCGCGCCATCGGACGGCTCGCCGTCGCCGCCATGGCCGCCGCCGCGGCGGGCCGGGTCACCGCCCCCCTGATCGCCGACCCGATGCTCAGCCTCGCCGTCGGCTGTCTGCTCGTCCCCGCCGTCTTCATCACCACCGGGCTCGCCGTCCGGGCACCAGAAGTCCTCCATCTGCTGTCCCTCACCCGACAGAGGATCCGCCATGTCCGCTGACACGGCGACGGTGAACCGCACCGCCGCACCCGACATCCCTGCCGTCGACCTGCCCTGGATCTGGATGTACCACTCGGTGGCCGATCCGACCGGTGACCCGTACGGCATCGCCGTCGCCCCCGACCGGCTCGACCGCCAACTGGGCTGGCTGCGCCGCACCGGCCGCACCGGCGTCGCCGTCTCCACCCTGCTGCGCGCCCGCGCGGCGGGACGGGCCCACGGCCTCGTCGGGCTGACCTTCGATGACGGCTACGCCGACTTCACCGGGGCCGCGCTGCCGGTCCTGCGCCACCACGGCTGCACGGCGACGCTGTTCGTGCTGCCGGGGCGGCTCGGCGGCGACAACATCTGGGACCCCGAGGGCCCCCGCCGCCCCCTGCTGACCGAGGACGGCATCCGGAAGGCCGCCGCGGCGGGCACCGAGATCGGCTCGCACGGGCTCTACCACGTCGATCTGACCGCCGTGGACGACGAGACGCTGCGCCAGGAGACCCTGCGCAGCCGCGCGTGGCTGCGGGAGCTGACCGGGCGCGCGCCGGACGGCTTCTGCTATCCGTACGGGACGGTCGACGCACGGGTGGCCGGCGCGGTGCGGGAGGCCGGGTACGCGTACGGCTGCGCGATCCGGCCGCCCGCCGCGCTGCCGGGACCGTACGCCCTGCCCCGTACCCATCTCAGCCAGGCTGACGGGGCCGTACGGCTCCAGGTGAAGCGGCTGCGGCACCGGCTGGGGCGGTGATCGCGTTGCGCGTCCTCCAGGTGATCACCGGGCTCGGCGTCGGCGGCGCGGAGCAGCAGCTGAGACTGTTGCTGCGGCGGCTGCCGGTCTCCTGCGACGTGGTGACGCTGACCAATCCGGGCGTCGTGGCGGCCGGGCTGCGGGCGGACGGGGTCG
This sequence comes from Streptomyces sp. NPDC020965, assembly GCF_044333555.1. NCBI lineage: Bacteria > Bacillati > Actinomycetota > Actinomycetes > Kitasatosporales > Streptomycetaceae > Streptomyces > Streptomyces sp. NPDC020965. The sequence continues at coordinate 517,361 of NZ_JBIRRE010000002.1, forward strand.
AGGTGCTGCACCTCGGCATGAGGGGGAACCGCGATCTCACCGCGCTGCCCCGGCTGACCCGGCTGATCCGGCGCGGCCGGTACGACGTCGTCCACACCCATCTGTACCGGGCCTGTGTGTACGGGCGGATCGCGGCCCGGCTCGCGGGCGTCCGCGCCATCGTTGCGACCGAGCACTCCCTGGGGCGGCGGGAGATCGAGGGCCGGCCGTTGACCCGGGGGACCCGGGCGCTCTATCTGGGCACGGAGCGGTTGGGCTCGGCGACGGTCGCGGTCTCCGACACGGTGGCGGCGCGGCTGCGGGAGTGGGGCGTACCGGCGCGGCGCATCCATATCGTGCCCAACGGTGTCGACACGGCCGGCTTCGGCTTCGACGCGGGCGCGCGCCGGGCGGTCCGGGAGCGGCTCGGCCTCCGGCCCGATGACTTCGTCGTCTGCGGGGTCGGCCGGCTGGTGCCGGGGAAACGCTTCGACGCCGTGGTACGGGCGGTCGCGGCGCTCCCGGGCGCGCGGCTCCTCATCGCGGGCGGCGGACCGGAACGGGACGCGCTGCGCGCGCTCGCCCACCGGCTCGGCGCGGCGGACCGGATCCAACTGCTGGGGGAGTGCGGCGGGGAGCCGGGCCCGGACGGGGGCGGCCCATGGCCGGACAAGGGAGCCGTCACCGTGCCCGCGCTGCTCTCCGCCGCCGATGTGTTCGTCTCCGCATCCCGCGAGGAGGCGTTCGGGCTCGCCGTCGTCGAAGCCCTCGCGGCCGGGCTGCCCGTACTGCATCTGACCTGCCCCGCCGTGGACGACCTGCCTGCCGGGGAGGCCCCCGGCGCCCACCGGTTCGGCGGTACGGCTCAGGAGTTGACCGCCCTGCTGCGCCAGCGGATGGCGGCGGGGGCGGAGCGGCTCGAACCGCCGCCGGTGGTCCGGCACTACGACATCGCGCGCAGTGGCGCCCGGCTCATGGACGTCTACGCGCACGCCGTCGCGGCCTCGGCCGGACCCGGCCGCCCTGTCCCACGGATCCCCCGCCCCGCCGATGCCCTGGCCGTCGACGCACCGAACGCCGACTCCCTGACGTCTACCCCCCTGGCTTCCGACGCACCGAACGTCGACTCCCCGCCTCCTCCCGACCCACCGAAACCGCGTACCGCCGCCGACGACACCGACCAGACCGAGAGAGCGCACTCATGACCGACACGTCCGAGCAGGAGCCCGCCACCCGTGGACGGATCCGTGGGTTCATCGCCAGGATCACCTCACCGCCCCGCTGGTGGCCGCTGCCCGTAGGAGTGCTCATCGGCTTCCTCTGCGGGAGCGCGTACGGCGTCCTCGCGCCCGCCGAGTACGCCGCCACCAGCTATGTCGTCGCCGTGCCCGCCAAGGAGTCCGAGACCCAGCCCGGCGCGGCCCTCGGCCTCGCGCAGGCGTACGGTCGCATCGCGACCAGCGACGCGACCCTCGCGTACGCCCGGTCCGCGGCGGGCGTCTCCTCGCGGGTGCTGCGCGACCGGGTGCGGGCCGAGACCTCGCCCGACTCCCCGATGATCGCGATCACCGGCACCGCGCGCCGCCCCGGCCGGGCCGCCGATATCGCCAACGCCGTCGCCGACGCCGTCTTCGTGAGCGGCAATCAGGTCGCCAAGAACACCGGCGTACGGCTGCTGAGCTTCTCGCCCGCCATTCCGCCGAAGCGGCCGGCCTCGCCGTCCACCCGGATCAGCGCGGCGGTCGGTGCCAGCACGGGCGGTCTCCTCGGCGGGCTCGTCCTGCTCGCCCGGCCCAGGCGCGGGCAGCGGGCCACCGGAGCGGCGGTGCCCGCCCCGGCGGGTGCCCCGGAGTCAGCGAAGCGGGGACGCGTCTGATGGGGCGTCCACGAGTCGGCCCGGGGGTGGCGGGCGAGGCCCGTGCGGGTGGGAGCGTGGGGGTCGCCGGGCCCTCTGTGACGCCTGTGAACCGCGTGGCGATCGGCGGGGCCCCCGTGACGCCTGTGAACCGCGAGGCGATCGGCGGGGCCCCCGTGACGCCCGTGAACCGCGAGGCGATCGGCGGCCGGGCCGGCGCCCTGACCGTCGGTCTCTGCCGTGACCCGCGCGCGTTTACCCGGCTGCGGGAGGAGTGGGACGACCTCCAGCGCCGCTGCTCCACCGCCACCCCCTTCCAGCACCACTCGTGGCTGGACTCCTGGTGGCTCTCGTACGGCGGAAACGGGCGGCTGCGGATCGTGCTCGTGCGCCGGGGCGGCCGGCTGGTCGCCGCCGCTCCGCTGATGCTGGTCCACCGACCACTGCCCCAGCTCGTCTGGCTCGGCGGCTCCATCTCCGACTACGGGGACATCCTGGTGGATGACACCGCCGACACCGCCGACACCGGAGCCGCGAGCGACACCGGCGACGGAAGGAACGGAGGAGGCGGCGGGGACTCCGCCCGTGCGATCACCGCCCTGGCGCGCGGTCTGGCCCGTGCCGCCGGCCCCGCCGTGCTCGATCTGCGCGAGGTGCGGCCCGGTGCGGCGGCCGAGCGGCTGTACGAGTGCTGGCCCGGGCCGAAGCGGCGGCTGCCCGACTCCGTCTGTCTGGAACTGCCGGCGACGACGATGGACGAGCTGGTCAAGCGGCTGCCGGCGAGCCGCGCGCAGCGCGTCCGGGCCAAACTGCGCAAGATCGACGCGGCGCGGATCGAGGGCCGCCCGGTCACCGAACACGAGGTGCCGACGGCCATCGGCCAACTGCTGCGACTCCACGAACTCCAGTGGCGGGGGCGCGGGGTCACCGCCGAGCACCTGCGGCCCCGGTTCGCCGAGCATCTGATGCGGGCGACCCGCCGGATGATCCGCGACGGTGATGCCGCGCTCACCGAGTACCGGATGGACGGCGAGGTGGTGGCCGTCGGTGTCGCCCTGTTCTCGGGGCGACTGACCGGGGGCTATCTCTACGGGGCCCATCCGGGGCTGCGGGAGCGGAAGATCGACGTCGCCACCATGCTGCTGCGCCATGACACCGAACTCGCCGCGCGGACGGGCCGTCGGGTGGTGAGCCTGCTGCGCGGTTCGGAGCCGTACAAGAACCAGTGGCGGCCCGAGCCGGTCATCAATCAGCGGCTGCTGCTGGCCCCGCCGGGGCTCGCCCCGCTACTGCGGCTGCACGCCGCGCGGGCGAGTTGGCGCGAACGGGTCGCCGGGGCCGTGACGGAGCGGTTCCCGGCGGTACGGGAGTGGCGGGCCCGGCTGAAGGACTGGCGCGCGGCGGCCCGCTCGCGCTAGGTCCGGCCCGGCCGGGCCGCCGTCAGGGCGCCCCGGTCGGTGCCGGTGCCGGGGTCGCCGCCGAAGCCGCCTCCGGGGCCTTCTCGTCCGGCTTCCGGACCGGTGTCTCCTCCGCCTTCGGGGTCGGCTTGGGCGTGGGTTTCGGCACCGGCACCGGCACCGGCACCGGCACGACTGAGGGCACAGGCGGCACAGGCGGTACGGATGGCGCGGGTGGCACAGGAGGTACGGACGGCACCGGCGGCGGGTTCGGCACCGGATCCGGCTTCGCGAACAGCATCGAACGGAAGATCTTCGAGGATTCGGGGTTGTCATCACACTGCCAGACACCGTGCGGACAGTAATCCGTGATGGTCTGATAGAGCGGCCTGTGCCGGGCGATCCAGTCGAGCATCCCCCGCATGTATTCGGGATTGTCGCCGTTGCGGAAGAGGCCCCACTCCGGGTAGGAGATCGGTTTGTTGTGCGCCGCCGCGAATTCGACCTGGTGTTGAAGTCCGTACGGTGCGGTCGCCTGTTCCTCGAAGGACTTTCCGGGTGCCTGGTCGTACGAGTCCATTCCGATGATGTCCACCACGTCGTCACCGGGGTAGCACTCGGTCCAGGGAATGGCGTCCTTGCCCCGGTTCGGCGCGAAGTCGAAACGGAACCGCTGGCCGGGCACCGCGCGCATCGCCGTGACGACCCGCGCCCAGTACGCCTTCCAGGACCGGGGGTCGGGGCCGCACCGGTGCGTGTAGGTCGTGCCGTTCATCTCCCAGCCGAGCACGATCACCGTGTCCGGCACGCCCAGTTCCACCAGCCGGCCCGCCAGGGTCCGGAAGTGCTGGTCGAACCGGCCCGCCGCGCCCTTCCGCAGCAGCCGCCGCACCTCCCAGTCGGGGACCCGGGCCTCGTTCCGCTCCAGCATCGGGACGTTCAGTACGAAGAGCCGGTCGGGCGCGGCGCGGCGCCAGTTCGCCCACTCGTCCAGGAAGCCGGGCAGGCCCTCGATATTGCTCCACCGGTCGCCCGGCAGATAGGTGTGACCGACCCTCAGCTCCGTACCGCCGAGCCAGTCCGACAGCTGTGTCATGCGCCGTACGCCGGCCGGCCCGTAGTCGAGATAGGCCCCCATCGGGACCGTTGACGCCTCGGGCGGGACCGGGCTGGTCCCACTGGCCCGGGCGACCCCCGCCGACCCCTCCCCGAGTGCTCCCACGGAGACGAGGAGGGCGACGGCGGCCGCCCCGGTACGGAAGCCGGAGAGCCGGCGCCGACGAGTCATGGCTCCTCCTTCGAACGAGCTGTCCGTACTGTCGGAATGAGTCTTCCGTCGAATTCCCGGCATGGACGACCGTAGGCAGATTTTCTTACCAGTGAACTCCCTGAAAGCTCGTCAGTAGGCCATTCGCGACACGAGCCGCGTTATTCAGGACCATCCAGGTGAAAGTTGTGACGTTGATGCCATCGTTCGACGCCGGGGTGCCCGCTCTTGTGCTGCGCCTCGACCGAAATCCCTTTCACCACGGCACTCTTGGTGCGGTCAGATCACTGGGCCGGGCGGGTGTCGAAGTCCATGCCGTGGTCGAGGCGGCCGACAGCCCCGTCGCCCGCTCCCGCTATCTGCACCGGGCCCATCCGCCTCCTCGGGGACCCGTCGGCCCGGACGCCTTCGTGGATCTGCTGCTCCGGGTCTCCGACCGGATCGGCCGCCGCGCGGTGCTGATCGCCATGGACGACATCAGCGCCATCCACGCGGCGGCGCAGGCGCCCCGGCTCGCCGGGCGCTACCTCCTCCCCGAGCAGCCGCCGGAGCTGCCCCGACTCCTCGCCGACAAGGCCGAACTCGCCGGACTCTGCGCACGGGCCGGCATCGAGCACCCCCCGACCGTCGTGCCCGAGAGCGGTGACGCCGCCGCCGACGCGGTACGGCGCCTGGGGCTCCCGCTGGTGGCCAAGTGGAGCCGGCCGTGGCTGCTCGACGCCGCCACCGGGCTGCGCAGCACGACCCTGGTGACGTCGCCGGAGACCGCTCGGAGGCTCTACGAGAGCGCCGGCGCGGCCGGGAGCAGGCTGCTGCTCCAGCGCTATCTGCCGGACGCGCCGGACACCGACTGGTTCTTCCACGGCTACTTCTCCGGCCGGGGCGGTTCCTGCTTGCTGGGCGGCAGCGGACACAAGGAACTGTCCTGGCCGATCCGCACCGGGCTCACCGCCAAGGGCCGCTGGCAGCCGAACCCCCAGGTGGAGGCCGCCGCCCGACGGCTGGTCAGGTACGTCGGCTACCGGGGCATCCTCGATCTCGACTTCCGGCGCGAACAGTCCACCGGCGCGTACCAGCTCCTCGACGTCAATCCGCGCCCCGGCGCACAGTTCCGGCTCTTCACCGACCCCGGGGGGCTCGACGTCGTCCGCGCCCTCTATCTGGATCTCACCGGGCAGCGGGTGCCCGCGCAGGTCGGCAGGCCGGGACGGGTCTTCGTGGCCGAGAACTACGCACTGCTCTCGGTGGTCGTCTCGGCTGCCTCCGCCGCAGCCTCCGCCGCCGTTCCCCGTGCCACCGCCGTACCCGTACGGGAGCCGGCCGTTCCCCGGTGCCGGTCCGGCGCGGCGCGCGGCGGGGTGGAGACCGCCTGGTTCGCGGGCGACGACCCACTGCCCTTCCTCGCGATGGTCCGCGCCTGGTTCGGCCGGGGGCTGGCGAAGGGCGTGCGCCGGCTCCGGGCCGCGGCGAGCCCCGACCGTCCACCGGCCCCGCGCACGCCGGACCGGGCCTCCCTGATCTGACCCCCGTCCCCCGTCCCCGTTCCCCGTCCACCCATCCACCGCTCCCCGACCCCTTCCTAAGGAACGCACATGTACGACGTGGCAGTGATCGGCGCCGGACCCTACGGACTGTCCATCGCGGCCCATGCCGCGGCCGCCGGGCTGAGTCCGTACGTCTTCGGCCGGACCATGGCCTCCTGGCGCGACCACATGCCGGACGGCATGTTCCTCAAGTCCGAGCCCGGCGCGTCGAACCTCTCCGACCCGGAGGCGCGCCACACCCTCGCCCGGTTCGGCGCGGAGCGCGGTCTCACCACCGAGCACGGTCGCCCGCTCCCGATCGGCGCCTTCACCGACTACGGCAGATGGTTCGCCGAGCGCGCGGTCCCGGCCGTGGACGAACGGACCGTCACCCGGGTCACCCCCGACGGGAACCCCACCGGGCACGGCTTCCGGCTCACCACCGAGGACGGGGAGAGCGTCCGCGCCCGTACCGTCGTCCTCGCCGTCGGGGTGATGCCGTTCGTGCACATCCCCGGGCAACTGGCCGGACTCCCGGCGCCGTATGTGTCCCACAGCAGCGGTCACCGCGACCTCAGCCGGTTCCACGGCCGGGACGTCGCCGTCGTCGGCGCGGGACAGGCCGCGCTGGAGACCGCGACCCTGCTGGCCGAGGCGGGCGCCAGGCCCCGACTGGTCGCCCGTACGGACCGGCTGAACTGGAACACCACGCCCGAACCCCTCCGCCGCGGCCTCCTGCGCGCCCTGCGCACCCCGCACAGCGGTCTCGGCACCGGCTGGTCGAGCTGGGTCTGGTCCGAGCTGCCCTGGGCCGTACGGACCCTGCCGGCGAGCACCCGTGAGCACATCGCCCGCACCGCGCTCGGGCCGGCCGGAGCCTGGTGGCTCAGGGAGCGGTACGAGCGGGAGGTGCCCGCCCTCCTCGGACACGGTCTGCGGGGGGCCGAAGTCCGCGCCGGACGGGTGCGGCTGACGCTGGACGGGCCCGACGGCAGCACCCCGGCCCTGGACATCGACCATGTCGTCGCCGCTACCGGCTTCAGCACGGATCTCGACCGGCTGGGGCTGCTCGACCCCGCGCTGCGGCGGGCCATCGACACGGTGGGCACGGGCCGCGCGCCGGAGCTGAGCGCCGGGTTCGAGTCGTCCTGCCCGGGGCTGTTCTTCGCCGGGCTGCTCACCGCGCCGTCGTTCGGGCCTTCCATGCGGTTCGTGCACGGCGCGACCTTCACCGCGCGCCGGCTCGTCGCCGGGGTGCGCCGACGGCTGCGGGGTGCTCCGGTGGCCCGGGTGCCGCGGCCCACCGCGCCCGCCGCGGAGCCCGCACGGGCGGTACGGGAGCGCTGAGCCGCCACGGGCAGGGGTGGTGCGGGGCCGCGGCCGGTCGGGCCGGCCCCGCACCACGGTGCTCCCGGTCAGGAGTGCAGCCAGCCCCGGCTCGGTGGCGCGGGACCGGTGAGCAGATCGGCCGCGCTCCGCTGGGGCAGCGGGAACTGGGTCAGCCGGGTCCACTCCAGGTCCGGTACGCCCGGCAGGGTGCGGCCCGTGCCCAGCCACTCCTGGGTGAGCTGGTCATAGATCGGACAGTCGCCGGGGAGGGGGATGGCCGGGCGGTGCTGGGGGTGGGGGGCCGGATTCGGATGCTGGTTCGGGTCGGGGAGTGCCTGGACGCGCTGCCATCGAGCAGCCGCGGATGTCCTTGCCATGGTTCGGCCAACGTCCGCCCGGGGGCGAGGTCACTGCCGGCGGCGGGCGGTGACGGGGCACCGAAACGGTTCCGCAGTGTCCGGGCCCACGCCTGTGCCGCTGGTCGGGTTTCCCGCCCGGAGCGCGACTTGGAGTGCGCCCCCGGAGTGCGCCCCCGGGACGCGCGCCCGCGTTGTGCGCCCTTCAGCGACCGATGGGTCCCTCCGGGCGACATGCCCCCGCGACACGTGGGCCGGTACGGGTGTTCTCCGGCCAAAGGCCGTGATGATACGGAAAACAGCCTGCGTCATAAGGGGTTCGATGCGACACGTGGCTTCCGCGCTGCTTCTGGTGGCGCTCGCGATGGGCGGCGGCACCGCCTGCCAGGCCACCGCCGACCCCCCGGGCGGCGGGCGCGGCGGCGACGATGAGAAGGGGCGGCGAGCGGCGCCTGCCTGGGTTGGTGACACCGTCGACCTGCGGGGACGCGCGTTCGGTGAACGGCTCCGGGTCTCCGTGGGGGGCTGGGTGGACCCCGCGGTCAGTACCCGCGCCGCGTACCAGCCGGACACCGGGAACCGTTGGCTCGGCGTCCAGCTCTCCCTGGTCAATCTCGGCGGAAGGGCCTTCGACGCCTCCCGGGCGACCGCCTGGGCCGTGGACGGCGGGGGCAAGCGTTATCCCGTGGTCCGGACCGGCGCCATCACCACCGGATTCCCCTTGAAATGGAACACGATCGCGTCGGGCGAACAATTGGACGGCTGGCTGGTATTCGAAGTGCCCGAGGCGACCCGGATCGTACGCCTTCACGCCACCGTGGGAAAGAAGGCGCTCACATGGCAACTCCAGCATCCGCCATCCAGGTGAACGAAGGCGGTGGCGGGGGTGGGCAGGGCACTAGGGTGCCGAGCCATGAGCACTGCGAATCCGACCAGAAATCCCGTCCAGCGCACGCATTTGGGCACCCTTTCCGTACTCGCCTGGACCGGTGACCCCGAAGCCGGGCACGATATGCCCTATCTGCTCGTCTACTCGCTCGGTGATGGAGAGGCCGGCCCCGAGGCGGGCGAGACGGCCATGGTGGCCATGATCGAGGACATCGGGCTGAAGGTCGGCGCCGATATGACCGACGCGACCGCGGCGTCCTCCGCCTCCCCGATCAAACTCCTGGTCGAAGGCGGCCAGGCGGTGCTCTCCCTGCCCTATCTGAGCGCCCAGTGCCCCGCCCCCGACGAATGGCTGACCGCCGCCGAACAGCGTGGCCACGCCCATCTCATCGTCGCCGGCCGCCCCTGGCCCGATGCGACCCCCGGGGAGCCGGTCTCCGAGGAGATCCTCCAGGCGTTCCTGGGCGATCAGGAGAACCTCATGGCCTGTGGTCACGCCCTGCTGCCGGTGAGCCGGCTCCGCCAGTAGTGCCGTTGGTGGTCAGCCGCCCGCGCCCTCGAAGGCGAACGGCAGCGCCCGGACCCGGTTGTCGAAACTGGAGTCCACCAGATCCGCCGCCCCCACCGCCCGTACGGGGTGCGGGCCGGTGAGCAATTCACGGAAGAGCGCCTTCATCTCCTGGCGTGCCAGATGCGCACCCAGACAGTAGTGCGGTCCGCCGCCGCCGTATCCCAGATGCGGATTGGGGTCCCGGGTGATGTCGAAGAGATCGGGATTCTCGAAGACCGCCTCGTCGCGGTTGGCCGAGGCGTAGAAGAGCACCACTTTCTCGCCCGGACGGAAGAGCCGCCCGCCCAGCTCGCATTCGGTCACGACCGTACGGCGGAATTGAATGATCGGCGTCGAATGGCGCACGATCTCGTCCACCGCACCGTCCGCGTACCGCTCGAAGTCGGCGGCCAGCAGGGCCTGCTGATCGGGGTGTGCGGTCAGCAGCGCCAGACCGTGGGCGATGGCGTTGCGGGTGGTCTCCACCCCGGCCACGAGCAGGAGTGAGAAGAAGGAGCCCAGTTGGCGGGCGGAGAGCGCCCGGCCGTCGATATCGGCACGGACCAGCGCCGAGATCAGATCGTCGGCCGGGCGGCGGCGGCGCTCCCGGGCGAGCTTCGCCATCACCAGATGGAGCCGGGCCAGGGCGCGCACCCCGCGCCCCGGCACCCGCAGCCGGGAGCGCCGCACCCCGACGTTCTCGGACGCCTCGTCGACGCTCCGCGCGATGTCGTCCCGGTACCGGCGCGGGATGCCCATCAGATCGCAGATGATCTCGAAGGGCATCCGGGAGGCGACCGAGGCCACGAACTCCCCCGGCCGGTCGCGGACCAGCTCGGCCACGATCCTCCGGGCCACTTCGCGGACGTTGTCCTCGGCCGCCGCCAGCAGCCGGGGGGTGAAGGCGCGCTGGACGATCCCGCGCAGGGCGGTGTGCTCGGCGCCGTCCATATTGACCATCGAGTCGCCGAAGACGGCCTTCGCCCAAGCCGCGGGTGCGGGGACGGTCACCCCGGGCGCGCTGGCGAAGTGCCGGGGTTCGCGGCTGGCCCGCTGCACGTCGGCATGGCGCACCAGCGCGTGGAAGCCGGGGCCCGGGCCGAAGCGCGCGGGGGCGTCGAGGGTGCGCAGCAGGGCGAAGGCTTCGAGTCGCCGGGCGCGCGGCAGCCGCCAGAACGACGGATCGGCCGGATCGACGTCCTCGACGCGCAACGGAGTGCTCACGGTCACCACTTTCCGGGGTACGGGCGGCCACACGGGGCCTGGGACACGGGCGGGTTGAACGGGGCCTAGGACACGGGCGGCCATACGGGGCCTGGGACACGGGCGGTCCCACGGCGCCCACCGTGCCTCGGGAACGGGCCGAACGCGGCCCGAAAACCGAGAAGACATCACGATTCACCCCGTTCGTGCGATTCATGCGATCTTCGGGCCCTCCGGTGGGTGCCCCCCGCCCGGGCCGCGGCCACCGGATCGCGGCTACCGGATCCCCCTGGCCGGTCCGCCGTTCGCGCTACGGCCATGCGCTCTACGGCCGTACGGGCGAGGAACCCTTTTTCCGCCGTCTCGTTGACAGGGCCGAGACATGGCCACGCCGAAGGAGCGGACCCTTGCGATTCCTCACGCGTCACCTCTCCCGCCCGCTCACCCGACGCCTGGTGCTGCGCGCGCTCTTCACCGTCGGTGTGGCCGCGGGCACGGCGGGGGCGCTCGCGCCGATCATCGCCCACCGGGCCCCGGTGCGGCGGGGGGCACCGGGGCCCGGTCCGGGACCCCGGCTGGAGCGGTTCGCGGAGATGTACCGGGGCCGCCACATCCAGGGCACGGCGACGGTCATGGTCCCGGCGGGTGGGGACGGCGGACCTCCGCCGCTGCCCAGTGTGGAGGTCCGCATCGACGACCGGCCGCTGCATGTGATGCGGCGGTCGGACGGCAGCTATCTCAGTCTCGTCAACCACTACGAGTCGTTCCCGACCCTGCGCGAGGTGGCCCGCGCGGCGGTGGACGAACTGGGCGCCACCCAACTGGCGCTCTCGCCGCCGCCCGGCCACTGAGCGCGCTCCCGGCCACGCGGGCGTCACGGGGCCCCCGGGCCGCGCTGCCAAGCCCCGTACGGCTCCGTACCGCCCCGTACAGCCCTGGTGGCGGCCGGGCAGGGCCGGGGGCACCCCACTCGACGCATGAGCCATTCGACGCACGAGCCACTCGACACACAGCGACGGAACCCGGAGGACGGCACCGGTGTACACCCGTAAGAACCAGCGCGATCTCACCCGCACGGAGAAGCGCCGGCTGGTCGAGGCGATCCTGGAGCTGAAACGCTCGGGGCGCTATGACGAATTCGTCGCCACCCATCTGCGCCACTACGTCCCGGACGGTGGCGGCGGCCCCCGGGCGGCCCATATGACGCCCTCGTTCTTCCCCTGGCACCGGCGGTATCTGCTGGAGTTCGAACGGGCGCTCCAGCGGATCGATCCGGGCGTCTCGGTCCCGTACTGGGACTGGACGACGGACAACACGCCCGCCGCCTCGCTCTGGGCCGATGACTTCCTCGGCGGCAACGGCCGGATCGGCGACCGGCAGGTGATGACCGGCCCGTTCGCGTACGCCAACGGGAACTGGCGCATCAACTCACGGATCACCGACGGCAAGTATCTGACCCGGAACCTCGGCCGCCCCTCCGATCCGGTCGGGCTGCCCACGAAGGAAGAGGTGGACCGGGCACTGGGGGAGCCGCTCTATGACGCCGCCCCCTGGGACTCCGGCTCCCGGACCGGCTTCCGCAACCACATCGAGGGGTGGGGCGCCGGGGGTCCGGACCGCTGGCGGAACCACAATCGGGTGCACCGCTGGGTCGGTGGGCTGATGGTGGGCGCGGCCTCGCCGAACGATCCGGTGTTCTGGCTCCATCACGCGTTCATGGATCTGCTCTGGATCCGCTGGCAGCGGGCGCATCCCGGCGCCGGGTACCTGCCGAGCCGGGCCGTGCCCGAGTCCGATCCGCAGCACGGCCGGATCTTCGCGCTGGACCAGCCGATGCCGCCGTGGGGCGTGACACCGGCCGAGCTGCTGGACCACTCACGCCTCTACCGCTACGCCTGACGGGCCGAGCCCGGTCGGTCCGGAGCGGCCCCGGTCCGAAAGAGGCCCCGGTCAGGAAAGGGCCCGGTCAGGAGAGGGCCCCGGTCAGGGAAGGGCCCCGGACCGGAAAAGACCGTGGCCTCCCCCTTCGTCCCGAAGGGGGAGGCCACGGTGCTCGGGGTGAGGATCAGTGCCCGTAGGCCCCGCCCTCCGAGACGTTCGCGCAGGTGTTGCCGAACGCCGGGTTCAGCAGCGCGATGATGTTCACGGTGTTGCCACAGACGTTGACGGGGACGTTGACGGGCACCTGGATGGCGTTGCCCGAGATGACACCGGGGGAGCCGACCGCAGCGCCGTGCGCTCCGGCGTCGGCAATGGCCATGCCAGCGCCGCCGGCCAGGATGGCACCCGAGCCGGCGACAACGGCAACGGCCTTCGCGATACGCGACATCAGTTCTCCTTGCAGAATCAGGACACGGCCGCAGGAACTTGCGGCCTTCACGCTCCTTCAACGCCGTAAACCTTGGGCGGTAACGGATCGGGACCAAAGTGACCGCACATGACGTATCGCCTGATGTACCGACTGGCCCGCACGGACCGTGACCCACCGGCCCGCACGGGCGTTGCACAGCGCATGAATCGTTTCCTGAACGCCGCCGCCGTCGCGGCCGTCGCCTGTGCCATGACCGTCTCCGCCGCGGGCGCCGCGCAGGCCGCCGCGGGTCAGCAGAGCACGAGGACCGGGTCCGGCGAGGTCGACCGGAATCTCCTCAAGCCCCCGCCGGGCGGGGCGCTCGCACCGGTCACCGACCTCACCAAGAAACTCCTCCCGCTCGGCTGAGCCGGGGTCCCGGGAGCCGGTCAGGCCCCCGGACCCGGGGTGCGGCGGACGGAACGCCCCGCCAGGACATCCGTCCGCACCCCGTCCTCGATCACGAACTTCCCGTCGATGAGCACATGGGGGATGCCGACCGGGAGCGTGCGCGGCGCCTCGAAGGTGGAGCCCGCCGCGACCGTGTCCGGATCGAAGAGCACCAGATCCGCCCGGTAGCCCTCGCGGACCAGCCCCCGGTCCGGCAGCCGCAGCCGGGCGGCCGGGCGCGAGGTGAGATGGGCGACCGTCTCCTCCAGCGACAGGATGCCGAGTTCCCGCGCGTACCGCCCGAGGTAGTGCGGGAAGGTGCCGTACGCGCGGGGGTGCGGCTTCGCACCCTGGAGGATGCCGTCGCTGCCCCCGGTGTGGACGCGGTGGCGCATGATCGCCCGGACGTTGTCCTCGTGGCCGACGTGCTGGAGGATGGTCGAACCGAGCCGGTCCTCGATCAGCAGTCCCCGGGCGGTGACCCAGGGGGCCTCGCCCCGCTCCCGCGCCGACTCCTCGATGGTCCGGCCGACGTACCCGCCGAGCGCCGGATCGACGACGCCGGAGATCTCTATCGTCTCCCACTCCATGGGCACGCCGTGGCAGCCGTCCGAGCCGATCTCCTCCAGATGGTGCCGGATGCGTTCGGCGGTCGCGTCGTCCCGCAGCCGTCCGAGCAGCGCCTCAGGGCCGCCCTCGCCCGCCCAGCTCGGCAGTACGGCGGCGAGCGTGGTGGAGCCGGGGGTGTACGGGTAGGTGTCGAGGGAGATGTCGGCGCCGTCGGCCAGCGCCGTGTCGAGCAGGGCGAGCAGATCGGCCGCCCGGCCCTTGTTCACCCCGAAGTTCATGGTGGCGTGGGCGAGGTGGAGCGCGCAGCCCGCCTCCTGGGTGAGCCGCACCATCTCGTCGTACGCCTGGAGGGCCCCGGCGCCGTACGACCGGTGGTGCGGGCAGTAGTAGCCGTCGTAGGCGGCCACCACCCGGCACAGTTCGGTCAGCTCGGCGTCCTTCGCGTACATCCCGGGGGTGTAGGTCAGACCGGACGACATGCCGACCGCGCCCTGTTCCAGGCCCTCGGCGACGAGCTGCTTCATCCGGGTCAGCTCGGCGTCGGTCGCGGGCCGGTCGTCCCAGCCGACCGCGTACATCCGTACGGTCCCCTGCGGGATCAGATAGGCGGCGTTGACGGCGATGCCCCGGTCGAGCCGGTCCAGATACTCGCCGACCGTGCGCCAGTCGAAGTCGACCGAGGTGTCGTCGGGGCCGCCGCCGTTCCAGCCGGTGATCGCCCGGCGCACCCCGTCCAGGGTGCGGTCGTCGACCGGGGCGTACGACAGTCCGTCCTGGCCGAGGACCTCCAGGGTGACGCCCTGCGCGGCCTTCGCCTCGTGGGCGGGGTCCCGGAGCAGCGCGAGATCGCTGTGGGCGTGCATATCGATGAAGCCGGGCGCGAGGGCGAGCCCGGCCGCGTCGAGCACGCGGGTGCCGGAGAGGGCGGGTTCGCCCTCGCGGCGGACGGCGGCGATCCGGCCGGACCGGATGCCGACGTCGGCACGGTGGGACGGGTCGCCGCTGCCGTCGATGAGCCGGGCGTCCCGGATGACGAGGTCCATATGTCCGCTTCCCCTGTCGTCTCTGGTCTGATCGTCTCTGGTTTAGAAGAACGTACGGATGTAGTCGACGACCGTGCCGTCCGCGGTCACCAGCGGGATGAGCTGCCATTTGTCGAAGGCGGTGCAGGGGTGCGAGAGGCCCATGCCGACCCAGTCGCCGACCTCCAGATCGGCCTCCGGTGCCGTCCGCACCCAGCCGTGCTGGTCGGAGAGGCCGCTGACGGTGATTCCGTCGGCCGGCCGGATCTCGCCGGTGCGGCCGTCGCGGACGACCTGGGCCTCCGGGAGGTCGAGGTCGTACGCGGCGTCCCGCTTGCCCGCGTTGAGGAACGCCTGCTCCGGGGAGGGGCGGGAGACGACCTGGGCCCAGAGGCGGAAGGCGGGCTGGAGCGCGCCCTCGTCGGGGACCCGGTTGAACGGGGTGAGATGGCGGTAGTGGCCGTCGTCGTGGGAGACGTACGCGCCCGAGCGCAGCAGTTTGAGGACGGGCCGGGAGAGGTCGGGGATCTCCGCGAAGACATCGGCGACCGCGTCGAACCAGGCGCTGCCGCCCGCGCTGATCACGATCTCGTCGGTGGCGGTGAACCGTCCGGCCCGGTCGAAGTCGGCGGCGAGCGCGACCAGCCGGCGCAGCCAGCCGCGGACCTTCGCGCCGTCGGCGTCGGGGACCTCGCCCTCGTAACCCGCGACACCGACGAGCCGCAGGGCGGGGGTGGCGGCCACGGCGTCCGCGACGGCGGCGCACTCGGCCTCCGTACGGGCACCGGTGCGGGCACCGGCCCCGGCGCCCAGCTCCACCACGACATCGAGCGGGCGGGTGGCGCCCGCGCCGGTGAGCGCCTCACTCATCAGCTCGACGCCGCGCACGGAGTCGACGTAGCAGATGAACGTGAACTCGGGGTCGGCCAGTTCTCCGGCGAGCCAGCGCAGCGCGGCGGCGTCCACGACCTCGTTGGCGAGGAAGATCCGCCGGATGCCGTGGGCGCGGTAGACCCGTGCCTGATGGGGTACGGCAGCGGTGATGCCCCAGGCGCCGTGTTCGAGCTGGCGGGCGAAGAGCTGCGGCGACATGGAGGTCTTGCCGTGCGGGGCGAAGACCAGGCCGTGGCGCTCGGAGTAGGTCTGGAGCAGCGCGAGGTTGTGCTCGACGGACTCGGCGGAGAGCGCGAGTACGGGGGTGGTGAAGCCACCCGTGAAGAGATCGCGGCGCTCGGCCGCCAGCTCGGCGACGGTCAGCCCGTCGGCGTCGGGCGGCAGCGCCTTGAACCGGTGGTCGACGCGCTCCTGTCGGAGTCGGTCGGGCTGGTCGACGGGCATGGGGCCTCCCTCTGTCGTTGCACAGAATGCAACAGTCATTGCGCATATCGCTCGATGCTGTCTAACATCCGGCGCAGCGCCGGGTCAATGGGATCCGCAGCGGACCCAGACCCCCCAGACCCGCGAGGAGCCCCAGGGTGAGCAGCCTGACCGGTACGGCAGCCGTGGATCTCACCGAGGTCATCTGCCTCGGCGAGTCCATGGTCACCTTCCTCCCCTCCCGGCCCGGCCGCCTCGCCGACGTCCCCTCCTTCGCCCGCGCCATCGGCGGTGCCGAGTCCAATGTGGCCTGTGCGCTGGCAGCGGCCGGACACCGGGTGCGCTGGGTCAGCCGGGTCGGCGCCGACGGCTTCGGCGACCATCTGACCCGGGCCATCGCCGGCTACGGCGTCGACACCTCCGCCGTCGGCCGCGACCCGGACCGGCCCACCGGCGTTTACTTCCGCACCGCGACCGACCGTTCCACCGACGCCCACGAGGTCATCTACTACCGGCGCGGCTCGGCCGCATCGGCGATGTCGCCGAGGACCGTCCCGTACGCCGATGTCACCGGCGCGCGGGTGCTCCACCTCTCCGGGATCACCGCCGCGCTCTCCGACGACTGCCTCGCCCTGATGCGCCAGCTCACCGCCCCCCGCGCGGACCGCCCGCTGGTCTCCTTCGACGTCAACCACCGCCCCGGGCTCTGGCGTGACACCCCGGGCGCGCCGGTGCTGCTGGAACTGGCCCGGGGCGCCGATCTCGTCTTCGTCGGTGAGGACGAGGCGGAGGAGGCGTGGGGGCTGCACGGCGCGGCGGCGGTCCGGGCGGCACTGCCGGAACCGGAACTGCTGGTGGTGAAGCAGGGCGCCAAGGGCGCGGTGCTCTTCGACCGGCGCGCGGCCGGAGGCCGGGGTATCGCTGCGGGGGCGGCCGGAGGCCGGAGCACGGCTTCCGACGGAGAACACGGGCAGGCGGGTCAGCCAGGTCAGACGGATCAGACCGGTCAGACCGGTCAGGCGCACGCGGCCGGTAACGCCTTCGCCGCGGACACCGTCACCTTCGCCCCCGCCCCCCGTGTCGAGGTCTCCGCCCCCGTCGGCGCCGGCGACGCCTTCGCCGCCGGCTTCCTCTCCGGGCTGCTCCGCGCCCTCCCCGCCAGGGACCTGCTGCGCCACGGCCATCTGATGGCCGCCGCCACCCTCACCGTGCCCGAGGACCTCGGCACCCCACCCGCCACCGCCCACGCGGACCGCCTCGTCGCCCTCGACGACACGGCCTGGGGCACACTTCGTCTCGGCCCCGGCTGGACCTCGGCGGGGGATGAGGAGGGACGTACGCCATGAGTCAGACCGTCGATCGCGCGCTGAGCATCCTGCCGTTGCTCGCGCAGGGACCCGCCGACCTCGGACAGGTCGCCGAACGCCTCGGCGTGCACAAATCCACCGCGCTGCGGCTGCTGCGTACGCTCCACGACCACGGACTCGTCTACCGCCAGCAGGACCAGCGGTACCGACTCGGCGCCCGGCTCTTCGCCCTCGCGCAGGAGGCCGTCGAGAACCTCGACGTACGGGAGATCGCGCACCAGCACCTGATCACCCTCAACGAGCAGATCGGGCACACCGTCCACCTCGCGGTGTACGAGGAGAGCGAAGTCCTCTATATCGACAAGGTCGAGAGCCGCTACCCGGTCCGGATGTACTCCCGGATCGGCAAGCCCGTCGCGATCACCGTCGCCGCCGTCGCCAAACTGCTCCTCGCCGACCTCCCGGAGCACGAGCGCCGGGCCATCGCCGAGAAGCTCGACTACCCCATGTACACATCCCGTTCGACACCGAACGCCGCCGCGTTCCTGAAGGAACTCGGCGCCGTGCGCGAACAGGGATGGGCCACCGACCTCGGTGGCCACGAGGAGTCCATCAACTGCATCGCCGCACCCATCCGCGGCGCGGCCGGCCGCGCCGTCGCCGCGATGTCGGTGTCCGCACCGAACGTCGTGGTCACCGCGGAGGAACTCCTCACCCTGCTTCCGCTGGTGCGCCGCACCGCGGACACCATCAGCCGGGAGTACTCCGGCTCCGTCACCCCGCACTGAACGTCCCGAAGGAAGTCCCATGACCGAGAAGATCGCGATCACCCCCGCCACCCACACCGCCCCGCCCGCCAAGTTCTCGCACGGCGTCCGCAAGGGCAACATCCTCCAGGTCGCCGGGCAGGTCGGCTTCCTCCCCGCCGTCGAGGGCCAGGCCCCCACCCCGGCGGGTCCGACCCTGCGCGAGCAGACCCTCCAGACGTTCGCCAATGTCAAGGCGATCCTCGAAGAGGGCGGCGCGAGCTGGGACGACGTCATGATGACGCGCGTCTACCTCACCGATGTGAGCCACTTCGCCGAGATGAACGAGATCTACAACGCGTACTTCGAGGAGCAGGGCCTCACCGCGCCCGCCTCGGCCCGTACGACCGTGTACGTCGGCCTGCCGGCCGGCCTGCTCATCGAGATCGACGCGCTGGCGGTCCTGGGCTGATTCCCGCCCCGGCACACCGTCCGTCCGGCTGACCGGACCGCCGTCCCGCACCACCCAGCACCACCCCGCCGCACGGCACGGCGCTCCCACGGAGCGCCGTGCCGCGGTTCGCCGTACCCAAAACCCTCCAACGAAGCAAGGGTTGAACCATGTTCCTCGCTGCCGACGCCGCATCGGAAGCACCGCCCCACACCGGAGGACTGCTTCATCTGATCGACGGCACGGCGGGTCTGCTGACCGTCGCCGCCCTCGGTATCGCCCTCCTGCTCGTCCTGATCATCAAGGTGCGGCTCCAGCCGTTCGTCGCGCTGCTCGCCGTCTCCATAGCCGTCGGCCTCGCGGCCGGCCTCTCCGTCACCGAACTCTTCGGCACCGTCCAGAAGTCCGCCGCCGAATCCGTCATCGAGAACGGCATGGGCGGCATCCTCGGCCATGTCGCCATCATCATCGGCCTCGGCACCATGCTGGGCGCGATCCTGGAGGTCTCCGGCGGCGCCGAGGTGCTGAGCACCAGGCTGCTGAACCTCTTCGGCGAGAAACGCGCCCCGCTCGCCATGGGCCTGACCGGTCTGATCTTCGGTATCCCGGTCTTCTTCGACGTCGGCATCTTCGTCCTGGCGCCGATCGTGTACGCGGCGGCCAAGCGCTCCGGCAAATCCATCATCCTCTACGCGATGCCGCTGCTGGCGGGTCTCTCCATGACCCATGCCTTCCTGCCACCGCACCCGGGACCGGTGGCCGCGGCCGGACTGTTCGAGGTCTCGCTGGGCTGGGTCATCCTGATGGGCGCCGTCGTCGGACTGCCCGCGGTCATCGCCGCCTGGGTGTTCTCCGACTGGATCGGCAAGCGGGTCTTCGTCGCGGTCCCGCAGGACATGCTGGACGCCGCCGACGAGGCCAAGGCGGCCGTCGCCGCCGAACGGCGGGGCAAGGACGGGGAACCGGTCCAGGAGGCGCCGGTCGCGCTCTCCACGGTGCTGTTCATCATCGGTACGCCGCTGGCGCTGATCCTCGCGGCGACCTTCTCCTCCATCGCGCTCGACCCGTCCACGCTCCGCTCGGTGGTCGAGTTCTTCGGCAACCCGTTCGTCGCGCTGACCATCGCGCTGGTCCTCGCGTACTACCTGCTGGGCATCCGGCGCGGCTGGTCGCGCGCATCGCTGGAGCAGGTGTCGACCTCGTCGCTGAAGCCGGTGGGCAACATCCTGCTCGTCGTCGGCGCGGGTGGGGTCTTCGGCGCGGTCCTCAAGGCGAGCGGGGTCGCGCAGGCGCTCTCCGACACCTTCGAGGACGTGGGCCTGCCGATCATCGTGCTGGCCTATCTGATCTCGCTGGTGCTGCGGGTGGCGCAGGGTTCGGCGACGGTCGCCATCGTCACCACGGCGGGCATCGTGCTGCCGCTGGTGGAGAACGGCGGGCATTCGCAGCCGTTCCTGGCGCTGGTGATCATGGCGATCTCGGCGGGCTCGATCTTCGCGTCGCACGTCAACGACGGCGGGTTCTGGATCGTCGCCAAGTACTTCGGCATCTCCGAGCGGGACACGCTGAAGACCTGGACGGTGCTGGAGTCGGTGCTGTCGGTCGCGGGCTTCGTGGTCGCGGCGGCGCTGAGCCTGGTCGTCTGACCCGTCTGACCCGTCTGCGCCGTCTGCGTGGGCTGCGTGGGCTGAGCGTCGCCGGGCCGGCGGTACGGGGGTCGGCCGGTGGTACGGGCACGGCCCAGGCGGTACGGGGACGGCCCAGGCGTACGGGGGCGGGATATCCCGCCCCCGTACGCCTGCCGGCCGTCAGGCGCAGTACTGCGCTTCCTTGCCGATCGAGCGGTACATGCAGTCCGAGTTCTCCAGCAGTTGGAGCACCGCGTCACGGTTGCGGCTGGTCTCCCGTTCGATCACCTCGTCGGGCGGGTAGAAGCCGCCGCCGAGCGCGTTCCGCGGATACATCTCGAAGGTGTATCCGAAGATCTTCTGATTGCCCCACAGCCAGTCGTCGATCGAACCGTCCGTGATGTAGAGATCGCTCGCCTGCTCGGGGGTGTAGCCGTTGCTGGCGGCCATCTTCCCGCCGACCGCCGCGAACGCGTTCCGGTCGTCCTGGGTCATGCCGGGACCGGTGTCGGCGGTCGTGTAGCCGTACGGCCAGAGCACCAGCTCGCTGTAGGTGTGGAAGTCGATACCGGTCTTGATCTGCTGCTGACCGCCGACGATCCGGCTGCGGACGAAGTCGGCGACGACCTTGACCTCGGGCGCGGACTCCGGTGCCCGGCCGCGGAAGGTGTCGGAGCCCGGGCTGGCGGATGAGCCGTTGCAGCAGCCCCACCGGTAGTCCCAGTTGCGGTTCATATCGGTGCCGACGGCCGTCGAGCCGGTGTTGGGCTGACGGTTCTTGCGCCAACTCCGGTAGGTGCCGGTGGCGATGTCGTACTCGCCGCCGTCCGGGTTGACGTCGGGGATGATCCAGATCTCCCGGCCGTTGACGGCGTTGGTGATCCGGGGGTCGGTGCCGTAGTCCTCGCCCAGCTCACGGATGAGGTAGAGCGCCATCTCGACGGTCAGGTGCTCACGCGCGTGCTGGTGGTGGGTGAAGAGGACCTCGGGCTCGTTCTCGTCCGTCGCGACATTGTCACTGATCTTGACAGCGATGATGTCCCGGCCCTGGTGGCTGCGGCCGATGACCCGCTTGCTCATGATGGCCGGGTACGCGGCGATCCGCTGATTGATCACCGTGTTCATCTCGGCGTAGTTGTGGTACCTGGCGTCGGCCGGCGGGAAGTCGAGCGGCTGGGCCGCCCTGCCGTCCCGTCTGTCCGGGGGTGCCGGGAGGGCTCTGAGCGTATGGCCGAGCGCCCGCAGCCGTTTCACCTGGGCGGCGTTGGCGCTGACCACCGTGGAGTGGTCGTCGTGGGCCTCGTCGATGGAGACGCCCGTGGCGGCGATGGCGGTACGGGAGGCGACGGTGGCCGCGCCCTTGATCTCGTACTGACGGGTCTGCTCCTCGGCGCCGGCGACCGGGGTGGTCGTCGGGGCGCGCTGATCCGGTGGCGCCGCGTTGGCGGAGAAGGGCGCCGCCACCGCCAGCGCCAGCAGCGCGCTGAGGGTGGCGGCCTTCCGGCCACCGCGTAGACGAAGTCCCATGCTGTCTCCCGGGTGTGGAGTGGGGGGTCGCTCAAGGTGCGGCGCGTGAGGTGCCCGCGCGTGGGCACATGGTGCGGCCCTGGCATGGACAGGTCAAGACCATGGGCGGGTCGAGAGCACCCTTCGGCCACCGGTCGGGGGTCCACCGACGGGTGGATACGGTGCTCCCCTCGGCGGGCGGGCGTACGGACGCGACCGCCAACCCTCGGGCCTGCTCCGGCGGGCGGGCGCGGGTACGGACACAGCACAGCAGCGCCACCGGGGACCGATGGCGCTGCTGTCGTCGTCGTACGACCGGGGCGTGGGGGTCGGTCGGTACGACTGGCCGATGGGTCCGCCGCTCAGGGCGGACCGGGTGGGCCATCCCTCGGGGCGGTCCGGGTGGACCGCCCGTCAGGACGGACCGGGTGGGCTGTCCGCTACGGCAGGCCGTGGACGTGCGGTCCGACCGCGTTCGACCAGGCGTTGCCCGCCGTCGCGTCCCAGTTGGTGGACCAGGTCATCGCGCCGCGCAGGGTCGGGTAGGTCTTCGCGGGCTTGAAGGTGCCGCAGTTGACGCCCTTGGTGAGGCAGTCCAGCGCGTTGTTCACGATGGTCGGGCTGACATAGCCGCTGCCCGCGCCCCGGGTGGAGGCCGGGACTCCGAGGCCGACCTGGGACGGGTCCAGACCGTTCTCGAGCTGGATGCAGGCGAGCGCGGTGAGGAAGTCCACCGAGCCGGTCGAGTACACCTTGCCGTCACAGCCGAGCATCGCGCCGCTGTTGTAGTTCTGCATGTTGACGACGGTCAGGATGTCCTTCACGTTCAGCGCGAGCTTGAAGTACTCGGTCGACGTGGACTGCATGTCGATGGTCTGGGGGGCCATCGTCAGCACCATGTTCGGGCCGGCCTTCGCGGAGAGCTGGCGCAGCGCCTTCGTCAGGTACGTGGAGTTGATGCCGTGCTCCAGGTCGACGTCGACCCCGTTGAAGCCGTACTCCTGCATCAGTGCGTAGGCGCTGTTGGCGAAGGCGGTGGCGGAGGCGTCGCTGTTGATCGTCACATTGCCGATCTCGCCGCCGATCGAGATGATGACCGACTTGCCGGCCTGCTTCTTCGCGGCGACGTCCGCCTTGAACTCGTCGACGTTGGCGTAGCCGAGCGCCGGGCTCAGGTTGAAGACGATCTGACCGGGCGTGGTGGTCGCGTCGGCGAAGGCCACCGCGATGATGTCGTACTGCGCCTGCACGTCGCGCAGCTTCTGCACGGTCGCGCCGTTGTTGAAGTTCTGCCAGTAGCCCGTGACCGCGTGCTTCGGCACCACCGGGTTCGGGATGACCGGGCCGGTCGAGGTCCGGCCACTGACCGTGGCGGACTTCGCGGACTCGCCCTTGCTGTTCGTCGCCGTCACCTGGAACTGGTACGCGGTGTTCGCGGTGAGCCCCGTCACGGTCGCGGAGGTACCGGTCGAGGTCTGGACCTTGACGCCGTCGCGGTAGACGTTGTAACCGGTCGCGCCGTTGGCCGCGCCCCAGTTCAGGGCGATGGTGGAGTTGGTCACGCCGCCGACCGTGAGTCCGGTGGGCGCCGGGGGGATCACGGGCTCCGGGTCGGGGCCGCCGCCGCCGTCCGGGCCGATGACGGTGACATCGTCGACGTGGTAGGCGGGCGTGCCGTACCAGCCGTGGGTGTACACGGTGACGGACGTGGTGGTCGCGCCGGTGCGGAAGCTGGTGGAGAGCTGCGTCCAGCCGGTGCCGCCGCCGGGGGTCCAGGTGGAGACGTCCGTGGTGCCGGTGCCGCTCGCGCCGAGGTAGGCGTGGCCACCCTGGGTCCAGGCGCCCAGCGTGTAGGTGGAGTTGGGCTTCACCGCCAGGATCTGGCTGCACCGGGCGTTGTCATGGCCGTTGGGGGTGGCCTTCAGGGCGCCGGTGCCGGTGCGCACGGGGGTGGAGACGCTCGCGCCACTGCCCCCGGAACACGTCCAGTTGGACAGTCCTGACTCGAATCCGGCGTTCTTGGCGACGTTGACGTCGACAGCCTGCGCGCTTCCGGCGAGGCCCACGACGGAGAGTCCGGCTCCGACGGTCAGCGCCAGGGCGCCGCCGAGCCATCTCCGCGAGCGTGTGCTGCGGTCCACTTGCTGCCTCCAGTGGGGGAGTTGGGGGGAGGAGGGGTCGGGAACGGTGGCCACCGCTGGGCGTAAAGCTGGTCCAGACCAATCCGGTTGTCAAGACCTTTGACGGTGATAGCCCGGAGAGTCGACCAATGATTCTCGGCCAAATCGGGGCGTAGGTCCTCCGGTGAACCGCTGTCATGGGTGCTATGAAACGTCACTCTTTGATCCGCTTTGATCTGTGCGGAGCGTGTACGGAGCGAGGCACTGGGTTCTGAAAGGTGTTCTCTGCCCCCAAAGTCGTGGATAAAGTGCTCGTGCAGGAGCGAGCGAGAGTTGCGTATCTGCGGTCACGGGCCCCCCGGCGACCGGAGCCGAACGGGGATCCAGCGTGCCGACCGCAATAGCTGTCACCAGCGCAGACCTGGTGCTACCGCCGATGGACCAACACACGCCCACGGCAGCCCTGCTGCCGGCACCCGGCGATCAGTCGCTGGAAGTGGCGCTGGCCGAGATGGCCGTCCTTCTCGAACAGCACGGATATGTGATCGTCCTCTGTCCGTCCTCGATCCCGGCCGCCCACGAACGCCGACTGCACACGATCCGGTCCGTCCTGGAGACCAACCGGATCGCCCTGCTCAAACCCGACCTGCCGCCGCTCGGACTCGCGGTCCTCGTACGTCAGTTGCGGCAGTTGTCCATCTGCGACTTCGGCGCCGGCGTCACCGCGTCGGCGGCCCGGCTGCTCTCCCACTACATCTACGCGGGCGCGGTGCTCAACTCCGTCGCCCGGCTGGACCGGGTGCCGGTCAGCCTGAAATCCCACGCCAAGTCCTGGGTGCCAGGCTCCCAGTTCGGCGTACTCGCCAATCCGTCGGCCGAGCTGATCAAGATCGGTACGGGGCGGTTGAGCGGCCCCGACTTCACCACCCGGCTCGTGGTGGCCAAGGGCCAGGCGCAGTCGGAATGGATCGATCAGACACTGGTCCAGGAGTGGCAGCCGAGCAGCATGGAGGAGGCCGCGCTCCCCGCCGACTCACCCGGCTGGTGGGGGACGACCAAGCTGATCGAGTTCGCCGCCTTCCTGCCGGACATCTCCGTTCTCTATCAGCTCGTCGCTTCCGTCCGGAGAGAGGTGTGCGCCTGGTGCGGGATCGAACTCATCGGTGACCGTTGCGGATTCTGTTCCGCACCGCTCGCCGTGGCCGAGAGTCAGGGCGGGGATTCCGGCATCCCGAACCGTGGTACACCCGTACACCACGGACCATGAACCGCCCGCCGCGCACCCGTGCGTCCCGGGTCGCGCACCGTCCACCGCGCATCCGTGGGCCACGGGTCGCGGGCCACCCACCGTGCGTCCGCGCACCACGGGTCGTGAACCGGCGCCCCGCACCGCTCGTCCGGTCCACTCGCTCCGTCCGCTCCGTCAGTCCCTGTCTGCGCAGTCTGCGAACGAGGTTCTCCCGCTGATGAATTCACGCCAACGCCGCGGCGTCCTGCTCCTGCTCCTCTCCGTGCTCTGCGCCACCGGCGCGTTCTTCGGCGTGATATCCGTGATCAACGACGTGAATTCCAAGGTCGGGCCCGAGGTTTCCGCGTATCGGCTGAAAACCGATGTCCCGCCCTACACGGCGCTCCGCGCGACACAGTTCGAGAAGATCTCCATGCCCAAGCGCTGGCTCTCGGAGAGCGCGGTCACCGATCTGTCGGTGGTCTCCGGGAAGATCGCGGTCACCCAGCTCCGCAAGGGCTCGCTGCTCCAGGACGACATGATCGTCAAGCGCCCCGAACTGGTCGCCGGTGAGCAGGAGATCGCCATCATGATCGACGCGGCCACCGGGGTCGCGGGCAAGATCACCCCTGGTGACCTGGTCAATATCTTCGCCACCTTCGCCGGCAAGACCGACCGCGCCCCGGACCAGTCCCGGATCATCGTCCCCAACGCCAAGGTCATCGACGTCGGCCGGCTCACTCCCCTGGAGGCCAAGAGCGGCGACCGTCGGATCGGCCGCCGCGAGGCCGTCCCGATCACCTTCGCCCTCAACACCACGGACGCCCAGCGCGTCGCCTACGCGGAGTCCTTCGCCGAGAACGTACGGCTCGCCCTTCTCGCCAAGGGCAGCCCCGCCACATTGCGCCCCGGCGACAGCGCGTACACCCTCAACGAAGACAAGAACAGGTGAGGGCCGTATGACCACACGCATCCTCCCGGCCGTCGGTGACCCCGATGCGGCCCGGTCCATCACCACCCTGCTCAGCCAACTCCCCGACGCGGAACCGGCCACTCCGGTGGCCGACTCCACCACCCTCCTCGATCTGCTGGCCCGGCTGGCCGCCGAGTCGCTGGACGAGCTCCCCGAGGTCGTCCTGGTCCATGAGCGCATCGGGCCGGTCCCGGCCCTCGAACTGATACGCGAGGTGGGCCTCCGCTTCCCCGCCGTCGGTGTCATCCTGGTGACGGCCGACACCGGCCCCGGCCTCTACTCGGCCGCCATGGACTCCGGCGCGCGCGGTGTGGTCGGACTGCCGCTGTCGTACGAGGAACTCGCCCAGCGGGTGCAGGCGGCGGCCGGCTGGTCCGTCGGCGTCCGCCGCCACCTCGGCCACAGCGGTGACGTCTTCACCGGCCCAGGCGGCACGGTCGTCACCGTCAGCGGCGCCAAGGGCGGTGTGGGCACCACCGTCGCCGCCGTCCAGCTCGCCCTGGCCGCCCAGGCGTCGGGCCGCTCGGTCGCCCTCACCGACCTCGATCTCCAGGCCGGGGACATCGCCTCCTACCTGGACGTGCGGTACCGCCGCTCCATCGTCGATCTGGCCGGCATCCAGGACATCTCGCCCCGGGTGCTCCAGGACGCGCTCTTCACTCATCCGACCGGCCTCGGGCTCCTCCTCGCGCCGGGCGAGGGGGAGCGCGGCGAGGAGATCAACGACCGCGCCGTACGCCAGATCGTCAGCGCCCTGCGCAACCGCTACGAGGTCGTCGTCATCGACTGCGGCACCCAGATGAACGGCGCCAACGCCGCCGCCATCGAGATGGCCGACATCACCCTCCTGGTCACCACCCCGGACGTGGTCGCCGTGCGCGCCGCCAAACGCATGGTCCGGATGTGGGACCGGCTCCAGATCCGCAAGGCGGAGGAGACGGTCACCGTGGTCAACCGGCACACCCGTACCACCGAGATCCAGCCGCCCCTGATCGAGAAGATCACCGGCACCCGGGTGGCGAAGACCGCGGTCCCGGCCGGCTTCAAGGAGCTCCAGCCGGTGGTGGACGCCGGCCGTATGCAGGACCTGGAGGCCAAGTCCGTGGTCAAGCAGGCCCTGTGGGGCCTCGCGGGTGAACTCGGTCTCGTACGGGTACGGGAGGCCGAGCCGAAGCAGAGCAGGTTCCGGGGAGACCGGGGTTCGATCGGCGTACGGCGGGCACGGACGAAATGACCGGGGTGAGGGTGAGGGGGCGTGTGGAGCCATGAGAACGCACACAGGTACCTGGCGCGCCCGGCTGCGGGAGGACCGGGGCCAGGCCGCCATCGAGTTCACCGGTACGGTCCCGGTCATCCTGGCGACGCTCGTGCTGCTCTGGCAGGCGGCGCTGATCGGCTACACCTTCGCCCTGGCGGGTAACGCGGCGGACGAGGCGGCCAGGGCCGGCGCGGTGGCGTCCGACGGCTCCGTACAGGCCGCATGCGAGGCGGCGGCCCGGGAGGACCTGCCGGGGGCGTGGCAGTCGGCGAGCATCGAGTGCGGTGTCTCAGGCGGCATGGTGACGGCCAGTCTCAGCCTTCCCGTACCCGTGCTCTTCCCCGGCAGCGTCACCATCGACCTCGATGTGCCCGGCGAGGCCGCGGCGCCCCAGGAGGACCCGTGAGCGCCCGACGCGCAGGGACGGAACACGGCGCGCCATCCCATGGTGGGACGGCGCACGGCACGCCACCGCGCCGCTCGGGGACGCGCCGGGGGAGGCGGCACGGCCCGGAGGGACGGGGTCTACGTCTACGGGATTCGGGGGGACGGGGTTTGCGGGGACGGGGCCAGGAGGGGCAGGCGGCCGTCGAGTACGCCGGGGTGATCACCCTGCTGCTCTTCGTCGCCCTCGCCGCGCTCCAACTCGGCCTGGTCGCCTACACCGCGCAGCAGACGGGCACGGCGGCGCGGGCCGCCGCCCGGATGGCCGCGATGAAGGACGGGGAGGGCCGGGCGGTGGCGGCGGGCTCGGCGGCGATGAGCGGCTGGCTGGCCTCCAACGCCTCCATCGTCCCCAGCGGCGGCTGCGGCGACCAGGTCTCGGTGACCGTCACCGTGCCGGTGCCCGCGGTCCTGCCCGTCTTCGACTTCGGCTCCGCCACCAGAACCGTCACGATGCCCTGCGACCAGTCCGAGAGCTGACGGCCCACCGCCCCCACCGACCACACCGTCCCCACGGCCCACCGACCACACCGACCAGACGGACCACGGGCTGTGAGCCAACCGACCGGCCACGGCCCGCACCCGAGAGACCCGCCACACCAGCAGACCGGTAGTACCCGCAGCACCCGCAGCACCCGCCACACCGGTAGTACACGCCGTACCAGCAGCACCAGCAGCACCAGCAGCACCCGCCACACCGGTAGTACACGCCAGACCCGCAGTACCGAGCCAGCACCGCGAGCGACCGGCGACACCCGAGCGACCCGAAAGATCTGGGAGAAGACCACATGAGCCTGCGGGCGCGCATCAGCAGCCCCGAGCCGGTCAACGGACACGGCGAGGAAAACCGTCTCGTCGGCGTCTACCGCGCCAAGCTCCTGGAGGAGATCGACCTCGCCGAGATGTCCGCGCTCGCCACCACCGACCGGCGCGCCCGGCTGGAGCGGGTGCTCGGCCACATCATCAGCCGTGAGGGCCCGGTCCTCTCCACCATGGAGCGCGCCCAGCTCATCCGCCGGGTCGTGGACGAGGCCCTCGGCCTCGGCATCCTGGAGCCCCTCCTCGAAGACGCCTCCATCAGCGAAATCATGGTCAACGGGCCCGAACAGGTCTATGTCGAGCGCGGCGGCCGGCTGGAAATGCTCCCCCTCCGCTTCTCGTCCACGGAACAGCTGATGCAGACCATCGAGCGCATCGTCTCCACCGTCAACCGTCGGGTGGACGAGGCCAACCCCATGGTCGACGCCCGGCTGCCGTCCGGCGAGCGGGTCAACGTCATCATCCCGCCGCTCTCCCTCAGCGGACCGGTCCTCACCATCCGGCGCTTCCCGCGCGCGTTCACGCTCCAGGAAATGATCGCCATCGGCTCGCTCGACGAGCAGATGACCCTGTTGCTGGCGGGCCTGGTCCGGGCCAAGTTCAATGTGATCGTCTCCGGGGCCACCGGCACCGGGAAGACCACCCTGCTCAACTCCCTCTCCGGGCTGATCCCCGACGGCGAGCGCATCGTCACCATCGAGGACTCCGCCGAGCTACGGCTCCAGCAGTCACATGTGATCACCCTGGAGAGCCGGCCGCCGAACGTCGAGGGCAAGGGCCGCGTCACCATCCGCGATCTCGTCCGCAACTCCCTGCGCATGCGCCCGGACCGCATCATCGTCGGCGAGGTCCGAGGCGGCGAGACCCTCGACATGCTCCAGGCCATGTCCACCGGCCACGACGGCTCCCTGGCCACCGTCCACGCCAACAGCGCCGAGGACGCCCTGATGCGGCTCCAGACGCTGGCGTCGATGTCCGAGGTCGAGATCCCCTTCCTCGCCATCAAGGACCAGATCAACAGCGCCGTCGACGTCGTCGTCCAGCTCACCCGGCACGCCGACGGGTCCCGCCGGGTCACGGAGATCGCGGTGGTCGACTCACACGGCCGGGAGGAGTACCGCATCGTCTCCGTCTGCCGCTTCAACGCCCAGCCCATGACCGCCGACGGGCGGGTGCACGGGACCTTCGACTACTACCCCGTGCCGCGCCGGGTCGCCGAGCGCCTCTACATGAAGAACGAGGTCCTGCCCCTGGTCTTCGGCGTCGCCGACGCCGACGAGCAGCTCGTGGTCCGGAGATCGATCGCCTGATCCCACCCGACCGGTCCCGCCTCCGGAAGAGTCACCTCGTCCCCCCGCCCGCGTTCGCCCCCACCCAGAAGGTCGCCCGCCCGACATGGACAACCTCCCGCTCCTGACCGTCGGAGTCACACTGCTCGCCTGTGTGCTCGGCGTCGTCGGTGTGCACGCCTACTCCTCGGGCACGGCACAGCGACAGGCACTGGTCGCCCGCATGTCCCAGGCCGGGCAGCTCACCGCCCTCCCCGGCCGGCGCAGGCGCTTCACCGGCATCGACCGACGGCTGCGCACCACCCGACTCGGCCGGCGCATCGAACGCGAGATCGCCGCCACCGGCCTCGATCTCACCCCCGGCGAATACGTCGTCTACGTGGTCGTCGCCCTGCTCGGGGTGTACCTCACGGTCGGCGCGGTCTTCGCACCGTTCTTCGGCGTGCTCGGCGCCGTCGTCTGCGTCTGGGGCGCCAACGCCTTCCTCAACTGGCAGCGCGCCAAACGCACCGAGGCGTTCATCAACCAGCTCCCCGAGTTCACCCGCGTGCTCGCCAACGCCACCCAGGCGGGCCTGGCGCTGCGCACCGCGCTCGCCATGGCGGCCGAGGAGCTCGACGACCCGGCCGGCCATGAACTGGCCGTCGTCGCCGACCAGCTCGCCGTCGGCCAGACCCTGGACGACGCGCTCGGCGAACTCGCCGACCGGCTGCCGTCCCGCGAACTCATCGTCCTCGTCACCACCCTGATCCTCGCCAACCGGGCGGGCGGCCAGGTCGTCACCTCGCTGCGGAACCTCACCCAGACCCTGGAGGAGCGCAAGGAGACCCGCCGGGAGGTCACCACCATGCTCTCCCAGATCAAGGTCACCGCCCTGGCCGTCCCCCTGCTCGGCCTCGGCTTCCTCCTGATGATCAACACCATGAGCCCCGGCGCGCTGGACAAGATGACCGGCTCGGTGACCGGGCAGTTCGCCACCCTCATCGCCTTCGGGCTCTACGCCCTCGGCGCCTTCCTGATCCGCCGTATGTCCAAGATCCAGGTCTGAGGGAGGGAGACACCATGACCAACACCACCCTGGGGCTGCTGCTCGCCGCGCTCCTCGCGGTCTCCGTCTACGGGATGTTCCACGGCGTCCGGATGTACCGCGCGGACGCCAAACTCCCCGGCGACCTCGTCCTCGCCCTGGAGATCGGCGCCACCCGGACGACCGCCGTCGGCTCCGGAATCGACCGGCTCGGGATGCGGTACGCGCCCGCGGTGCTGCGCGCCATGGGACCCAAGCGGGTCGACGCACTGCGCCGCCGTCTCGACATGGCCGGCAACCCCGGGGGCATCACGGTCGACCGCTACGCCGCCCGCCGCGCCGTCTACGGCTTCCTCGGCCTGCTCGCCGCCTTCTCCATGCTGCTGCGCGGACAGATCGTGATCGCGGTCTTCGCGCTCGTCTTCGGCCTCTGCTGGACCGACGTGATCATCAAGGCGGCGGTCCGTCGGCGCCGCGCCGACATCGAACGCACCCTGCCCGACTTCCTCGACGTCCTCGCCGTCGTCGTCTCCGCGGGCCTCGGCTTCCGACAGGCACTCGAACGCGTCGCCGAGAAGTACCAGGGGCCCTGGGCCGACGAACTCCGCATCACCCTGCGCCAGCTGGACATGGGCGTCAGCCGCCGCGACGCCTTCGACCAACTGCGCCGGCGCAACGACTCCGATCAGGTCTCGATGTTCGTCACCGCCCTCCAGCAGGGCGAGGAACTCGGCGCCCCGATCGTCGACACGCTGATACAGATCGCCACCGACATGCGCCGCACCGACGCCCAGAACGCCCGTCGCGACGCCGCCCGAGCGGTCCCGAAGTCCACCCTCGTCGTCACCCTGATCATGCTCCCGGCGACCATGATCCTGATCGTCATGAGCTTCTACTACGGCTCCGGGGTCGACCTCGGCGACGTGCTGGGCGGGTGACCGGGGGCCATGCCGGTACATACGAACGCGACCCCGGTGGGGAGGTGAACCCCATGGCCGCCGACCGGCGCGGGACCGCCTCCGTCGACGAATCGACCGCACCCCTGCACCCGGGCTCCGCCGCACCCCTGCACCCGGGCTCCGCCGCACCCTCGCCCCCCGACTCCGCCGTACCCCCGCTCCATGACTCGGCCGACCCCTCGCCGGACGATTCCGCCACCCTCGGGCGGCCGTCACTCCCCATCCAGGTCAACGCCCTCCAGGCGCTCTGCCGGCTGGTCTTCGGCTTCCGGCTGGCGATGATCGCGCTGGCCGCGCCCTTCGCCCTCGCCGCCGCCCGCCCCGGACCCGCGAGCTGGCTGGTCGGCTCCGCGGTCCTGATCACCTTCATGACCTCGTACGTCCTGCTCCGCGACTGGGAGCGGTTCGGCCCGGTCCTGCTGCGACACCCCTGGCTGCTCGGCGCCGATATGGCCTTCGGCGCCCTCCTGCTGGTCACCGCATCGCCAGACTCCACCCTCGCGTACGTCACCATCTGCACCCCGCTCCTCGCCGGACTGATCTACGGCTGGCGCGGCGCCGCCGTCTTCGCGGTCCTCCAGTCGCTGATCGTCGCGGGCGCCCATGGGGTCAACGACCAGACCGACGCCCGCTTCACCGCCCTGCTGCTCCCCGGACTCTGCGTCCTCACCGGGGCGATGGGCAGCACCCTGCGCAAGCTGATGCTCGGCTTCGGCGCCGCGAGCCAGGCGCTGACCGAGGCCCGCGCCCGGCTCGCGGTCAGCGGAGCCGTCGAGGAGGAACGGGCCCGACTCGCCCGCGAGATGCACGATTCGGTGGCCAAGACCCTGCACGGACTGGCGCTCGCCGCCGACGGACTCGCCGCGACCGCCGACCGGATGGACCCGAGCAGGGTCAGACACCAGGCCGAGGTGGTGGCACGAGCGGCCCGCAGAGCCGCGGCCGAATCCCGGGAACTCCTCTCCGACCTGCGCCGCGACACCGGACTCGACGGCGACGGCATCGACCTCGCCGTGGAGCTGGGCGCCCGTACGGACGACTTCGCGCTCCGCACCGGCGTACGGGCCGACTTCCGCGCCACCGGCGGCACCCTCACCGTGCCGGCGGCCGTCGCCCGGCAGACGCTGACCATAGCCGCGGAGGCGATGGAGAACGCCCACCGGCACGGCCGCCCCGGCTCGGTACAGGTCTCGGCCGGGGTCATCGGAGACGTCCTCAGGATCAGCGTCTACGACGACGGCGCGGGACTGCCCCCGGGGACCTCGCTCGAAAAACTGCGGCGGGCCGGTCACTTCGGCTTGGTGGGCATGGTGGAACGAGCCGCCGCCATCGGCGCCCGCATCCGGATCGGCCGGGGAGAGGCGTCGAAGGGCACCGAAGTACGCCTGGAACTCCCGCTCGCCGCGCTGCGCCCCGACCCCACCCCGTACGGACGACTGCCCCTGCTCACCTGATCCGACCCCGCCCCGCCCCGACCCCCGTCCACCGCCTTCGGAGAGGAGGCCGCCGCCATGCCGGACGACCTTTCGCACCGTCCGGGACCGAACCGGCTCCATCAGCCGCGTGTCCCACAGCACCCGTCCCAGCCCGGCTCCGACCACGACGCGCACCCCTTACGCTCCCCGTCCCCGTCCGATCCGCTGCGGGTGGTGGTCGCCGACGACAACCCCGTGGTACGGGCCGGTCTGACCGCCCTCCTCCAGGGCCGGGCGGATCTCGACGTCGTCGCGGCGGTCGCCGACGGGCGCGCGGCGTACGAGGCGACCGTGCGCCACCGACCGGACGTCGTCCTCCTCGACGTACGGATGCCCGGCGTCGACGGCATCTCGGCCCTGCCCCATCTGGTCCGGCTGGCACCGGTGCTGATGATGACCTACAGCAGCGAGAGCCGGATCGTGCACGAGGCGCTCCGACTGGGCGCCGGGGGCTATCTGGTGCACGGCGAGTTCACCGCGGACCAACTCCTCACCGCCGTGCGGGACATCCGTGCGGGCCGTGCGGCCTTCTCCCACTCCGCCTCCGGCGCGCTGCTGGCCGGGGTGCGCGGGGATCCCTCGGCGGGCCGGGACGGGGGACCGCTGCCGGAGGGGGTCGGTACGGCGCCCCTCGGGTGGGGGCCGCATTCAGATTCGCAGATGGAATCATCTGTCAGAGGGTATGACGACCTTGGGCAGAGGGGTGTCGGTGCGCCCAAATCCCGCACGATCGTTGCACTGTTGCCCGGTTTGGCGCGACAGAAATCCGCTCGACGGTCTTCGCTTTCGCAAGCGAATATGGGACATTCGATGGTGGGGTCCGAAGTGCTCGAAGGGCCCCGGGCAGTGATCACCGGACTGAGTCAGCGGGAGGTGGAGGTGATGGACCTGATCGCCTCCGGGATGACCAACCAGCAGATCGCCGCCTCCTGCTTCATCAGCCCGAAGACCGTCAAGAACCACATCAACCGCATCTTCGCCAAGCTGAACGCCGGAAGCCGGGGCGAGGCCATCGCCGTCTGGCACGGCCTGGCGCAGAGGGGGACCGGACGATGACCCGCGAAGACGCTTCCCCCTCCGGTCGCCGGCCCTCTTTCGCTGCTTGGGCCCTGAGTTGGGCCCGGAGGCCCATTCCCGGGGGCGGCGAGCCGACGTACATTGCTCACGCTGCCATTCGTACCGGTCGGATCGTGTCCGGTACGGCGGGCGGCGTCATCGACTCGTACGAGCCGGCCGGTGATCGGGCCGTCGGCGCCGGAGGGGAAGACCATGTCGAACGTGACGCTGAAGGCCGTGGCCAGTGCTCGGGCGCATCTCATGACCCGTCTGGCGGCGACCGCGCGAACCATGCGGGACCGCCGCGACGAGGGCCAGGGCGCGGTCGAGTACGTGGGCGTGATCGTGCTGGTGGCGCTGATCATCGCGGCCCTGGTGGGTTCCGGAGTGGCCGACGATATCGCCAACGGTCTACGGGACCAGGTGAGCGCGATTCTGGGTGGTGGCGGCGAGTAATCCGTCCGGCCGTCCGCGATAGGCGCGAATCAGGGCAGGCAGCCCCCCTCTATGTGGCGATGGTGGCGAGCCTGCTCTTTCTCGCGCTCGCGTTCTTCGCGGTCGGCCAGGCCGGTGCCACCCGGAACGGCACGCAGTCAGGCGCGGACGCGGCGGCGCTCGCCGCGGCCCAGGAGTCCCGCGATGGATTCCGGGACATCTTCCTGGACCGTCTCCGTGACCCCGACTTCCTCCGTGATCTCTTCGACGGCGATCTGTCCGGTCTCGCCGGCGACGGCTGTGCGGCGGCGGCCGACTTCGCCCAGGAGAACGGCACGAACACTCAGGATTGTCTTCCGCTGACCGATGGCCGCTGGGGATTCCAAGTCACCGTGAAATCGCAGGATCCGGTCGGCGACACCGTTCTACCCGGTACCGAGAACGAGTACGCGGAGTCGACGGCGACGGCCATCGTGGAGTCCCTCTGCTCCTTCGAGCCCGCCGATGACTCCCCGCCGCCGGAGGAGGGCGAGGGTCAGGAGGAGGGCGAGGAGGGTGAGCCGGGCGAGGAGGCGTCACCTCCACCGGAGGAGCCGATCTCCTCGGGCACCCTCCGCTGCGACGGTGACGACGTCGACGAAATCGAGATCGACCCGCAGTATCCGGACCGGCTTCCGGACATGTCCGACCTCTTCACCGTCCGGTTGGACGTGGACTGACCGCGACCGAACGCAAAGGAACAGCACTGATGAGAATTGGGCACGGAGCGAAGACCCGCGGGACAGTGACGGCCGTCCTTGTGGCGGCTGCGCTGTCGCTCACCCTGACGGCGTGCGGTGACGGCGGTGGTGGCGACGGGGACAAGAAGAACGCCGACACGGCTTCGACGTCCACCGGTTCGCCGGAACAGCCGGCGCAGCCGAAGGACGGGGAGTCCACGCCGGCCTCCGGTGAGCCGCTTGCCACCATCGAGGGCAGCAACGGATTCCAGATCACCATCTCCGGTGCCACCCGTGACAGTGGGGGATTCCTGACCGTCTCCGGCGTCCTCAAGAACACCACCGGCAAACGTCTGCTCCCCCCGATCCAGTGGAACGGGCAGGAGACCCAGGTCAAGCGCACCGGTCCGTCACTCGGCGGGATGACGCTCGTGGACAAGGCGGGCAAGAAGCGCTACTACGTGCTCCGGGACACCGATGGATTTCCGTTGACCACCACCGGCCTCAGTGCCTTCGATTCCGGTGAGAGCGTCGACTTCTTCGCGCAGTTCCCCGCGCCGCCCGAAGGGACGTCCTCGGTCGAGCTGCAGATCCCGCTGATGCCCACCACCGCGATCGAGATCTCCTGATGGGGGAGGAGAAGGCGGTTCCGCGCCTGTCACCCCGTCGCCCCGCGGCGGTCTCCGTCGCCGTCCTGCTGCTGCTCACCGGTATCCCCCTCACCGCGGCCACGGCCGCGGCGGACACCGGGAGGGCGGCCGCCGCCACCGGCACGGTCACCGTGTCCGGTTCCCTCGTGACCGCCGCCGATGACGATCCGAGCGTGCCCCCGGGCAGTCAGCAGGAGTACACACCGCAGACGATCGACGCCACCAATCCGGGTCTGAAGATGCGGGACGGCGCCACCCTCGCCTCGGCGCGCGTGCTGGACATCGTCTCCATCGTGGAGACCGAGGGCGGCGAGGAGCGCCGCGAGGAGACGCCGACCTCACTGAAGTTCGCGCTCCAGGCCGAGGTGCTGTTCGGTAAGGACAGTGCCCAGCTCACGCCCCAGGCGAACGGCCGGATCGCGGCGATCGTCGCGGAGATCAAGAAGAACAGCGCCCAGAAGATCCGGGTCTTCGGCTTCACCGACAACCTCGGTACGTATCAGCACGGCCGGGTGCTCTCGAAGAAGCGCGCCGATGCCGTCCACGGCGTGCTCAGCGGGCAGTTGAACGATGCGGGGGTCAGTTACGAGGTCCGGGGCTACAGCGAGGACTACCCGATCGCCGACAATTCCACCGAGGAGGGCCGCAGGAAGAACCGTCGGGTCGAGGTCTCCTTCCCGACGGGTGGCGGCGGCTGACCACCCACCGGCGCCCGAGCCCCACCACCCACCGGGCCACCATCCACCGGCCCATCACCCACCGCCCCACCACCCACCGGCCCCGCCTCCCCAGCTCCTGAGGCTCGTACCGGCTCCCGCTCCCTACCGCGCACCTCCCGCCCTCCCGACCGACCGGATACCGCATTTCCGTTCCCCCAGCGGTACATGACACGCCCGGCCCCGCAGTACGCTGCGGGCCGACTGTCGACCGAGTGGGCTGAGGAGCGCGGCGGATGAGGCGGGGCAGGGCGACGGCGGTGGTGGGGCGGCCGGTGGCCGGGGCGCCGCGGGTGCAGGTGCCGGTGGCGCGGTGGGCGGCGGTCGCCGGGCTGGCCGTCGCCCTCGCCGTCGGTCAGTTGTCCGGACCACCGGGGGCGGCGGCCGCCCCGAGCTGGGACGACAGCGTCTATGAGACGGCCCCGGACGCGCGGCCGGTCCAGGGTGCCGCTGGCGGCACCGGCGGCCCCCGGCTGACTCCGGGGACGTACACCGACACCATTTCCACGGGCCGGCGAAAGTCCTATCTGGTCGCCCTCGACGATTCCTCCAACGCCTACGTCTCCGCCGTGCTCGCCCCGCCGCCCGGCAGCGCGGTCGGCTCCGGGGACGGGATCCGGGTGACCCTGGAATCGCCCGACGGCGCCCGGTGCAGCGTCAGCAACGACATCACCTTCGGCAGCACCACGGGCGGCCCCGTCGCCGACTACTCGACCCGGCGCATCGGTGCGGGGCGGGAGTGCCAGCGCGCGGGGGACTACCTCTACACCGTCGAATGGATCGGCTCCTCCTCCGGTGGCCCGGATGCCCGGAGCTGGCCGGTGGAGCTGAGGTACATGGCCGAACCCGGGCTGCGGGACGGGGCCACCGCGCCCGCCCCGCCGTCCGCGTGGCCGTCGCACGCGGCGGAACACGTGACGGGTCCGGCGCGGCCCGTCGGCGGTGGCACGGGGTTCAATGACGCGCCGGCGGTCGGGCACGGGGCGTGGCGGGACGAGCTGGATCCGGGGGAGACCCGCTTCTACAAGGTGCCGCTGGAGTGGGGGCAGCAGCTCTTCCTCGACGCGGAGTTCGCGGCCCGTGCCGACGGCCGCCCGTCGGCCAAGGTCGCCGGCGCGCGGTCGCTGGTCAGCGACGGACTACGGCTCTCCGTTTTCAACACCGCCCGCGGCTTCGCCGAGAGCGCCGAGTCCGCGTACACGGGCGGGCCCGCGACGGTGTCGGTGGGCACCGCGCCCGCCGCCTTCGCCAACCGCACGTCGAGCCAGGACGGTACGAGCGCGATGCGCTTCTCCGGCTGGTACTACGTCCGGGTCTCGCTGGACCGGCGGATCGGGCGCGCCCTGCCGATGACGCTGCGGGTGGACATCGAGGGGCAGCGTCAGTCGGGGCCGGAGTACGACGGTGACCCGGTCGCGGCGGGCTTCGGGGTCACCGACGAGGGGCGGGCCGCCGCGGCGGACGGCCGGGTCACCGATGACGGAGGCAACGGCGAACGGGACCTGGCGCTGACGGTCGTCGGCTTCTCGGGGATCGGTCTGGGGACGGTGCTGCTCCTCGGCCTGCTGGTCTGGACGGTGCTGGGCCGTCGGAGGCAGGGGCGGCACGCCTCCGCGCCGACGCCCTGGGAGCCGCGCGCGCACTGATCCGCCGATGGGTCCCCCCCGGCCGGGAGCCGCGCACCCTGCATCACCGTCCGTCAGTCCGTCGGCTCGATAGTCAGCCGCACCCCCGGCCGTACGCCCCACTCCGCCATCGCCCCGCCCGCCGACTCCAGTACATGGCGGGCCCGCAGTCGGGGCCGGCCGAGCCGCCCCGGTTTGAGCGTATGGACGTCCAGAACGCGCAACGCGCGGTCCAGATAGGCCACATCGATGGTGAACCGCATCCGGAAGCTGTGCACGCTGTTGCAGGGCGTCAGCAGCATCGCCCCCGCGACCCCGTCCCGGCCCAGCAGCCCGCGCCGCCGGGTCCCGTACCCCGCCGCGATCTCGACGGGCACCGGCGCGTCCCGGCCCGGAACCCACAACTCACCGCTGCCGTCCCGCCATCGCCGTCCTCGTCCCATGGCCGTAGACCGTAACGCCTGGGCGCCGTCGGCGGGGTGGCGCGGTGGGCCCCCGGGCCCATGACCGCACGGAGGGCGCCGCCTAATCTCTCTGCCGTGTACGTCACGCTGATCGCCGCCGCCGCCCTCTGGGGCACCGCCATGGGGCTGCTCGTCCCCCGGGCCGGGTACCGGCTCTCCGTCGGGACGGACGAGCCCTGGCGCGGCACCTGCTCCGCCGGACACCCCTTCACGGGTCCCGCACGCGGCTGGCTCGGCGGCCCGCGCTGCCCCTCCTGCGCGGCCACACCCCCGGCCGGTACGGCAGAAACACCGCCCCCTACGGACGCCGCGCCCCCCGCCCGTACCGAGGAAGCGCCATCTCCCGCCCGTACGGAGGAACCACCCCGGCCCGCCCCCGCCCCGGTGACGGCCCCGGTCACCGTCGGCATCACCGGACTGGCCTGTGCCGTGCTCGCCGCCGCCACCGGGCCGCGTCCCGAACTGGCCGTCTGGCTGATACTCGCGCCGTTCGCCGTCCTGCTCGCGCTCGTCGACCGCACCGTGCACCGGCTGCCGGACCGGCTCACCCTGCCGCTCGCCGCCGCCGCGGCCGTGCTGCTCGGTGCCGTGGCCCCGCTGCCCGACGCCGCGGGCTCCTGGCCCACCGCACTCCTCGGCGGTCTCGCCCTCGGCGCCGGCTACTTCGTCCTCTTCCTGATCCATCCGAACGGCCTCGGCTTCGGCGACGTCAAACTCGCGCTCTCCCTCGGTGTGGTCCTCGGCTGGTACGGGTGGGGGGTGCTGCTGGTCGGCGCCTTCGCCGGGTTCCTGTTCGGTTCGGTGTACGGGGTGGGGCTGATGCTCCTCGGCAGGGCGGACCGGAAGACCGCGATCCCGTTCGGCCCGTTCATGATCGGCGGCGCGCTGGCCGGACTACTGCTCGGCGCGCTCGCGGCCGGCGCCTGAACGGTGGGACCGTCTTCGCCGCGGAGAGTGGCACCGGGCGCGCCGAGCGCCGCCACGGGACACGCCCCCGCCTGAGGTATTGACCCGACCACCCCCGTCTAGCATCCGGATGTATGCGGACATTTTCAGGCAATTCGCTGGCGCGGAGTGGTGAGCCGGGCACCATCGACCCCGCGCCCGCGCCCGCACCGGAAGCCGGTTCACGCCCCGCCCGGCGCCTCCCCGCCGCCCTGCTCCCCTGGAGCTGGGCGGCGCTCCTGTTCGCGCTCTACACCACCGTCGCCGTACGCCGCCACAGCCTGCTCCGTACGACGGGTTACGACCTCGGCATCTTCGAACAGGCCGTACGGGCCTACGCCGAACTCCGCGCCCCCGTCGTCCCCTTGCGCGGTGAGGACTTCAACCTCCTGGGCGACCACTTCCACCCCGCGCTCGCCGTCCTCGCCCCCCTCTACCGCCTCTGGCCCTCACCGCTCTGCCTGCTCACCGCCCAGTCCGCGCTGCTCGCCCTCGCGGTCGTCCCCCTCGCCGGCTGGGCCCGCACGGCCCTCGGCCGCCGGGCCGCCCACGCCGTCGCCGCCGGCTACGGACTGAGCTGGGGCATCGCATCGGCCGCCGCCTTCGACTTCCACGAGGTCGCCCTCGCCGTACCACTGCTCTCCTGCGCGGCGGTGGCCCTCGGACGGCGGCGTCGGGGGGCGGCGGTCGCCTGGGCCGCGCCGCTCGTGCTGATCAAGGAGGATCTCGGCCTCACACTGGCCGTCGTCGGCTGTCTCGTCGCCTGGCAGGGCGGGCGCCGGCTCGGCCCGATCACCGCGGCGGCCGGACTGCTCGCGTCGGCGATCGAGATCAAGCTGCTGCTCCCCGCGTTCAACCCGGCCGGAGGGTACGCGCACGGCGGCAACCTGGCCGAGGACGCCCACACCTCCCTCCTCACCACCATCGCCTTCGCCCCCCTCGACGCGCTGCGGCCGGACATCAAGGCCATGACCCTGATCCTGGTCTTCGCCCCCTCTGCGCTGCTCGCCCTGCGCTCACCGCTGGCGCTGCTCGTGGTGCCCACCCTCGTCTGGCGGATGCTCTCGCAGAACGCCTTCCACTGGGGCACGTCCTTCCACTACAGCGCCGTCCTGATGCCCGTCGTGTTCGCCGGGCTGATCGACTCGATCCGGCGGTGGCGGGCCGACGACCATCCCCTCGGCGCGCGCCAGGTCCGTGCCTCGCTCTCCACCGTGCTGGCGGTCACCGCCGTCCTCCTGCCGTCGTTCCCGCTCGCCCAACTGGCCCAGCGGGCCACCTGGCGGTCCACCCCCCACGCCGAGGCGGCCCGCGCGCTGCTGGCGAGGATCCCCGACGGCGCGAGCGTCGCCGCGTCCAACCGGCTCGTGCCCCAGCTCACTTCCCGCTGTGAGGTCGTCCTCTTCCCGACCTTCCCGGTCGACTCCCGGCTCTACGACTACGACCGCAAGCAGTTGCCCCGCCCCACCGCCGACTGGATCGTCCATGACGGGCGGGCGCCCGAGGCGTGGCCGTACCGCACGGGGCACTGGCCCTATCCACCGGAGCGGCAGGCCGCCGAACTCGACGCCGCGCGCCGGTCCTACGGCTACCGGCTGGTCGCCGCCCGCGACGGCATCACCCTGCTCCGCCGCATCCGCTGAGCGGCCCTCCCGAGTCCGCGCCGGGGGAGCCGTGGGCGGCTGCGCACCCCGCGACGGCGGGGCGTTGGACTCGGTCCGTGCCACCTGGCGCGTCGTCATGAGATCGACTCCAGCAATCAATGCGGACAGTTTCTGTCCTCTTCGGCCGACCGGCTCCGGGCCAAATGGTGTACTGGCGAAAAGGCAAGTATGGAGAGACCAGGAGGAGTTGCCGTGCCCAAGGCCAAGCCGACCTACCACTGCGGACTCGACGCGGCGGTCGACGTCGTCGGCGGAAAATGGAAGCCGCTCATCCTGTGGGCACTGCACGACGCGGGGACCCTGCGGTTCGGGCAGCTTCGACGGGAGGTCATCGGCGTCAGCGAGAAGATGCTGATCCAGCAACTGCGGGAGCTGGAGTCGGACGGGATCGTCCACCGCGAGGTGTACCGGGAGGTCCCGCCGCGCGTCGAGTACTCGCTCACGGAGCTGGGCGAGGCGCTCAACACCGCACTGATCCCGCTCGGCCTCTGGGGCGACACCTTCAAGCAGGTGATCATCGCCAACAAGGTGAAAGAGGCGGAGGAGGTGGAGGGGGCGGCCTGAGACCGCACCGGCGCCACGGCGGCGACCGGCTCCGAGCGCGAACCGCACCGGCGCCGCGGCGGCACCCCGGCCCGGCCCCCGGATGCCGCGCCCCCGGCAGACGCTGCCCGCACTGGCTCCGCGCCGTCGCCACGGCACCACGGCGGGTACCGTCGCCCGACCCGCTCCGACCCGACCCGCTCCGACCCGCTCCGACCCGACCCGACCCGACCTGACCCGCTCCGTCCCGCTCCGACCCGCTCCGGCTCCGGCTCCGAGGTGCCCGTATGATCCGCACCGCCGCCGACTGCGGCGCCGGGTGCGCGCGCCGGTAACGCCGGACCCGACTCGACCCGACCCGCGTCGTCAGCGTCAATCCCACGCCTTTTCCCGGGGTCCCCCGTCAGGGGTCCGGACCCGCGACACGCCCGGGTCCGGACCC
Organism: Streptomyces sp. NPDC020965; assembly: GCF_044333555.1. Taxonomy (NCBI): domain Bacteria; kingdom Bacillati; phylum Actinomycetota; class Actinomycetes; order Kitasatosporales; family Streptomycetaceae; genus Streptomyces; species Streptomyces sp. NPDC020965. The sequence continues at coordinate 559,846 of NZ_JBIRRE010000002.1, forward strand.
GCTATCGGGTATCCGCCCCGGGTCGGCCCGGGGCCCCGCCCCTCGCGACACGCCCGGCCCGACACCCGCCGCCCCGGGGCGCCGGCGCGGTGCCCGCCCCGCCGCCGAGGGGGCGCCGGGGCGGGACTCGGCCATTCACCGAGGTCGCCGGGGAGAACCCGCCGTCGCGTGGCGCACACCATCAGCCATGAAGCGTTATGGTGGAAGCCCCCCCTCGGGCCGGTCCGTATCCCCCCCCACGGACCGGCCCGGTTTTCTTTTCCGCCCCGTACCCCGGCCGCCGCCCGGCCCCGGGCCGCGCCGCACCCGAGTGGCCGCGCCCCCGTTCCCGGCGCCCCCGTCCCGGCGCCCGCGAACCGCAGCCGGCGAGCCCGCCCCGGACCCGTACGCGCTCAGGCCCCGTACCGGCAGTCCCTCCAGCGTCGGCGGGAAACCCCCCTCGCCGGGCCGCGGCTCAGCCGCGTCCCGCCCAGATGTTCGTGCCCTCCGTGTCCACGGCGAAGGTGTCGATCTCCACCAGCTCATCGGCGGTCAGCGCGGGACCGGCCAGCGCTGCGACGTTCTCCTCCAACTGCTTCACGCTCGACGCCCCGATCAGCGCCGACGTCATCCGCGGATCCCGCAGCACCCAGGCGATGGCCAACTGAGCCAGGGACTGCCCGCGCCGGGCCGCGATGTCGTTGAGACCGTTCAGCCGCCGTACCACCTCGTCCGAGAGCAGATCCGGGTCCAGCGACTTGCCCTGGGTGGCCCGCGAGCCTTCCGGGATGCCCTTGAGGTACTTGCCGGTGAGCAGCCCCTGCGCCAGCGGTACGAAGGAGATGCAGCCCATGCCCGCCGTCTCCAGCGCGTCGAGCAGCCCGTCGTCCTCGGTCCAGCGGTTGATCATCGAGTACGAGGGCTGGTGGATCAGTGCCGGTACCCCCAGCTCCGCCAGCAGCCGCGCCGCCCGCTCGGTCTGCTCGGCGTTGTAGGAGGAGACCCCCACGTACAGCGCCTTGCCCTGCTGCACGGCGGAGGCCAGCGCTCCCATCGTCTCTTCCAGCGGGGTGTGCGGGTCGAAGCGGTGTGAGTAGAAGATGTCGACGTACTCCAGTCCCATCCGCTTCAGAGAGGCGTCGAGGGACGAGAGGAGGTACTTCCGGGACCCCCACTCGCCGTACGGACCCGGGTGCATCAGGTAGCCGGCCTTGGTGGAGATCACCAGCTCGTCCCGGTACGGGGCGAAGTCCTGGGCGAAGAGCTTGCCGAAATTCAGCTCCGCCGAACCGGGCGGCGGGCCGTAGTTGTTTGCCAGATCGAAGTGGGTCACCCCCAGATCGAAGGCGCGGCGCAGGATCGCGCGCTGGTTGTCGAGGGCCCGGTCGTCGCCGAAGTTGTGCCAGAGGCCGAGGGACAGGGCGGGGAGCTTCAGCCCGGAGCGGCCACTGCGTCGGTACTCCATGGACGCGTAACGGTCCGGGGATGCGAGATAAGAGGAGGAATCAGTCACATATCTCTCCCTATCACGGACTTGTGGCGGACCGGGTTGGGCCGGTGCCCGCCGTGCGCAGTAATGTGGCGACTTCAGGGGATGCCGCACGGCATGGGGGTTTGCCGCACGGCGCGGGCCGTCGAAGGCGCCGCGCCGCCCGGAAGCGGAACCCCGGCACATAGATCCCCCGGGCTCCCGCAGCGGCCCCCAGCCGGCATTCCCAATGCGCAGGGGCGGGCGAGCCCGGCAGAACCGAGAGGTGGACTCCGTGAACCTGCGTGACCTGGTGTACAGGCTCTACGCACGCCGGGTGGAAGGCCGACTGGACCACACCCAGGTGCCCAAGCACATCGGAGTCATCCTCGACGGCAACCGTCGCTGGGCCAAGGCGTCCGGCAGCTCCCCCGAGGCGGGGCACAAGGCGGGCGCGAGCAAGATCCAGGAGATGCTCGGCTGGTGCGCCGAGACCGATGTCGAGGTCGTCACGCTCTGGATGCTCTCCACCGACAATCTGGACCGCCCCGACGAGGAGCTGGTCCCCCTCCTCGGCATCATTGAGGACGCGGTCCGCGCGCTCGCCGCCGACGGCCGCTACCAGGTGCACCACGTCGGCACGCTCGATCTGCTGCCCTCCCGTACCCAGTCCGTACTGAAGGAGGCCGAACAGGCCACCCTCGATCGTGACGGGATACTCGTCAACGTGGCGGTCGGCTACGGCGGTCGCCAGGAGATCGCGGACGCGGTCCGCTCCCTCCTGCTGGAACACGCGGCCAGAGGCACCAGCTTCGAGGAGCTGGCCGAAATCGTCGATGTCGAGCACATCTCCGAACACCTCTACACCCGGGGGCAGCCCGACCCCGATCTGGTCATCCGCACCAGCGGCGAACAGCGGCTGTCCGGGTTCATGCTCTGGCAGAGTGCCCACTCCGAGTACTACTTCTGCGAGGTCTTCTGGCCCGCGTTCCGCAAGGTCGACTTCCTGCGCGCCCTGCGTGACTACGCCGCCCGCCACCGCCGTTACGGCAGCTAGACCCCGCCTGCCCCGACCCCCGACACCCCCATCACCACCACCGAACATCCGCTGTTCATCCACGTGTCGTCGTCCGTCCTGGCATGGCAGCGCGTGTTCGAGGGAATATCCCTTCCAGGTCGACGTCCGATCCACGAACGTCGGATCTCAGTGGGTGGCCCCAGGTCACTCACCCGGGAGGCCCTTTGCACACGAAGGAACGCACCCCCTGTGCGGACCACGCGGAGGGCCGGTGCTCGGCCCGCGCATCGTGGCCTGAAGCCCGGCTCTTCCCCCCGCCCCACGGCGGGGGAGGTCCCCTGCCGTCTCCGGCAGCCGGACCCTGGCCCGCGACGGCGTCGCACCGCCGACCTCATCCGAGGGGGTACGTCCTTCCGTGGTGAACAGCACCAAGCGCCGGATGCCCGACAGGCGCACTTATGTTCTCGACACCAGCGTCCTGCTGGCCGATCCGAACGCCCTGACCCGTTTCGAGGAGCACGAAGTGGTGCTCCCGATCGTGGTCATCACGGAGCTGGAGGCCAAGAGGCACCATCCGGAACTGGGTTACTTCGCCCGGCAGGCGCTACGCCTGCTGGACGACTTCCGCATCCGGTACGGACGACTCGACGCCCCCATCCCTCTGGGCGATCTCGGCGGCACCCTCCGCGTCGAGCTCAACCACTCGGACCCGGGCGTACTGCCGGCCGGTTTCCGGCTGGGTGACAACGACTCACGGATCCTGGCGGTGGCGAGGAACCTCCAGGCCGAGGGGTATGACGTCACGGTCGTCTCCAAGGACCTGCCGCTGCGCATCAAGGCGTCGTCGGTCGGACTGCTCGCCGAGGAGTACCGGGCGGAGTTGGCCATCACCGACTCCGGCTGGACCGGGATGTCGGAGTTGTCCCTCTCGGGCGAACAGGTCGATCTGCTCTACACCGAGGAGACGCTGTACGTCCCCGAGGCGGCGGAGCTCCCCGTCCACACCGGGCTCGTCCTCCAGTCGGAGCGTGGCAAGGCGCTGGGCCGGGTCACCGCCGAGGGCAGCGTCCGGCTGGTGCGCGGCGACCGGGAGGCATTCGGCATCCACGGCCGCAGCGCCGAACAGCGCATCGGACTGGATCTGCTGCTCGACCACGAGATCGGCATCGTCTCGCTCGGCGGCCGGGCCGGCACCGGGAAGTCGGCGCTCGCGCTCTGCGCGGGCCTGGAGGCGGTGCTGGAGCGGAGGCAGCACCAGAAGGTGATGGTCTTCCGTCCGCTCTATGCGGTGGGCGGGCAAGAGCTGGGCTATCTGCCGGGCACCGAGGCCGAGAAGATGAGCCCCTGGGCGCAGGCCGTCTTCGACACGCTGTCGGCGGTCGCCGGCCGGGAGGTCATCGAGGAGGTGTTGGGGCGCGGAATGCTGGAAGTCCTTCCGCTCACCCATATCCGCGGCCGTTCGCTGCACGACGCCTTCGTCATCGTCGACGAGGCCCAGTCACTGGAACGGAACGTCCTGCTGACGGTGTTGTCCCGGATCGGGGCCAATTCCCGCGTCGTCCTCACCCATGACGTGGCACAGCGGGACAATCTCCGGGTGGGGCGCTATGACGGTGTCGTTGCCGTGGTCGAGAAGTTGAAGGGCCATCCGCTCTTCGCGCATGTCACGCTCACCCGCTCCGAGCGTTCCCAGATCGCCGCGCTGGTGACCGAAATGCTGGAGGACGGTCAGATCTAGGAGATTTGTTAGCTGTTGGCGCCGCCCTGGAGAAGCGCATGAGCGTAGCGGGGCGGCGCCGCGCTGTGTGGCCGAATGACGAAAAGACCTGGCGTGAACGCGGTGTGAGCTTTCACACTCAGTGAAGAATTGCCTTGCGGTGGCCCGGTCCGGCAAAGTCTTGCTTCCGTCAGGCCCCGCACACGACACTTCAGCACCATCCGTGGTGCGCTGCGCTCCATACAACTCAAGAACCGCCGTCGTGTGCCGCCCGAAAGCCGTATCGGCCACTTCCGTACGGGAGTTGACCACGGGCCAGCGTCTTCTGTGACCCACATGCAGTGGAGGCCAGTGCCAGGGGCGCGATTCATCCGCGGGGTCACCTGCGCGGGCGATGCTGGAAGGAAACCGTGTGAGCCGGATCTCGGTCCGGGGATTCGCCGTGGCATCCGCCACCGCGGTCACCACCGTCGGAGCCGTCGTCGGCGTCGCCTCGGGCGACCCCCAGTCCTCAAGCGAGAACCTGGAGACGACCGCCTCCGGAGCCACCCTCCTCGCTGACATACCCATGGGCCAGCAGGCCCAGATCCAGGTTTCGTCACTGACGGAACAGGCCGACGCGCAGGCTGCCGCCGCCGACGCGACGGCCAAGAAGGCCGCGGAGGAATCCGCCCGTCTCCAGGCCGCGAAGACCGCGCAGGAGAAGAAGGACGCCGCCGACGCGAAGGCCAAGTCGGAGCGCGAGGCCAAGGAGAAGGCCGAGAAGGAGAAGAAGGAGCAGGAGAAGGAGCGCGCCAGCCGCGACTCCGCCCGCGACGCTTCGAGCTTCTCCGTCCAGGGTTCCTACAGCGTCGCCGAGGTCAAGGCCATGGCCCGGCAGATGATCCCGGGCGACCAGTTCCAGTGCTTCAGCAACATCGTGCAGCGCGAGTCCACCTGGAACTACAAGGCGACGAACCCGTCGTCCGGCGCGTACGGCCTGGTCCAGGCGTGGCCCGCGACCAAGATGAGCGACGCGGGCGCCGACTGGCGGACCAACCCGGCGACCCAGATCAAATGGGGCCTGAACTACATGAACGAGCGCTACGACAGCCCCTGTGGCGCATGGGAGTTCTGGAAGGCCAACCGCTGGTACTAGCAGCTACCGGCAGGCCACCGCTCAACTTCCCGGAGCCCCTCCCCGTCCTTACGGGGAGGGGCTCCGGTGCGTGTACCGTCGGCGGTTCCGGGGGCTCCCGGAGAGGGATTCATGGGGGAAGCAGAGTCATGTCACGAGTGCCAGGGTGGCTCGCCGGGCTGGGCGCCGGGGTCACACGGATGTCGAAGGGCTTCGGCGAGCGCCGTGAGCGGGACGACCCGTACGACGACGACCCGTACGGCGACGACATCCGGCGGAAGTCCGACGGAAAGACGCGCGACGCCGCCGCGGGGACCGGCGCCGAGGGCGCGGCGGTGACGCCGGGACCGCCCGAGAGCGTCCCGCCGCCGCCCGCGTACGCCCCCGCGGTCCAGCCCCGCCCCGACCCGGTGGCCGCGATCCCCTGGGGGATCCGGGTCGCCGCCGAGGCGGGCTGGCGGCTGCTGGTCCTGGCGGGCACGCTCTGGGTGCTGATGCGGATCATCAGCGCCGTCCAACTGGTGGTGCTCGCCTTCGTCGCCGCGCTGCTGATCACCGCACTGCTCCATCCGACCGTGTCCCGGCTGCGCCGGCTCGGCCTGCCGCGCGGACTCGCGACGGCGGTCACGGCCATCGCGGGGTTCGTCGTCATGGGCCTGGTCGGCTGGTTCGTGGTCTGGCAGGTGATGGATAACCTCGACAATCTCTCCGACCGGGTCAGGGACGGCATCGAGGAGCTGAAGCGCTGGCTGCTGGACAGCCCGTTCCATGTCACCGAGAGCCAGATCAACGACCTCGCCAAGAACCTCAGCGACACCATCGGCACCAACACCGAGGAGATCACCTCGGCCGGGCTGCAGGGTGTGACGGTGATGGTGGAGGTCCTCACCGGTCTGCTGCTGGCGATGTTCTCCACGCTCTTCCTGCTCTACGACGGGAAGCGCATCTGGCAGTGGACGCTGAAGCTGGTCCCGGCGCAGGCCCGGGAGGGCGTCGCCGGAGCGGGCCCGCGCGCCTGGCGCACCCTGACCGCCTATGTGCGGGGCACGGTGCTGGTGGCGCTGATCGATGCGATCTTCATCGGCCTCGGGATCTGGGTCCTCGATGTGCCGATGGCGGTACCGCTCGCCGTCTTCATCTTCCTCTTCGCCTTCATCCCGCTGGTCGGTGCGGTCATGTCGGGCGCGCTGGCGGTGGTCGTCGCCCTCGTCACCCACGGCGTCTTCACGGCGCTGATGGTGCTGATCGTGGTGCTCGCCGTCCAGCAGATCGAGGGCCATGTGCTCCAGCCGTTCATCCTGGGCCGCGCGGTGCGGGTGCACCCCCTGGCCGTCGTGCTGGCGGTCGCGGCCGGTGGGCTGACGGCCGGGATCGGCGGCGCGGTCGTGGCGGTGCCGCTGGTGGCGGTCACGAACACGGTGGTCGGCTATCTCCGCGCGTATGCGAAGGAACAGGCGCTGCGGCAGGTGCCGCCGCAGCGTGAGCCCGCGCCGGCCGCGGAGGCCGCGCCGGCCCCGGCCCCCGCGTCGGCGGAGGAACGGACGTCGGCGGAGGAGCGCGCATGATCTCCGAGCCGGAGTTGGTGGGGAGCGACGATCCGGGGGTCCGTGCGGAGGTCCCGGAGGCCGTCACCGACGACGCGGCGCCGGAACCGCGCGGCGCCCGGCCCTGGCTGTGGGCGGCCGGGGGAGCGGCGGCCGCGTCGGTGGTCTGGGCGGCCGGACTGTATGTCCATGAGGCGTCCGACCCCGATACCGGGGACTACCGGGTCAGCCGCGATCTCTGCCGGGACGCGGAGCTGACGGCGGTGGGCCGGGTGCTGGGCGCCCGACAGACCCCGGATTCGACCTTCCGTGACCACCCCGCCCGGTCCCTGGCGACCTGCTCGCTCGGTTTCGCGAAGGCCGTCGAGGGGGGCGCGGAGCGACCGTCGGGCGTTCTTGTCCGCTACACCCTGCACCGCAAGACCGACCCGGCCCCCGAGTTCGAGGCGAGCGTCGAGACGGAGATGACGATGGGGCTGACGCCGCAGGATTCGCTGGAGCGGGTCGACGGCCTCGGCGAGCGGGCGTACGCGGGCAAGGACGGCCGGGACGAATTCCCGTCACTCCATGTCCTGGACGGTCAGGCGGTGCTCGTGCTGACGCTCTACCCCGGTGTGAGCGGCCCCGAGGGCTCGCAGCGGGCGGTCAGCCTGGCGGGCATCGAACCGCACATGATCAAGGACATGCGACGGCTGATGAGCAAGCTACAGGACTGAGCCGTACGGGAAGTCAGGATCGAGGTGTACGGGAAAGGGGCCCCCGCCGACCTGTGTCGGCGAGGGCCCCTTCCGCGTCACTCATGGACGACTACTGAGCCAGCACGGCTTCCGCTTCGAGCGTCGTGCCGACGGCCTGGACAACGGCCGCGATCTTGAACGCTTCCTGGATCGTCTCGCGGTCCAGCTCGGCCTTGCGCAGCACCTGCTCGTGCGAGTCGAGGCACTGGCCGCAGCCGTTGACCGCGGAGACGGCGAGCGACCACAGCTCGAAGTCGACCTTCTCCACACCCGGGTTGCCGATGACGTTCATCCGCAGACCGGCGCGGAGCGTCCCGTACTCGGGGTCCGAGAGCAGGTGCCGGGTCCGGTAGAAGACGTTGTTCATCGCCATGACCGCGGCGGCGGCCTTGGCGGCCTGGTACGCCTCGGCGGAGAGGTTGGCCTTGGCCTCGGGCTCCAGCTCACGCAGCGCGATGGGGCTGCGCGAGGCGATGGCGGTAGCGAGGACGGTGCCCCAGAGCTGCTGCTGCGAGAGCTTGTCGTTGTTGCCTATGACCGAGCCGAGGTTCAGCTTCAGGTCCTTGGCGTAGTCCGGCAGAGCGGACTTCAGCGCGTCGAGCGACATGGGTCACTCACCGGCCAGCAGCGCGACCGGGTCAAGGGTGGTCTCGCCCTTGGTCCAGTTGCACGGGCACAGCTCGTCGGTCTGCAGGGCGTCCAGCACCCGCAGGACCTCCTTGGGGTTACGGCCGACGGAACCAGCGGTCACCATGGTGAACTGGATCTCGTCGTTGGGGTCCACGATGAAGACGGCGCGCTGCGCGAATCCGTCGGCACCCTCGATGCCGAGGTCGCGCATCAGCTCGTGCTTCGAGTCGGCCAGCATCGGGAAGGGCAGGTCACGCAGGTCGGCGTGGTCCTTGCGCCAGGCGTGGTGGACGAACTCGGAGTCACCCGAGAAGCCGAGGACCTGGGCGTCGCGGTCGGCGAACTCGTCGTTCAGCTTGCCGAAGGCGGCGATCTCGGTGGGGCAGACGAAGGTGAAGTCCTTGGGCCACGCGAAGACGACCTTCCACTTGCCCTCGTAGGACTTGTGGTTGATGACCTCGAACTCCTTGCCGGTCTCCAGGGAGACGCAGGCGGTGAGCTCGAAGGTGGGGAACTGGTCGCCGACAGTCAGCACAGTGTTACTCCAGGGTGCGTGAGGGGGTTGGACATTTGCACCCTGTCACATCGGTGATCCCTGGTGAAATCGATCAATCTGGTCAGTGTGATCAGGGTGACCGATCAATCATGACCGGTTTCGGCCCCTCGGTGGGGGCGGCCCAGGTGTCCCCGGCGTGGCGTCCCCCGGCCGGCCGTCGGCGGGCGGGCGGGGGTGCGCGGTGACATTCTCCCCCGAGGAGTTGCTGAAATCGAGAGAGCGTACGACATTCGGTGAGCGGTACGGGATCGAGTGCGGGGTTACGGGACCGAGCGAGCGGTACGGGATCGAGCGCGGGGTTACGGGATCGGGCCCGGGCGCACGTGATCGAGGCGCCGGCCCGTGAGCGTGTCCCGCATCCGCGATCGTGTCCTGCGCCGGGGGCGCTCTACCATCCGTGACCGCGGCCCCGGGCCACTCCACGGATGCCCCGGCAGGTCCCCTGGGGATTGCCGCTGGCCCCTCCCCGAGCGGGGCCCGGCGCCCGCAGAATGCGCCCATGGACACGGGAGCGGGCGGGAACGGCGTGCGAGTGCTGACCTGGAACGTGTGGTGGCGGTTCGGGCCCTGGGAGCAGCGCCAGAAGGCGATCCTCACCGTGCTGCGCGAACTGCGGCCGGATGTCGTCGGACTCCAGGAGGTCTGGGCACAGGGTGGGGAGAACCTCGCGGAGTGGCTCGCGGAGGAACTCGGTATGCACTGGACCTGGGCCGCGTCGACCGCGCCCGAACGGTGGCAGAACCACCTCGGTGACTCGACCGTCGACTTCGGCAACGCCGTACTGAGCCGGTGGCCCATCCTGGACCGCGCGGTGGCACGGCTGCCCGCCGCCGATGGCGACGATGACGGCAGGCTGGCGCTGTACGCGCTGTTGGACGCGCCGGCCGGCCGGGTGCCGTTCTTCACCACCCATCTGAGCTCGGACATCGACGGCTCGGCCGTCCGCTGCGCACAGGTCGTGGAACTCGCCGGGTTCATTGCGGGCCACCGTGGCGGGACGGAGTTTCCCCCGGTGGTCACCGGGGACCTCAACGCCTGGCCGGACTCGGACGAGATCCGGTTGCTCGGCGGCTACAAGACCGCCCCGGCCGTCCCCGGTCAAGTCCTCCTGGACGCCTGGGAGTACGCCGACCCGGCGGCGCCGTCGAACACCTGGGATCTGGCGAACCCGTATGTCGCGCAGTACTCCGAACCGAGCGTCCGCATCGACTACATCCATGTCGGTCAGCCCGGTCTCCGGGGGATCGGCCGCGTCGGCGCCGTCCGGCGCGCGGGGGACGGCCCGGTCGGCGGGGTCTGGCCCTCCGACCACGCCGCGGTCGTCGCCGACCTGGTGGCCACCGCCCTGCCGCGCCTTCCCTAGGTCGTGTCCCCCCCCCCGGGCGGTCAGAGGGTCTCGCCGGTGCAGGACCCATGGGCGCCGCAGGCGTAGCAGGTGTACCGCATGCATCCGGTGCAGAGCCCGATGTTCTCCATCCGGTACCGGTCCCCGCAGCCGTCGCAGAAGACGCGTTCGCGCAGCATGGCCTTCCAACCGTCGCTGCCGCCGAGGGAGTCGTACGAGGCGGCGACGTACTCCGCCCAGGCGATGTCGTAGTCGGTCCAGTGCCTGAAATGCCAGGAGTACACGGCGAAGAACGCCTTGCCGGTCACCAGATGGTCGCTCCCGCGACCGTCCCGTATCCACGCCTCCGCGAGCCGTCTGATCCGCTCCTCGATGGGCAGTGCGCAGTCGAGGGCCACCTGATTGCTCTCCATCGCCGCATTATGCGGTCGGACGGATCTCCTGGACAGGTGTGGACGCCGGACGGGGAGACACCGGGGCCGGACCGGACCGGTCAGGCCGTGTCTCCCGGGTCACCCAGTCCAGATACCCCGCCGAACCCGCCACCACCGGCACCGCGATGACCTCGGGCGTCTCATAGTCGTGGTGCTCCGTGAGGAACGCGGACAGTCGCTCCACCAGATCGCCGCGCGTCTTGAAGTCGACGCGCCACTCGCGGTCCTGGGCGATGGCTCCCTCCCAGCGGTAGACGGAGGAGATCGGGTAGATCTGGGCGCACGCGGCCAGTCGTTCCTCGACGGCACGGGCCGCCAGGGTCCGGGCGGCGGCCTCGGTCGCCGTGGTCGTGGTCACCACGGCGTGGTCCGGTGTGGTGGTCATGCCGGTGAGCCTAAGGGCTCGGGTCGGGCCGGGGGTTCGGGCGGGACGCGGCCGACGTGGGGCGCTCGTGCGGGTCTTGACCTCAAGTGGAGTCGAGGTCTTAGCGTCGGTCCCGTACCGGACGGACCCCGATCGCAGAGGTGACGCCATGACCCGGACCACCATCCCCTCGCCCGCCGACCCCGCCGTGACGGATGACGCGCTCGCCGCACAGCCCATCGGCTACTGGAGCGGTGCGGCGCACCAGGCCGTCATCAACCACATCCGCGACGCCATGGCCCGCCTGGACGTCACCCAGCCGCAGTGGTGGACGCTCAACCGGGTGGACAGCGGCGGCGAACCGCCGACGCGGGAGGAGGTGGTGAGCCATCTCGCGGAGGTCGCGGACGGCCCGCACGACGTGTCCCGCGTGGTCGATCAACTGCTGCACCGTGGGTGGCTCGACGCGGACGCCGATGGCCGGCTGGGCCTCACGGACGACGGGCGCGCGGCCAAGGCGCGGATCAAGACGCTGGTCACCGAGGTGCGGACGGAGGTCCATGACGGGATAGCCGACGACGAGTACGTCATCGCGCTCAAGGTGCTCCGCAGGATGATCGACAACGTGCGGCGGGCGGGTGCGACCAGCGGCGGCTGAGATGCTGAGGGGGTGGCAGAACTCAATGGGCTCCCCGTCGCGGCCGAGCAGCTTCAGGCCCTCGCCCTCACCAACTACGGGCACTTCACCACCCTCCGGGTGGACGACGGCCGGGTCCGGGGGTTCTCCCTCCATCTGGAGCGGCTGGAGCGGGACTGCCGGACCCTGTTCGGTGTCGATCTCGACCCGGCGCGGGTACGGGCACTGGTGCGGCGGATGGTGCCGGACCGGGGGGCGGCCGTGATCCGGGTCACCGTCTTCGATCCGGCGATCGACATCGGCCGGCCCGAACGCGCCGTGGACCCGCAGGTCCTGGTGGTGCGGCGGGCGGCGGGGACGCTCTCGCCGCCGCCGCTGAGCGTGTCGTCCACCCGCTATGTCCGGGACGTCCCGCAGGTGAAGGGCGTCGGCCTCTTCGGCGCGCTCCACCAGCGGCGGGCCGCCCGACTCGGCGGTTTCGACGACGCCCTCTTCGTCACCCCCGACGGGCTCGTCTCCGAGGGCGGCACCTGGAACATCGGGTTCCATGACGGCGAGCGGGTGGTCTGGCCCGAGGCCGACTGCTTGCCGGGCATCACGATGCGGCTCCTTCAGGGGGCCCGGGACCACCGTGTCGCCCCGGTCCCCCTGGCGGACGTGCCGTCGATGCGGGCCGCCTTCGCCACCAACGCTGCCGTCGGGGTGCGGGCGATCTCCCGGATCGACGGGACGGAGCTGCCCGGCGACCACCCCGTACTCGACAGCCTGCGGCAGGCGTACGCGGAGGTGGCCGCCGAGCCCGTCTGACGACGGAGGTTCAGCGGGGGAGGCGGGTCATCACCGACTCGTAGCCGCCGCCCCCGGGGTAGACCCACGCGCCGGTCACGGTGGAGCCGTCCGCGCTGAACTCGCCCCGGTAGTAGGCGGGCGAGCCCTTCTCGCCGCCCCAGATCGTCAGTGTCTCGCCGGCCAGTTCGTAGACGTAGTCGAAGGTATTGCCCTGACTGTCGTAGAAGCGGGACCTGATGTCGTCGCCCGGCTCGTCCGCGCCGAAGGGCTTCTCCCGGCCGATCACCTCGAAGCCGGTGATCCGCTGGCCGTACTGCTCCAGCTCGATGTCCTGGATGAGGAAGAAGCCGCCCTCCTGCCAGCGGTAGGTGACCGTACCCTCCGCGCCCCCGCTCACCTTCCAGGAGCCGATCATGCGGTCGAAGCGGCGGAGTTCGGCGTCGGGGCGGGGGGTCTCGGTGTTCTGTGACATGGTGTCCGGCCTTCGTGCGAGGGGCGCATCGCTGCGTTGTCGAACGTATGACCGAGCAGGTGGGCGAAAGGAATCGGTCGCACGGGTGTGGTTCGCGTCACATCCGGGTCGCGCTCCTCCCTGTCTGGCGCTCGGCCCGCTCGGTGAAGGAGGCCGGAAGAGGCGATTAGAATCGGGGAACTGATTGGAAGGAATTATCAATGACTGTGGTGAGCCGGGGCAAACAGCCCAGCCTCGCGCAACTGCGCGCCTTCGCCGCCGTGGCCGAACACCTCCACTTCCGTGATGCCGCCGCCGCGATAGGCATGAGCCAGCCCGCGCTCTCCGGCGCCGTGTCCGCCCTGGAGGACGTCCTCGGCGTCCAACTCCTGGAGCGCACGACCCGGAAGGTGCTGCTCTCCGCGGCCGGTGAGCGGCTCGCCGTCCGCGCCAAGGCGGTGCTGACCGCCGTCGGCGCGCTGATGGAGGAGGCGGAGGCGGTACGGGCCCCCTTCACCGGCGTACTCCGGCTCGGGGTGATCCCCACCGTCGCGCCCTATCTGCTGCCGCACGTCCTCCGGCTCGTCCACAGCACTTACCCCGAGCTGGACCTCCAGGTCCACGAGGAACAGACCACCTCGCTGCTCGACGGGCTCACCGCCGGACGGCTCGATCTGCTGCTGCTCGCCGTGCCGCTGGGGGTGCCGGGCATCACGGAGCTACCGCTCTTCGAGGAGGACTTCGTCCTGGTCGTCCCGGACGATCACCGGCTCGGCGGTCGGCGCGACGTGCCCCGCGAGGCGCTGCGGGAACTCCCCCTCCTGCTGCTCGACGAGGGGCACTGCCTCCGTGACCAGGCCCTCGACATCTGCCGGGAGGCGGGGCGCGGCACCGATACCCCGGTGACCACGACCGCGGCCGGTCTCGCCACCCTGGTGCAGCTCGTGGCGGGCGGGCTCGGGGTGACCCTGCTGCCGCGCATCGCCGTCGAGGTGGAGACCGGCCGGGGCGGCCTCCGGACGGGGTACTTCGCCGATCCGGCACCGGCCCGGCGGATCGCGCTGGCGATGCGGGCGGGGGCGGCCCGCCAGGGTGAGTTCGAGGAGTTCGCGGAGGCGCTGCGCGGGGTCCTGCGCCCGCTGCCCGTACGCCCCCTCCCGTAGCGGTGCCGGTGCCGGTGGCCGTGCCGTGAGCACGGCCGGTGCCTCACTCCGTCCGCAGGCCGTCCGGGCGGGTCAGCCGCCAGAGCGACGGCAGGCTCAGCAGTGTCACCAGCAGGATCACCCCCGCGCCCGTCCCCGCCACCGGCAGGAACAGCCACCACTCCGTCACCTCCTTGGCCATCAGCTTCAGCATCGCCGTGCCCAGCAGCAGTCCGCCCGCGACCGCCACCGCCGTGCCCAGGACCACCGGCACCGCCGTCTGCCACAGCACCGACCAGGCGAGCGTCGAGCGCCGGGTACCGAAGGCCAGCAGCACCGACAGCAGCCGTCTGCGCTCCCGCAACTGCTCGATCTGCGAGACCAGCATCGACGCCGCGATCAGGATCATCGTCGCCGTCGCGCCCGCCCGCAGCCCCGTCTGGATGCTCGCGTACTTCTGGTCCCGCTCGATCGCGCGGAGCGTCCAGATGGACATCGTCGGATCGAGTCGGGCCGCGGTGTCCCGGATCGCGTCATGGGCGGCGGGCGAGTCCTCCTCGATCTCGATCATCGCCGTGGTGGAGCCGTGGGGGAGGCGGTCGGCGTCGATCGCGCCGGGGGTCGCGTAGATGCCGTCGTACTCCCAGAAATCGTTCTGGGCGCGGGGCGCCACCGTCGGGGAGTCCAGCGGCAGCGTCCACCGAGGAGCGTTCGCGCCTTCGCCGATGATCAATTCCTCGCCCTTGCGGGCGGTCCGGTCGAGCCACTCGCGCGCCCACTTGTTCTTCGAGTCGCGTGCCACGAAGGTGTCGCCGTCCGCACAGGAGGTGATCCGGGCCAGCTTCACCAGTTCCCGGCAGTCGCCGACGATCAGCGCGACGCTGAGCCAGGGATCGTCCGGGTTCTTCGGGCGGTTACGGGGGTGGTGCGCCGACGCGTTGATCACCGAGGTCACCGCGTGGACGCCCTCGGTGGCGCCGAACTCCTTGATCATCCGTTCGGTCAGGTCGGTGCTCGGGTATCCCGCGGTGACGTTCATCCGGTTCCAGGCCGGGCTGCTGCCGGTGACCTCGTGGAAATCGTCGAGCATCGCCGCGAACACCATCTGGAGGGCGATGGCCCCGGCCACCGCGACCATGATGCCGCTCACCGCCCGGGCCGCCGCGTCGCTCCGCAGCTGTAGGCCCCTGATCGCGAGCTGCCAGGAGACCGGGCCGCCGCGCACCCTGCCCACCCCCGCCTCGATCGCCCACGGCAGCAGCGCCGTGACCCCGAGGAGCACCAGCACCGCCCCGGTCGCCACCGGTATCGGGTAGATCAGCTCCGGATGGTGGTCCTCGGCGACGGCCTCCGCGGCCAGCAGCAGGGCCACCCCGGCGAGCGGTGTCAGCAGCCGCCACCAGAGCCTGCGCCGGCGCCGCGTCGAACTCCGGACGACCCCGAGCGGTTCGATCACCACCGAGCGCAGCGCGAAGAGGGTGACCACGACCGACGCCACGGGCACGGCGAGGACGATGAGCGCGGTCAGCCGGGGCAGCGGGACCATGTCCGAAGGGAAGGCGCTCAGGCCCCAGATCCGTACCGAACCGGCGAACAGCCGGGCGACGGTGAAGACCGCGCCCCCCACGAGCAGCCCGAGCACGGAGCCGAACAGGGCCTCGCCCGCGGCGATCCGGCGGGTCATCCGGGCGTCCGCGCCGATCAGCCGCAGCGCCGCCAGCCGGCGGTCGCGGCGGTCGCCGCCGAAGCGGACCGCGGTGGCGATGAACACCGCCACCGGCATCAGCAGGACGACCACGATCAGCGTGGCCAGTACGGAGAGGATCGGGTCGATCCCGCCGTGGGCGAAGTCCCGGCCGCCGTAACCGTTGGTGCGCTCGCCGCCGTTGGTCGGGGACAGCGTCGCGCTGCCCGCGTAGAAGAGGAGTTCGCCGGGGTCGAGCAGGCCCGCCTTCGCGACGGTGCCGACCACGCGGTAGTCCAGCCGCCGGTCCAACTGCCGGCCCTCGGGCGACGCGAGCAGTTCGGCCAGGGCGGGGGAGACCAGCATCTCGCCGGGCCCCGGGAGTTCGAGGACGCCCGGGGGCAGCGCGGGATGGTCGCCGTCGGCGCGCAGCAGCGTGCCCCTGACGGTGTCGGCACGGTACTCGGTGGAGATGTCCGCCCAGACGGTCGTGGTGGCGGTGGGCTTCGCCGGCCCCGTCCGCAGATAGCTCGTCGGGGTGCGCTGGTCGCCGCGTTCCTCGCGGGCCTCGACGACCTGCGGGATCGAGGAGGTGATCAGCAGCAGGGCCACGCCGAGCCCGACGCCGACGGCGGTCAGGGTGTTGCGGATCCAACCCTCCCGGCCGCCGAGCGCGCCGAACCGGACGCCGAGCGCCAGATCGCGCGCCCGGCCGAGGGCCGGTCCGGGGCGGTGGCGCACGGCGGGCGCGGTGGTGCCGCGCTCGTCGAGGAGGGTCATACCGCGTGGTCCGGGTCCCTGGTCCGGCCGTCACGCACGACGATCTCGCGATCGGAGTAGGCGGCGACCCGGGCCTCGTGGGTGACCAGGACGACGGCGGCCTGGGTGAGCCGGGCCGCGTCCGTCAGCAACTGCATCACGCGTTCGCCGCTGTACGAGTCGAGCGCCCCGGTCGGCTCGTCGGCGAAGACCACCCGGGGCGAGGTGACCAGCGCGCGGGCGACCGCGACCCGCTGGGCCTGGCCGCCGGAGACCTCGCCGGGTCGCTGCCCGCCGATGTCGTCGACCTCCAGCCGCTCCAGCCACTCGCGCGCGGACTGCTCCGCCGCCTTGCGCCGGGCGCCGGCGAGCCGGAGCGGCAGGGCCACGTTCTCCGTACAGCTCAATTCCGGTACGAGCTGTCCGAACTGGAACACGAAGCCGAAGTCCGTACGGCGCAGGGCGCTGCGGCCCGCGTCCGACAGAGTGGTCAGCTCGCGCCCGCCGTACCGGATGCGCCCGGTGTCCGGCCGGATGATCCCGGCGAGACAGTGCAGCAGGGTCGACTTGCCGGAGCCGGACGGCCCCAGGACGGCGACGACCTCGCCGGGGTGGATGGAGAAGGAGGCGCCGTCGAGCGCGGAGGTCTGACCGTACGTCTTGCGCAGGTCCTCGGCGACGAGGAGGGATCCCGCCGGAATCATGTACTGATCTCCTCCGCCAGCTTCGCCAGCCGGGTCGCGGTCAGCTCAAGCCAGCGCAGATCCGCTTCCAGGTGGAAGAGGGCGTGGTCGCAGATCAACTGGTCGGCGAGGTCGCCCTGGCGCTTGCGGTCGGTGAGGATGCGCATCATCCGCAGGTGCTCACCGCGCTGGGTGTCCAGCAGATCGGCGGCGTGGCGCCCGGTCAGCAGGGCGAGCACGACCTTGGTGTAGAGGATCGATTGGAGGTACGGCTCCGGCTTCTCGGGCTGGGCGAGCCAGCGCGAGACATCCGTGATCCCGGCCTCGGTGATGGCGTACCGCTTGCGCTCGGGGCCGCCACCGGCCTCGACGCCGTCGACCTCGACCAGGCCGTTCTTCAGCAGCCGGGACATGGTCGAGTAGACCTGCCCGTAGTGCAGGGGCCGGTCGTGACCGAACTTCTCGTCGAAGGCGCGCTTCAGGTCGTAGCCGTGGCGCGGCCCGGACTCCAGCAGACCGAGGAGCGTGTGACCGATGGACATGTCGGCACTATACGCGGCGTGTATACCTCAGGGGGACCACCGTCGGAATCACCGGGGTGCCGTACGGCCCGTTCTGGTCCGGTACGGGGAGCCCCGGCGCCCCCGCACACCGGTGGGGCACCCCCGTCCGAGGGTGCCCCACCGTGATTCTTCTCGTCGCCCGGTTCGCCGCGATCCGCCAGGAATGCCTTATCCCTCGGGGGAGGTCTTCGGAGGGGTTTCGGGAGGGGATTCCGGCCGGGTCGTCGGCCGCCCCCGCTTGGGGATCGGCGCCACTCCGCCCGGCAGTCGCCCCGCCTCGGCCAGCGCCCGCCGCAGCAGGAACTCGATCTGGGCGTTCGCGCTGCGCAGTTCGTCCGACGCCCACCGCGCCAGCGCCTCGTACACCACCGGGTCCAGCCGCAGCAGGACCTGTTTGCGCTCGGGCGGCGGGGTCACTGGTAGAGCGTGCCCGTGTTGAGGACCGGCTGCGCCGAGCGGTCACCGCACAACACCACCATCAGGTTGGACACCATCGCCGCCTTCCGCTCCGCGTCGAGGTCGACGATATCCCGCTCGGTGATCCGGGCGATGGCTTCCTCGACCATGCCCACCGCGCCCTCCACGATCAGGCGCCGTGCCGCGACCACCGCACCGGCCTGCTGGCGCTGGAGCATCGCGGAGGCGATCTCGGGGGCGTACGCGAGGTGGGTGAAGCGGGACTCGATGATGTGCACGCCCGCCGCCTCGACCCGCGCGCGCAGCTCGACCGCGAGCTTCTCGGTGATTTCCTCGGCGTTGCCCCGCAGCGAGAGGCCGTCCTCGTCGTGCGAGTCGTACGGGTACTCGATCGCGATGTGGCGGACGGCGGCCTCGGTCTGGGTGGAGACGAACTCCAGGAAGTCATCCACCTCGAAGAGCGCCTGCGCGGTGTCCTCGACCTTCCACACCACGACCGCGGCCAGCTCGATGGGGTTGCCGTAGGCGTCGTTCACCTTGAGGACCGCGGTCTCGTGGTTCCGGACCCGGGTGGAGATCTTCTCCCGCGAGGTGAGCGGGTTGACCCAGCGGAGGCCGTCGGTGCGGATCGTGCCTCGGTAGCGGCCGAAGAGCTGGACGACGCGGGCCTCGCCGGGCGCGACCATGTTCAGTCCGCCCATGGCGATGAAGGCGCCGACGACGACGAGGCAGCCGGCGATGATCAGGGCGACCTTCAGTCCGGTGCCGCCGACAACGGCACCGGCCACGATGAGCACGGCGCCCAGGGCGACCCCGAGCAGTCCGAGCAGCAGGGCGAGGCCGCCGCCGATGCTGTGGGCCTGGAACTCGCGGACCCGTGGCGTCGGCATCTCTGGCGCGTCGTTGGGTGTCGCCGTGGTGGCGGTCATGGGATCCCCCGTGTGTCGTGTGGGAACGGAATATTCGTCCCGTTATGGGCTCGCTAGCGATTGGCTAGCAATGTGATTACACATTAGCGCGGATCGCAACCTTGCGCACCTCTCGGGAGTCGGTTCCTGGAGACGGGGTGCTGATTGTCACGTCCGGAAAGGGCTGATCAGTGAACCTTTGTCACAGCAAGCGGTGCTAGTTTTCTGAGCTGTTTCCTTGCGCCGTCGTCGCGCGGGGTACCCGGTGGTACGGCACTTTCCTGAACGGAAGACCGAAGAGCGGAGCGGACAAGCGATGGGCCGAGCGGAAGCGCGACAGGCGCGAGAGCGCGAGGCGCGTCAGACCAGACGGGTCGGACGCACGGGTATACGGCGCTTCTTCACCTGGAAGAAGCTGTTGGGCACGTTCCTCGGTATCTGTCTGCTCGTCATGGGCGCGTTCTTCGTGATCTACCTCTTGGTGCCCGTACCCAAGGCCAACGCCGAGGCCGAACTGCAGAGCAACGTCTACAAGTACAGCGACGGCACGATCCTCACCCGCACCGGCACGGTCAACCGGGAGATCGTCGGCCTGGACAAGATCCCCAAGGACGTCCAGTACACGTTCGTCGCGGCCGAGAACAAGTCGTTCTTCCAGGACTCGGGCATCGACCTCAAGGGCACCGCGCGCGGTCTGGTCAACACCGTCACCGGCAAGGGCAAGCAGGGTGGCTCGACCATCACCCAGCAGTACGTCAAGAACTTCTACCTGAACCAGGACCAGACGGTCAGCCGCAAGCTGAAGGAACTGGTCATCTCGCTCAAGGTCGACCAGAAGAAGAACAAGAGCGAGATACTCGCCGGCTACATCAACACCAGTTACTACGGCCGGGGCGCGTACGGCATCCAGGCCGCGGCCCAGGCGTACTACGGCGTCGACGCCGAGAAGCTGAACGTCGCCCAGGGCGCCTATCTCGCGGCCCTGCTCCAGGCCCCGAACCAGTACGACTGGGCGGTCGCATCGGACACCGGCAAGAAGCTGGTCACCGAGCGCTGGCACTACGTCCTGGACAACATGGTCGAGGAGGGCTGGCTCGACGCCCCCGTCCGGGACGGTCTCACCTTCCCCGTGCCCAAGGCCCCCAAGGCCGCCCCCGGCATGGAGGGCCAGACCGGCTACCTGGTGGAGGCCGCCAACGCCGAGCTGGTGAAGCGGAACATCAGCGAAGAGGACATCGAGGCCGGCGGCTGGACGATCACCCTCAACATCGACAAGAAGCGCCAGCAGGCGCTGGAGCGGGCCGTCGACAAGCAGCTTGAGGCCAAGCTCGACCGCAAGGGCGACAAGAAGGACGCCACCGTCCAGGCCGGCGCGACCTCCGTCGACCCCGAGACCGGTGAGGTCGTCGCCCTCTACGGCGGTGTCGGCGCCACCGAGCACTGGCTCTCCAACGCCACCCGGCGCGACTACCAGCCCGCCTCCACCTTCAAGCCGATCGTGCTCGCCTCCGCCCTGGAGAACGATTCGGTGACCCAGGGTGGCGACCCGATCGGTCTCAACACGGTCTACGACGGCACCAGCAAGCGCCCGGTCGAGGGCAGCGAGGTCGCCTTCGCGCCGGAGAACGAGGACGACCGGGACCACGGCAAGGAGATATCCGTCCAGCGGGCGACCGAGAAGTCGGTCAACTCCGTCTACGCGCAGATGATCGTGGACGTCGGCCCGGACAAGACGAAGAAGACCGCCCTCGACCTCGGTATGAGCGACGGCAAGGGCTGGCCCGAGCAGCCCGCCATGTCGCTGGGCACGATGGGCGCCTCCACCTGGGACATGGCCGCGGTCTACGCGACCCTCGACAACCACGGCAAGAAGGTCACACCGACGATCGTCAAGTCGGCCGAGCACGAGGTCCGCCAGGCCGGCCCCGCGGCGAAGTCCGGGGAGCAGGTGGTGAGCCGGGGCACGGCGGACACCGTCACCTCGGCCCTCCAGGGTGTCGTGCGGAACGGCTCCGGCAGCCGGGCGGGCGGCGACTACCAGGCGGCCGGCAAGACCGGCACCTCGGAGAACAACCGGTCGGCCTGGTTCGTGGGCTACACGCCCAAGCTGGTCACCGCCGTCGCACTGTTCGGCGAGAAGGCCGACGGCACCGGTCAGGTGACCCTGACCGACACCATCGACGAGGGCCGCCGCGCCAGCGGTGGCCGGGTCCCGGCGCAGATCTGGCAGCAGTACACCTCCGGGGCGCTCGGCGCGGACGCCACCGCCCGGTTCGACCTGGAGGTCAAGGAGCCCGCCCGGATCGAGCGCTCGCCCGAACCGTCCGAGTCGGTCAGCGAGAGCCCCTCGGAGCGGGAGTCGCCGGAGCCCGAGGAGAGCGAGTCGAAGCCGACGCCGTCGGAGTCGTCGTCCGAGCCGGAGCGCGAGGAGCCGTCGAACTCGCCCAGCGAGAGCGAGTCCCGCAGGCCGAGCCAGTCCGAGTCGCCCGACCCGGGCGAGTCCGAGGAGCCGGGCAACTCCAACGGGGGCGGGAACAGCAACGGCGGCGGCAACGGCAGCGGCGGAAACGGCGGCCAGGGCGGCCGGGACTAAAACTCCCGGCGCCCCGGCATCACCGAGCCGCGTACGAACGGTCCCCCCGGCAGATCGCTGCCGGGGGGACCGTTCGTACGGGGGCGGTTCGGCCGCCGTACGGCACGGTGGCCGCCGTTCGCGTGCCACCCCGCTGAACGCCGGCCGACCGCTGGCCGACCGCGGGATCAGCCGCCGTTCACCGCCTTGGCGATCCGGTCGCCGACGCCCTTGTCGATATTGCGCCAGTACTGGAACGCCCGGTCCAGGATCGGACGGGACACGCCCTGCGCCAGATGCCCGGAGACGTTCGCCACCAGCCGGTCCCGGGCCGCGTCGTCCAGCACCTCACGGACCTGGGTGCCCGCCTGGCCCCAGTCGTCGTCGTCCCGGCGCAGGGTGTACGCCTCGCGCACCATCTCGCCCGCGCTGGCCCAGCCGGCCGGTTCGCCGAACTGCGCCACATCGGCGGCCGGCCCGCCGAAGGAGTTCGGCGCGTACGGCATCGCCGCGTTCGACGGCACGTACCGCATCGCACCGTCCTTGGCGTACGAGTTCACCGCCGAGTGCGGCCGGTTCGGCGGTAGCTGTGCGTAGTTCGTGCCGATCCGGTAGCGATGGGCGTCCGGGTACGAGAACAGCCGGCCGAGCAGCATCTTGTCCGGCGACACGCCGATCCCGGGCACCAGGTTCGACGGCTCGAACGACGCCTGCTCGATGTGGACGAAGTAGTCCTCGGGGTTCCGGTTGAGCGTCATCCGTCCGACGTCGATCAGCGGGTAGTCGCCGTGCGGCCACACCTTGGTCAGGTCGAACGGATTGAAGCGGTAGTCCGGCGCGTCGTCGAACGGCATGATCTGGACCTTGAGGCTCCAGCTCGGCGCGTTCCCGGACTCGATCGACTCGTGCAGGTCCCGCCGGTGCCGGTCCGCGTCGGAACCCGCCAGCTCATCGGCCTCCGACTGGGTGAGGAAGTCGACGCCCTGGTCGGTCTTGAAGTGGTACTTCACCCAGAACCGCTCACCGCCCGCGTTCACCCACATATAGGTGTGCGAGCTGTAGCCGTTCATGAAGCGGTACGACTTCGGGATGCCCCGGTCGCCCATCAGCCAGGTGACCTGGTGGGCCGTCTCCGGGGAGAGGGTCCAGAAGTCCCACTGCATCTCGTTGTTCCGCAGCCCGGTGGCCGGATGGCGCTTCTGCGAGCGGATGAAGTCCTGGAACTTCTGCGGGTCGCGGACGAAGAAGATCGGCGTGTTGTTGCCGACCATGTCGTAGTTGCCGTGCTCGGTGTAGAACTTCAGCGCGAAGCCGCGGGGGTCGCGCCAGGTGTCGGGGGAGCCCTGCTCGCCGGCGACCGTCGAGAAGCGGGCCAGCATCTCGGTGCGCCGGCCCGGCTGGAACAGATCGGCCTTGGTGAACTGGCTGATGTCCTGGGTGACCTCGAAGACGCCGTACGCGCCCGCTCCCTTGGCGTGCACCACCCGCTCGGGGACCCGTTCACGGTTGAACTGGGCCATCTTCTCGATCACGTAGTGGTCTTGGAGCAGGATCGGGCCGTCGGGACTGATGGTCAGCGAGTGCTCGTCGCTCTCCACCGGGATCCCGGCGTTGTTGGTCGTGTACGGAGCCTTCGGGGATGACTCGGTCACGAGCGTTCTCCCGTTCGTGGGGGATGGGTGGGGTCGCTTCGGCCGTGCTCCCCAGTCAACTCCGCCGACACATTGTCGGCAACATCTGGACGGGGTCCGGGGCTGGACGGGTGAGGGGCCGGGCGGCGGCCCCTGCCGTGGCCCCCGCCCGCCCGGCAGGGCTCCTCGGCCCGTGGCCCCCGCCCGCCCGGCAGGGCTCCCCGGCCCTGGTCCCCGCCCGCCTTGTTTCCCCCGCCCGGGAGTGGCTTCCCCCGGACGACGGAGGGCCCCGGACGATTTCCCCCGGACGACGGAGGGGGGCGGGTGCGCCCCGGAGTCGTGACCCCCGGCGCGCACCCGCCCCCCTCCCCCTCTCAGGACCTGGATCCCGGCCGGGGCTGCCCCCGGCCCGTACCCCCTACAGCCGGGTCGGCAGCTCGAACCAGACGACCTTGCCGCTGGAGAGCCGGGTCGCGCCCCAACGCCGGGCCAGCCGGTTCACCAGGAACAGCCCGCGCCCGCCCTCGTCCGTGTCCCGCGCCCGCCGCTGCCGGGGCAACTGCGGGGAGTCGTCCCCGACCTCACAGCGCAGCACGTCCGTCCGCAGCAGCCGCAGGGTCACCGGCCGCTCCGCATACCGCACGGCATTGGTGACCACCTCGCTGACCAGCAGTTCCACCGCGTCGCTCAGCTCCTCCAGACCCCAGCGGGAGAGTGCCCTGCGGGCCAGCCGCCGGGCCCGGCCCGGTGCCGCGTCCTCCGGCTCCAGGAACCAATAGGCGACATCGCTCGGCGCGATCCCGTCGAAGCGGGCGGCGAGCAGCGCGATGTCATCGTCCCGGTCGCCGGGGCCGAGCATGTCCAGCACGTCGTCGCAGAGCGCCTCCAGCGGCGGTGAATGGTCGGGACCGGTGAGCTGTGCGGTGGCGGCGAGCCGTTCCCGCAACTGTTCGATCCCGGTCCAGACGTCCCGCAGCCGGGACTCCACCAGGCCGTCCGTGTAGAGCAGCAGAGTGGCGCCGGCCGGGGCGTCCAGCTCCACGGCCTCGAAGTCCACCCCACCGACCCCGATCGGCGCGCCCGGGGGCACCCGCAGCACCTCGGCCCGGCCGCCCAGGTGCAGCAGCACGGGCGGCGGGTGTCCGGCGTTGGCGATGGTGATCCGGTGCGAGACCGGGTCGTACACCGCGTACATGCAGGTCGCCATGCGGTCGCTGCCGAGCCGCTGGGCCTGTTCGTCCAGATGGTGGAGAACCTCCTGCGGCGGCAGATCCAGCCCGGCGAGGGTCTGCGCCGTCGTCCGGAGCTGGCCCATGATCGCGGCCGAGGTCATCGAGTGGCCCATCACATCGCCGACGACCAGCGCGACCCGGCTGCCGGGCAGCGGGATGGCGTCGTACCAGTCGCCGCCGACCCGGGCGGTCTCGGCCGCGGGCAGATAGCGCGAGGCGAGCCGCACCCCGGTCGGCTGGGGCAGCGAGTCCGGCAGCATGGTGCGCTGGAGCTCGTCCGCGATGTACGCCTCCCGGCCGTACAGGACCGCCTTGTCGATACCGAGCGCCGTATGGGTCGCGAGCTGGGCGGCGACCAGCAGGTCGTTGGGCTCGAAGGCGGGCCGGTCGGGCCGACGCAGGAAGACGGCGGCACCGATCACCCGCCGGCGGCCGCGCAGCGGGGCGAGTATGGCGCGGTGGCCGCTGGGCACGGTCCGTTCGGCGCCGAGCAGCTCGGGCAGGGCTGCGCGCGCCGCGGCGGAGTCGCCGAAGACGGGTCGTACCCCGCGCAGCACCTCGGACAGGGCGCCGCCCGCCCGCACCTCGCACAGCTCGGCGGCGGGGGTCAGGTCGTTGTGCGGATCGATGACGGGGATGGGAGAGGCCCCGCCGAAGTCCGCGGTCTCATCGGCTAAACGCAGCCGGTCGGTCCGGCGCAGTCGTAGCACGAAGGGTGAGACCGGCCGCTCGTCGCCCACCGGCAGCGGATCGCGGAGATAGACCAGGATCGCGTCGGAGAAGGTGGGCACGGTGGCCCGGCAGAGCCCGAGCACGATCTCGTCGAGGTCTATGCCGCGGGCGATCCGACGGGTCGCCGCCCCCACGAAGCGCAGCCGGTCACCCTCGCGCCTGGCCGTCCCCGCGAGGTCCTGCAGGTCCTGCGGCGGCCCGTGGGGCGTGGGCACGGCCGGGGAACCGGCCGACTCCGCCCGGGGCCGGGTGCGTTCCTGCGGCCGGGCAGCCAAGGGCTGTCGGCCTTCGTGGGAGGTGGGCTGCTCCGTCACGCGTGGGCTTCCGTCCGTCTGGGCCGGGTGTGCGATGCGAACGCCTCATGAGGCGGTATACCCGCTCTGCGGGTGGCGTCGACAGGGTGGCGGGCATCCGGCACAGCTCCACCCCCATAGAAGTGACTCGTGGTGACCTGAGGTCAGGTCGTGTGCTGAGCTCAATGGTTACCGAACAGGGGCCGAACGGCGCAGCCCTGCGGACGACGATCCTACGTTTGCCCCCTGGGGGCGTATCAAGAGTCTCACGGCCCCGTCTGCGCCGGAGCGCGTTCCCGGGCGGGAGTCAGACATCTTGCGCGGGTACCGTGCACCGTGCCCGCCCTGCTCAGAGGGGGGTCGTGGGGTCCGGGCCGACCACCGGGCGGCGGGCGTGGTCAAGAGTCGCGGGGCGGCCGTGGCCGTATCCGGTCGGGTGGCGGTTGCCCTCGGGCGGGCCACGGTCACCGTACGGGGGCGCGGCGCGCTCATGACGCCATCCGCACGGGCGTACGGTCCCAGTCGGCCGGCAGCTCGGGCACCGGCCACTCCGGGTCCGGCCGCCAGTGCTCCCAGCCGTCCGAGAACGGGGCTCCCCAGGCCCGTACGGCCGCCACGGCGCCCGCTCCCCCCGCCCGCACCCGGCGGGCCGTCCGGGCGTCCATCAGGCCCGCCCGCTGTGCCTCGGCGAACTCGTCCTCGTCGCGCCAGACCCAACTGCGGTCGGGAAAGACCGAGATGTCCAGGAAGTGGTCCTCGGAGTCGACGCCACCGGCCCAGCGGACCCGGGGCTCCTCCAAATTGACGTACCAGCTCTTGAAGTCCCAGTCGGGGTCCCAGAAGAGCCAGACCGACCACGGCTCACCGGGGCGGGCGAGCTTGAGCACCCCCGTACCGAACCAGCGGTCGCGGACGACCGTGCGCGGCGCCGTGTAGCGGGTGGCGAGCGGCTGTTCGTGGACGGGGGTGCCGTCGGCGAGTATCGGTTTCACGCACTCCGTGCCCGCGGCCAGCCACACGGCGAGCAGCTCGGGGGTGTCCCGGACGACCGTCACCGGACGGCAGATGTGCACACGGGCCCCACCGGGACTCCGGGCATGGTCGCGATAGCGCCAGAGGATCTGGTCCCCGGGCGCCCAGCGTTCGACGCGTTCCGTGCCTGTCATGAGCAGATTTTAGGAGTACGCGCCCCACGACGCCGTCACCCGGTTCACGGGCGCGTCATCCGGAGCACGTCGAGGGCCTCGTCGAGCTGCTCCAGGGTGAGTGCGCCGCGCTCCACATAGCCCGATTCGAGGACGACTTCACGGATCGTGCGCCGTTCGGCGAGGGACTTCTTGGCGACCTTCGCGGCCTCCTCGTACCCGATGTACTTGTTGAGCGGGGTGACCACGGACGGCGACGACTCCGCGTACTCCCGGGCCCGTTCGGCGTTGGCGGTGATCCCGTCGACGGTGCGGTCCGCGAGCAGTCGGCTCGCGCTGGTCAGCAGCCGGATCGACTCCAGCAGATTCCGGGCGATCACCGGGAGCATCACATTGAGTTCGAAGTTCCCGGAGGCGCCGGCGACCGCGACGGCGGTGTCGTTGCCGGTGACCTGGGCGGCGACCATGAGCACGGCCTCCGGGATCACCGGGTTGACCTTGCCGGGCATGATCGAGGAACCGGGCTGGAGGTCGGGGAGGTTGATCTCGGCGAGGCCGGTGCGGGGGCCGCTGGCCATCCAGCGCAGATCGTTGCAGATCTTGGTGAGGGAGACGGCGACGGTACGGAGCTGTCCTGAGGTCTCCACCAGCGCGTCCCGGGCGCCCTGCGCCTCGAAGTGGTCGCGGGCCTCGGTCAGGGGGAGTCTGGTGGCGCGGGCGACCTCGGCGATGACGGCGGCGGAGAAGCCGGGCGGGGTGTTGATGCCGGTGCCCACCGCCGTACCGCCGAGGGGGAGTTCGGCGAGTCGGGGCAGGGCGGATTCGAGCCGCTCGATCCCGTACCGGATCTGCGCGGCGTAGCCGCCGAACTCCTGGCCCAGGGTGACGGGGGTGGCGTCCATCAGATGCGTACGGCCCGATTTGACGACCTCCGCGAAGGCGGCGGACTTGCGCTCCAGGGCGGTGGCCAGGTGGTCGAGGGCCGGGATCAGCTCACCCGTCACGGCTGCGGTGGCCGCGATGTGGATCGAGGAGGGGAAGACGTCGTTGGACGACTGGGAGGCGTTCACCTGGTCGTTGGGGTGGACCGGGCGGCCCAGTCGTTCGGTCGCGAGGGTGGCGAGCACCTCATTGACATTCATGTTCGAGGAGGTACCGGAGCCCGTCTGGAAGACGTCCACCGGGAAGTGTTCGTCCCAGCGGCCGGCCGCGACCTCGTCGGCGGCGACGGCGATCGCGTCCGCCACGTCCCGGTCGATCACACCCAGCTCGGCGTTGACGCGGGCGGCGGCGGCCTTGATCCGGGCCAGGGCCGCGATGTGCGCCGGTTCGAGCCGCTGACCCGAGACCGGGAAGTTCTCCACCGCCCGCTGCGTCTGGGCCCGCCATTTGGCGTGCGCGGGGACGCGCACCTCGCCCATGGAGTCGTGCTCGATGCGGTGGTCGTCGGCGTCGGCGGCGGCATTGGACATCGGGTTCGTGCCTCCTGGCTGGGTCCGCGCGGGGCCCACGCCCCACGAGAAGTTGAGCATTTGTCTTGTCACAGCTATTCCCAAGTGCGCTACCGGCCAGTAAATACCCCTGATAACCACGATTCCGGGAGGCACAGTGAGACGCACGAGGTTCAGGTTCCACCGCACGGTCGCGGTCGGAGCCGCGCTGGCGGCAGGTCTCTTAGGGCTGGCGGCACCGGGCGCCGCCGCCGACCAGGCCCGTACGGCCGCCGTCGCGCCTACCGCCGCACCGCTCCCGCCGGCGCTGGAGACCATCCGGGCCGCCGAGGCCGTCAAGCTCTACGGCAGCCCCGCGGAACGCCCGCTGGCCCAGCGCAAGACCGGACTGATCTCGCTGGGCGACAGCGAGATATCCGGTGAGGGCGTCGGCACGTACGAACCCGGTACGGACGGTCCCGACAACTGGTGTCATCGCTCACCGGACGCGGCCATCCACCGCACGGGAATCGCGGCCGACGTCACCTACAACGTCTCCTGCTCCGGCGCGTACACCGGCAACATCCGCATCGGCGGCAGCAAGCAGTACGCCGACGAACTGGTGCAGAGCGACAACCTCGCCATCAAGGCGCGCAACACCCGCCTCAAGATGGTGCTGCTGGTGGCCGGCGCCAACGACGACCTCCAGTTCGGTCCGGTGATGACCGACTGCGTCGTCCGCTACGTCACCCTCCAGGGTCCGTGCGAGACGAAGTACGCGGCCGGCTGGCAGGCGCGGGTCGACCGGCTCGTCCCCAAGGTCGAGGGGACCATCCGCGATCTGCGCACGGTGATGCGGGACGCGGGGTACGCCGACGCCGACTACAAGCTCGTCGTCATGGGTTACCCGAGCCCGATCGGACCCGACTTCCGGGACAACCCGAACTTCCCCGGGAAGCTGATTTGCGGCGGCCTCGGCTACGACTCCGACACCGTCTGGGGCCGGAACACGGCCGTCCCGGTCTTCCAGCAGGGCATCCGGCAGGCCGCCCGGACCACCGGCGCCACCTACCTCGACAACTCGCGGCTCTTCCACGGCCACGAGGTCTGTAGCGAGAACACCTGGGCCCGGGGCCTCTTCATCGACCTCGGTCACTTCCCGCCGGACGCCAACTCGGTCCGCCAGTCCTTCCACCCCAACGCACGGGGACACGAGGCATTCGCGACCTGTCTGACCGGGATGTACGCCTCCGGGGCGCGTGAGGCGAGCTGCGCGGACGTGGCGTCGTCCGGCCGCCCGGCACTCGTCACGGGTGCGTGGGACGACCTCTACCGCCCGCTGCGGAACGAGGCGACGGGCCAGTGCCCGGACGTCACCGGCGCGGTCACCAAGAACGGGACCGCGGTGACCGGCTGGGACTGCCACGGCGGCCGTAACCAGGACTGGTGGTACGACGCCGGAAAGGGCTCCCTGCACACCGAACTGACCCAGGACCGCTGCCTGGACGTACCGGGCTCGGAGTACCGGGCGGGCGCCGCCCTGGTCATCTGGGACTGCTCGGGCGCGCGGAACCAGAATTTCGTGAAGACGGCGGGCACGCTGCGGCCGGTGGACGCGCAGAGCCTGTGCGTCACCCAGGGCGCGGCCCGTGAGGCGCTGAAGCTCCAGCCGTGCTCGGGGGCGGCGAACCAGCGGTTCGCGTAGCCACGGGTCGCCTCCGGCGCGGTCGGTGGCTTCTCGGCTCCCCGGGGTGATTCGGCGCGGTGCCGGGCGCGCCGCCGTCGGTCCCGCACACCCTGCGGGCGTGTCCTCAATCGCCGGACGGGCTGAATTCCAGCCCGTCCGGCGTCCGGGGGAGCAAAAATCAGCCCGTCCGGCGATTGAGGACCGGGGGTCCGGGGGCGGAGCCCCCGGTTACGGGAAGGGGCGGGGTGGGGAGAAGGCCCCCCGCCGAGGGGCTACGCGAGCCCCGGCCCCCGCACCGGGATCGACGTGAAGGTGGGCGCCGGCGCGGGCTCCGTGAAGAAGTCGTTCCCCTTGTCGTCCACGACGACGAACGCCGGGAAGTCCTCCACCTCGATCCGCCACACCGCCTCCATCCCCAGCTCCTCGTACTCCACGACCTCGACCTTCTTGATGCAGTCCTGCGCCAGCCGGGCCGCCGGGCCACCGATCGACCCCAGGTAGAACCCGCCGTGCGCCCCGCACGCGTCGGTGACCTGCTTGCTCCGGTTCCCCTTCGCCAGCATCACCTTGGAGCCGCCCGCCGCCTGGAACTGCTCCACGTACGAGTCCATCCGACCGGCCGTGGTCGGGCCGAAGGAGCCCGACGCATAACCCTCGGGGGTCTTCGCGGGACCGGCGTAGTACACCGGGTGGTCCTTGAGGTACTGGGGCATCTCTTCGCCCGCGTCCAGCCGTTCCTTGATCTTCGCGTGGGCGATGTCGCGCGCCACGACCAGCGGACCGGTGAGCGAGAGCCGCGTCTTGACGGGGTACTTCGTCAGCTCGGCGAGCACGTCGTCCATCGGGCGGTTCAGATCGACGCGGACCACGGCGTCGTCGGAGAGGTGCTCGTCCGTGGTGTCGGGCAGGAACCGCGCCGGGTCCTTCTCCAACTGCTCCAGGAAGACGCCCTCAGCGGTGATCTTCGCCCTGGCCTGGCGGTCGGCCGAGCAGGAGACCGCGATGGCCACCGGCAGCGACGCCCCGTGGCGGGGGAGCCGCACCACGCGGACGTCGTGGCAGAAGTACTTGCCGCCGAACTGGGCGCCGATCCCGATCTTCTGGGTCAGCTCGAAGACCTTCGCCTCCAGCTCCGTGTCCCGGAAGCCGTGACCGGTGGGGGAACCCTCGGTCGGCAGCTCGTCCAGGTAGTGCGCGGAGGCGTACTTCGCGGTCTTCAGCGCGAACTCGGCGGATGTGCCGCCGACGACGATCGCCAGGTGGTACGGCGGGCACGCGGCCGTGCCGAGCGAACGGATCTTCTCCTCCAGGAACCGCATCATGGAGGCTTCGTTCAGGACGGCCTTGGTCTCCTGGTAGAGGAAGGACTTGTTGGCGGAGCCGCCGCCCTTGGCCATGAAGAGGAACTTGTAGGCGCCGCCGTCGGTCGCGTACAGCTCGATCTGCGCGGGGAGGTTGGAGCCGGTGTTCTTCTCGTCCCACATGGTGAGCGGGGCCATCTGCGAGTAGCGCAGATTGAGCTTGGTGTACGCGTCGAAGACGCCGTGCGAGAGCGCCTCCTCGTCACCGCCCGCCGTAAGGACGTTCTGGCCGCGCTTGCCCATCACGATCGCCGTGCCGGTGTCCTGGCACATCGGCAGCACGCCGGCCGCCGCGATGTTCGCGTTCCTGAGCAGGTCGAGCGCGACGAACTTGTCGTTGGACGACGCCTCCGGGTCGTCCACGATCCGCCGTAGCTGCGCCAGATGCGCGGGCCGCAGGTAGTGCGAGATGTCGTGCATGGCCTCGGCGGCGAGCGTACGCAGCGCCTCCGGCTCGACCTTGAGGAACGTACGCCCGTCGGCCTCGACGGTGGAGACACCGTCGGCGGTCACCAGCCGGTAGGGCGTGGTGTCCTCTCCGAGCGGCAGCAGATCGGAGTACGTGAACGCAGGGGACATTACGGCGATTCCTCACTCGGCGGTCGTGCGCGGACAGCGGCGCGCCCTCCAGCGTAGAACGCCCCCGTTCGGCCGGGGTGGTGAGGTAAGACTCAGTAGAAGGGGGCGCCCGGGGGGCGATAGACCGTGTTGCCCCTAGTCGCGATCTATCGCGTTTCGCTACCCTGACTCCGTGGACCTCGAAAAAAACCCCCAGAAGCCCGTCGTCCCAGCGGAGCCCGGCGCCCCTGTTCGTGCTTCCGATGCCATCCGTGCGTCCGATGCCGACCGTGATCGGATCGCCGACATCCTCCGGGACGCCCTGGCGGAGGGTCGGTTGGACGCCGAGGAGCACTCCGACCGGATCGACGCCGTCTACCGGGCCAAGACCGTCGGCGAACTCCAGCCGATCGTGCGGGACCTGCCACCGTCCCGGAAGGGCCGAGAGTCCGGCGATCCCTCGTACGGGGCCGAGCCGGGTACGGAGGACGCGGAGAAGCTGGTCGCCGTGTTCTCCTCGTCCATCCGCCGCGGGCGCTGGCGGGTGGGGCGCCGCACCAGCGCCTTCGCGCTCTTCGGCAATATCGAGATCGATCTGACCGAGGCGCTGTTCGAGCAACGGCTGACGGTGATCGACGCGACCTCGATCTTCGGCAATGTCGAGGTGCGGGTCCCGGAAAACATCACCCTGCGCGGCAGCGGAAACGGCGTCTTCGGCAACTTCGAGGTGCGCACCCTGCAGTCACCCGACCCCGACGCTCCCGTGGTCGTCGTCAACGGCTACTCGGTTTTCGGCAATGTCGAGGCCAAACCGCGACGCGGCCGCCGCGTCTCCGACCTCCATCGTCGCCTGCGCAAATATCTGGGCTGACGGC
The DNA here is from genome assembly GCF_044333555.1 of Streptomyces sp. NPDC020965. Classification (NCBI taxonomy): domain Bacteria; kingdom Bacillati; phylum Actinomycetota; class Actinomycetes; order Kitasatosporales; family Streptomycetaceae; genus Streptomyces; species Streptomyces sp. NPDC020965. The sequence goes on from NZ_JBIRRE010000002.1 coordinate 592,304, forward strand.
TCCGCCCCGGAGCGCTTTCCGGACGGGTGCGCCCGGGGTGCCGTCCCGTATTCCGGACCCGGGCGCCACTCAGTGCATAGGAGTGCGCACAGCGGGTAGGGACAGACGCATCGTCTCTCGCTCGCGAAGCCGTCGTCAGGAGTAGACCGTGCTGCAACCGCCTCACCAGTCCTTGCAGGTGGCCGCCGTTCCGACCCAGCGTGTTCCCGTTCGGGAGGACCAGGACGGACCCTGGCACGCGGAGGCGGTGTGCCGTCGGGATGAGGCCGGGCTCTTCTTCGCCCCCTCCAAGGAGCCGACGGCCGCGAGACTGTCGCGTGAGGAGGCCGCGAAGCGGGTCTGCGCCCGCTGCCCGGTGATGGTCGAGTGCCGGGAGCACGCCCTGCTCCAGCCCGAGCCGTACGGGGTGTGGGGCGGGCTCACAGCGGCGGAGCGGCGGGTGGTGCTGGCGCGGCGGCGGCGCCGGGACGTCGACGTCAAGAAGTCCCAGTCGGCGGCCTGACGCGGCGCCGAGCGGTCTGGCGCGCACCGTGCGGCGGACGGATGAAGGGGTCGCCCCCCGCACAGGGGCGACCCCTTCCGTATGCCTGCGGCTCGCGCCGTGGCATGGCTTCCGTGCCCGGTCGGACGGGGGGCCGCGATCCGGCCCCCCGCCACGAAGTCGGCGATTTCCCGATTCCCCGATTCCTCGATCCGGGTCCGTCGGTCCGTCGACGACCGGGCTCTCGCGCCTACTGCGCGCGGTCGAAGTCCACCTGACTGTACGCGCGCAGCTTCGACAGCTTGTGCGTCGAGTCGATCTGCCGGATCGTCCCCGACTTGGAGCGCATCACCAGGGACTGCGTGGTCGCCGTCTCCGCGCGGTAGCGCACCCCGCGCAGCAGCTCGCCGTCGGTGATGCCGGTCGCGACGAAGAAGACGTTATCGCCCCTGACCAGGTCGTCCGTGGACAGTACCCGGTCCAGGTCGTGGCCCGCGTCGAGGGCCCGCTGGCGCTCCGCCTCGTCCTTGGGCCACAGCTTGCCCTGGATCGTGCCGCCGAGGCACTTGATCGCGCAGGCGGTGATGATGCCCTCCGGCGTACCGCCGACGCCCATGAGCATGTCGACGCCCGTGCCTTCGCGTACGGCCATGATCGCGCCGGCGACATCACCGTCCGAGATGAACTTGATCCGTGCGCCGGTCTCCCGGATCTCCTTGATCGTCGACTCATGGCGCGGCCGGTCCAGGATGACGACCGTCACGTCCTCGGGGGAGGAGTTCTTGGCCCGGGCGACGCGGCGGATGTTGACCGCGACGGGTGCGTTGATGTCGACGAAGTCGGCGGCCTCGGGGCCGGTGACCAGCTTGTCCATGTAGAAGACGGCCGAGGGGTCGAACATCGCGCCCCGGTCGGCCACCGCCAGGACCGCGATGGCGTTCGGCATCCCCTTCGCGGTCAGCGTCGTGCCGTCGATCGGGTCGACCGCGATATCGCACTCGGCGCCGGTGCCGTCACCGATGCGCTCGCCGTTGAAGAGCATCGGCGCTTCGTCCTTCTCACCCTCACCGATGACGACGACGCCGTTCATCGAGACGGTGTGGACGAGGGTGCGCATGGCCTTGACGGCCGCGCCGTCGGCGCCGTTCTTGTCACCGCGCCCCACCCAGCGGCCGGCCGCCATGGCGGCGGCCTCGGTGACCCTGACCAACTCCAGGGCGAGGTTGCGGTCGGGGGCCTCGGGCGAGACCTCCAATTGGGACGGCAGGCTGTGCTCGGTCATCGGAGCGCACCTTTCTGTACGACGACGGCCAGGGCGCGGCCGGGAACGAGGGTCTGTTCCGGGGGTCCCGAGGAGGTGACCCCCGGAATGACAACAGTATCGGTAGACCGCCAGAATGAGCAGCGGGGCCCACGTTTGAGCGCACGACCCGGATGCGAGGATATGGGGCGTGGCAGGTATGCGAGGCAGACAGACAGTGCGGGACATGATGCTGTCGATGGCGGCCATCGGGGCCGTCGTCGCGGTGATCTATGTATCCCTTCCGCGTGACGACAAGGCGGACCCCATCCCGCCGGTGGACTACCGGCTGGAGCTGGTGACCGCGCAGCGGGCCGCCCCCTATCCGGTGGCCGCGCCCCAGGGGCTGGAGAAGGGGTGGAAGCCCACCTCGGTCTCGTACCGCGGCATCGAGGGCAGCGCCTGGCACCTCGGCTTCCTCGATCCGGACCGGGAGTACGTCGCGGTCGAGCAGTCGACCCAGCCCCAGCGCAAGTACGTCCCGAAGGTCACCCACCAGGCGGTGGACACCGGCCGGACGCAGCAGGTGAACGGCCAGGTCTGGCAGCGCTGGGAGGGCGAGAAGTACGACGCCCTGGTCCGCGTGGACAAGGGCTCGACGACCGTGGTGACCGGGACGGCGTCGATGGAGCGGCTGACGCAGATGGCGGCGGCGCTCAAGAGCGATCTGGCGCTGAAGCGCACCTGAGGTCCCCCCAGCCGACGAACGAAACGAGGGGCCGCCGCACCTTTCCTGGTGCGGCGGCCCCTCGTCCATGGTGCGGCGCGGTCAGACGGTGGTCACCACGTCGTCGTACGCGAGGCGCGGCAGGCGCGGGAACTCGGCGTCCGCGCTGGGCCGGCCGATGTTCACGATCATCAGCGGGGTGTGGTCGGCGTCCAGGAACTCCTTCTGGACGGCGGCGTAGTCGAAGCCGCTCATCGGGCCGGCCGCGAGGCCGGCGGCGCGGACGCCCACGATGAAGTAGGCGGCCTGGAGCGAGGCGTTGAGGCTCGCGGAGTTCTCGCGGACCGGGCGCTCGGCGAAGAACGCGTCCTTGGCCTGCGGGAAGTGCGGGAGGAGCTGCGGCAGCTCCTCGTGGAACTCGTTGTCCGCCGCGAGGATGGCGACGAGCGGGGCGGTGGCCGTCTTGGCCTGGTTGCCCTCCATCATGTGCGGCACCAGCCGCGCGCGGGCCTCGGCGGAGCGCACGAGGATGACGCGCAGGGGGTTCTGGTTGAAGGCGGTCGGCCCGAACTTGACCAGGTCGTAGATCGCCTGGACCTGCTCGTCGGTCACCGGCTCGTCGGTGAACGCGCTGATGGTACGGGCCTCACGGAAGAGGAGGTCCTGGGCGTGGGGGTCAAGGACGAGGGACATGCGGGCGCACCTTTCGGGGCGGGGGGACGGTACGACGAGACGTAACGCTAGCGGATTAGATTAAATTTCAACTAATCGGCTGGGGTGAGCCGACTCACAGCCGACTCACACCGGATCCGCCCCGCCGCATTCGCCCCGCCGCATCCGCTCCGTAACCTCCGCCGCACTCCCGGCCGGGGGCACTCGCCGCGCCCGCCGTGACGAGGCCCTGGGGGAGCCACGAGGGCCCCGGGGCCCCGGGGGAGCCACGACCGTCTCCGCGCCGCCAAGCCCCCGTGGCCGTCTTCGCGTCACCAAGGCACCTGGTGACCGTCACCGTGTCACCGTCTTCCCCCGCGACGTCTCCGTGCCGCGGGCCCCGCCCCGGCCACGCCACGCACGGTCCGCCGCCCGCGACCGGCCCCTCACCGGCTCAGCCCCCTCGGTCAGCCCCCGGATCGGTCAGCTTCCGGACTTGTCCGCGGCCCGTCCCGGGTCCGCGCCGGTGTCGTCATCGGGGGCCGCGAGCGCCGCGTCCAGCCGGGCGCGGGCGCCCTCCAGCCAGCGGCGGCAGACCTTGGCCAACTCCTCGCCGCGCTCCCAGAGCGCGAGCGACTCCTCCAGCGTCGTGCCGCCCGCCTCCAGGCGGCGTACGACCTCGATCAACTCGTCCCGCGCCTGCTCATAGCCGAGCGCCGTCTCGTCCGTCGTGCCGCCCATGTCATCCATTCCTTCCGTACTCACTTCGCTCCGTGCCCACCGGGCTCCCTCGACCGACCACCCGCTCACTCCTCCGCGACGGCCTCCGCGGCGGTCTCGGCGGGCTCGGTCACCCGGACGGCGAATTCGCCGCCCGCCACCCGCGCCCGCAGCTCGTCACCCGGCGTCACCTCGTCCGGCGAGCGGACGACACCGCCGTCGGCCGTCCGCAGCACCGCGTAACCCCGCTCCAGGGTCGCTGCGGGCGACAGCGAGACCACCCGGGCCCGGGTGTGCGCCAGCTCCGAATCGGCGCGGTCCAGTAGATGCCCCAGCACCCGCCGACTCCGCGCCACCAGCGCGTCGACCTCCGCCGCACGCTCCTCCACCATCCGGTGCGGGCGCTCCATGGCGGACCGCGCCAGCGCCTGGGCGAGCCCCCGCTCCTCCCGGTCGAGGGTGGCCCGGACCGTACGCAGCGCGCGGTCCCGGAGGCCGCGCACCCGCTCCAGCTCCTCGCCCACGTCCGGTACGACCTTCTTCGCGGCGTCCGTCGGTGTCGAGGCCCGCAGATCGGCGACCAGATCGAGCAGCGGGGAGTCCGGTTCGTGCCCGATCGCCGAGACCACCGGCGTACGGCACGCGGAGACCGCGCGCACCAACTGCTCGTCCGAGAACGGCAGCAGATCCTCCACGCTGCCGCCACCGCGCGCCACGATGATCACATCCACGTCCGGCAGACCGTCCAGCTCCTGGACCGCCGCCACGACCTGGGGCACCGCGTGCACGCCCTGCACCGCGACATTGCGCACCTCGAACCGGACGGCGGGCCAGCGGCGGCGCGCGTTCTCCAGCACATCGCGCTCGGCCGCCGAAGCCCGGCCGCAGACCAGCCCCACCCGGTGCGGCAGGAACGGCAGCAGCTTTTTCCGATCGGCGGCGAACAGGCCCTCGGCCCCCAGGCTCCGCTTCAGCGCCTCCAGCCGCGCGAGCAGCTCGCCGACGCCCACCGGCCGTATCTCCACGGCCCGCAGGGAGAGCTGGCCCCGGGGCGCGTACCACTCGGGCTTGGCGTGCGCGACGACCCGCGCGCCCTCCGTCACGACATCGGCCACCGCGTCGAAGACCTGCCGGTAGCAGGTGACGCTCACGGAGATGTCGTACGACGGGTCCCGCAGGGTCAGGAAGACGACGCCCTGGCCCGGTCTGCGCGAGAGCTGGGTGATCTGCCCCTCCACCCAGATCGCCCCGAGCCGATCGATCCAGCCGCCGATCAGCCGGGAGACCTCGCCGATGGGGAGCGGGGCTTCGGGGGACGTGTGGAGAGCCATACGAGCGAGCGTATCGGCCGGGTACGACAACGGGGCCCCGCGCGCCGCCCGGCTCCCGCCCGGCCTCAAGCCTGTCGCGATGGTCCCCCAGCCGGGCCCGCGACGCCCCAGGACATCTCCCGCCGTCCCGCCGTCCCAGCTCGCGCGCCCCGGGGCCCGTACTTCTCCCGCCGTCCCGCCCGGCCTTCTCCCGCCGTCCCGCCCGGCTCCGGCCCGGGCCGGGCGGGAGGGGTCCCCGTCCCGGCTCCGGCCCGCTAGGACTTCTCCCGCCGCCCTGCCCCCGAGTGCATCGCCAGCACCACCAGCCCCACGCCGAACCACAGCGCCCCCACCACCTGCGCCGTCGCCGACGCCTCCACCATCACCGCGATCAGCACCGCCGCGCCCAGCACCGGCACCACCAGATGGAGCGTCCAGTTCGGCGCGCCCCCCGCGCGCCGCACCACGAACCAGCCGATCACGCTCGCGTGCAGCAGGACGAAGGCCGTCAGCGCCCCGATGTCGACCACCGACACCAGATGGTCCAGACCGTCGTCCCGGCGTGCCGCCCACACCGCCGCCACCAGGTTCACCACGGCCGCCAGCAGCAGCGCGACCCGCGGCACCCCCGAGTCCGTACGGGCCAGTGCGTGCGGCAGCCGGCGTTCCCGGGCCATCGCGAAGAGCAGCCGGCCGGCCGCCGCCTGCCCCGCCAGCGCCGCGAAGGCCGCCCCGATCGCCTTGCTCGCCGCGATCAGATCGTGCAGCCAGTCACCGACCGAGGCGTCCACCGCGTCGTAGAAGGCCGAGCCCTGCTTGGCGGGGTCGGCCGCCAGCTCCGCCGACGACAGCGGCTCCAGCAGGGCCACGAGATAGGTCTGGACGATGAAGAGCACCCCCGCCAGGGCCAGGCAGAAGAGCACCGCCCGCGCGACCTTCCGGGAGCCCCCGGTCACCTCCTCCGCGAAGGAGGCGATGGCGTCGAACCCGAGATAGGAGAGCACGGCGATCGACACCGCGCCGAAGACCGCGGTCATGGAGAAGCCGACATCGCCGGTGAGCGGGGAGAGCCAGTCGCGGCGCGGCCCGTCCTGTGCGAGGACGACCACCGCCGACACCACGAACACCAGCAGCACCACGATCTCCATCGCCAGCACCGCGAAGCCGACCCGGGCCGCCGCCCGTACGCCCCACAGATTGAGCAGGGTGGTCACCACGACGGCGATACCCGTCCAGATCCACCGGTCCACCCCCGGGACCAGGGCCTCCATCGCGATGCCGGAGAAGAGGTAGGCGACGGCCGGGATGAGGAGGTAGTCCAGCATCGCCATCCATCCGGCGATGAAGCCGGGGCCCTCGCCGAGCCCCTTGCGTGCATAGGTGAAGACCGAGCCGGCCTGGGGCGCGACCCGGACCATCTGGGCGTAGCTGAGCGCGGTGAACGCCATCGCGATGGTGGCCACGAGGTAGACGAGCGCGACTGCGCCGTGCGCCTTCGCGTCCAGGGTCCCGTAGACACCGACGGGCGCCATGGGGGCGATGAAGAGCAGCCCGTAGACGACCAGATCCCGGAAGCCGAGCGTCCGCCGCAGCTCGCCGTCGGGCACACCACCGCCGTGGCCGCCGCTCCCGCCGCCGCCGTTCCCGCCCGTGCCACCGCCGTTGCCGGGGCCGCCTCCCGGGTCGCCCTCCGGCCCAGCCACACCCGCCGTACTCATCCCGGCCCTCCGTCCGTCGCGCCCGGCCGCCGCGCACCGTCCCCGGCCCAGGCCGGTCCGTCTCAGTCCGGTCCGTCTCAGTCCGGCGCACGGCTCGACCTGGTCCGGCCCGGTCCGGCCTCCCAGTCTTCCCACAGGCGCCGATCTCCCGCCTGTTCTGGGCGGCCTTACGATGGGGTGCATGACTGCTACGTCTCCTGCCCGCCGCGTCCTGCTCGCCGCTCCCCGTGGCTACTGCGCGGGCGTGGACCGCGCCGTGATCGCTGTTGAGAAGGCTCTTGAGCAGTACGGCTCGCCCATCTACGTCCGTCACGAGATCGTCCACAACAAGTACGTCGTACAGACCCTGGAACGAAAGGGCGCCATCTTCGTGGAGGCGACGGCGGAGGTCCCCGAGGGGGCCATCGTCATGTTCTCCGCCCACGGCGTCTCCCCGGTCGTCCACGAGGAGGCGGCCGGCCGCAATCTGGCGACCATCGACGCCACCTGCCCGCTGGTGACCAAGGTCCACAAGGAGGCCGTCCGGTTCGCCAGTGAGGACTACGACATCCTCCTCATCGGCCACGACGGCCATGAGGAGGTCATCGGCACCTCTGGCGAGGCACCGGATCACATCACCCTGGTCGACGGACCGGACGACGTGGCCAAGGTCGAGGTCCGCGACGAGTCCAAGGTGGTCTGGCTCTCCCAGACCACGCTCTCCGTCGACGAGACGATGGAGACCGTCGACAAGCTGAAGGAGAAGTTCCCGCAACTGATCTCCCCGCCGAGTGACGACATCTGCTACGCCACCCAGAACCGTCAGATCGCCGTCAAGCAGATGGGCGAGGCCGCGGATCTGGTCATCGTCGTCGGCTCGAAGAACTCCTCGAACTCGGTACGGCTCGTGGAGGTCGCGCTCGGCGCCGGCGCCCGCGCCGCCCACCTGGTGGACTTCGCCGAGGAGATCGACGAGGCATGGCTGGAGGGCGTCTCCACCGTGGGCCTCACCTCGGGCGCCTCCGTGCCGGACATCCTGGTCGAGGGCGTGCTGGAGTGGCTGTCGCAGCGCGGCTACGAGGACGTCGAGCTGGTGAAGGCGGCCGAGGAGTCGATCACCTTCTCGTTGCCGAAGGAACTGCGCCGCGATCTGCGGGCCGAGGCGGCCGAGCTGGTGACCAGGGCGGCGGCCGTGTCGTCCGGAGCCGTGTCGTCCGGGGCGGCGGCCGGGAAGTAACCCTTCCGCCGGGTGTCCGGGGGGAGCTGCCCTTACCGTGGGTCCATGAACGTGTTCGGAGTGGACATCGGTGGATCCGGTATCAAGGGCGCTCCCGTGGATCTTGAGCGCGGTGAGCTGGCCCAGGAGCGTCACAAGGTTCTGACCCCGCACCCGGCGACGCCGGACGCGGTGGCCGACGGCGTCGCCGAGGTGGTGCGGAACTTCGACTGGTCGGGACCGGTCGGGATCACCTTCCCCGGCGTGGTGACGGACGGGGTGACCCGGACCGCCGCCAATGTCGACAAGGGTTGGATCGACCTCGCCGCCGCCCAACTGCTCAGCGACCGTCTCGGTGGTGCCCCCGTCACCCTGTTGAACGACGCGGACGCGGCGGGGGTCGCGGAGATGTCGTTCGGCGCGGGCCGTGGCCGCAAGGGCACCGTGATGCTGCTGACGCTGGGTACGGGCATCGGCAGCGCGGTCTTCATCGACGGCCGGCTGGTCCCCAACACCGAGCTGGGCCATCTGGAGCTGCACGGCCACGACGCGGAGAAGCGCGCCTCCACGAAGGCCAAGGAGGACGAGGAGCTGACCTGGCAGCACTGGGCCCGCCGGGTGCAGAAGTACCTCGCCCATGTGGAGATGCTGTTCTCACCGGAGCTGTTCATCATCGGCGGCGGTGTGAGCCGCAAGGCGGACAAGTTCCTGCCGCTGATCGAGGGCATCAGGGCGGAGATCGTCCCGGCCGAGCTACAGAACAACGCGGGCATCGTGGGCGCCGCGATGGCGTCGGCGGGCCGCTGACCCCCGTACACCGCCCCTCGAACGCTCAGTCCCGGCCCCGCACGCATGTACGGGGCCGGGACTTTTCACTGTCGCGGGGCCGGGACTTCTCACCGTTGTACGGGGAGTTCGCGGCCCGCGGGGTCCGGGGCCTCACTGGCGTACGGGAGGCGGGCCGGGCCGGACCCGGGGTTTGCGCCGCGCCATCGTCCGTACCTTCCGTACGCAGGTGATCAGCCCGGCGACGAGGGTCCCGCCGTACAGCCAGCCGGCGTGCACGGCGAGCGAGGTGACCACCGCCATGACCTGGCCGCCGACACCGCCCTCCCCGCCCGAGATCGGCACGATGCCGACGGCGAAGGCGATGGGCACGCTGATCGGGGCGGTGACCAGGTCCGCCTCCCGCACCCAGAGCGCCGTCAGCGCGCAGACGGGCAGGAAGAACACCCCGTACACCACGGCGGAGCCGTCGAACAGCAGCCAGTCCAGCGTCCCGATCACCAGCATGGTGACGACGGCGAAGAGCCCGCCGCCGAGGCCGGTCAGCCGCGGCGAGGGCAGCCGCCGCAGGGCGAGCACCACGGGCGGCACCCGCCGCCCGGGGCGGGCGGGGGGCCGCACCCCGTACACGGCGGGCGCGTCGGCGAGGGCGTTCGGCGAGGCGACGGGCTGCGACGAGAGAGGTGACTGAGGCCGTTGCCGGCTCCTGGGGTGACTGGTCCTGGGCTGCTCCACCCGACCAACGTAGGCGCCGGGAGGGGAGTACGCGGGTACGGGACACGCCCTTTGGGTGACCTTGGCGAAGAGTTCGAGCGCGGTACGGGACCCGCAAGCGCGTCCGGGCCGCCTCCGGTCCGGGCCCGCGTCCGGGCCGGGCCCCGGTCCGACGTCGTGGTCCAGCCTGACCGGCCCGTAAACTGGGGGATCGGCCCATGCCCGGGCCGGTCGCCGGTCCCCATCTCAGGAAGTCGCCAACGTGTCGCTCACGATCGGAATCGTCGGTCTGCCGAATGTCGGCAAGTCGACCCTGTTCAACGCCCTGACCAAGAACGACGTGCTGGCGGCCAACTACCCGTTCGCCACGATCGAGCCGAACGTGGGCGTCGTCGGCGTCCCCGACCCGCGCCTCGCCACGCTGGCGAAGATCTTCGGCTCCCAGCGGATCCTGCCCGCGACGGTGGACTTCGTGGACATCGCGGGCATCGTCCGGGGCGCGAGCGAGGGTGAGGGCCTGGGGAACAAGTTCCTGGCGAACATCCGTGAGTCCGACGCGATCTGCCAGGTCATCCGGGCCTTCAAGGACGAGAACGTCGTCCACGTCGACGGCAAGGTCTCGCCGAAGGACGATATCGAGACGATCAACACCGAGCTGATCCTCGCGGACCTCCAGTCGGTGGAGAAGGCGGTCCCCCGCCTGACGAAGGAGTCCCGCCTCCAGAAGGAAAAGATCGCGGTCCTGGCGGCGGTCGAGGCGGCCCAGAAGATCCTCGAAGCCGGTGAGACCCTGTTCTCCGCCGGCATCACCAAGGGCACCGAGCAGGGCGACCTGCTCCACGAACTGCACCTGCTGACGACCAAGCCCTTCCTGTACGTCTTCAACGTCGACGAGGACGAACTGGTCGACGAGGACTTCAAGAACGAGCAGCGCGCGCTGGTCGCCCCGGCCGAGGCGATCTTCCTCAACGCCAAGATCGAGTCCGAGCTGATCGAGCTCGACGACGACGAGGCCCTGGAACTCCTCCAGTCCATGGGCCAGGAGGAGCCGGGCCTCGCCACCCTGGGCCGGGTGGGCTTCGACACCCTCGGCCTCCAGACCTACCTGACGGCGGGCCCCAAGGAGACCAGGGCCTGGACCATCCCCAAGGGCGCGACGGCCCCCGAGGCGGCCGGCGTGATCCACACCGACTTCCAGAAGGGCTTCATCAAGGCGGAGGTCATCTCCTTCGCCGACCTGGTGGAGACGGGCTCGGTGGCGGAGGCCCGCGCGAAGGGCAAGGCGCGCATGGAGGGCAAGGAGTACGTGATGCAGGACGGGGACGTGGTGGAGTTCCGCTTCAACGTGTAGTGCCTGATTCCCTGATCGGCCGAAGTGGCTGGCCAGGGTAAGAAATCCCAGGTGAGGGGCCAGATCTTCGGGTCTGGCCCCTTCCTGTTTTCTCCTGCGGATTCAGGCCGTTTCCGGGTCGTGTGCTGACTTGGTGCTGACCCTGGCCGCGGCTTACGGAGGCTCTGACCTGGGGCTTCGGAGGGGGTGGGAAGGCAGCCGAAGGGATTGCCCCGGACGGAGCGATGGCGGACCGGTTTCCCGTTCTGGAAACCCGAACCTCTTGTTGCGCAGGCCGCCGACTGGGAACGATGAACGGGACACCGGACCACGGGAACGAGGGGGCACCGTATGCGGCTGACGAAGCTGGCCACGACTTGTGAGAACGGGGACTGTCCCACCCTGTACGCGACCGAAAAGGGAACCCTGATCGTGCAAGGAGGCGTGCCGAGTGGACACGGCCTCGACGTGCCGGAGGGCGAAGCTCTGGTGGAAATCCCGATGGACCTCATCCGGAAGGCAATCCGTGATCAGCGCATCTAACGACCTGGCCGCCCGCTTCTCCACCTTCCAAGAGGAGGCGTTTCGGCTGGAGACCCTCGACGACTACAGCAATTCGGGAAACCCCGCCGCCTTCCGCGCCTTCCTCGCGGGGGAGCCTAAGCCCGCGGACTACAACGCGGGCTGGTTGGAGACCGTGCGCAAGGCGACGGAGGGTGGAAAGCGCATGGTGCGCGTCCACGTCCTGTCCCGCCCGCTCACGCCGTACCTCCGCTACGAGCTGGGCTGGGGCTACCAGACGAACATGACGGCGGGCGAGGAGTTCCACATCCTCGACACGACCGACCGCCCGAATCCGCTGGAGGGTGTGCCCGACTTCTGGCTCTTCGACGGCCGCGAGCCCGTCGTGCTCAACTATGACGAGAACGGGGCGTTCACTGGGCCGACCTTTGTCCCGGCACAGGGTGCGTTGCCCACGGGCGAGGAGTTCGAGTACGCGACGTATCGAAGCGTCGCTTTGGCCATCTCGGTGCCCTTCACCGAGTGGTGGGAGAAGCACGGAGCAGCGTGAATCAGGCAGAACTGGGCGCCGCGCTACGGGCGCTGCGGCAGGCGTCCGGCAAGGAGGCCAAGGCCGTCGCCCGCAGCGCCGTTATGTCGACTGCCAAGCTGTCGAAGATCGAGAACGGCCGTGTCGCCCCGGTGACGGCGGACGTGGAACGCATCCTCACGGCTTTGGACGTGCCCCCGGAAATTAAGGCCGAGTACCTCGCCGTAGCCCGTGCGCAGGCCACCGAGGCGACCGCATGGCGACTCTTCCGGCGCATGGGCTACCACAAGAAGCAGGAGCAGATCAGGGCGCTGGAGTCCTCGATGACGCTCCTGCGCCTCTTCCAGCCGTCCCTCGTTCCCGGCCTGCTCCAAACGCCGGAGTACATCCGGGCCGTGCTGGAACCGAAGGGCCTCACGGACGAACAGCTCTCCCGTACGGTCTCCGCCCGGATCGAGCGGCAACGCGTCCTGTACGACACCAGCAAGACGCTGCGCTTCGTAGTGACGGAACCCGTACTGCGCTGGCGGCTCCTCCCGGCAGCGATGATGGCGGGCCAGCTGGACCGCATCGTCTCGGTGTCCCGTCTGTCGAACGTGGACGTGCGAGTAGTCGCCCTCGACGCGCCTCAGCATGACGTTCCCGGCCACTCCTTCGTCATTCGGGACGACCGCGTGGTGACGGTCGAGACGACGCACGCCGAGGTGGTTGTGACTGACCCACGGGACGTCTCCCTGTACGTCGAGAAGTTCGGCCGCTTCACTTCCGTGTCTCTTGCCGGGGACGCAATGCGCGACCTGGTTGAGGGCATCCGAGACGCGTTCTTGCGCGAACGGGAAACGCCCTAGCCGCGGTCTGTCGGGCCAGCTGACGATGACACCCTCGACGAGATGCGAGGAGGCGCACGAGATGCGCGAGACGTACGAAATGCAGACGACGATATCCGAGACGGTGGCCCTGTCCCTGCCGCCGGCACGACCGGAACCCGTCCCTGGCTGCCGTGACTGCCTCGGCCTCGCGGTGCAGCGGGTTAATGCCGCCTCGGTCGGGGACTACTCCAAGGTCTCCGACATGAACGTGACCTTGCGGGCGCACCTGCACGACGGACACGGGGGCGCGTAATGACCCGTGCTGTGCTGCGGTACGTGATGCACAGGATCACCCAGCACCCGGACACCGACGTGACGTTCGAGGCCGAGTGCCTCCACTGTGCGTGGACGGCAAATCCGTCCGAGGACGGGGCGGCCGTGGACATCGAGTGCATGAGACACACCGGACGCAGCGGACATAAGGGCTTCCGCCGCGTGTGTACCTCGTTCGCCATGGTGACGAGGGACGGCAACGAAGCAGGGCCCGCCCTGTCGAGTAGCGGGGAACCCGCCAGAGTGCAGCTACGGAGGCCGCCAGCCGTACGAGCCGATCGCCGCATGGAGCCACTGGGAGAAGCAACCTGGGAGAGACGTTCATGACGAAGGAAGAGTGGATTGAGCGAGAGTTGGCCAAGGCGCCTGAGCGAGACGACGAGTGGGTTCGAGCCATGCTTCGCCGGTTCGGGATCTACTCGAAGGACGAAGCCCATGAGACGCCTGCTCCTACCGTGATCGCGGCGGCGCGAGACGGCAGGCTCCACACGGATACGTCACAGGGCCCCGAAGCAGTGTGACCAGGGGCTGCTTCACTGCGAACCACTGCTGAGAGCCTTCATGCGTGACAGGCGCCCGTTCATGCCCCTGCTGGCGGTCAGTTCGCAGGAGAAGCACAAGCCAGGAACGGCCCGGCTGCCTTGCTCCAGGACTCTCCCCGTGCGAGAGCCGCCGTCCCTTCGGTGCGCAGGGACTCGACCACGGGCGCGAGGAAGTCCGTCCGCCAGTGCTGGATGGTCTCCGGCTTCATGCCGCTCGTGTCGACCACGGCGCCCACCCTTGCTTCGAGGACAGCCGCGCCCTGCGCCGTGTCGTCCCCGATCCATTCGTCCACGTGCTGGGCTATCAGTGCCCACGAGAGCTTGATCATGCGTCGGATCGTAGAGGCGACGGCGGAGAACCGGGAGAGGACGAAGGGGGTGGGGGTATGACCCCCTTGGCCCTGCACCTCAGTCCGCTGCGTCTTAGCAGCTCGGATCCTGCCACGGTTCCTAGGTCGCCGAAGAACTCCCCACGCCACGTCAGACCGGGCCGTAACTGCAGGCCAGTGGTGGTATGAGTGTTCTGTAGGACTCCGTCGGCAATGCACAGGAATGACCGCTGCGGTGCCTGCCGAGGTGCTCAGGCTGCGGCTTCGCCGGGGTCTTCGTCCTCGTCTTCGTCCTCCACGCGGTGTACGTAGGTGGTACCGGGAGGGAGGTCTTCCCCCGTCTCCGCCTTATGCTGCGTCTTCTTCTCTTCGCTGGGGTTCCAGCCAGAGGGGAGCTTCCGCACGTGAGGGCTGGAGGCCCCCCGAGGCTCGCTTTTGGCTTCATCGCCGGGTGTCTGTTCGGAATCCGCGATGTCATCAGCGTCGTGCTTCTCGTTGTCCTCCCTTTCGGCGGGGCTCGCGGGGGCGATGGTCAGAGCTATGGCTCCAAGAGCGCCGACGGCGCCAGCAAAGGCGTGGATCTGCGGCTTGCGCTTTGTGTACCAGCGCTTTGTCTTCTCGACGTAGGACGGGGGTTCGCCATCCTCGGGAGCGGACCCGCTGGGCGTGGAGTCATTCACCCGCACAGATCTACCGGACGCATCCCTCAACCGTCAGGCAATCAACCGACATCGTTACTGTTCGTCAGGCTGAAGCGCTTCTGTACGTCGTCGCGAAAGTGTGGCCAGCGATCGCCGCAGCCGCTTGCCGTCTTCACGCTGGCCGCCCTCCGCGCTGTACCGCTCCTTCGGCGCGGCGGACCGCAGCCATTGCACCCTCGCCCTGCGCCCACCGATGCGCGTGAGGGTATGAGCGGGCACTGGCATGGGCGGGCCGATTCGGCGCCTTAACACGGGACTCACCAGTAGTGTTATGGCGATTCTGGTGTGAGCCACGTAGCGCCCGGATGGGCGCGCTACTGACTGTGATGGGGTGCGGATCGCGTTGAGCGGGACCACGACTGCGACGACGGTGCACGACGTTCTCAAGGCGATCCGTGACGGCTCCACCGTGAACCGTGACCGGGGGACCCGCTTCGAGGAACTCATGGTCCAGTACCTGAGCACCGACCCCCAGTGGACCGAGCAGTTCACCCGGGTATGGATGTGGACCGACTGGCCGGGGACTGAGCACGACAAGCGGGACACCGGCATCGACCTGGTCGCGCAGGACCGGGAGACCGGCGGCTACTGCGCCATCCAGTGCAAGTTCTACGAGCCGCAGCACATGATCCACAAGGAGGACATCGACTCCTTCTTCACCGCCTCCGGTAAGGGCGCCTTCACTCGCCGAATGATCATCTCCACCACCGACAAGTGGAGCGTTCACGCCGAGGAAGCACTGACCGATCAGCAAGTCCCCGTGACCCGCGTCGGGCTTTCCGACATCGCCAACAGCCCGGTTGAGTGGCATCTGCCCACTCCGGGGCTGCACGTCGAGTTCGAGATGACGCTGCGGGAGAAGAAGAAGCCGCGTCCGCACCAGAAGGCGGCCATCGGCGACGTCTTCGCCGGCTTCGCCGAACACGACCGGGGCAAGCTGATCATGGCTTGCGGTACCGGCAAGACGTTCACCGGTCTCAAGCTCGTGGAGCGCTTGCGACGCGAGCGCGCCGAGGCCGGTATGGGTGAGCACACCGCAGTCCTGTTCCTGGTGCCCTCCATCGCGCTGCTTTCGCAGACGCTGCGCGAGTGGTCGTACGAGGCTGAGGTCCCGCTGAATGCCTTCGCCGTATGTTCGGACGCCCAGGTCGGTAAGCAGAAGGCCCAGGGCGACGACAAGGACATGTCCACCCATGACCTGGCCCTGCCCGCTACCACCAACGCGGACCGGCTGGTCGAGCAGATGGCGAGCGTCGAGGCGGCCCCTGGCCTGACGGTGGTGTTCTCCACCTACCAGTCGATCGCGACCATCTCGGCGGCCCAGAAGAAGGGCCTGCCCCGGTTCGACTTGATCCTCTGCGATGAAGCGCACCGCACCACTGGTGTCACCCTCTCCGGGCACGACGAGTCAGCGTTCGTCCGAGTTCACGACGACAGCTTCATCGGCGCCGACCGGCGCCTGTACATGACCGCGACGCCTCGCGTGTACAACGACGACACCAAGCAGGACGCCAAGAGTGCACAGGCAGCCGTCGCGTCGATGGATGACGAGACGAAGTACGGTCCTGAGTTCCACCGTCTCGGCTTCGGTAAGGCGGTCGAACAGGGTCTGCTCACCGACTACAAGGTCCTTATCCTCACCATTGACGAGGGCGTGGTCGCCAAGACTCTCCAGGAGGGCTTCGCCGGCGGGGGCTCTGAGTTGAACCTCGATGACGCCGCGAAGATCATCGGCTGCTGGAATGCCATGGCCAAGCGCACGGGCACCTTCGCCGACGGCTCAGGCTTCGGCAAGGACGAGGCCCCGATGAAGCGGGCCGTCGCCTTCGCACGCTCCATCGCCGACTCCAAGAGTGTCGCCGACAACTTCAACGCGATCGTCGACGCCTACGAGGACGCGGATGACGAGGTGCTGCACTGCGAGGTCGACCACGTCGACGGCACCTTCAACACCCTCCAGCGCAACCGGCTCCTTGACTGGCTCAAGCAGGATCCGGGCCAGGCCAACGCCCGCATCCTGTCCAACGCCCGCTGTTTGTCCGAAGGCGTCGATGTGCCCAGCCTCGACGCGGTGCTGTTCCTCCATCCACGCAATTCTGTGGTTGACGTCGTACAGTCCGTCGGCCGCGTGATGCGTACTGCGCCCGGCAAGAACTACGGCTACATCATCCTGCCCGTGGCCGTCCCGGCCGGTATGACGCCCGAGCAGGCGCTCTCAGACAACAGGCGCTTCAAGACCGTATGGCAGGTCCTCCAAGCCCTGCGCGCCCACGACGACCGCTTCAACGCCACCGTCAATCAGATCGAGCTGAACAAGAAGAAGCCCGAGACGATCGGCATCGGCCACATCGGTGCTGGTGACGAGAGCGTTGGAGACAAGGACGGCTCCAGCACCGAGGACAGCGCGAAGGCCGCCAAGGAGCGGGAAGCCCAGAGCGCCCAGCACATCCAGGACGCCTTGTTCTCCGTGGCCGACTGGCGCGAGGCCATCTACGCCCGCATTGTCGACAAGGTCGGCGAGCGCCACTACTGGGAGGACTGGGCCAAGGACATCGCCCAGATTGCCGACCGCCACGTCACACGTATCAAGGCCGCCCTGAACATCCCCGAGAAGCAGGCCGCCTTCCAGGAGTTCGTCACCGAGCTGCGGGCGACCATAAATCCCGGCGTCACCGAGTCTGCAGCCGTCGACATGCTCGCCCAGCACATCGTCACCAAGCCCGTCTTCGACGCCCTGTTCAGCAGCTACGGCTTCGCCGAGCACAATCCGGTCTCCAAGGCCATGCAGGGCATGCTCGACGTCCTCGACGACACCGGAATCGATACTGAGGCCCAGACCCTGGAGAGCTTCTACGAGTCGGTGCGCGTGCGTGCCGAGGGCATCGACAACCATGAAGGCCGCCAGCGTGTCATCGTCGAGTTGTACGACAAGTTCTTCAAGACCGCCTTGCCGAAGACCGCCGACGCGCTCGGCATCGTCTACACCCCCATCGAGGTCGTCGACTTCATTATCCGCTCAACCGAACAGGCACTCACCAAGCACTTTGGCAAGTCCCTGTCTGATCCTGGCGTCCAGATCATCGACCCTTTCGTCGGCACCGGCACCTTCCCTGTACGCCTCCTCCAGTCCGGGCTCATTAATCCCGAAGATCTCCTGCGCAAGTACACGAGCGAACTGCACGCCAACGAGATCGTGCTCCTCGCGTACTACATCGCGGCGGTCAATATCGAGGCTGCTTTCCATGACCTAGCGGGCGGGGAATATCACCCCTTCGAGGGCATTGTCCTGACGGACACCTTCCAGCTTGCGGAGGGGACGGCGAAGCTCGACGGAATGGAGGTCTTTGAGGGCAACAGTGAGCGGGCGAATAAACAGAAAGCCCAGCCGATCACTGTCGTCATCGGTAACCCGCCGTACTCGGCGAAACAGGACAGCCAGAACGACGATAACCAGAACCTCAAGTACGAGACCCTGGACGCGCGCATTGCGGAGACCTATGTCGCCCAGTCGACGGCGACGAACAAGAACTCCCTGTACGACTCCTACATCCGTGCCATCCGCTGGGCCTCCGACCGCATTAAAGACGAAGGTGTGGTCGCCTTCGTCTCCAACGGCGGTTACATCGACGGCAACACGGCCGACGGTCTGCGCAAGTCGATGGTCGAGGAGTTCGACGCGATCTACTGCTATAACCTGCGCGGCAACCAGCGAACCGCAGGTGAGCAGTCCCGGAAGGAAGGCGGCAAGGTCTTCGACTCGGGCAGCCGGAACACCGTCGCCGTCCTCATCCTGGTCAAGGGCGGGCAAGGCGTGGGCGCGGCCGCGGGCTGCGAGCTGCACTACCGAGACATTGGCGACTACCTTGCACGCGAGGAAAAGCTCCGCATCATCGGTAGCCAGAGCCTCGACAGCGTGGAGTGGGAGCAGCTTCAGCCGAACGCCGACGGAGACTGGATCAACCAACGCGACGAGCGGTACGCGGAGTTCCAGACGATCGGGGACAAGGATAAGAGCGCAGCAGCGAAGGCGATTTTCGGGTTGCACTCCAGCGGTCTGAAGACGGGGCGAGACTCCTGGGTCTACAGCTTCTCCAAGGATCGGCTCACTGAGAACGTCGAATCCACGGTTGGCTTCTACAACGAGCAAGCGACCGCCTATGCGAATCACCTAAGGCATGGTGGTTCTTCTGCCACTGGGGTCGGCATGTTCATCGATCGAGACGCAACCAAGATCAGCTGGAACGAAGAAGACCTGAAAAGGATCGCTAAGGGGACAATGTATGAGTTTGGCGCGGACCTGGTTCGAACATCTGCTTACCGGCCCTTTGCTAAGCAGTGGGTCTACTTCGGCCCGCAACTAGTTCAGAGATCCTATCAGCTCCCGCAGATGTTCCCGACGTCGGAGTGCGAGAACTTCGGCTTCTGTATCACAGGGGTTGGAGCTGCCATGGGCTTCACCAGTCTTGCTGTGTCTGGTCTCCCGGATCTATCTGAGTTCGGCGGGCAGACAAATAGTCAGTTCTTCCCCCGCTACACCTACCGCGAACTAGCCGTCGAAGGCGGCTTCGACTTCGGCGACAGTGAAAACGGCTATGAGCGCATCGATAACATCACCGACGCCACGCTGGCGGACTATCGCAAGGTGTATGCCAAACCGTCGCTCACCAAGGATGACGTCTTCTACTACATTTACGGCCTGCTCCACTCCCCTCAGTACCGCGAGCGCTTCGCTGCCGACCTTAGGAAATCCCTCCCGCGTATCCCCAAGGTCCGCGACTTCCGAGGATTCGCCGACGCCGGCCGCAAGCTTGCCGACCTGCACATCAAATACGAGCAGGCTCAGCCGTACAAGGGCATCGTCGAGACGCCGACCGGTGACATCTCGGCAGCCCCGCCGAGCGAGTTGTACCGCGTCACCAAGATGAAGATTCCGAAGATCAAGGGCCAGGCCGACCGGTCGACGATCATCTACAACAACCGGATCAAGATGACCAACATCCCGGAGGAGGCGTACCGCTACCAGCTCGGTGCCCGCTCCGCGATCGAGTGGATCATCGAGCGCTACCAGGTCAAAGTCGACAAGGCGTCGGAGATCGTCAACGACCCCAACGACTGGTCCGACGATCCGCGATACATCATCGACCTGCTCAAGCGGATCGTCACGGTCAGTCTGGAGACGATGAAGATCGTGGATGCTCTCCCGGCGCTCGACATCCTGGAGTAGCACGACGTGCGCAACGGCGGTGCAGACCATCGAAGTGAAGCCTGGACAGAACCTGTCGAGTAGTCGCCATGGTGGCCCCGATGTAGGTAACGGTGGAAGTCTCAGGGGCTTCACGTTCTGGCTGCGTAGCGGCCCAACGCAAGAGCTTGGTCCACTCTGCGTCGCCTGTGTGGCCCCTGTCGGGGCCGCGCTGTCGCGTTGATTTCATCGCTAGGCGGGGCGCGTCAGCGCCCCATCGCTGGCTTGCTGGGCTTCGTGATGCGGCCCCGGAAGGGGCCGCAGGAAGCCGCTACCCGTTTCCTTCTGCGGCGGCCTGTCGGCCGCCCCTGCACGCTTCCCAGTAGCTACTTCGCCGTCGAGTCGTACCTGCTCTTTCGGCCCCTGCCGGGGCCGGATCGCTGCGTCCCGCCTGCCGCTGGGGCCGCGAAGCGGCCTCTCCGTCCTTCCCGGTTCAACGCAGACGTGTAGATGCGTCTGCGCGGAGGAGGGTGGATCCGCTGCTGCACATATAGATATAGAGGGCAGGATCATTTTCCCATGGAATGAGGCCGTAGAGGTAGGCGCGACGCGTCTACCGAGTAGGCGCTCGTCGCCTACCTCGGGTCAGGCAGCGCGGCGAATGCCGTGTTCTCGGCAGAACAGGGACCCTTGCCCTATGTCGTACATGTGTGAGGGGAGGACGAGGCACCGGGCGGTGGATGACGCGTGCAGCAGTCGGCGGACTTTGGCTTCGCGGACAGCGCGACTCACCCCTTGCTTCGTCTGTTCCGAGCCGTCCTTGCGGCGGAGGATGTTCGCGAGTTCACCTGGGCCTAGCTCGGCGTGGCCGATCTGGTTTGCCCTGCCCAGGGCGGCGAAGAAGGCTCGAAGAGGGAGTGGCCAATCGGGCACCGTGGCCATACGGCGGAATTCCGGACGGGAGATGGCGGCCCATTCCTTGAGCTGAATCCGTGGCTTGTGCTCGCTCATCAAGAGCGTGACTCCGTCTCTGTGTGGCGCACGCGGGTGCGCCAGTGATCCCCGCCAGGCGGCGGGACATGTGCCTCCTTTCGGTTGGCTTTCGGTGATGGGGATGCGCTGGTCAGGCCGAGACCGGGCACTCCCGATCGATCCAGCGGTCGACCTCTGACAGCCGGAAGCGCAGGCTGCCGCCGACCTTCCGTGACGGGATGCCGAGCATCCGGTGGTTGTTGTAGATCCAGGCGGGCTTCTTGCCCAGGTACTCGGCCAGCTCGTCAACGGTCATGAGGCGGTGGTGGTGCAAAGGCGGGCTCCTGACAGTCGGTAGGTGCGTCCTTCACATCCTGAGGCATCCACCCGATCGTGACAAGTCCAGCCGTGTCACATCCGGACTTGACTGGTGTGGCGGTGGTCCCTAGTGTTCGAGCCATGACGCAGACATCGCAGCCCCCGCAGGGCGGGGAGCACTTCGTGGAGACGGTGCAGTGCATCGGCGCTTGGAGGGTGGTCATGCTGTGGCCGCTCGGATCAGCCCAAGGCGGACCTCGGTCGATCACCATCGAGCCGGACGCGGAAGGTGGTCATCAGGAGATCGCTCGCGGTATCACCACGACGGTCCTCCGGAAGGTCGACATCGCGGCTGGAGCAGTGGAGGCGGCGAGCCTTGCGCCCTTTGCGCAGCTTGGCCGGCAGGCAGTGGAGGATCTTCAGCGCCAGAAGATCGAGCAGTTCCGTCAAGGGTTGACGACACTGCCGGAGGGGCTGTCCGACGAATACCTCGCGGTGATCTCGAACCTGTACGTCCACTTCGTCGACGCAGGGCAGCGCGCGCCGATCGCCGAACTGGAGGTGTGGACGGGAGGCAAGCAGGCCACGCTCAAGGGGCACCTGCGCGCCGCTCGTCAGCGGGGCTTTCTGACGAAGGTCGAAGGCAAGGCGGGCGGACAGCTGACTGAGAAGGCGACGGCAGTGCTGAGGAGGATCGAGCATGGCGCAGGTGCTGAAGAAGTGTGAATGCCGGAACAAGACTCGGTGTGCGCATCGGTGGACCGTCCGCTACCGGGAGCCGGGAGGGAGAAGCGCGCGGCAGCGCGAGCGCTCGTTCCCGACGAAGAAAGAAGCCGAGAGCTTCGGCGTCAAGGCGGAGAACGACAAGCGTCAGGGTGTCTACATCGACCCCCAGCTCGGTCAGATCTCGCTGCGGAAGTGGGCTGAGGAGTGGCTGGCACAGCACCAAGTGAACGAGTCCACGCGGCGCAACTATCAGGGCTTCCTCTCCAATCACCTGATCCCCGAGCTGGGCTCCCGTACCCTCGCTGGCCTCACCGTCGCCGACGTGAAGAAGCTTCGAGTCACCATGGTGGGCCGTGGGCTGACAGCCGCAACGGTCAACGACCGCATGAACATCCTGCGCAGCATGATGACGGCGGCCGTGAAGGAGCGCCGGATACCGGACAGCCCGTGTGAAGAAGTGCCGCCACTCAAGACGGCGGGGGCCGCGGTCGACCCGGACGAGATCCCGACGCTTGCCGAGGTGTACGCCATCGCGGCGGCCATGTCCGATCAGTACCGGCTCACCGTGTGGCTCCAGGCGGGTGCGGGGCTGCGCATCAGTGAGACCCTCGGCTTCTCAGCCGACTGTCAGCGTGACGGCTTCCTCCGGCTGCGGCGACAGATCAGCGCCAAGGCGAACCAGGGTGACTGCGTCACGCGCTTCGTCCCGCTGAAGCACCGTACGGCGGAGGCGTTCAGAGACGTGCCCACCCCGCTCTTCCTCGACCAAGAGATCGGGATGCACCTGAAGAAGTGGGGGACGGTCGAGCTCGACGGCCTGGAGGCGCTGTTCGCGCCGCGTGAGCGGGGCAAGGGCAAGATGCCCACGGCCTCGACGTACGGCTATCACTGGCGCAAGGCGTTGACGGCAGCCGGTGTGGTGAAGCCGGATGGGAAGCCGAAGTACACCCCGCACTCGCTGCGCCACTTCTTCGCCTCGACGGCCCTTGCGAACGGCGTGCCGATCCACGAGGTGAGTCGATGGCTCGGTCACCGCAACATCAAGACGACCGTCGACACGTACGGGCACCTTGTATCGGAGGCGTGGGACCGCTGCCGCGACGTGATGCAGGAGGCGCTGCGTCCCTCGGTTCCTCGTCAGACTTCGGACGCAGCGCTTGTGGCGTGACGTGCTGACCTACCGACATGGTGCTGACTTGGTGCTGACCCAGCACCCCTTCGGAGGGCTGAAGCCCTTGGGAATACTGGGGAGTGAGAGACTTCTTGAACGTTCTGCTTCAACGTCTGAGTGAAGCGTCACCGCGCGTCAGTGGTTTCACCGGCGCGTGGTGCAGAAGGGGCCGGCTCCTTGGGGAGTCGGCCCCTTCGTCGTCAACGCGCGCGATCCCTTCTCGGGGATCGGCAAGCTTGAGCCGCTGAAGTATCACCTGCCCGGGGCATGGTCGCGGCGGATCGACGACGAGCACCGGCTCGTCTACCTGGTCACGGACCAGGAGATCGTCATCCTCGCCGCCCGCTATCACTACTGATCGCGCGGTCCTCGTCGGGATTGCCTTCCCACGCTGATGCGGAATCGTGGTGTCAGCGCGCGACCCGAGCCCTCCGGCCGCGCCGGGTCGTCCGCCCGGAAGGTGGGCTTCCGGGCGGCCGGTCGGCGGACGGGGTGTCGTGCCCGCCGCCGTGGGGCGGTCCGGAAGCGCTACGAGTGGGTCGTAAAATCCCCAACTCCCCTTCGGTGATGGGCTTTCCGATGCGATGATGCCCTTTTGGCGGGGGCTGAGGAGACGCGGACCGGTGCCGTGTCTCCTGTCTTCCCCGTCTTCCCTATGGAGAAGAACGGGGCAGCGTGATGCCGTACACGGCCGAGATCAGTCGCACCAACCCGGGATGTTTCATCTTCCTCGTCGACCAATCGGCGTCGATGAGCGATCCCATGGGCAGCGGTGAGGCGCCGCCGCAGCGGGCCGAGGTCGTGTCCGACGCGATCAACCGCCTGCTGACCGAACTGTCCGTGAAGTGCGCCAAGGAAGAGGGAGTCCGCGACTACTTCCATGTCGCGGTGATCGGTTACGGGCACAACCATGTCGGGTCCGCCTTCCAGGGGGCGCTGGCAGGACGCGATCTCGTCCCGCTGAGCGAGGTCGCCAACAATCCGGCCAGGATCGAGACCCGCGCCAAGAAGGTCCCGGACGGTGCTGGCGGGCTGGTGGAGACGTCGGTGCAGTTCCCCGTGTGGATGGACTCGGTCACCAACGGCGGGACGCCCATGACACGGGCCCTCGGCTATGCGGATTCCCTGGTCGCCGCCTGGGTCGAGGCGCACCCCGGCGGCTTCCCGCCCATCGTCCTCAATCTCACCGACGGGGAGTCGACCGACGGTGACCCGACCAGTGCGGCCATCGCGCTGGCCTCGTACGCGACCGCGGACGGCGCCGTACTCCTCTTCAACCTCCATGTCTCCGGCAGCGACGGCTCCGCGGTGACCTTCCCGGACGGCGAGGACGGGCTGCCGGACACGTACTCCCGGCTGCTCTTCCAGATGTCCAGTGCGCTGCCGGATCACATGCGGTCCTACGCGGCCTCCCAGGGCCATGAGGTCAGCGAGTCGACCCGCGGTTTCGTCTACAACGCGGACATCACCTCGATCGTGGAGTTCCTGGACATCGGTACGCGCGCGACGGAACTGCGCTGACCATGGGGGACCTGCCACCGCTGCCGGAATCGTGGATGTTCCTCGTCCCCAAGGCCGGGAGCCGCGCGGATGAGTGCGAGGACGCCGGGGGCGTGTGG
Organism: Streptomyces sp. NPDC020965; assembly: GCF_044333555.1. NCBI lineage: Bacteria > Bacillati > Actinomycetota > Actinomycetes > Kitasatosporales > Streptomycetaceae > Streptomyces > Streptomyces sp. NPDC020965. Next base: position 616,929 of record NZ_JBIRRE010000002.1, read on the forward strand.
CTGGGGGAGCCGCGGACCGGGTCGGACGGGGTGGTGGTCACCTCGTTGTACGCGTCCGTGTCGGACGGTGCGTCGGAGAGCCTGCTCGCCCGGGCGTGGGCCCAGCGGCTGGTCACCGACGCCATCGAGTCCATGAGTCTGAGCGAGCTGTGGTGGCAGCACTCCCCGGAGTTCGTCAGGGACCTCATGGTGCGGGCCGCGGGCCACTGGGACCGCTATCTGGAGTGGTACCAGGCGGACCGGACCGCCCGGGGGCGTCCCATCGCCTGGTACGAGCGGCCGGGCCTGGAGAAGGGCGCGTTCGCCACCGTCCTGGGCGTGGAGATCCAGTCCGTCATGAGCGATGACGGAGCGGCCTGGCGGTGGCACGCCTTCGCCCTGGGGGACAGCTGTCTGTTCCAACTGAGGGACGGTGCCGTGTGCGGGGCGTTCCCGGTGGGCGATCTGGCGGAGTTCGGCATCACCCCGCAACTCCTCGGCAGCCGAAACCGGGACGTGGAGCTGGTGTCCGACCGGGTCTCCCTCACCGAGGGGGAACTCCTCCCGGGCGATGAACTGCTGCTGGTGAGCGATGCGCTGGCCGCGTGGCTGTTCGCCGCGTCCGATGACTCCGGAGCCCTCGCCGGCGAGGAGCTCGCGGCGGTCTCCGACGGCGGGTTGGAGTGCTTCACCGAGTGGGTCGACGGTCAGCGGGAGTGCGGCCGGATGCGCAATGACGATGTGACGCTCATCCGGATCCAGGTGCGAGCGGAGGTGTGATGGCGTTCTCCCACGGCGGACAGCACACGACGGGACAGGGACAGGGACAGGGACAGGGACCGGTCCCCGGACAGGGCACGGGCCAGGGCAAGGGACCGACACCGGGCTGGGCCCAGGGGCCCGGCACCGGTACGGGCTTCGGTACGGGTCCGGGTCCGGGCCCCGGCTCGGGCACCGGGGCGATCCGTAAATTCCCGACCGGCGCGAACTACGCGGAGGCGCTTCAGCACCCCGAGGTCTGCTTCCAGGACACCGCGCTCAAGCTGGGCACGGTCCAGCAGAGCCCGGTCCTGGGCCCCAAGGCGATCTCCGGCAACTTCGCCAGTGTCTTCTCCGTCACCGCGACCGACGGCCGGCGCTACGCCGTGAAGTGCTTCACCCGGGACACCTCCGCGCTCACCTCCCGCTACACGGCGATCAGCGCCACGCTGGGGGCGCTCGACCCGGACCGGCTCTCCCAGCGCTGGTCGGTGGGTTTCGACTTCCTCGACGAGGGAGTGCTGGTCGCCGGCGTCTGGTATCCCGTGCTCAAGATGGCCTGGGTGCAGGGCACGGATCTCATCAACTGGATCGTGCGGCACCGGCAGGACAGCGCCGCGGTGCTGGCGCTCGCCGAACGCTTCCATGAGCTCGTCACCGATCTGGACCGGTACGGGATCGCCCACGGCGACCTCCAGCACGGCAATATCCTGGTGGCCGACGACGGCACGCTGCGGCTGGTGGACTACGACGGCATGTACGTGGCGGCCCTCCACGGCGAGACGGCCACCGAGAACGGTCACCGGAACTACCAGTCCCCGTTCCGTACGGCCGCCGACTTCGGTCCGGCCATGGACCGGTTCTCGGCGTGGATCATCTATCTCTCGCTGCTGGCGGTGGCCACGGACTCGGCGCTCTGGGATCAGTTGCACGAGGACCACGGTGAGTACCTCATCGTCTCCGAGGCCGATTTCAAGGACCCGTCGTCGTCGCTCGCCTGGCCTCTTCTGCTCACCCACCACGACACGAGGCTGCGTACGGTGGCGGCCCGGGTGCACAGTCTCCTCGCCGAGCCGTGTGCGTCGATCCCGGAGCTGACCACCGACACCGATCCCGCGGCCGGCCGGGGCCAGAGCAAGGGCAGAGGCAAGGGGCAGGGGCCGGTTCCCCCCTCCGCCGCGCCGGGTGCGCCGGGGGCCGGGGTGCCGCCCTGGATGGCCGGCCGGATCCCGCCGGCCCACCCGGCCGCCGCGTCACCGGGAGGCGCGTTCTCCGGGCGGCGGCCGACCGATCTCGCATCGGCCGTGCTGGCGCTGCTGGGCACCGTGCTGCCGGGCACGCTGACGCTGGTCTCCGCGTTGCCGGCGGCGTACGCGCCCACGCAGGCCATCGCGCTGGCGGCGGGGGCGACGGCCGTGACGGCGGGCCGCCGGCTCCGGCCCGAGCACCGGGCCGCCCGGCAGCGGGTGCGGGAGCTCTCCCACCAAGCTGATCTGCTCAAGGACTCGCGGAAGGCGCTCCTCCATATCGAGCTTGAGCTCCGCCGGCTCGATGACACCAGCGCGCGGGACGACACGGCGACGGCCAACGCGCTCCAGGCGTTGCAGACCGAACTGCGGGACGAGCAGTCCCGCGTCACCCTGGACACGAACCGGCGCACCGCCAGACTGCGACAGGAGTTACGGGAACTGCCGGCGACCGAGAGGCAGGAGCTGGCCCAGGCGCTGGAACCCGCGGTCACCGCGTACGTACAGGAGAAGTTGCGCGGTACGCCGATCCGCACCGTGCGGTCGCTCCCCACTATGGGGACGAAGACCGTACTGGCCCTGCTGAACGCGGGAATCCGTACCGCCGCCGACTTCACCGGCGTCACCTACGAGAACAGTAGTAACTCCTATGGTTCCCGGGCGGCGTACCTCTCCCTCCCCAGCGGACGCCGCGTACGGGTCCACGGAGTCGGCGAAGCGCGGGCGGCCACGCTGCACGACTGGCGCGCCTCGTTGGAACAGCAGGCCCGGTCCACCGCGCCGACCGAGCTACCCGCCGATGTCGAGCGGCAGATCCGGGCTTCCGTCATCGCTCGCGGCACCCGGCTCCAGGCCGATGTGCGACGGACCGAGAGCGAGGCGAAGCGGAGCAAGGACCAGCTCCAGCAGCGGATCACGGCCGCACGGCAGCGGATGACCAGCGAGCAGCAACAGCGGCGGGTGGAGACACAGCGCCAGCGCTCCGTACTGCTCCAGAGCCAGAAGCAGTTGGAGGGCATCAATACTCAGCGCGAGCAACTGCACGACCAGCTCTCGACGACCCGCACCGAAATGCGGGAGAGCCTCGGCAACCGCAGCTATATGCGGTTCCTCCTGACCGGGAGGTGACCGCACCGCCATCGCCAGGGTCTCCCGCCGAGCGGCCGCGGAGGTCCGTGCCCGAGCGGCCGCGGAGGTCCGTGCCCGAGCGGCCACGGGGTGCCGTGCCCGAGCCGCGACGGGGGTCTCCGGCCCGCGGTCGCGGCTCGGGTGCCGGGTGGGGGCTACCCGGGCGCCAGGCCCGTCTTCAGGCCCGCGCCGCAGAGCGGGACCACGGCCGTGCCCTCCCGGCGGTCGCCGACCGCCGCCCAGCACGCCACTCCGGTGGACTCCACGAACAGGCCCCGGGCGGCGAGATCGAGCTGCGCCGCCCGGATCTGGTCCTCCGTCACCGTCAGGAAGGTGCCGCCCGACTCCCGTACGGCGCGCAGGATCTGGCGGGCCCGGGGCGGCCGGGGGATGGCGATGCCCTCGGCGAGGGTCGGTCCGCTCGGGGGCCCGGGGTCGAGGAGGTCGTCCGCGCCCGCGTGGAAGGCCGCGGCCAGCGGGGAGGCCGCCTCGGCCTGGACCGCGACCAGGGCGGGGCGGCGGTCGATCAGCCCGTGCCCGTACAACTCCCGTACGGCCAGGTCCGCGCCGAGGAGCAGGGTTCCATTGCCGACGGGGACGACGATCGTGTCGGGCAGGGTGCCGCCGAGGTCCTCCCACAGTTCGTAGACGTAGGTCTTCGTGCCGTGCAGGAAGTACGGGTTGTAGACATGGCTGGCGTAGAAGGTGCCCGGGGCGTCGGCCGCGGTGCGCGCGGCCCGCGCGGTGGCCTCGCGGTCGCCGGGGACGCGTTCGAGGTGCGCGCCGTGTGCCCGGATCTGTTCCGCCTTCTTGGGGGACGTGCCCTCGGGGACGTACACCGTGCACGTAAGCCCCGCGCGGGCGCAGTACGCGGCGACCGCGGTGCCCGCGTTGCCGCTGCTGTCGGCGATCACACGCCGGGGATTCAGCCCGCGCGCCAGCTCCGCCAGCAGCACCGCGCCGCGGTCCTTGAAGGAGAGCGTCGGCATCAGGAAGTCGAGCTTGGCGGAGATGTGCGGAGTGAGGGGTACGAGGGGGGTGCGGCCCTCGCCCAGTGATGCGACGGGGTCGGTGAGCGGCAGCGCCTCCGCATAGCGCCAGAGCGAGTTGACCCGGGTGGGCAGCCCGGCGAGCGGGACCGGGCCGGCCGTGAAGTCCAGGTCCCAGGGGCCGTGGCAGCGGGGGCAGCGCCAACCGGCCTCGGCGGCTTCGTCGGCTTCGGCGACGGGGGTGCTGATTCGGCAGGAGGGGCAGGAGTACGAGGTCATGAGTCGTCAGCATGTCAGCCGTGTGGCATCCGTGGCACCTGTGTTACGGCCCTGCCGCGGGCCTTGTGGCGCACGGGCGGATCCAGCAGTCTTCCCCCTGGGAGCCGGACATGAACATGGCAGGTTCGGTGGCCCTGGATTGTCATGCACCTGGTAGATCGCGACGGGTGCGTGGCCCAACGAGGAGGACCCCTCAGATGTCAGTGATGCGTATCCCGCGTCGAAGACTCACCACCATCGGCGCGACGGCCGCGGCCGCGCTCGCCCTCGGTACGGTCTCCGGCACCGCGACCGCCACCGCCGCCGATCGGGCGCCGGAAGGCGTCGTCCAGAACCTCGGCGCGCCCGGCACCATCAAGGACAGCTACATCGTCACCCTGCGCGAGACCGCGGCCGACGCCGGCTCCGCGGCCGGCAAGGCGCTGGCGGCCGAGTACGGAGCGAAGATCGACAGGACGTACGAGGCGGCGCTCAACGGCTACTCCGTCCGGCTCTCCGAGGCGGGGGCCAAGCGGTTCGCCGCGGATCCGGCCGTCGCTTCCGTTGTGCAGAATCGTGTCTTCACCGCGAGCGCCACCCAGCTGAACCCGCCCTCCTGGGGGCTGGACCGGATCGACCAGCGGTCCCTCCCGCTCGACGGCAAGTACACCTACCCGGACAGCGCGGGCGCCGGGGTGACCGCGTATGTCATCGACACCGGCGTACGGATCACCCACGGCGACTTCGGCGGCCGGGCCTCGGACGGCTACGACGCCATCGACAACGACAACACCGCGCAGGACGGCCACGGCCACGGCACCCATGTCGCCGGGACCGTCGCCGGCACCCTGCACGGCGTGGCCAAGAAGGCCAAGATCGTCGGGGTCCGGGTGCTGAACAACGCGGGCTCGGGCACCACCGCCCAGGTCGTCGCGGGCATCGACTGGGTGACGCGGAACGCCGTCAAGCCCGCCGTCGCCAACCTGAGTCTCGGCGGCGGACCCGACGCCGCCCTCGACACCGCCGTACGGAACTCGATCGCCTCCGGCATCACCTACGCCATCGCGGCCGGCAACTCCAACGCCGACGCGGCCAACTACTCGCCCGCGCGGGTGGGCGAGGCCATCACCGTCGGCTCGACCACCATCACCGACGCGCGCTCGACCTTCTCCAACTACGGGCCCGTGGTCGACATCTTCGCCCCCGGCTCGTCCATCACCTCGGCCTGGAACACGAACGACACGGCGACCAGCACGATCTCCGGCACCTCCATGGCGGCGCCGCACGTCGCGGGCGCGGCGGCACTCCATCTCGGGGACAATCCGGCCGCGACCCCGGCGCAGGTCGCCACCGCGCTGACGACGGCCGCCACCCCCGGGGTGGTGGGCTCCCCGGGGCCCGGCTCGCCGAACCGGCTGCTCTACGTGGGCACCGGCACCACCCCGCCCCCGGGCCCGCGGTTCGACAACCTCACCGACTACGCGATCGGTGACAACACCACCGTCGAGTCGCCGATCACGGTGACCGGCGTCCCCGGGAACGCGCCCGCCACGCTGGCCGTGCCGGTCGACATCAAGCACACGTACATCGGTGATCTGCGCATCGACCTCGTCGCGCCGGACGGGACCGTCTACAACCTCAAGGCGTACGGATCGGGCGGCAGCGCGGACAACGTGAACACCACCTACTGGGTGAACGCTTCGTCCGAGCTCGCGAACGGTGTCTGGAAGCTCAGGGTGAGCGACAACGCCGCGCAGGACATCGGCACGGTCGACTCCTGGGCGCTTCAGTTCTGAGCGCTCGGCCGGCCGGGCTGAGCGCCCGGTGAGCTGATGAGTCCTGGTGCCGAAGAACCCGGTCAACGGGCTCGGTCAGCGGGCTCGGTCAGCGGGCTCGGTCAACGGGCTCAGCAGGAAGGCCCGGTCAACGGGTCTGGTCAGCCGGGTCTGGTGGGGCGGGTCTGGTGGGGCGGGTCTGGTGGGGCGGTCGCCGCTGCGACCGCCCCACTCTGCTGGCCCGGCATATCGGAGTGGACAGTCTGTTTATACGATTTCCGCCTGTCCCACTCCGAGCACCGACGAGGAGCCCTGCACCCGTGGACCCAACACAGCCGGGCGGGCCGCGGCCCGATCCACCGGGTGACCCCGATCCCGGGGCGCAACCCTCCGCCACGGGTGGACCGTCTGCCCCGCCCGAGGGGCCCCGGGAGCCTTATCCCCTGGGCGCCGCGCCACAGCCCCCGTACCCGCAGGCACATCCGTACTCACCGCACGCGCAGCCACAGCCGCATGCGCCACATGCACATGCGCCACATGCGCAGCCGCAGCCGCATCCGGCGTACCAGCCGTATCAGCAGTACCCCGGGTATCCCATGCCACCCGCCACCCCGCCCTTCAATGGGTTCTCCGTGGCCTCCTTGGTGACCGGCATCGTCTGCTGTCTGCCCCCGCTCGGCCTGGTCTTCGGTCTGGTCGCGCTCGCGCAGATCAAGCGGAAGGGGCAGCGCGGCCGTGGTATGGCGCTCGCGGGCACGATCCTCTCCTCGATCAGTACCGTGCTGGCGATCCTCCTGCTCGCCACCGGCATGGTGAGTGCGGCGTGGGACGGCTTCCAGGAGGGCATGGACGAGACGGCGCGGTCCCGCAGCACCATGGATCTCGCCAAGGGCGACTGCCTCAACCTCCCCGGTGACGGCGCTCCGGATGACGAGAAGACCGCCTCGGTCGAGGTGGTGGACTGTGCGTCCGGTCATGAGGCGGAGATCTCCGGCGGATTCCCGATCACCGGGTTCACCACCTATCCGGGCGCCAAGCCCATCGGGAGGCTCGCCGAGGAACGCTGCCGACGGGTCAACGACGCTTACGCGATGGATGCCTGGAAAATCCCCTGGGATATGGGCGTTTACTTCTACATGCCCACAGAGGAGAGCTGGCGGCTCGGCGACCGGGACATCACCTGCGGGTTCGCCACCATCGGGGGCGACAAGGTCAAAGGCTCCCTCCGCAGCGACGCCACCAATCTGAACCCACCCCAGCTCGCCTATCTCAAGGCCGAAACCGCGATCGCCGCGGTCATGGACTCGGGGCCGGAGGCGGAGTTCACCGAGGACCCGGTGGGGAACCGGGACTGGGCCCGGCGGGCCTCCGCCGCCCTCGCGGCCCAGGCGGACGCGCTGCGCGCGGGGGACTGGCCGAAGGGCGCGGCGGGGCCGGTGGCCGAGCGCGCCGCGGAGTTCGACCGGGCGCGCGCCCACTGGCTGAGGGCGGCCAAGGCGTGGCAGGAGGACGTCTTCCAGGGGCACACCGCCAAGGGCGAGAAGACGCTCGAACGGGAGACGGAGACCTCGGTCCGCCGTCAGCTCGGTCTGGACCTCACGGCGCAGCCGGAGGATACGAGCGCGGTCTGAGCCGCCTCCCATGACCGTCCGCCCGCCGCCCACGACCCGCCGCCCGCCGTCCGGCTGCTCCCTCCCGTAGGAGACCGCTCTCTCCCGTACGGGGCCGGACCGGGCCCCGTCCGTACGGACCAGCCCCTACGGACCTCCCGCACGCAACGGAAGAGGCCGGTGCCTCGGGGCCACCGACAGCCCACGAAGCACCGGCCTCGTCCCGATTCGCGGTCCGGCCCCCCGGCCGGGCCGCGCCCGTTCATGCGCCCCGGGGCGCGTCCTCGGACCCCCGTCCACCCACCGGGCGGACGGGGCCTCCTCCGAAGACGCTTCCTAGCGGCGGGTCAGCCCACGGTCGACGGCCGACATCAGCTCACCGTCCGCGGTGTCCGCGTCGAGCGACCAGAACATGGCGCCGCCGAGACCCTTGTCACGGATGTACGAGGTCTTGGCGCGCAGCACCTTCGGGTCGTCGTACGTCCACAGGGTGTTGCCGTCGAACAGCCATGCCTGGCCGTGCTTGCGGTGCACCTTGTAGGTGCCCGAAGCGGCGAGCTTCTTGAGGGCCTTGTAGTCCTCGTAGCCGGCCGCGTAGGTCGCCGGAGCGGGCCTGTCCGCGGGCTGGCCCATGCCGTCGCCGCCACCGGTCACGCCCGTCCAGCCCTGACCGTAGAACGGCATTCCCATGACCAGCTTGTGGGCCGGGGCGCCACGCTTCAGCCAGTCGTTCACGGTCTGGTCGACGCTGAAGTCGTTCTTCGCGTAGAGCGCCGACTGCTGGGCGGTGGTCTTCTCACCCGAGACGTGGAAGTCGTAGCCCTGGAGGTTGACGAAGTCGAAGTCCTTCATGATCTTGCGGACCTCGAAGCCCGCGTCGATCTTGGCCGGGGCCGTCGGGACATACGCGCTCAGGTCGTAGTGCTTCCGCTTGCCCTGCGTCTTCGCGTACGCGTCGAGCTGGGTCCGGAACTCCCGGATCAGCGCGGTGAAGTTCTTCTTGTCCTCCGGCCGGAAGACGGTGTCGTCCTCGCCCGCCGAGCCCGGCCACTCCCAGTCGACGTCGATGCCGTCGAACAGGCCGGCCGCCGCGCCCTGACCGCCGCGGGCGCCGTCCACGGGCAGATTGCCCTTGATGTAGAGGTCCACACAGGAGGTGACGAGGGCCTTGCGCTTCGCCGGGGTGAGAACCGCGTCGGAGAAGTGGGTGGACCAGCTCCAGCCGCCCAGGGAGATCATCACCTTGAGGCCGGGGTGCTTCGCCTTCAGCTCACGCAGCTCGTTGAAGCTGCCCGCGAGCTTCTGGTCGGGGCTGTCCGCCACGCCGTCGACCGAGTCGGCCGCGCTCACCGGGCGTACGTAGTCGGCCCAGGCGTCGCTCTCGCCGGCCGGCCCGTCGATGAAGCACTTGCCCGCGGGGTTGACGTTGCCGAAGGCGTAGTTGATGTGGCTCAGCTTGGCGGCCTGGCCGCTGGTGTCCATGTCCTTGACCTGGAAGTCACGGCCATAGATGCCCCACTGGGTGAAGTAACCGATGCGCTTGTACGAACGCTGGTGGTCGCGATCGTCATCGTCATCGTCATGGGCCGAGACGGCCGCCTTCGGTGCGACCCGGGCGGCTGAATCTGCTGTTGCGGCGGGGGCCAGAGTGGCGAGAAGGGCGAGCGAGCCGGCCGCAACTGTCGTACGGACAAGGGTTCTTCGACGCATCGGACTCATTCCTGTGCGTGCTCGGGCATGTGCGGATGCCGGAGCATTTCCATGAAGGGGGCGTCGTGCAGTCAGGAACGTATTGGTCTGGACCATTAACGTCAATGGTTTGGGGCGGAATGAATTCGCGGGGATCCGGGTGAGCGGTGTCGGTGGGTCGGAGGTGCTCCCGGTAAGCGCCGCTTGACCCCAACTCATCACTTCGGGTGAAACCATGGCCCATGGTTGCGGTCAACAACCCAGGGTTGTCACTCTGTTGCTGTCTGTCAATGTGATGGGAGTGGTCAGTGGCATTTGGTGAGCAGCCGGCTTATCTGCGCGTGGCGAGCGATCTCCGCCAGAAAATCGTCAATGGCTCGCTGCCACCGCACACCCGCCTTCCCTCGCAGGCCCGTATTCGCGAGGAGTACGGGGTCTCCGACACGGTCGCGCTGGAAGCGCGCAAGGTCCTGATGGCGGAGGGGCTGGTTGAGGGCCGCTCCGGGTCCGGCACCTATGTCCGTGAGCACCCGGTTCCGCGCCGCATCTCCCGCTCGGGCTACCGCCCCTCGTCCGGGGCGAACCCCTTCCGTCAGGAGCAGGCCGCCGACGGTGCCCGGGGTGCCTGGGAGTCCCGGAGCGAGCGGGAGCAGGCGGGCCCGGAGATCGCGTCGCGGCTCGAGGTCGAGATCGGCTCGGCGGTGATGCGCACGCGCTACGTCTTCCGGGACGGCGGCGAGGTGATGATGCTCTCCACCTCCTGGGAGCCCCTCGCCGTCACCGGGCGCACCCCCGTGATGCTGCCGGAGGAGGGGCCGCTGGGTGGCTGTGGTGTCGTCGAGCGGATGGCGGCCATCGACGTGGTCGTGGACAACGTCTCGGAGGAGGTCGGCGCCCGCCCGGGGCTCGCGGAGGAGCTGCTGGCGCTCGGAGGCGTGCCGGGGCATGTGGTGATGGTCGTGGCGCGCACTTACTACGCCTCAGGGCTGCCGGTCGAGACGGCGGACCTCGTCATCCCGGCGGACCGGTACCGGATCGCCTATCACCTGCCCGTGAAGTGAACCCCGGGGCGCGCGCTCCGGGGCGTCCCCTGTTTGCTGCCTCTTTGTGTAAACCCGCATCCGCTGAGTGAAGGTCAGGCGTAGGCTCCGGCATATGCGCAATGCGGTTTCCTTGAGATCGTGGGACAACTACGGACCGACTGTGGGAGGGGCGCGATGAACGACAGCAGTCCTGTACTCCCCTGGCTTGTCATACGCGACGACGACAACGGCAATCGCTACCGTGTCGGTCGATACGCCACCGAGGACGAGGCACGACAGATAATCGACACCCTCGATGTCGCGGGCCATAAGCGCGTCTACTGCCTGGAACGCGTCGGGCAGACGACCCCCTGACACTTCTCCGGTGGGCTGACCCCGCCCCCTTCTGGAGGTCGGAGGCGCGTGGCCGCCCCCAGCCCCCGGATGGGGCGGGGCCGTCCCGCCGACCCGGCGCAGTACGCTCCGGCGCATGAAGGATCGCGTAGTGGTGGCCGGGGCCGTGTACGACCGGGGGCGGCTGCTCGCCGCTCGCCGCAGCGCCCCCGTAGAACTGGCCGGACGGTGGGAACTGCCCGGCGGCAAGCTGGAACCGGGGGAGAGCCCCGAGCACGCCCTCGTCCGCGAGCTGCGTGAAGAGCTGGGCGTCGAGGCGGAGCCGATGGCGCGCATTCCCGGCGAATGGCCGCTGAAGCCCGGCTATGTCCTCCAGGTCTGGACGGCTCGACTGCTCTCCGGAGAGCCCCGCCCACTGGAGGACCACGACGAGCTGCGTTGGCTGGCCCCCGACGAGACCGACACCGTGGACTGGCTCGACCAGGATCGACCGGCCGTGGCCGAGGCCGCTCGCCTTCTGCGCGAAGGCCACTGAGCCGGGAAGGCCCCGGGGTCGGCGAGGGCCGCGGCTCGGTGGTTGGCGAGGGAGGCCGGCGGGGGCGGCCCCTCCGGTGGCGAGGCGCGGCGGGCGGTGGCCCCAGCCGCCGCGGTGGCGGATGGCGGAGAGGGGCGGCTCCCGGGCGGCGGCAGGCGGGGAAGGCGCCGTGTGCGGGCCGTCGCGTAGGCCGTTCGCGTCAACGGCACTCCGCTAACCGGGCCGACCGAGGTACCAGACGGTCAATATCGGGTATGTGCTGATTAACCCTCCGAAAAGGTGCGTGGGTCTGCTGCTGGTTCGGGAAGTGAGCGGCGTGATCGACATCGACGGCGCACGCGCCGAATGGACCTTCCCCGCCGAGCCCGGTGCCGTGCGCACCGCCCGGCATGCCGTCCGGGGCGCTCTGCGCGCCTGGGGGCTGGACCCGGCGATCGGCGATGTCACCGTGCTGCTGGTCAGCGAGCTGGTGACCAACTCCCTGCGGTATGCGTCCGGGCCCATCGGTGTCCGGCTGATCCGTCCGGAACCCGGTGAGGATCCCCCCTTTCTGCTGGTGGAAGTCTCCGATCCGCTGCCTGATCCGCCCACCGAACGGACCGCTGCTCCCGATGACGAGGGCGGTCGCGGCCTCCAACTGGTCGCCGACTCCGCCCGCCGCTGGGGAACCCGGCGTGGCAGGACGGGCAAGACCGTGTGGTTCGAGTTGGCTCTGACTGGTTAAAAGTGTGAAGGGACAACGATCACTGCCGTGTCGGCGCAAAATGAACGAGACCGTGCTGTGATCGTGAACGCCGTGTCCGTCCGGGCCGTAGTGCTGAATACTGCGGTCATGGCCGGTCCGGTGCGGTGAGCTGGAGGGGACGGTCGCGTGAGCGAGATACCTGAGACGACGAGCGATGCCGTATGGCAGAGCAGCCCGCCTGGCTCGATCTATGACTACATCAGGGTCGCGTCCTTCTCGATCGGCCCCGATGGCCTGGTCGATCAGTGGAGTCGGCGTGCCGTTGACCTCTTCGGCCTCACGGCCGCCCAGGTCAGGGGCAGGGACCCGATCGAGGTCCTGTTGCCCGTGGACCTGCGTCCGCGTGGCCGCCGGCATATGGCGGAGATACTCGACGGCAAGGAATGGACCGGGCTCGTGCCGTTCCGCTCGCCGGCCGGGGGTGGGGCCCACGGCGTCGCCGAGGTCTATGTGATGCCGAGCGAGACGGAGACCGGGGAGCGGGCCGCGCTCTGCTTCGTCGTCGACGTCCGCGCACTGCGGAGTATCGAGACAGATCTCGCCGCTTCGCAGGCGATTTTCGGCCAATCCCCCTTCGGTTTTCTGCTCTTCGGCACCGACCTCACGGTCCAGCGCGCCAACCAACGCTTCGCCGCCGTCTTCGGCGGGACCGCCGATGAGCACCGGGGGCGCACGGTCCACGACTACCTCTCCCGGTCCGAGGCCGACCGGATGGATGCCTCGCTGCGCCGGGTCCTGGCGACCGGTGAGTCCGCGATCGACCTCCAGGTCGTCGGAGCCGCGCCCGACAGCACGGACCGCAGGCACTGGTCGATCAACCTCTATCGGGTGCACAGCGGATCCGGCCGTCCCATCGGAGTGGCCGGCGTCGGCACCGATGTGACCCGCCGCCAGGTCGCCGCACGTGAGGCCGCCAGCGCCCGGCGCAATCTCGCTCTCCTCAACGAGGCGAGTGCCCGGATAGGCAACTCCCTCGATCTGGAGACCACGGCCCGCGAACTCCTCGACGTCGCCGTCCCCGGCTTCTGCGATCTCGCCTCGGTAGACCTCTACCAAGGGCTCCTCACGGGCGACGAGGCCCCACCCGGGCGATGGGATGCCCCCCGCGCCGAGGGGTACGGCGACGGCTCCGCCGCCCTGCGCCGCGTCGCCTTCGCCAGCGCCGTCTCCGACGCCCCCCTGATCACCACCCCGGGCTGTGGCTCCCGGGGCGACACCCCCACCGAGGTCGGCGAGGTCCACCGCTACTCCTTCAGCTCGCCGTGCGCCAACGCCCTGCGAGCCGCCCGGGTCCACTCCATACCCGGCGAGGACGGCAGCCTCGTCCAGTCGACGCTCGCCGTGCCGATGGTCGCGCACGACACCGTCGTCGGCCTGGTGCAGTTCTCCCGGGCGAAGGGCAGCGAACCCTTCGGAGAGCGCGACCGGGCGCTCGCCGTGGAACTCGCCGCCCGTGCCGCGGTCTGCATCGACAACGCCCGGCTCTACCGCAGGGAGCACGAGCGGGCACTCATCCTCCAGCGCAGTCTGCTTCCCCCGGGCGATCCCGAGGCCGCGGGCCTCGACATCGCCTGTCGCTACCTCCCCGGCAACACCGCCACCGAGGTAGGAGGCGACTGGTTCGACGTCATAGAGCTTCCGGGGCATCGCACCGCCCTGGTCGTCGGCGACGTGATGGGACGCGGACTGCGTGCCGCGGTCGCCATGGGTGAACTGCGCACCGCCGTGCGGACCCTGGCACTGCTCGATCTGGAGCCCGCGGAGGTGCTCTCCGCGCTCGACGAGGTCGCCCGCGGGCTCGGCAGCCCCATCGGCGCGCAGCAGGCATCGCGTGCCGCTCACAAATCGCGTGAGGCCGACCTCTCCGAGGTCTACCTCGCGACCTGTGTCTATGCCGTCTACGACCCGGTCACCCGCCGCTGCACCTTCGCCAACGCCGGGCATCTGCCGCCCGTCCTGGTCGAACCCGGCGAGGAAGCACTGTTGCTCGACGTGCCTCCCGGGATGCCGCTCGGAGTGGGCGGCGAGCCCTTCGAGGAGGTTGAGGTCGAACTCCCGGAAGGCGCGCTCCTCGCCCTCTACACCGACGGTCTGGTCGAATCCCGGCACCACCCGCTGGACGAAGGGCTGCGGGCCTTCCGCACGGCGTTGACCGATCCGGCCCGCCCGGCGCCCGGCCACCACTCGCCTCCGGCCGCGCGGCGCGCCGATCTCTCCCGGTCGCTGGAGGACGTCTGCGACCATGTGCTGAACACGCTCGACACCCGGCACGGCGAGGACGACATCGCACTGCTGATGGCCCGGGTGCAGGGACTTCCACTGGAGGCCGTCGGCGACTGGCTGCTGCCCCGCGAGCCCCGCTCGGTGGGCCGGGCCCGCGAACTGGCCCGTGCCCTGCTGGTCTCCTGGGACCTGGAAGCCCTGGTGGACACGGTCGAGTTGCTCGTCAGTGAACTGGTCACCAACGCGCTGCGCTACGGCGAGGGCGAGATCCGGCTGCGCCTGCTGCGCGACCGCACCCTGGTCTGCGAGGTGTGGGACTCGGGCCTGGTCCAGCCGCGACGGCGCCGGGCCCGCGACACCGACGAGGGCGGACGGGGGCTGCAACTGGTGGGCCTGCTGAGCGCCGGCTGGGGCTCGCGCAGGACTCCGCGCGGTAAGACGGTCTGGTTCGAACTCGCGCTGCCGAGCGGAAACCCGCCGGCGGAGCCGACGGTGGACCAGTTGCTCAGTATGTTCTGAACGATGTTCTGAACGCGCTGACCGGACGGTGCGGGGGCACGGGCCCGAATACGGTGCCCCCGCCGCTAGGACGCGGCCTTCAACGCCGCCAGGCGCGCTTCGACCTCCGCGGTGTCGCCCAGGCTGTCCAACCGCTCGAACTGCGCGTCCAGCGATGACGCCGCCAGCTCCTGCTTGCCCGTCGCCCTCGCCTCCTCCCGCCGCACCTTGTCCTCGAAACGGTGCAGCTCGCTCGTGGGATCGAGTACATCGACGCTCTTCACCGCGTCCATCATCTGATTCTGCGCCTCGGCGGAGCGGGCCCGGGCCACCAGCTCGTCCCGCTTGGCGCGCAACTCCGTCAGCTTGGTCTTCATCTGGTCGAGCCCACTCCTGAGCTTCGCCACGACCTCCGTCTGCGCGGCGATGGTCGGCTCGGCGGTCCGCGCCTCCTTCTCGGACTGGAGCTGTCGCTGCAAGGCCACCTTCGCGAGATTGTCGAAGGTGTCCGCCTCCACGCTCTGGGTCGTCGCCCGCAGCTCGTCCGCCTTCCGGCTGGCGGCCAGCGCCTTGACGCCCCACTCCTCCGCGGCGGCCACATCCTCCTGGTGGTCCTGCTCCATCAGCCGGAGATTGCCGATGGTGCCCGCGACCGCCTGCTCCGCCTCGCTGATGTTGTTGGTGTAATCCCTGATCAGTTGGTCCAGCATCTTCTCCGGATCCTCCGCCTGGTCGAGCAGGGCGTTGATATTGGCCTTCGCAAGCTGGGTCACCCGGCCGAGAATGGTCTGCTTGGTCATCGCGCTTCTCCTTCTGAGGACCGCCGTGGTTCGGAAGACCGCTGTAGTTCTGGGGACCGCTGTAGAGGGGGATGGCGTAGCGGGGAATGCCGCGCGCGAGCGCGTGTCGGAATACACCGCACGCATGGGAAATCGCGTCAGAACCGACCACCACCCATCCGGCCACGTGTGCCCCCGCCGCCGAAACTGCCCGGCCCACCACCGCCGAACCCACCGAGACCACCGCCGCCGAGACCACCACCGAAACCTCCACCATGGCTCCCACCCCTTCCTCCGCCGAACAATCCGCCGAGGATGATCCCGCCGAGCACCGCGCCCCCGAGTCCACCCCCCGCGCTTCCTGCCTGATGTACACCGCCCGGACCGGGCCGGTTCCCGAAGCCGCGCACATCGTCTTCGGCCAGCCTCTGCGCCTGCCGGGCCAGGGCATCGGCCTGCTGCGCCTCGGCGAGGGCGGCCTGTGGGTTCCCGACACCCCGGCCCGAACCTCGCCCGACACCCCGGCCCGAACTCCCTCCGACACCTCCGCCCGAGCTGCCCTCGGTACCCGAGCCGCCCCCGTCCCCTCGTATCGAACTCGCCTCCCGGCCCCCTCCCGCACCGCCGTCCCCTCCCGCACCTTCGCCCAACTCCGCTCCGCCGTGGGCTTCCGCACCGCCGTCCGAGCCCACGGCGAGCTCGCCCGACCGTCGCAGCCTGCGTTGAGCCTCGGCCAGCCTGGTCCGCGCCTCGCTGCCGACCGCGCCGCGGTGCGTGGTGATGTAGTCGGCCGCCGCCCCGACCGCGGACCGGGCGCCGAGCGTCGCCTGATCGAGCAGGGCCCGCGCCCGGTGTGCGCCCCGCTCGCTCTCCCGCGCTCCGGCCAGCGCCTCGTCCAGTGCCGCGTCCGCCTCCTCGACCCGCCGCAACGCGTCGATCGGGTCGTAGGGCCCGGCCGTCATCTCCCCGCGCACCTCGGACGCGATCGTCTCGGCGCGGGCCATCCGACCCTGGAGGTCGGCGGTTGACGTCCCCGCCGATGTGCCCCTCAACAGCCCGCCCGCCTCGGCCAGGTCGCTCTCGGTCTCGGTGAGGGCGCCCGGCAGTGCGCCCGTCGCCTCCGCGAGTTCCCTGGCCCTCCGGTCGACGGCCTCGATCAGCCGAGCCGCCTGCGCTAGCGCGCCCTCGGCGGCCCGTATCTGTACGGCGGCCGTTCCGTTGTCGGAAGCCTCCACCGCCGTGCCCGCCCGGTCGAGACTGGACTCGGCGAAGACGAGCCGGTCCTTGGCCTGCTCGGCGTTGTCCGCCACGGGCGCCCCGGCCGACGGCGCGTACCGCTCGCGCATCATCGCCAGGGCCGCCTCGGTCGATATCACCTGGCCGTCGAGATCACCGAAGGCCGTCCGTGCGGTGGCCAGTGCGTGCGGAGCGTTCTGCTCCAACGCCCGTAGCCGGTCGAAGTCGTCCGACTCCGCGTCCAGCCGGCGATTGGCCTCCGCGCAGCGGGCGATGATGTCGTCGAGCATCCGCCTCCTGGTGGCATCGTCCTCCGGATAGGCGTCGTCGAGCTGCTGGCGCACCCGGAAGGCCGCCGTCAGCTCGCTTGTTGCGTAGTCGACCGCTTCCTGGAAGGGGCGGGCGGCATCCTCGCCGAACTGGGCAGTGGCGAAGCCCAGTTCCTCCTGGCTGGTGCGGACGGCGTCATCGGTCTCGACCAGCGACTGTCTGGCTCGCGCATCGAGTTCGGAGAGCGGGGCCAGTGGCGGTCCCCCACTGCTCCAGCCCGCCTGGCCACCTTGGGGCGTCGTGCGGGTCGCGGTCCGTTTCCTGCGTCTGGTGTAGGTGTACGCGGCGACGGCGCCGGCCCCGCCGATCAGCATGATCGGCAGCACCAGATCACCGGCCCCAGTATCCGTGCCGGAGCCGCCGGGGTCGGGGGTGCCCGGGATGATGGCCGGTGTGGGTACGGGGCGTCCGCTCAGGACCGCCGTGTAGCCGTTCGCCGCGCCGATCGCGGCGCCCGCCCAGTCGTTCTGCCGCAGCGCGGGCTCGATGGCGGTGCCGGCGACCTCCGCAAGCTGGGCGTCGGTCAGTTCGGAGCCCTGGTCGACGTAATACGCGTACTGCCGATCCCGGGTGGCCACCGCGAGCAGTGCGTCGCTCAGACCGAGACCGTTCTCGCGTGCGGTGGCGTCGGCCCACTCCTGGGCGGAGCGGCCGGAGAAGTCCTTCACATAGACGACGAAGAGCTGGATCCGCTCGGCGTCGTAGAGCCGGTCGAGCGCCTGCTCCACGGCCCGTTCGCGATCGCCGAGCGCGTTCACGCGGTCCGTGATCTGTCCGTCGCGGGAGAGGGTGACCGGATCGTCGGCGAGAGCGCCGCCAGCGGCGGGCACGGTCAGCCACCATGCCGCCATCAGCACGGCCAGCAGACCCCGGATGGCTATTCGCGTCACATTTCGGAGGTTATGTCCGACGGGTGGGCTGCGCGACCCGAATGGCGTCTGGTAGACAGCGCGACCGTCACTGTCAGTGGTCGCGGCTACGGTGAAATCCGAACGTCACCGATGAACGGCGCTGATGACGGGGGAGAGCGGTGAATGGATTGATGAGCGGATTGATGAGTGGATTATCGAGCCATGTCCTGCGCGATGTCTGTGCGCGGCTCAAGTCGTCTCGGCCCAGGTGGTTCCGGCCACATCGCACTCGTCCGCGGCCCGGCGCCGCCCTGGTCGCAGCCGGGGACAGCGTCCAGCGCTGCTCCCGGCTCCGCGTCCGGTCCCGCCCCTGGCCCGGCGACTGGCCGCGTCCCTGGCCCCTCCGTCGCGCGCCCGTAGGGACGGAGGGACCAGATGTCATGGAGCGGCCGGGACCGGAGCCCCGCACGGACGCAGCGCGGGCGCGGAAGAACACCGAGCGGAAGGATACGGACCGGAAGGATACGGACCGGAAGGAAGCCGGCAGGGCGCGGTGGCCGGATACCTTCCACGGGGCGGGTTCCTGCCACGCGCCGGGTTCCTTCCGGACACCTGGGGCCTTACCAGTGCCGGGGTCCTTCCACGCGGCCGGGCGAGGCGCCCTTCCGGGGCACGCCGGCCCGGCGAGACCGCCCGGACGGGGTCTAGCTCCCGCCGCGCCTGCCGATCTTGTTGCCCAGCCACACCAGCGGGTCGTACTTACGGTCCACGGCCCGCTCCTTCAGCGGGATCAGGGCGTTGTCCGTGATCTTGATGCCCTCCGGGCACACCTCCGTGCAGCACTTGGTGATATTGCAGTAGCCGAGGCCGTGCTCCTCCTGGGCGGAGCGCTTGCGGTCCAGGCCCGATTCGGCCGCCGCGTCGAGAGGGTGCATATCCAGTTCGGCCACCCGCATGAGAAAGCGCGGTCCGGCGAAGGGCTCCTTGTTCTCCTCGTGGTCCCGCACGACGTGACAGGTGTCCTGGCAGAGGAAGCACTCGATGCATTTGCGGAATTCCTGGGAGCGCTCCACATCGATCTGCGCCATGCGGTAGTCGCCAGGGGCCACCCCCGGTGGTGGGACAAACGACGGCACCTCCCGCGCCTTCGTGTAGTTGAAGGACACGTCCGTCACCAGGTCGCGCACCACGGGAAAGGCGCGCAGCGGGGTCACCGTGATCGTCTCCTCGCGGGAGAAGACGGACATCCGGGTCATGCAGAGCAGTCGTGGCCGCCCGTTGATCTCCGCGCTGCACGAGCCGCACTTGCCGGCCTTGCAGTTCCAGCGGACCGCGAGATCGGATGCCTGAGTGGCCTGGAGGCGGTGGATGATGTCGAGGACGACCTCGCCTTCGTTGACCTCGACGGTGTAGTCCTCCAACCCCCCGCCCTCCTGGTCGCCCCGCCATACCCTGAAGCCGGCTTGGTACGAACTCACTCGAAAAGCTCCTCTTCGGCGAGGTACTTGACCAGCTCTTCCTTCTCGAAGAGAGCGAGCAGGTCCGGACGGATCGGATCGGTGGTCGCGCGGACGAGTTCGATCTGGCCGCGGCTGGGATCGGCCGCCGCCGATCCGACCGCGGGGTCGGCCGGCCGGCACAGCAGATTGACCCGCCGCCATGACCGTTCCATCGTGGGGCAGTCCTCGCGGGTGTGCCCGCCCCGGCTCTCGGTGCGTTCCAGCGCCGCGCGGGCGACGCATTCGCTGACAAGCAGCATGTTCCGCAGATCCAGCGCGAGATGCCAGCCGGGGTTGAACTGCCGGTGGCCTTCGACCCCGGCGCGGCGGGCCCGGCCGCGTAGTTCCGTGAGCTTCTCCAGGGCCTGCGCCATCTCGCCCTCGCGACGGATGATCCCGACCAAGTCGTTCATGGTCTGCTGGAGTTCCTGGTGCAGGGTGTACGGATTCTCCGGTGGCCCGCCCTCCGCCGAGGGTTCCCCGCTGAACGGACGCAGCGCCTCCGCGGCGGCCGTGTCGATCTGGGCTTCGTCCACGGGCGGCCGGGCGGTGAGCCCCGCCGCGTACTCGGCCGCGTGGAGTCCCGCGCGGCGGCCGAAGACCAGCAGGTCGGAGAGGGAGTTGCCGCCGAGGCGGTTGGAGCCGTGCATACCGCCCGCGACCTCGCCCGCCGCGAAGAGCCCGGGCACGCCCACCGTCGCTGCGCTGTCGGAGTCGACCGCGACGCCGCCCATCACGTAGTGGCAGGTCGGTCCGACCTCCATGGCCTCCGCCGTGATATCGACATCGGCCAGTTCCTTGAACTGGTGGTACATCGACGGCAGCCGGCGCCGGATGGCCTCGGCCGGCATCCGGGTGGAGACGTCCAGGAAGACTCCACCGGCCGGGGAGCCACGGCCCGCCTTCACCTCGGAGTTGATGGCGCGGGCCACCTCGTCCCGGGGCAGGAGTTCGGGTGGTCGCCGGTTGTTGTCAGGGTCTTCGTACCAGCGGTCGCCCTCATCCTCCGACTGCGCGTACTTCTCCTTGAAGACGTCGGGGATGTAGTCGAACATGAACCGTTTGCCTTCGGAGTTGCGCAGCACCCCGCCGTCGCCGCGCACCGATTCGGTGACGAGGATGCCCTTCACCGACGGAGGCCAGACCATCCCGGTCGGATGGAACTGCACGAACTCCATGTTCACCAACGGCGCGCCCGCGAGCAGTGCCAGTGCGTGACCGTCACCCGTGTACTCCCAGGAATTGGAGGTCACCTTGAAGGACTTGCCGATACCGCCGGTGGCGAGGACGACAGCCGGGGCCTCCAGGACGAAGAAGCGACCGGACTCCCGCTCGTAGCAGAAGGTGCCCGACACCCGGTCCCCGTCCTTCAGGACACGGGTGACCGTGCACTCCTGGAAGACTTTGAGCCGGGCCTCGTAGTCGCCGTACTCGGCCTTGTCCTCCTGTTGCAGCGAGACGATCTTCTGCTGGAGGGTGCGGATCAGTTCCAGGCCGGTCCGGTCGCCCACGTGCGCGAGCCGGGGGTACTCATGGCCACCGAAGTTCCGCTGCGAGATCTTTCCATCGGCGGTCCGGTCGAAGAGCGCACCCCAGGTCTCCAGTTCCCAGACCCGGTCCGGTGCCTCCCGGGCGTGCAGTTCGGCCATCCGCCACTGATTGAGGAACTTTCCGCCGCGCATGGTGTCGCGGAAGTGCACCTGCCAGTTGTCCCCGGAGTTCACATTGCCCATGGAGGCGGCGATGCCACCCTCCGCCATCACGGTGTGGGCCTTGCCGAAGAGCGACTTGCAGATCACCGCCGTACGGGCGCCCCTCTCGCGGGCCTCGATGGCGGCCCGCAGGCCCGCGCCGCCCGCCCCCACCACGACGACGTCCCACTGCTGCCGTTCGAGCTGCGTCATATCAGAACAACCTCGGATCGTCGAAGACACCGGACGCGACGAGATAGACGTAGAAGTCGGCGAGCGCGACGCTGATCAGGGACGCCCAGGCGAGCTGCATGTGGCGCGCGTTCAGTCGGCCGACCCAGCCCCACAGGCGATAGCGCACCGGGTGTTTGGAGAAGTGCTTCAGCCGGCCGCCGACGATGTGCCGGCAGGAGTGGCAGGAGAGGGTGTAGGCCCAGATCAGTCCGACGTTCACCAGGAAAAGGAGGGTCCCGAGGCCCATATGGCCCCACTCGTACTCCTCGTTGCGGAAGGTGAGCACGGTGTCGTAGGTGAGGATGCCGGCGACGGGGACGGCCGCGTAGAAGAAGTACCGGTGGAGGTTCTGCAGGATCAGCGGGAATCGGGTCTCGCCGGTGTACTTCTTGTGCGGTTCGGCGACCGCGCAGGCCGGGGGCGAGGCCCAGAAGCCCCGGTAGTACGCCTTGCGGTAGTAGTAACAGGTCAGCCGGAAGCCGAGCGGGAAGATCAGAATCAGCAGGGCGGGGGAGAGCCCCCACCAGCTTCCGAAGATCTCCCAGTTCGGGCCGCCCTTCATGGGCACGCAGTTCTCGGCGACGCAGGGCGAGTAGAACGGCGAGACATACGGCGCGGCGTAGTAGTCCGCGTTCGCGAACGCCCGCCAGGTCGAGTAGAGGATGAAGGCGAACAGCCCCCCGGCGGTCAGGGCCGGCGCGAGCCACCAGCGGTCCGTCCGGAGATGGCGGGGGCCGATGGCGGCGCGCGTGGCGCCGTGCACGCCCGTATCGACTTGTGATGGTTCGGTACCAGTGGCCAACGAGTTCTCCAGGGAGTCCTAGGGGGCGTGCCGGTCTCGGACGCCCAGGCCCTCGTCGTCCGAGTCCGTCCATAGCGTGGTGTCGTACGGAGCGTCAGGGATGATGATCAAGTCCGGGCGTTCGGCCGGGGGCGCGGCGGACCCGCCGCGCGACGGGGTGCCGGTACCGGTGCCACTCAGCCGGTCCACGGTCCGCTCCAGCTCTCCGACGCGCCGGACCAGCTCGTCGAGACGCTGCTGAATCGTGGCCAGATCTGCCTGCTGGGACATGACTTGCCCTCACTTCCGCAGGGTGCGGGTGGCGTCGTTCATGCGCCTGCGAGTGTTGCGCGTCACATCGCGCTTGTGAAGAGGACGTACGGGATTCCCTCGCCTCTCCCGACCCAGGGACCGCATCCGTCGGCCCCCGGCGACGGCGCACCCCTGGGGTTCGGTGGCTGGATCACATCGTTTTCGGCAGGTGTGCCCCTACGCATGCGGCTTCGCGTTGCGCCGCACGGGTGGCTTTGCGGTGCGACGGCGTCGTGTCTGCGCCGTCTGCCGCGCACCGTCCTCTTCAGTGAGTCGGAATCGGTGTGATCATCCCAAAGTCCGTGAAACAGGATGCAGAGGTGCAGCCCATGTCCCAGGTCACGGGGACCTCCCGCACGCTCCGTTCCGTAGCGCTGCTGACCAGCGGAGTGCTCGCGCTGCCCGCGCTCGCGGGCTGCTCGGCGGACGAGCGCACCGGCAGCGCGGCGGCCCAGGACGTCGAGGCGTCCCCACGGGACAAGGTCGCCGACGGTGGCACGCTGCGCTGGGCCGTCGACGCCATGCCGACCACCCTCAACACCTTCCAGGCCGACGCCGACGCGGGCACCGGCCGGATCGCCGAGGCCGTGCTCCCCTCGCTCTTCACCCTGGACGCGAGCGGCCGGCCCCGGCGCAACTCCGACTATCTGGAGTCCGCGAAGATCGTCGAGCGCGAACCCAAGCAGGTCGTGCTCTACAAGCTCAACCAGAAGGCCGTGTGGAGCGACGGCCGCGAGATCGGCGCCCCTGACTTCGCCGCCCAGTGGCGCGCGCTCAGCGGTAGGGACACCGCCTTCTGGACGGCGCGCAACGCCGGGTACGACCGGATCGAGGAGATCCAGAAGGGCGCCAACGACCTGGAGGTCAAGGTCACCTTCAAGAAGCCGTACGCCGACTGGCAGTCGCTCTTCACCCCGCTCTACCCGAAGGACGTCACCGGGACCCCGAACGCGTTCAACGACGGGGCACGCAACACGCTGAAGGCGATGGCGGGACCGTTCCACCTGGAAACCGTCGACCGCAAGACCGGCGCTGTGACCCTCGTCCGTAACCCCCGCTGGTGGGGTGAGCCGGCCAAACTGGACAGCCTGGTCTTCACCGCCGTGCCGCGCGCCAAGCGCGCCGCCGCCCTCGCGGCCGGCCGGGTGGACATCGCCGAGATCGACCGGTCCGTGGCGGACCGCATCGCCCTGTCCGTACGGCACAAGGGGGCCGGCCCGCAGCGACCCGCCCACGGCCCCGACGGCGGCCTGGCCCGCAAGCGGTTGGCCCACGGCCCCGTCACCGGCTTTCCCCCGTCGGCCGAGCTGAGGACATGGGCGCTGGCCAACGGTTCCGACGAGGAGGTGGCCGAGTCCGCGCGGGCCGCCCGGGCCCGCACCCTCACCGCGATCAAGAACTACACCACCGAGCAGAAGTGGCTGCGCCGCTACGAGATCCGCAAATCGCTGGAGCCGGCCTTCACCCAGCTCGCGCTGAACGGCGAGTCCGGCCCGCTCTCCGACGACCGGGTGCGCCGGGCCGTGGCCCGTGCGCTGGACCGCGAGGAACTGGCCCGGCTCGTGCTGGACCCCCTCGGCCTGCCCGCCACCCCGCCCGGCAGCCATCTCGCGCTGGCCGGCCAGCGCGCGTACAGCGACAACAGCGGGGCCCTCGGAGAGCAGAACACCCAGGAGGCGCGGGCGCTGCTGGCCGATGCCGGCTGGGTGCCCGGTGGCGCGGTCAAGAAGCCCCAGCCGGCGAAGGCGGGCGGCGAGGCGAGCGCATCGCCCGGAGCGGACGGGTCCGCCTCTCCCTCACCGGAAGCGTCCGACTCCAAGAACCGGGGCGCCGCGGCCCCCCGGACCGCCAACCGCGACGACGCCAAGAGCCCGGCCGCCAAGAGTCCAGCCTCCAAGCGGTCCGAAGCCGCCAAGAAGTCGGATGACGCCAAGAACGCACGGGGCGCGGCACGCGAGCGCACGGCGTCGGACGCCCCGTCCTCCGAGGGCCTGTACATCGTCGGAGACCAGCGGCCGCTGAGCGAGCGCGGCGGTACGCACATCCTCGCCCCCAACCCCGTCGTCTTCCAGGACATGGCCTTCCAGCCGCGGGCCGAGGCCGATGGGGGCTCCCGCGCCGGGACCGGCGCCCAGGAGCTGCGGAAACCGAAGACGGGTGTCGCGGGGGCCTATGCCCCGGCCGGCACCGCCGCACCGGTGGCGGCCGGGGGCCGGCTGGGCAAGGACGGCAAGCCGCTCTCGCTGCGCTTCGTCCTGCCCTCGGGCCCCGGCTCCGAGTCGCTGCGGGCCGTCGGCGACCGCATCGCCCGGATGCTGGACCGGATCGGTATCCGGACCGAGATCACCAAGGTCGCCGACGCCAGCTACTTCAAGGACCACATCGCCTCCGGCCACTACGACCTGGCGCTCTACTCCTGGCCCGCCACTGCCTACCCGGCGACCGACGCCCGCCCCATCTACGCCAAGCCCGAGCCCGCCAGCGACGGCTCCCTGCTGGTGGAGCAGAACTACACCCGCGTCGGTACGGACCACATCGACCAGCTCTTCGACCAGGCGGCGGCCGAGCTGGACGAGGACGAGGCCCGTGAGCTGGTACGCCGGGCGGACGCCCGGATCTGGGCGGCGGCCGGGTCCATCCCGCTCTACCAGCGCCCGGAGCTGGTCGCGGTCAGGCCCACCCTGCTGAACGCCGGCGCCTTCGGTTTCGCCACCCCCCGCTACGAAAACATCGGATTCAAGAAGACCGACCCGAAGGCGGGCCGGGACAAGGGGCCCGAGCCCAAGAACCCGGGCCCGGGAGCACCGGTGCCGGCCCGGACCGCGAGCAACGGTCCCACTCCGGACGCGACCGTGAGCCGCGACTCCGACGACAACTGACCCCCCGGCCCGTACGCGGCGCCGCGTACGCGTTACCCGTACCTCGTTCCCGTACCGCCCCACACCGCCCGTCCGCACCCCGCCCGTACCGCAGGACCGACCCGTACCGCCCCGTCCGCACCCCGCCCCTACCGCAGGACCCGTACCGCACACGGCCCCTCGCCGTAAGCCGCAGTCCGCTGTACGAGCCGGTGAGCGGTACCGGGGGAGACGGGAATGCGGGGATGCGGTACCGGGGGAGACGGGAATGCGGGGATAAGGAGGGGGTACGGGCCCGAATCACGGCGGAGTGCCCGATCCGCCGCGGGCCCGCCCCCGCCCCGTACCTGCGGTGCCCCCGCCCCGTACCTGCGGCAACCCCCGACCTGCGGCGACCCCCGCCGCACCCCCGTCCCGCAGCAGGCGCTCGGCGGCCGGCGCGCACCGCGGCCGGGGGGCGAGTCCGGTGAAAGCCGGTGAAACCGCCGCCGGGAGCCTCCCCACAACCTCAGAATCGGCTCAACTCCCCTTGCCCGCCGGCGCCCTCGGCGGGCAAGATCGTGGATACCCGTTGACTCTTATTCAGGCACTTCAGCGCGCCCCTCACCCCCACTCTCCTCCAGGGGGCGCCGCGTCTTCCCGTCGTCCCGGGAAGCCCTCCGCGCCACTGGCCCGTACCATGGGACAGAGCCGCGGCGTGTCCGCCCCGGCAGGGCGTACGACGAAAACGCCGCATCCCACGATCGAGAGAAGCGCCAGCCGCATGCCCACGCGCCACGACATCCGTAACGTCGCCATCGTCGCCCACGTCGACCACGGCAAGACCACCCTGGTCGACGCCATGCTGAAGCAGGCCGGAGCCTTCGCCGCCCACCAGCACGTCGATGACCGAGTGATGGACTCGAACGACCTGGAGCGTGAGAAGGGCATCACGATCCTCGCCAAGAACACCGCGGTGAAGTACCACCCGAAGGCCGGCGGGGCGCCCATCACGATCAACATCATCGACACCCCCGGCCACGCCGACTTCGGTGGCGAGGTCGAGCGCGGCCTGTCCATGGTCGACGCGGTCGTCCTCCTCGTGGACGCCTCCGAGGGCCCGCTCCCGCAGACACGTTTCGTCCTGCGCAAGGCCCTGCAGGCCCGGATGCCCGTCATCCTCTGCATCAACAAGACGGACCGTCCCGACTCCCGTATCGACGAGGTCGTCAACGAGACCTACGACCTCTTCCTCGACCTGGACGCGGACGAGGACCAGATCGAGTTCCCGATCGTCTACGCCTGCGCCCGTGACGGTGTCGCCTCGCTGACCAAGCCCGCCGACGGCACCGTCCCGGCCGACAGCGACAGCCTGGAGCCGTTCTTCTCCACCATCCTGGAGACCGTCCCGGCGCCCGAGTTCGACGAGTCCGCGCCGCTGCAGGCCCACGTCACCAACCTGGACGCGGACAACTTCCTCGGCCGTATCGCGCTGCTCCGCGTCGAGCAGGGCGAGCTGCGCAAGGGCCAGACCGTCGCCTGGATCAAGCGGGACGGCACCATCGCCAACGTCCGCATCTCCGAGCTGATGATGACCGAGGCGCTCACCCGCAAGCCGGCCGAGGTGGCGGGCCCCGGTGACATCTGCGCCGTGGCTGGTATCCCGGACATCATGATCGGCGAGACCCTCGCCGACCCCGAGAACCCGATCGCGCTGCCGCTGATCACGGTCGACGAGCCCGCGATCTCGATGACCGTCGGTACGAACACCTCGCCGCTGGTCGGCCGTGGTGGCACCGGCAAGGGCGCCGAGAACAAGGCCGCCGTCAAGGACCGCAAGGTCACCGCCCGCCAGGTCAAGGACCGGCTGGAGCGCGAGCTGGTCGGTAACGTCTCGCTCCGCGTGCTGGAGACCGAGCGCCCCGACGCCTGGGAGGTGCAGGGCCGCGGTGAGCTGGCGCTGGCCATCCTGGTCGAGCAGATGCGCCGTGAGGGCTTCGAGCTGACCATCGGCAAGCCGCAGGTGGTCACCAAGGAGGTCGAGGGCAAGGTCCACGAGCCCGTCGAGCGGATGACGATCGACGTCCCCGAGGAGCACATGGGCGCGGTCACGCAGCTCATGGGCGTCCGCAAGGGTCGGATGGACAACATGTCCAACCACGGCTCCGGCTGGGTCCGCATGGAGTTCGTCGTGCCTTCCCGCGGCCTGATCGGCTTCCGTACGGAGTTCCTGACGAACACCCGCGGCACCGGCATCGCCCACTCCATCCACGAGGGCCACGAGCCCTGGTTCGGCACGCTGAGCACCCGTAACAACGGTTCGCTGGTCGCCGACCGCTCGGGCGCGGTCACCGCCTTCGCGATGACCAACCTTCAGGAGCGCGGTGTGCTCTTCACCGAGCCGGGCACCGAGGTCTACGAGGGCATGATCGTTGGTGAGAACTCCCGCTCCGACGACATGGACGTCAACATCACCAAGGAGAAGAAGCTCACCAACATGCGCTCGGCGTCGGCCGACTCCTTCGAGGCGATCGTCCCGCCGCGCAAGCTGTCGCTGGAGCAGTCGCTGGAGTTCTGCCGCGACGACGAGTGCGTCGAGGTGACCCCGGAGGCGGTCCGCATCCGCAAGGTGAAGCTGGACGGCCGCGAGCGCGCCCGTGCCGCCTCCCGCGCGAAGCACGGCTGATGCCGAGCACCGGCTGATCCCCGAGCACCGCTGAACAACCTCTGACAGGCCCGTCCGCGCCCGGCGCTGACGGGCCTGTCGGCGTCGCACCGGCAGTACGGGCGGCCCGGACGCTCGCCCATGCCCCCCGTCGAGGGTCCCCCTATCGCGTCAGGAAGCGCCCGGCACGCCCGGCCCGTCCGCACGCCCGGGACGCCCGGCTCGTCCGCACGCCCGGGACGCCCGGCTCGTCCGTACACCCAGCCCGTCCGTACACCCAGCCCGTCCGTACGGCCAGGAGAGGTGCGGAGATACGCCGTACGGCCGGGGGTGCCGTCGTACGGTCAGGAGGTACGGCCTGTACGGACCGGGGCGCGCCCTCGTACGGGTCGGGGGGCGGGGGAGGGGCGCCGAGCCGTACGGGCGGTACGCGGCTACCGAGCGCCCGTACGGGCCGACCGCGCGCCACCGCTCGGAGACCCGTGCCGCCCGAAGTCACTCCGAGCACCCGGCAGGCCGCTCGCGGCCCTCCGGAGCCACCCCGACCACCCCCGCGTGACCATGGTGTGGGCTTGGCGCGTTCTCGACCAGAACGGTCCGCCTGGACGGCCCGCCAGAACGTCCGGGCGCCCCCTCCGCAAGTGGCCGCCCGGACCGCCGGCGTGGAACCCACGCGTGCGAAGCTGAGGGATTGGACCACGGCGCCCGGGACGACCGTCAACAGGTTTTCCTACGCCATCTGTCCGACTATCGTGCGTAGCTCACCGGAAACCTGTATTAACAGTCCGTTTCGGGGGTGTCTGTCTGTGATCCCTTTGTCCGAATTTTGGGCCTCGGGCGCCGACTGATGTTGCCAAAACGAGATGCTTTAAGTGTGGTTTACGGCCCGAACTTACCCAATAGTTGGCTTCACTGAGCTCGGGTCAACGGGTCATGCGCTGTGGGGAGCGCCGACTCACGAGCACACGGGGTACAGCTCTTCGCCGTCAGGGGTGTCGGCGGGTGTCATGTGCCCAGCCTTGCAGTGAACACGTGGACTCATGAGGAGGAACCCATGCGCGGTGCCACGAGCGCCAGTGGGGTCGGGTCGTCACAGATGGCTTGTACGGCCGGTTTCCAGCGCATTCCATCCGGCAGGCCCGCCGAAGTCGGCCGCCGACCCTGAGCCCCGGTCAACCGCTCGGCTCGCGCTCCTGAGGGTGGAATCAATCCCTATTGACGTAGTTTCCAACCGAATTGCCCGTGGGTGACTCCACAGGTATGAGGCGGTACGGCCGCACCCGCGCAGGGTGGGGCCGGCCAGGGGGATCGTCATAGCGGCAGTTCTGACGTACGAGTACACACATCACTCGTCCGTCACCGCTGCCGTGCGCAGGACCGCGGGTCACCCGACACCCGTGAATGGACACATCATGACCAGTCCAATTGAGACCGAGGCGGCGGAAGCCTCTGTCACCTTGGACAAAGAGACCGCGACCAAGAACGATGCCGCGGACGGCCAGAACCACACCGGTCGATCGCCCGGCCAGCTCATGTGGGCGCGCTTCAAGCGCGACCGTGTGGGCGTGGTCGCCGCCTGCATCGTGATTTTCTACTTTGTCGTCTCGGCTCTTGCCCCGGTGATATCCGCCCTGTACGGCAAAGACCCGTACACGCTCTACCCGACCAAGCCCGAGTACGCGAACCTGCTCGACGACTTCGCGATGCCCGTCGGCGCCTTCGGTGGTGTATCCGCCGACTTCTGGTTCGGTGTCGAGCCCAACCTCGGCCGCGACGTGTTCACCATGCTGCTCTACGGCATGCGCACCTCGCTCTACATGGCTCTCGTCCTGACGGTTCTCGGTGTGATCACCGGAGTTCTCATCGGCATGGTGGGCGGTTACTTCGGCGGCAGGGCCGACTACTGGCTGGGCCGGGTGACGGACTTCTTCCTCGCCTTCCCGAGTCAGCTCTTCTTCATCGCCTTCATGCCCGTCGTGACCGCGCTGTTCGTCTCCCCGACGGACGAGACCCCCACCTACCTGCGGGCCGTCGCGATCATCCTGGTGATGTGGTTCCTCGGCTGGATGGGCATGGCCCGTCTGGTGCGCAGCTCGGTGCTGTCCCTGCGTGAACGAGAGTTCGTCGAGGCCGCCAAGGTCTCGGGCGCCTCGCGGTGGCGGATCGTCCGCAAGGAGATCCTGCCGAACATCGTCACGCCGATCCTGGTGCAGGGCACCTACCTGCTGCCCAGCTCCATCCTGAGTATCGCCTTCCTCTCGTACGTCGGTGTCGGCTTCGTGGAGCCGACCCCCGACTGGGGCCGGATGTTCGCAATCGGCGCCGAGATCTACGAGCAGAACCCGGCGTTCATGCTCTTCCCGGGCGTCGCCCTGGTGATTTTCGTTCTGGCGTTCAATCTCCTCGGCGACTCGGTTCGGGACGCGTTCGACCCCAAGACCGGACGGTGACGTCCATGGGCGGGGGTGGCTGCCGCCCTCGCGCCGGGCAACCGGACGGTCAGGCAGCTCTTGCTGATAACAACGGACAGGTAGGTGCATCGAGCATCATGAAGCCCATTCGATCGCGCTCAGCGCGCGTCATAATCGTCGCCGCCGCAGCCGGCTCCCTGGCGCTCACCGGCTGCTCCAAGGACAACGGGAAGAACACGAAGGACGACTCGAAGTCCCAGCAGGACGCCAAGTCGCAGTCCACGCCCGTTGTCTACGGTGACGCCGCTGCCTCCAACGGCCCGGCTGCTGAGGTCCCGGGTGCCAAGCCCGGTGGCATCATCAATGTCTACATGCAGTCCGACCTGAGCCACATGGACCCGGGTCAGATCTATGTCAGTGACGCCGGCCAGTTCTCCAACCTGGTGCACCGAGGTCTGACCAACTTCCAGGAGGACGAGAAGGGCAACCTGACCGTCGTCGGTGACGTCGCGACCGACTCGGGCAAGTCCTCCGACGGTGGCAAGACCTGGACGTTCACGATCAAGGACGGCATCAAGGACCAGAACGGCAACGTGATCACGTCTGCCGACTTCCGCCACACCATCGAGCGCATGTACTCGAAGGTGATCTTCGACGGTCCCAGCTACATCCAGAGCTGGCTCTCCGGCTCCGACTACCGCAAGGCGCTGCCGGACGGTCCGTACAAGGGCAAGCACCTGCCGGACTCGGTCCTCGCCACCCCGGACGCGAAGACGGTCGTCTTCAAGTTCAAGGACCCGCAGCCCGACCTCCCGCAGGCGCTGGCCATGCCTGGCTACAGCATCGTGCCCGCGAAGGCGGACACGCAGGCGAAGTACGACAAGGCGCCGTCCGCCATCGGCCCGTACAAGATCTCTGAGTACAAGGCCGGCAAGTCCCTCAAGCTGGTGAAGAACACCAACTGGGACCCGAAGACGGACTCGGTGCGTCACCAGTACGTCGACGGCTACAACTTCACCACCACGATCGACCAGGCCAGCCAGACCAAGCGGCTGATCGCGGACCAGGGCGACGCCAAGAACGCGATCCAGTTCACGGACTCGGTCGACCCGGCCCAGATGCAGTCCGTGATCAACAACGCGGCCGTCAACAAGCGCACTGTCAAGGGCTACCAGCCCTACGTCTGGCAGATGACCTTCAACCTTGACCGGATGAAGGACAAGAAGATCCGCGACGCCATCACGTACGCGATCCCGAACCAGCGCATGATCCAGGCTGACGGTGGCCGCTACGGTGGCGAGCTGGCCGGTGGCCTCTTCGCGCCGACCCTGCCGGGCTTCGACCCGAAGTACGACCCCTTCGGCAAGCTGAAGACCCCGAACGGTAACCCCGAGAAGGCCAAGGAGCTGCTGAAGGAGGCGGGCTTCAAGAAGGGCCAGAAGCTCAGCTACGCCTACTCCAACACCCCGCGTGGCCAGAAGCAGATGGTCATCATCAAGGACGCGCTGAACGGCCTTGGCTTCGACGTCCAGGCCAAGGAAATCGATCGCGCCAGCTTCTACGAGCAGATCGGCAAGGTCAACAACTCGTTCGACCTGTACATGACCGGTTGGGGCCAGGACTGGCCGTCGCCGGGTACGGTCGTCACCCCGGTGTACGACGGTGAGCTCGTCTCCGACGGTGGTTCGAACTACTCGCACATCAAGGACCCCGAGGTCACGAACGGCATCAACGAGGCCGTGAAGCTTCAGCCGGCCGAGGCCGCGAAGAAGTGGACCGAGATCCACAAGCGCATCGTGGAAGGCGTCAACCCTGCCGCCCCGGTGTACTACTCGAAGCAGATCCAGCTTTCCGGTTCGAACATCGGTGGCGCTAGGTACAGCACTGAGTCGAGCTACATCGACATCGACAACCTGTACCTGATCAACCCGTAACACCCGAACACGGTTGATCCGTGGGGGTGCGCGCCAGGCGGAGCGCACCCCCACGGGCCCCCATTTCACGACCCCCGCCGCTTCCGAAGAGAGCAGCCTCACCCGATGCTTCAGTTCCTCCTCCGCAGGTTGACGGGCGCCGTCGTCATCATGTTCATGATCGGCGCGTTCACGTTCTTCCTGTTCTATACGATTCCTCAGGACTTCGCCGAACTCTCCTGCGGCAGGACCTGCACGCCGGAGAACATCGCGGTCATCCGCGAGAGCATGGGGCTCGACAAGCCCATCACCGCCCAGTTCTGGGAGTTCATGTCCGGCATCGTGACCGGCCGTGACTTCGCCCAGGGCTACTGCTCGGCGCCGTGCCTCGGAGTGTCCTTCGACTCGGGCGACTTCGTCTGGGACTCGATCATGGACCGCTTCCCGCTGACGCTGTCGCTGACCGTCGGTGGCCTGGTGATCTTCCTGGTGCTGGGCCTCGGCTCTGGTCTGCTCGCCGCCTGGAAGCGCGGTACCGTTGTCGACAAGGTGGTCAGCGGCGCCTCGATGGTGCTCAGCTCGTTCCAGATCTACTTCCTGGGTCCGATCGTTCTTGGTCTCTTCGTCTACAGCACTGGCTGGTTGGAGAACCCCAAGTACGTTCCGTTCCTGGAGGACCCGACCGGCTGGGTAGTCGGACTGCTGATCCCCTGGGCCGTGATGGCGACCATCTTCACCGCCCAGTACACCCGTATGGCCCGTTCCACCATGATCGAACAGCTCCAGGAAGAGCATGTCCGCACCGCGCGCGCCAAGGGCATGAAGCAGAGCTACGTATTCTTCCGCTACGCCTGGCGCGGCTCGCTGACTCCGATTGTGACCATCCTCGGTATGGACCTCAGTGGTCTGCTCGCGGGTGCGGTCGTCACCGAGTTCACCTTCGACCTCGCGGGCATCGGCCGTCTCGCGGTGGAGTCCTCGCTGACCAAGGACCTTCCGCTGACCATGGGCGTGATGCTGTTCGGAGCCTTCTTCATCCTGCTCCTGAACATCGTCGTGGACCTCGCCTACGCCTACATCGACCCGCGCGTGCGCCTCGCCTAGGAGAACGACCGTGACCACTCTGACCAAGACCGAAGACACACCGGCCCCGACCGGGCCGGGGGCCTTCCTCTCGGTCCGCGACCTGCGCGTGCGCTTCTCCACCGAGGACGGCATCGTCAACGCGGTCGACGGCCTCTCCTTCGACGTGGAGCGCGGCAAGACGCTGGGCATCGTGGGCGAGTCGGGCTCCGGCAAGTCCGTCACCAACCTGACCATTCTCGGTCTCCACAACTCCAAGACCGCGGCGGTCGACGGCGAGATCTACCTGGATGGCAAGGAGCTCGTCGGCTCATCGGAGAAGGACCTGGAGAAGATCCGTGGCAACAAGGCCGCGATGATCTTCCAGGACCCGCTGACGGCGCTCTCGCCGTACTACACCGTGGGCCGCCAGATCGCCGAGCCGTACCGGAAGCACACCGGCGCCTCCAAGAAGGAGGCGAAGGCGCGGGCCATCGAGATGCTGGACAAGGTCGGCATCCCGCAGCCCGCGACGCGCTTCAACGACTACCCGCACCAGTTCTCCGGCGGTATGCGCCAGCGCGCGATGATCGCCATGGCACTGATCTGCGACCCCGATCTTCTGATCGCCGACGAGCCCACCACGGCTCTCGACGTGACCGTGCAGGCCCAGATCCTCGATCTGCTCAAGGACCTCCAGCAGGAGTTCGGATCGGCGATCGTCTTCATCACCCACGACCTGGGCGTCATCGCCAACATGGCCGACGACCTGCTGGTGATGTACGCCGGCCGGGCGGTGGAGCGCGGCAGCGTCCGCGAGGTGCTCCACACGCCCAAGCACCCCTACACCTGGGGCCTGCTCAGCTCGATGCCCCGTCTCGGCGGCGACATCAACGAGGCGCTCACGCCGATCCCCGGCTCCCCGCCGAGTCTGCTGAACCCGCCCTCCGGCTGCGCCTTCCACCCGCGCTGTGCCTTCAAGGACCAGGTCAGCGACGGACGGTGCTCGGGCGACCGGCCCACGCTCCCCTCGGGACGGGCGGCCGCCTGCCACCTCACCGCGGAGCAGAAGCAGACCATCTTCATTGATCAGATCAAGCCCCGGCTGGGCTGAGGAGACGCAGAGACATGAGCGAGAACGTCACTCTGCCGAAGCAGCAGAAAACCACGAGCGGATCCGGAGCCGGCGAGCCACTGCTCACCGTCGAGGGACTGCAGAAGCACTTCCCCATCTACGGTGGCTTCCCCATCAAGCGGCAGGTCGGCGCCGTCAAGGCGGTCGATGGTGTCGACCTCACGGTGCACGCCGGTGAGAGCCTCGGCCTCGTCGGCGAGTCCGGCTGTGGCAAGTCCACCACCGGCCGTCTGATCACCCGGCTCCTGGAGCCGACCGGTGGCAAGATCACCTACCAGGGTGAGGACATCACGCACGCCGGGCGCAAGCAGCTGGCGCCGATCAGGTCCGAGATCCAGATGATCTTCCAGGACCCGTTCTCGTCGCTGAACCCCCGGCAAACCGTCGGCACCATCATCAAGAGCCCGATGGAGGTCAACGGCATCAACCCGTCCGGTGGACGGGAGAACCGGGTGCGCGAGCTCCTGGAGACCGTGGGCCTCAACCCGGAGCACTACAACCGCTTCCCGCACGAGTTCTCCGGCGGCCAGCGCCAGCGCATCGGCGTGGCCCGCGCACTCGCGCTGGAGCCGAAGCTGATCGTCGCGGACGAGCCGGTCTCCGCCCTGGACGTGTCCATCCAGGCGCAGGTCGTCAACCTCCTGCAGAAGGTCCAGGACGAGCTGGGGATCGCCTTCCTCTTCATCGCCCACGACCTGGCGATCGTGCGGCACTTCTCCGAGCGCGTGGCCGTGATGTACCTGGGCAAGGTGATGGAGGTCGCCGACCGCGACTCCCTCTACAACCGGCCCCGGCACCCGTACACGCACGCGCTGCTGTCGGCGGTGCCCGAGGCCGACGTGGACGCCGCGAAGAAGGACCGCATCCGCCTGGAAGGCGATGTCCCCTCGCCGATCATGCCGCCGTCCGGCTGTCCCTTCCGCACCCGTTGCTGGAAGGCGCAGGACAAGTGTGCGAGTGAGACTCCGCCGCTGGTGCAGATCTCCGGGAACCGTGAGGGCCACCTGACGGCCTGCCACTTCCCGGAGGACCCCACGACGGAGCGCACCGAGGACGTCGTGATGGACCCGGCGCTCGCCGCGCTGGAGGGCAAGAAGGTCGCCGGCGAAGGCAAGTAGTCCGCCGCCGACGAACAAGCCCACGAACAAGAGGACCGAGCGGTACGACAGGGCCCCGGGACGCCAGGACGGCGACCCGGGGCCCTGTCGCGTGCGCGGCGGCCGGCCTCGCGCGCCCGGGCCCGTCACCCGGTACGCGGTGGCCCGGCGCCGCCGGGTGCGGTGCCGCCCGGGCCGGTACGCGCCCCGTACCCCCGTACGGAAAACGCGTTGCGTGCGCACCCTCCGACCCCCGACAGTGATCCGATGGATGACCTCATCGTGCGGCCCGCCGTCCCCGGGGACGCGGCAGAGATCTGCCGACTGCTCAATGCCGTGGACCTGATCGAGATAGGCCAGGAAGAGACCGATTCGCGCTCCGTCGAGGCCGATCTGACCCACCCCGAGGCCGCCCTCCCGGACAACTCCTGGCTCGCCTTCCGGGACGGCACACTGGTCGGTTACGGGCTGATGTGGGACGACTCCGGTGCCGAGCGCATCGATATGGACCAGTACATCCTGCCCGAGCACCAGGACGCCGGGGCACGGCTGCTCGACCTCATGGAGGCGCAGGCGGTACGGCGCGCGGCGGGCAACGGCGCGGACCGGGCCGTCGTCCATATGCATCTGAACGTCCGCCCCACGCTGGACGTCTCACTGCTCACCGGGCGCGGCTGGTCCACCGTCCGCCGCTACAACGTCATGACCCGGCCGCTCGCGGCGGACGCCGACACCGTCCCCGTGCCGCCCGTCGGCCTCACCCTGCGCGACTGCGCCGACGAGAAGGACCGCCGGCTCGCCCATGCGCTGGTCGAGGAGACCTTCGCCGACCACTTCGACCACCAGACCCGCACCTACCGGCAGTGGCTCGACGATCTGGGCCCGGACTTCGACTGGTCGCTGGTGTGGATCGGCTCGCTCGCCGGCGCCGGCGATGTGGCCGTCCTGGTGACCCGGAACGACCGGGCGGCCCACGGCTGGGTCGGCAATCTCGGCGTCCGCAAGGAGGTGCGTGGCCGGGGCCTAGCGGGGCATCTGCTGCGGCACGCCTTCGGTGTCTACGCGGGTCTCGGCCGCGACTCCATCGGCCTGGGTGTCGACACCAGCAACGAGACCGGCGCGCTGCGGCTGTACGAGGCCCACGGCATGACCCGCCACTTCGCCGCGGACACCTGGGAGGTCACCCTGCCGGTCGGCGCCGCCTCCTGACGTGCTGGCCGTCGGATTCCTCCCGACGGCCTAGAAACCTCGCCCGGACAGTCGAAGCCGGTATGCGGTTTGGTCGCTTTTGAGGTGATATTCGATCCTAAGGGAGACCCAGGATCGAGGAGGCACTTCATGCGTGGAGCCACGCACGCCCCGTGGATCGCAGGTGCGGTGGCCGTCGCCCTCACGGCGACGGCCTGCGGAGGCGGTGGTGCCAGCGGGGGCAGTGGTGCCAGCGGGATCGTGAGCGCCTCCTGGGGCGACCCGGCGAACCCACTGGAGCCCGCGAACACCAATGAGGTCCAGGGTGGCAAGGTCCTCGACATGCTCTTCCGGGGACTCAAGCGGTACGACCCCAAGACCGGCGAGGCCAAGGACATGCTCGCCGAGAAGATCGACACCACCGACTCCACCAACTTCGCGATCACCGTCAAGGACGGCTGGACCTTCAGCAACGGCGAGAAGGTCACCGCCCAGTCCTTCGTGGACGCCTGGAACTACGGCGCCCAACTCAAGAACAACCAGCGCAACGCCTACTTCTTCGGCTACATCGAGGGCTACCCCCAGGTCCACCCGGACACCGGCGAGCCGTCCGCCCAGACCATGTCGGGACTCAAGGTCACCGGCGAGCGGACCTTCACCGTCAAGCTCTCCCAGAAGTTCTCCACCTGGCCCGACACCCTCGGCTACGCCGCCTTCGCGCCGCTGCCCCGGTCCTTCTACGACGACCACGACGGCTGGCTCTCCAAGCCCGTCGGCAACGGCCCGTACACCGTGGACTCGTACGCCAAGGGCTCCCAGATGTCCCTCCGCACCTGGGACGGCTACCCCGGCGACGACAAGGCCGTGAACGGCGGGGTCGATCTCCGGGTCTACACCGACAACAACACCGCCTACACCGATCTGACCGCCGGGAACCTCGACCTCGTGGACGACATCCCCGCCTCCCAGCTCAAGAACGTGGCGACGGACCTCGGCGACCGCTACATCAACACCCCGGCCGGCATCATCCAGACCCTCGCCTTCCCGTTCTACGACAAGGCATGGAACACCCCGAACGGGAACAAGCTCCGCACCGGCCTCTCCCGGGCGATCAACCGCGAGCAGATCACCGACACGATCTTCCGGAAGACACGGACACCCGCGAAGGACTGGACCTCACCCGTACTCGGCGTGGACGGCGGATTCAAGGACACCCTCTGCGGCGACGCCTGTGACTACAACCCCACCGAGGCGAAGAAGCTGATCGCCGAGGGCGGCGGCCTCCCCGGGGGCCAGATGAAACTCTCGTACAACGCGGACACCGGCTCCCACAAGGAATGGGTCGACGCCGTCTGCAACAGCATCAACAACGCCCTCGGCAACGACCGGGCCTGTGTCGGCAATCCCATCGGAACCTTCGCCGACTTCCGCAACCAGATCACCCAGTCCAAGATGCCGGGCCCCTTCCGGGCCGGCTGGCAGATGGACTATCCGCTGATCCAGAACTTCCTCCAGCCGCTGTATTACACCAACGCCTCGTCCAACGACGGCAAATGGAGCAACCCGGAATTCGACAAGCTCGTCAACGAAGCCAACGCCGAGACCGACACCCCCAAGGCCATCGAGACCTTCCAACGGGCCGAAGAGGTCCTACGGGACCAGATGGGGGCCATTCCGCTCTGGTACCAGAACGGCAGCGCCGGATATGCGCCACGGATCTCGAACGTCGCGCTGAACCCGTTCAGCGTCCCGGTCTACAACGAGATCACGGTCGGCTGACGACACCGGCCCAGCGAGATCCGGCCCAGCGAGATCCGATACAGCGAGATCCGATAAGGGAGGTCCGACACAGCGAGACCGTCAGGCCGGCCCCAACCCCCGGAGCGGTTCATGGGACGTTATGTGATCCGGCGTCTGCTGCAGATGATCCCCGTCTTCTTCGGCGCCACCCTGCTGATCTTCCTCATGGTCAATGTGATGGGCGACCCCATCCAGGGCCTGTGCGGACAGCGTCAGTGCGACCCCGCGACCGCCGCCCGGCTGCGCGAGGAATTCGGCCTCGACAAACCCCTGTGGCAGCAGTACCTGACCTATATGGGCCATGTCTTCACCGGAGACTTCGGCACCGCCTTCAACGGCCAGCAGGTCACCGAACTGATGGCCACCGCCTTTCCGGTCACCATCCGGCTCACCCTGGTCGCCATCACCTTCGAAATCGTCATCGGCATCACCCTCGGCGTGCTCACCGGATTGCGGCGCGGCCGGCCCATCGACACCACCGTGCTGCTCCTGACCCTGGTCGTCATCTCCGTACCGACCTTCGTCACCGGCCTCATTCTGCAACTGCTGCTCGGCGTCGAATGGGGCATCATCAAACCCGCCGTCTCACCCGCGGCGCCGGTCAACGAACTGCTGATCCCCGGCCTCGTCCTGGCCTCCGTCTCCCTCGCGTACGTCACCCGGCTGACCCGTACCTCCATCGCCGAGAACGCCCGCTCCGACTACGTCCGCACCGCCAAGGCCAAAGGACTGCCACGACACCGGGTGATCACCCGTCATCTGCTGCGCAATTCCCTCATCCCGGTGGTCACCTTCATCGGCACCGATATCGGGGCGCTGATGGGCGGCGCGATCGTCACCGAGCGCATCTTCAACATCCATGGCGTCGGCTACCAGCTCTACCAAGGCATCCTCCGCCAGAACACCCAGACCGTCGTCGGTTTCGTGACCGTGCTGGTGCTGGTGTTCCTGGTGGCCAATCTGCTGGTCGACCTGTTGTACGCCGTACTCGACCCGAGGATCCGCTATGCCTGAGCCGAAGTACGACGACGGGGGAGCCATCGCGTCCACCGGGGCGGGCGCGGGAGTCGATCTCGCCATGAGCGAGGGCGCGACCCTGGAGAAGACCCCCGGCGGACCGCTGGGCACCGGCCCGGCCGGCAAGCCCCGCAGCCTCTGGTCCGACGCCTGGCGCGATCTGCGCCGCAATCCGGTCTTCGTCGTGGCCGGCCTGATCATCCTCTTCCTGCTGGTGATCTCGGTCTGGCCGTCGCTGATCGCCTCCGGCAACCCGCTCCAGTGCGATCTGGCCAAGGCCCAGGAGGGCTCCCAGCCCGGCCACCCGTTCGGCTTCAACGGCCAGGGCTGCGACGTCTACACCCGTACCGTCTACGGGGCCAGGACCTCGGTCACCGTCGGCGTCTGCGCCTCCCTCGGCGTCGCCCTCCTCGGTTCCACCCTCGGTGGACTCGCCGGGTTCTACGGCGGGACCTGGGACGCGCTCCTCTCCCGGCTCACCGACGTCTTCTTCGGTATCCCCGTCATCCTCGGCGGTCTGGTCCTCCTCTCCGTCGTCCACTCCACCACCGTCTGGCCCGTCATCGGCTTCATGGTGCTGCTCGGCTGGCCGCAGATCTCCCGGATCGCACGCGGCTCGGTCATCACCGTCAAGCAGAACGACTACGTCCAGGCCGCCCGCGCGCTCGGCGCCTCCAACTCCCGGATGATGCTCCGGCACATCGCGCCGAACGCCGTCGCGCCCGTCATCGTCGTCGCCACCATCGCCCTCGGCACCTACATCTCGCTGGAGGCGACGCTCTCCTACCTCGGCGTCGGACTGAAACCGCCCACCGTCTCCTGGGGCATCGACATCTCCTCCGCCTCGCCCTACATCCGCAACGCCCCGCACATGCTGCTCTGGCCGGCCGGCGCGCTGGCGATCACGGTGCTGGCGTTCATCATGCTCGGCGACGCGGTGCGCGACGCCCTCGACCCCAAGCTGCGCTGAGGAGCCCGCGATGCTGCTCGAAGTCCGCGACCTCCAGGTCGAGTTCCGCACCAGGGACGGTGTCGCCAGGGCCGTCAACGGTGTCGACTACACGGTCGGCGAGGGCGAGACGCTCGCCGTGCTCGGCGAATCCGGCTCCGGGAAGTCCGTCACCGCCCAGGCGATCATGGGGATCCTCGACACACCCCCCGGACATATCACCGGGGGCGAGATCCTCTTCCGGGGGAAGGACCTGCTCACCTTCAGCGAGGCCGAGCGGCGGAAGGTCCGCGGCGCCGAGATGGCCATGGTCTTCCAGGACGCGCTGTCCTCCCTCAACCCCGTGCTCAGCGTCGGCGACCAGCTCGCCGAGATGTTCACCGTCCACCGGGGCATGTCCCGCAAGGACGCCCGCGCCAAGGCCGTCGAACTGATGGAACGGGTCGGCATCCCCGGCGCACGGGAGCGGGTACGGCAGTATCCGCACCAGTTCTCCGGAGGAATGCGCCAACGCATCATGATCGCCATGGCGCTGGCCCTGGAACCCGCCCTGATCATCGCCGACGAACCCACCACCGCACTCGACGTCACCGTGCAGGCCCAGGTGATGGAGCTGCTCGCCACCCTCCAGCGCGAGCTGAACATGGGGCTGATCCTGATCACCCACGACCTCGGCGTGGTCGCCGATGTCGCCGACCGGATCGCGGTCATGTACGCCGGACGGATCGTGGAGACCGCGCCCGTCCACGACATCTACAAGGCCCCCGCCCATCCGTACACCCGGGGCCTGCTGGAGTCGATCCCGCGCCTCGACCAGAAGGGCGGGGAGCTGTACGCGATCAAGGGCCTGCCGCCCAATCTGATGCACATCCCCCCGGGCTGCGCCTTCCACCCGCGCTGTCCGATCGCGCGCGACATCTGCCGGACGGACGAGCCGCCGTTGTACGAGGTGTCGCCGGAGCGGGGGAGCGCCTGCCACTTCTGGCAGCAGACCCTGGACCAGGCACCCCGGAGCCAGGGCCCGGAGGCGGCCCCTCCGCGCGACCCGGGTGACGCGCCCGACCCGGGCGACCCGGGCGACCCGGGCGACCCGGGCGATCCGGGCGGAGGCAGCCGTGCACAGGAGTCCGGTGCGCGGCAGCCCGGTGAACAGGAACCGCCGGAGACCCCCGGCGCCGGGCGGGGAGACGTCCGATGACGGAGGCGATCCTCGAAGTCCGCGGTCTGCACAAGCACTATCCCCTCACCCGCGGTGTCCTCTTCAAGAAGCAGATCGGGGCGGTCCGGGCGGTGGACGGCGTCGACCTCGATCTGCTGACCGGCGAGACGCTCGGCATCGTGGGCGAGTCGGGGTGCGGGAAATCCACCCTCGCCAAGATGCTGGTCCATCTGGAGCGGCCGACGGCCGGGACGATCCGCTACAAGGGCGAGGACATCACCCGGCTGTCGGGCCGCGCCCTCAAAACCGTCCGCCGGAACATCCAGATGGTGTTCCAGGACCCGTACACCTCGCTCAACCCGCGGATGACGGTCGGCGACATCATCGGTGAGCCGTACGACATCCACCCGGAGGTGGCGCCCAAGGGCGACCGGCGCCGCAGGGTGCAGGAGCTGCTCGATGTGGTCGGGCTCAACCCCGAGTACATCAACCGCTATCCGCACCAGTTCAGCGGCGGCCAGCGCCAACGCATCGGCATCGCGCGCGGGCTCGCGCTCCAGCCGGAGATCATCGTCGCGGACGAGCCGGTGTCGGCGCTCGACGTCTCGGTCCAGGCCCAGGTCATCAATCTGATGGCCGGACTACAGAGCGAGTTCGGGCTCAGCTATGTCTTTATCGCCCACGACCTCTCGATCGTCCGGCACATCTCCGACCGGGTCGGGGTGATGTATCTGGGGCGGGTGCTGGAGCTGGGCCGGGACGACGAGATCTACGACCACCCCACGCATCCCTACACACAGGCCCTGCTCTCGGCGGTGCCGGTGCCGGACCCGGAGGCGCGCGAGCACCGCGAGCGGATCATCCTCGGCGGCGACGTCCCCTCACCGGCGCACATCCCCTCCGGCTGTCGGTTCCGCACCCGCTGCTGGAAGGCGCGGGAACGGTGCGAACTGGAGGTACCGCTGCTGGAGGTGCCGGCCGAATTCCGGATCTGGCAGGGACCGGCGAAGCATCCGTCCGCCTGCCACTTCGCGGAGGAGAAGCAGGTGGTCCCGCCGCTGGAGTGACCGCAGGGGGCGCCTGGTCCCGGTTGTACGCGGCTCTGTTGTACGCGGGCTCCGGATGTACGTGACTCCGGTTGTACGCGGCCCGGTTGTACGTGACTCCGGTTGTACGCGGCATCGGTTGTACGCGGCCCCTGGCCGGCCCGCCCCGAGTTCACGCGGCCCGGGTTCACGCGGGGGCAATACGGCCGTCGCGATTCCGATACACGGGCGCGCCAGGCTGCGGAACGCACGGCCCGTGCGGGTGCCGTGGGCCGGTCGGGGGGCGTGCCGGATGCTCCCCGACCGTTCGCCCGCCAGACCCTTGATCGAGCTGACTTTCGACTGCCGGGGGGACCGCCCGCACCCACCGGCGCCCCTGTCCACCGGCCGTCGCGAGGGGGTGTGTCGAGGCCCTTGTTCACCCGTCCGTACCGTTGCAGGATCACAGCGTGACTCTTACGAGCGTGAGTCTGACGGCGGGTGCCAGGATCACGGGAGCGGCGCAGTGCGCCGCGCTCGCGGCGATCGTGGCCGGATGGATCGTCCACGATCTCGCCGCGCTGGACGATCCGCTCGAACTCTGGCGCTTCTGGACCAGTGACACCGGCGCGCCATCACTGACGACCACCCTCGCTGACCCCCTCCTCCTCGCCGTGTACGGGACCGCCTTCGCCGCCGCGCTCCGGCCGACGCTCACCGCGGGGGCGCTGGCGGCCGCCGGGGTGATCACCCTCGCGTTACGGGTCCCGGGGCTGTGGGTGCTCAGCTCCTCCTGGATGGGCCCGAGGACCACGGACGACCTGCGGACGAGCGCGTTGTACGCGACCTTCGCCTCGCTGGGTCTCGGGGTCGGTCTGCTGATCACCGCGGTGGCGGGCGGCCGGCGAACGCTCTCCGGCCGGCCGGACGCACGGGTCCCGCTCCTCGCCTCGATCGCGCTGGGCGCGTCGGCGGGGGTGCTGACCGGCTGGGAGATCCATACGGCGATGCTCGCCCCCGACACGTTCACCGAGCGTTTCACCGGGGGCGAGTCGGTCACCCTGCCCCTGCTCGGCGTCCCCCCGGGGTGGCTGGCCGTGATGATCGCCCTGCTCGCCGCGGTCTCGGCGCTGGGCGCGGTGCGACCGCTCGGGCTGGTGGCGGGGCTGTTCGTGCTGGGTGCCGGGATACGCGGGATGGACCTCTCGGTCCGCAATGAACTCGTCTGGCGATGGGGTGAGTTGGGTGCGGGGGACCGGCTCCTGGTGGCGTCATGGGGGCTGGAGTTGGTGGCGGGCGCCCTGGTGCTCCTGTTGCTGGGGGGCGGTACGAGCCGGGAGCCGATGACCAGGCCGGCGCCCCGGCCACGGGCGCTGGGCCCGCCGCCCCCTTCGTCCCGCCCGCCCGGCTGGTAGTGCCCGCCGTGCTCAGGCGGCGGGATCGACCGCTCCGTCGCCCCGCCGATGCGCACCCCCGGTCCGCTCGAACCCGCTTCCCCACCGAACGCCACCCCCTA
This sequence comes from Streptomyces sp. NPDC020965, assembly GCF_044333555.1. Taxonomy (NCBI): domain Bacteria; kingdom Bacillati; phylum Actinomycetota; class Actinomycetes; order Kitasatosporales; family Streptomycetaceae; genus Streptomyces; species Streptomyces sp. NPDC020965. Next base: position 661,227 of record NZ_JBIRRE010000002.1, read on the forward strand.
CCCAACCCGTTGAACCGATACACCTGGATCGAGCCGAATTTCGGGGCTCCACCGTCTCCCGTCGGACATCGCCGGGAGCGGGATGCCGTACGCATCGATGCGGAGTCGCGCGGGGAGGTGGGCAGCCGCCCCGACCAGTGCCCTCGCGGCCGAGCGTCCACGCCGATGTCCCGCGCGGGCGCCGCCGCCGTCCGCGATAGGCGCCGTCCGCCCGTCGAGTGCCGGGTCAATATGCCAGGGAAAAGTTCCAGCCAAACTGAGACCTCGTCCACCGGGGCCGTCCGCTGCGCCTCCGTCTCCAGGGCCACCGCGATACGGCGCCGTGTCCGCTGGTCACGCCCCTGTGCGAGGGGTGGCGTGGCCTCCGTGCCCGACCGGGTGGCCCCACGGAGGCACGAGCGTCCGGCACCGACGGGGGTACGGGGAACGGCGCCCGCTCACCTCCGCACGTGCACCGTTCGGGGTGGTGGGGGACGGGCGTTCGTCCTTCCCGCCGAGCGGAACGGCCGGATCGATTGCTCCCGGCTCCCGGGGGCGCGTGGCCACCGCGTCAAGTCCCGACATCCGCGGGCACCCTCATGGATCGGCCGCCGAGTATGACCGGATGAGGACCAACCGGGGGCCGCCGGGCGGGACGATGAGAAAGCGGGGTGCGCCCAGGCCGAAGCGCTGTGTCCGGGCGTACTGACGTGGGAAGGAGAGCTGCGGCCCCGTGGTGATACGGCCGAACCTGGCGGTCGTGCGCCCCCGTGTGCTGCTGTGCACCGATCAATGCGTTCGTACGGATAGTTATGATCCGTAGCGCAAGGTGGGTAGGAACCACCTGGCACATGCGACCTGCCTGTCCCGACCGAATATCTGTGGAGGTGAACCGCCGTGGCACTCTCCATTTCGGCGGTGCTGCTGCTGGCGATCGTCGTCTTCCTGCTGATCCGGAAGTCCGGGCTCAAGGGTGGACATGCGGCGGTCTGCGTGTTGCTCGGTTTCTATCTCGCAAGCTCGTCCATCGCTCCCACGATCACCGACCTGACCTCGAACGTGGCCGGGATGATCAGCGACTTCAAGTTCTGACGGCGCCCGATGGGTTCCGCATCCACCGATCGGGGACGCGGAAGACATCAAGCGCATAAGGGACATGGAGGGCTTTCGGTTACATCATAGGCATCAGTGATGATGGTGACCGGGATGGGCGACCTCATGTTGTAGCGCGGCGGTGCGGCCTCGGCTCGTAGGCTGTCCGCATGAAGGATCTCCCCGACCGTCGTCTGCTCCTGGTGCACGCGCACCCGGACGACGAGTCGATCAACAATGGCGCGACGATGGCCCGGTATGCCGCCGTCGGCGCTCAGGTCACCCTGGTGACCTGCACTCTCGGCGAAGAGGGCGAGGTCATTCCAGCGGACCTCGCCCATCTCGCACCGGACCGCGAGGACCGTCTCGGCCCCTACCGCGTCGGCGAACTGGCCGCTGCGATGAAGGAGCTGGGCGTCACCGACCATCGATTCCTCGGTGGCGTCGGTCGCTTTCGTGACTCCGGGATGATGGGCGTCGAACAGAACCAGCGCCCGAACGCCTTCTGGGGGACTCCCCTCGACGACGCCGCCGGATACCTCGTGGAGATCATCCGGTCCACCCGGCCCCAGGTGCTGGTGACCTACGACCCCGACGGCGGATACGGGCACCCCGACCACATCCAGGCCCACCGGGTCGCCACCCGCGCCGCCGAGCTGGCCGTGGAGCCCGATTTCCGCCCCGACCTCGGCGCGCCGCACCGCATCGCCAAGATCTACTGGAACCGGGTGCCGCGTTCGGTCGCGGAACGGGGCTTCGCCCGGCTCCGGGCCGAGGCGTCCGCCGACTTCCCGGGTGTCGCCGCGATCGACGACCTGCCGGGTGTGGTGGACGACTCACTGATCACCACCGAGATCGACGGCACGGCGTACGCGGAGCGGAAGACGGCCGCGCTGCGCGCCCACGCCACCCAAATCGCCGTCAAGGGCTCCTTCTTCGCCCTCTCCAACCATCTCGGTCAGCCGATCATCGCCACCGAGTACTACCAACTGGTGGCGGGCGAATCGGGCGCACCGGCCGGGGAGCGCGAGCGCGACCTCTTCGCCGGAATCGCCGGGCTCGCCGGAATCGCAGCGGCCGCCGATGCGGTCGGGGCCGCTGACACCACTGATACCACCGGGATCGCCGGGAACACAGGCACCAACAGCACCAACAGCACCGACAGCACTGAGGGAGCCACCGCGTGAGCGCATCGAACGCCCCGGGGGCCTGGCTGACCAGCCGGCCGAAGCTCGCGAAGCCCGGCAGGATCGCCGCGTACACCGGACTGGCGCTCTTCGGCGCGATCGTCGGCACCGCGGGCTCACTGGTCCAAGCCGCCTGGCCCCCCGGAGGGTTGCTGCTCGCCCTCGCCGGCTCGGCCGGACTCTTCTACGGCGCCGCCAGGGCGACCGGGACGCAGGCCGGAGCCTGGTTCGCCGCGGCCGGTTGGCTGGTCGCGATCGTGGTGCTGAGCCTGGGCCGACCCGAGGGCGATGGCACCTTCGCGGCCGGGATCGGTCCGCTCGTCTTCATGCTCGGAGGGATGGCCGTCGCTGTGATGTCCGCCACCTTGGTGCGGCCCGAGCAACCGGGCGGACGCTCCGACCGACTTGATGGGTAGGGATTCTGTCGCACCCTGGCGAGCGGCAGCGGCGGCGGACCTCTAATGTGGGTCGCCACGGAGGGTGCGAGACCCTCGAACTGACCATGCCCGTACGGTCAACGGAATGACGCTTTCCGCAGTCACGGGGTGAGTGACGGTGGCGGCCAGTATGGTGGTGCGCGCCGCCGAGCCGCCCACAGCAGTAGCTATCCAGTAAGAAACGGGCGGCGAAGCCAACCGGGAGAACCTGCTTTGAGTCGTGAAACTGACAGTTCGTCCTCCGGGCCCCAGGGGCGCGGTGGAGCCGCGTACCCCTCGGGGACCCCGCCGTACGGATCGCGCCAGAATCCGTCGCTGCATCCGACGCAGGACGCTCCCGACGGGGCGGCGGCCGGTGCCGGGCGTGAGCCGAAGCCGGCCAGACCCGAGCCCAAGACGGAGACGACGCTGACGACGCGTATCCGGATCAACATTCCGGGATCGCGGCCGATCCCGCCCGTCGTGATGCGTAAACCCATGAACGAAGTGGACCCGGCGCCCGCCGCGGACCCGGCCGGTGCCGGTGCCACGCCGGAGACGGATCCGGAGCGTACGGCCGCGATGCCCATCATCGACGGCCTCGGCGGGCCCGACCGGCCGGGGGCCGCACGGGCCGCCGCGCCCGCGCCCACCCACGCGCCCGTGATCGACCCGCGCACCGGACAGCCCGCGCGGCTCGGACAGCCGGGCGACAAGCCGCCGTCGAGCGACTGGTTCGCTCCGCGCAAGTCGGGCACGAACGGCGCCGGGATCGCCGTCCCGGGCGTCGGCGCGGCCGACGCCCCCGCCGCCGGGACCCCCTCGAACGATCCGGCCCAGGCCGGCCAGTCGGCGCCTGCCGGGGCGACCGGGTTCCCCCCGGGAACCCACGGCGGCCCGCCCGTGCCGGGGGCCCGCCCGCCGGGCGGCCAGGGTGGTCAGAACGGACCGGGTGGACCCGGTGGCCGGACGGCGGGGCCCGCCCAGGGCACCATGCCGATCCGTCAGCAGCCGGGTGCCCCGGTGCGGGACGACCTCGGTACCGGCCAGGGCCTTCCTGGTGCTCCGGGTACTCCGGGTGGTGGCCCGGCCGCGCCCGGCGCGCCCGGCCACGCCCGGGCTGCCGGGCAGGGGCAGACCCCCGGCCAGGGCCAGCGCCACGCCGGTCAGGACCAGCGTGGCCAGGGCCAGGGCAGTCAGGGCCAGGTGCCGGCCAAGGGCCATCCGCAGGCCCCCGCGCATCCGCAGGGCCCTGGTCAGGCACAGGCTCCTGGCCATCCGCAGGCCCCCGGGCAGGCGGCGACGCCCGGTCAGGGACGGCCCGGCGGCGGAGCGCCCCGGCTCTCCGACGACACCGCCATACTGACTCCGCAGCGGCCCATTCCCGACCCGGCCGCCGCGCCCGGCGCCGGAGGGCATGTCTCGGGCGAGACGCTCACCAGCGGCATCCCCGTGGTCCCGCCCGAGCAGCGGTCCCCCTTCCCGCCCCAGGGCGGACCCGGTGGCCCGCGCGCCGGTGCCGACTTCCCGGGTGGCCCCGGCAGCGGCGGGCCCGTGATCTCCGCTCCGGGCGAGAGCGCCGCCCCCGCCCCCGCCCCTGCCCCGGCCGGACGTCCCGCTCCGCCGCCCGCCAAGAAGAAGGGCCGCTCCAAGCTGGTCCTGCTGGGCGTCGGCGTGGTCGGTCTCGTCGGCGTGGCGTACGGCGCCGGGCTGTTGATGAACCACTCCGAGGTCCCCAAGAGCACCACCGTCCTCGGCGTCGACATCGGCGGCGGCACCAAGGAACAAGCGGTCATCAAGCTCCAGGACGCCTTCGGTAAGCGGGCGGCCGCGCCGCTGCGGCTCGCCGTCGGCGACAAGGAAGAACAGCTCGCGCCGGACAAGGCGGGTCTCTCGCTGGACAGCCAGGCCACCGTGCGCGGCGCGGCGGGCAGCGACTACAACCCCGTCTCGGTGATCGGTTCCCTCTTCGGCGGCGAGCGGGTCGCCGAACCGGTGATCGTCGTCGACGAGGAGAAGCTGAGCGTCGCACTGACGGACCTGGCAGGCACCTCCGGTTCGGCGGTCGACGGCACGATCAAGTTCGTGCCGGGCAAGGCCGTCGCGGTGCCGGGCAAATCGGGTCAGTCGCTCGATGTGGACCAGTCGATGACCGCGGTCAAGGACGCCTATCGCGCCCAGGTCGAGACCGGCAAGCCGAACGCGATCGAGCTGCCCGTCGCCACCCGCGAGCCCACCATCACCCAGGCCGAGCTGGACCGGGCGATGAAGGAGTTCGCCGAGCCGGCGATGTCCGACGGGATCCTGATCCAGGCGGGCGGCCGGGAGATCGAGTTCGGACCCGTCCGGTCCCTGCCGAGGATCCTTTCGATGAAGGCGATCGACGGCAGGCTCGTGGAGGTCTACAACAAGAAGGAGATCGAAGAGCTCCTCGAAGGCGTCTTCGACGGTGTGATGATCACCAAGGGGGACGGTAAGCAGCACCAGCTCAGCGCGGGCGACGTCGCCCAGGCGATGCGGGACGCGCTGCGGGGGACGACGAACGACGAGCGCACGGTGAAGATCGACCTCAACGTGCAGTAGGACGCCTCTCTTTTGGGGGCTCGGTTCGCCTCCGGGGCGCTTTAAGCGTGTCCCGACGGTCGATCGTGCTCGATCCCTCGTACCTCGGGACCGCCCGGGGTCGCGTCGGACCCTCCCTTTCGGCACCCGCGCGCCCCTTCGGCTCACTCGCCAAGGGGGCGCCGGGGCCCACGCTCAGCACGCAACGCCCCTCCGGCTCAGTCGCCGGAGGGGCGTTGCGTGTTCCCCTCTTGCCGCCCGTACGGGCCCTCGGCTCTCGCAGTCAGGTGGCTCCGGCCTTCGTTTCGGTACGGGCAAGGTCCTTCAGCTCACTCGCCGGAGCGGTGCCGAGCCCCCTGCGCAGCCCGCACGGGCCCTCCGCGCCCGGACGCCTCCTGCGTTGCCTGTGCCGCTGCCGGCTCGTAGGTACTCCGCCGGGGGGCCTGTGGCGTCTGTGGCGTTCTTGGAGGGGCGTCGCGTACGGCTCGTCCGGGGCACCTCCAGCGGTAGCAGGGGGTCCAGGCGTCGGACTTCGCGGGGGCGTTCCCCCGGAGCTTGGTCGCCCCGCGACGCCCTGCCCCGCGTCGGCCGCCCCGAGTCCACGCCCGCATCGCCCCGCGCGGCCGCCGCCCTCGCCCCCGCCCGCGTCAGTTCAGCATCGCCCGGGCCGCCCGCGCCCGGCCCCTGACCGCCTCCGCCGTCGACGGCTCCACCGTCGCCAGGACGTCGGCGTACGCGTCCAGCTCGGCCGCCCCCGCCAGGAAGTCGCCCCGCCGTACGAGTAGCTGCGCCCGTTCGTAGCGCAGCCGTGCCGGGTGCGAGGGCAGCAGCAGGGAGAGGTCGACCGACCAGAGGGCCACCGCCGACTGTTCCGGGCGGATCGCCGCCCAGGCGCGGATGTTGTTCAGTATCCGCACCACCACCTCCAGCGCGGGTGCCGGCGTCAGCATCGAGGGGTCGAGCGGTGCGCCCGTCGCTCCCGTCACCAGGAGTTCCGCCTCGGAGCCGGTCAGCAGCCGGCCGCCGGCGAACGGGTCCGCGAGCACCTGTTCGCCGGGGCGGTCCGGGTCGCCGAAGCCAATGACGAAGTGCCCCGGCAGCGCCACCCCGTACACCGGCGCGCCCGCCCGTCGGGCCACCTCGATCCAGACCACCGACAGCAGGATCGGCAGTCCGCGCTTGCGCCGTAGTACCTCGTGCAGCAGGGAGGACTCAAGGCGCTGGTAGTCCCCGGGGGTGCCCCGGAAGTCCTCCTGCTCACCGAGCAGGCCCGCCAGTGCCGTCGCCCAGTCGCGCGGGCTCTTGGTGCCGTACGGGAGGAGTCCGGCGAGCCGGTCCAGTTCGATCTGGGCGGCGTCCGTACCCGCCTGATCCAGTGCGGGGTCGGCGACCGCGCCGATGAGCAGGCAGAGCAGCGAGAGGTCGGGCTGCTCGGAGCGCGCCTCCTCCGCGAATCGCAGTCGCCGGTCAGTGGAATCGTCGTGCATGTGCCACTCGTACCCGTCTCTCCGTACTCCGGTCATCCGGAGTGCCACGGTCCGGTCGCGCGCGGTGTCCTTCCCGGCTACGGGGCCAGGAAGTGGTGGTACTGGTGATGGGTCCGGAACCCCATGTCGTCGTAGAGCGCCCGCGCTCCCTCATTGTCCGCCTCGACCTGGAGCCACGCCGCCGACGCGCCCTCCTCCAGCGCGCGTCGGGCGAGGGCCGTCATCACCGCCGTGCCGAGACCCTGGCGCCGTTGGGCGGGATCGACCTCCACGGCCATGAACCCGGCCCACCGTCCGTCGATCACGCACCGGCCGATGGCGGCGGGCGGGCCGGTGTCCCCCGCCACCGAGGCGAACCAGACCGAGGGGCCGCTCGCCAGCACCTTCCGTATGTGCGCGCCGGGCGTCCCGGACCGCTGGTAGCGCCGCAGCCAGGCGTCGTCGACGGTGCGGGCCAGGGCGACCCGCGCCACCTCCGGGTCCCGGTCGGCGATGGGGGCGAGCCCGCCGATCCGTACGTCCGCGGAGACCTCGCGCAGCCAGCCGCGCGACTCCAGTGCGGCGGCGAGCGCTTCCTGGGTTCCCGTCGCGCCCGTCGCCACCTGGGCGTACGCGGGCAGGTGGCGCGCCGCGTACCAGGCGCGCACCCGGTCGAGCGCCGCGTCGAGCGGGAGTCCGGGGTCGCCCAGCGGGAGTACGGAGTTCGCGCGCCGGGTGAAGCCCGTCCGCTGCTCGGTGGCGGCCGTCTCCGGGCGGGCGGCGCGCAGCTCCCACTGGCCGAGCCGTTCGCTCTCCACGGGTTGCCAGGCGCGCGCGGTCACCCGGGCGAGTTCCTCGAAGTCCGCCGCGGGGCCGCGGCGGCGGGCCGGCGCAGGGGGTACGACCTTGCCCGCGACCAGGGTGGATTCCGCGATCCGGACGGTCTCTCCGGTCCTGCGTGTGATCACCAGCACACCATTGTCCCAGGATGTGAGAACCCCGACCGTGTCGGTGAACATCTCCCCGGGGGCCGGGGTATCGGCGAGACGCCGGATTGATACCCGTTTGCCCACGTCTTTGGGTGTCATACGCACTTCGAGCCGTCCGGCACCAGTGATTTCCACAGCTCTGCGAGCCCCTCCTGTTCGGATCGTCCCCGGGAACGGAGATACTAGATGCGGGCATCGACGACGCCGCGCTCCCGCGCAATGCCAGCCCTACCGAGGAGGAACGACAGCGTGACCTACGTCATCGCGCAGCCTTGTGTCGACGTCAAGGACAAGGCATGCATCGAGGAGTGCCCCGTCGACTGCATCTACGAGGGCGCTCGATCCTTGTACATCCACCCGGACGAATGCGTCGACTGTGGGGCCTGTGAGCCCGTCTGCCCCGTTGAGGCGATCTTCTACGAGGATGACACGCCGGAGGAGTGGAAGGACTACTACAAGGCGAATGTCGAGTTCTTCGACGAGCTGGGTTCACCCGGCGGCGCCTCCAAGCTCGGTCTGATCGAGCGGGACCACCCCTTCGTCGCCTCGCTGCCGCCGCAGAACGGCTGATCAGCTTTCCCGGCACGGCGCCCCCGGCGGTCGCCGAGCCACCTATCTCCCGGTCCCGTACGGTCGTCGTCCGTGCGGGGCCGAGGCGTTCGCGCCCCGTGGGGCGGCTGAGGCCCATGGGGCTCGCGGAGCGCCGTGGACCTCTGGCCGTAGCCCCCCCCGTAGAACCCCGACGAAGAAAGAGAAAGCCCGTGTCCGCAGTCTCCTCGCGCCTTCCCGTCTTCCCCTGGGACAAGCTGGAGCCGTACAAGGCGACGGCCGCGGCCCACGCCGACGGCATCGTCGACCTGTCCGTCGGCACCCCGGTGGACCCCGTACCCGAGCTGATCCAGCAGGCCCTGGTGGCCGCCGCGGACTCGCCGGGCTATCCGACGGTGTGGGGGACGGTCGCCCTGCGCAACGCGCTCACGGGCTGGGTGGAGCGGCGGCTCGGCGCGGTCGACGTCGCGCACACCAATGTGCTGCCGGTCGTCGGCTCCAAGGAACTGGTGGCGTGGCTGCCGACGCAGTTGGGCCTCGGCGCGGGCGACACGGTCGCCTACCCCCGGCTCGCCTATCCGACGTACGAGGTCGGGGCGCGGCTCTGCGGCGCGACCGCCGTCGCCTATGACGACCCCACCGAGCTGGACCCCACCGGGCTGAAGCTGCTCTGGCTCAACTCGCCCTCCAACCCCACCGGGCGGGTGCTCGCCAAGGACGAACTGATCCGTGCCGTCGCCTGGGCGCGCGAGCACGGCGTGCTGGTCTTCAGCGACGAGTGCTATCTGGAGCTGGGCTGGGAGGCCGAGCCGGTCTCGGTGCTCCACCCGGACGTCTGCGGTGGTACGTACGAGGGTGTCGTGGCCGTCCACTCGCTCTCCAAGCGCTCCAACCTGGCGGGCTACCGTGCCGCCTTCATCGCCGGTGACGACGCGGTGCTGGGTGAGCTGCTCCAGATCCGCAAGCACGGCGGGATGATGGCCCCGGCCCCGGTGCAGGCCGCCACCGTCGCCGCGCTCGGCGACGACACGCACGTCACCGAGCAGCGGGCGCGGTACGCGTCCCGGCGGACGGCGCTGCGGGCCGCGCTGGAGGGACACGGCTTCCGGATCGAGCACAGCGAGGCGAGCCTCTACCTGTGGGCGACCCGCGACGAACCGTGCTGGCAGACCGTGGCGCACCTGGCCGAGCTGGGCATTCTGGTGGCGCCCGGCGATTTCTACGGGACGGCCGGCGACCGGTTCGTCCGGGTGGCGTTGACGGCGACCGACGAGCGGGTCGAAGCGGCCGTGAAGCGCCTCGGCGGCTGATCCGGACGCCGTTCGGCGAGACATGCGTGTGGGGCCCGGGAGCGAACTCCCGGGCCCCACACGTCGTACGACCGCGATCCAGTCGGTCCTCGGACTGTGAGGTTCCGGACCTGTCCGGGCGATCCGGTCGGGTCCGAAGACCGCCTAGACAGGGCCTGGCCGACCGGATCTAGCCGAGCGGCAGTCCGCTGGTGGGCAGGCCGCCGATGAGCTGGTCGGTCGGCAGGCCGGTGCCGCCGCCCACGGTCTTGGTGGCATCGCCGGTGGTCTTGCCGAGGATTCCGGTCGCGCTGCCGGTGGCGTCACCGGCAGCCTTCTTGGCGACCGGGGCCGCGGTCTTGCCCGCCTTGCCGACGGTCTTGCCCGCGGTGGGGACGGCCTTCTTGACGGTGTCGGTGCCGGTGCTGCCGGCGAGCTGGGAGGTGGTCTCGGTGGCGCTGCCGACGGTGCCGGTGAGGCCCTCGGTGTCGACGGCGGCCAGACTGCCGAGCGGGGATGCCTGCTCAAGGTCGACGGCGCTCGCGGAGCCGGCCGCACCGACCACGGGAACTGCGCCCGCCGCGACGAGCAGCGCGACACGGGCGATCCGACGGGTCAGGGGGAGGGACATGACGCTCCTTGGGACAAGAGGGACGGTGATCTGCTGTCTGCCGTCCGGCACCGGGGTTCCGGTCCTGCGGGCGGTACCGGTCCGGCGATCGGACGCAGTGACAACCGCTCGGAGGGTGGGGGAAGTTGCGGTGACCCAAGGTAAAGAGTTGGTAATGCATCGCATTATCGGTTCTGGGGGAAGTCGGCCGGGCGCACCGTCACCGCGTGTGTGGGCGCGAGGCTGCTGAAGCGTTACTTCCCTGCTGTCGTACGGGTGTGAGCGCAAGGGGACGGATGCCTTCCGGTGGCTCCGTGCGGCAGTCGGGTGACCGGGTCGGAGATCCTCCGAAGGGGGAACGCCCGGATCACTGTGCGAGCCGCAGCCGTACGTCACCGGTCCGGCCGGCGCGCGCGGAATCCGCCGTACGCCAGCCGTCGTCCGACCGGTCGGCCCGCCAGACCCGGCCCGCGTACGAGACCTCCTCGATCCGCAGCCCGTCCGCGCGGGCCACGGCCCAGTGCGCCAGCTCCCAGCCCCGCGGTGAGGCGACGCCGCCCCGCGCGCCCGTCGACCGGCCGTCGGACGGACCGTCCGCACCGCCGCTCGCCACGGTCGCCGCCGGCACCGGTACGGAGACCTCGTCCCGCGCCCCCGGCGCGCCCGCAGTGCCGAGCGCCTTCGGCAGCACCCCGGGCCCGAAGGCCCGTACCAACTCGGACCGCACCTTCGCCGGATCGCCCGCCCCGGCCCGCCCGCCGGGGGCACAGGTCAGCGCGGAGTCCGCCCGCCCGGTGAGCGCGGCGGCGAGCAGCGTCGCATTCGGCTCGTGCTTCGCGTACGCCTGCGGGAAACCGCTGCGCTGGACACGCTGCGCGGCGACGGTCAGCGGCAGCCGTGAATAGCCCGGCACCTCGGCGAGCCGGTCGTAGAACTTCCCCGCCGAATAGACCGGGTCCAGGATCTGCGCGGGAGTGCCCCAGCCCTTCGACGGGCGCTGCTGGAAGAGTCCGAGCGAGTCCCGGTCACCGTGCTTGATGTTGCGCAGCGCCGACTCCTGGAGAGCGGTCGCGAGCGCGATCGTGACCGCGCGCTCCGGCATCCCGCGGGTGGTGCCGACGGCGGAGACGGTCGCCGCGTTCGCGGCCTGCTCGGTGCTGAACTCATAGGTCGGGCCGCCGTCGCCGGAGGCCGCGCCGACGACACAGCGGGCGGCGGCGCCGCTGGAGACGTACCGCACCGCGACATAGCCGACCAGCGCCAGGAGCACGGCGAACGCCGCCGCGACACGGAGGCGGCGGCCACGCCGGAGGGGGGAGGCGGTCTCGGACACCCGCCCACCGTACTAGGACCGCTCCGCTGGACCCCGCTGGGCTCGCGTGCCCCCGGCACGGCACGCCCTCGCTGCCCCCGGACCGGCTCGCTCCCAAGCACCGGACCCCGGCTCCGCGGGGCCGCTACAGGGCCCGCGCTATCGTCGTGACCATGCCCCCCACCGTGCTTGACCTCAGCTGTGACGGCCCGGCGCTCACCGCGGCCCTGGTCGACTTTCCGTCCGTCAGCGGCTCCGAGGAGCCCCTCGCGGACGCCATCGAGCAGGCGCTGCGCGCCCTGCCGCACCTCACGGTCGACCGCTACGGCAACAACGTCGTCGCCCGCACCCGCCTCGGGCGGGCCGAGCGCGTCGTCCTCGCCGGACACATCGACACCGTCCCGATCGCGGACAATGTCCCCTCCCGGCTGGACGCGAACGGTGTGCTGTGGGGCTGCGGCACCAGCGATATGAAGTCGGGCGTCGCCCTCCAACTGAGGATCGCGGCGACCGTGCCCGAGCCCAACCGCGACCTCACCTTCGTCTTCTACGACAACGAGGAGGTCGCGGGCCACCTCAACGGCCTCGGCCGGGTCGCCGCCGCCCACCCCGAATGGTTGGAGGGCGACTTCGCCGTCCTCCTCGAACCCTCGGACGGCGAGGTCGAGGGCGGCTGTCAGGGCACCCTCCGCGTCCATCTGCGGACGAAGGGGGAGCGGGCGCACTCCGCGCGCGCCTGGATGGGTTCCAACGCGATCCACGCCGTCGCGCCGATCCTGAACCGCCTCGCCGCGTACGAGCCGCGCCGGCCGGTGATCGACGGGCTGGAGTACCGCGAGGGGCTGAACGCCGTACGGATCGACGGTGGCGTCGCCAACAACGTCATCCCCGACGAGTGCGTCGTCGTCGTCAACTACCGCTACGCGCCGGACCGGAGCGAGGCCGAGGCGGTGGCCCACGTGAGGGAGGTCTTCGCGGAGTGCGGGGTCGCGGAGTTCGTGGTGGACGACCACAGCCCGGGCGCGCTGCCGGGGCTCTCGCACCCCGCCGCCGAAGCCTTCATGAAGGCGGTGGGCGGCAGCGCGCGGCCCAAGTTCGGCTGGACGGACGTCTCACGCTTCAGCGCGCTCGGCGTACCCGCGGTGAACTACGGACCCGGTGACGCGCTCTACGCCCACAAGCGGGACGAACACGTGGCGGTGGCGAAGATCACGCACTGCGAGCAGCGGCTGCGGGAGTGGCTGACATCCTGACTTTCCCCGTTCGTCGACTCCTCGTCGCCCGGGTCGACCTACCCTTGGTCCAGCAACGATGTTCGGCGGAGGGAGCAGGCCATGGGCAACCCCGAGGGTTCGCGGGCGGTGGAGGAGCAGCGGCAGGGGCCGGTACTGCGCCGTAGGGAACAGGTACAGCCCGGGACCACGGACCAGCGGCTGCTGGACACCGAGGGCGACTCCGAGTGGGTGCACACAGACCCCTGGCGGGTGATGCGCATCCAGTCGGAGTTCGTGGAGGGCTTCGGCGCGCTCGCCGAACTGCCCAGCGCGATCAGTGTCTTCGGTTCCGCCAGGACACCCGCGGGCACCCCGGAGTACGAGGCGGGCGTCCAGCTCGGCAAGGCCCTGGTCGACGCGGGTTTCGCGGTGATCACGGGCGGTGGCCCCGGCGCCATGGAGGCGGCGAACCGGGGGGCGCGGGAGGCGAAGGGCGTCTCGGTGGGGCTCGGGATCGAGCTGCCCTTCGAGCAGGGCCTCAACCCGCACGTCGACATCGGCGTGAACTTCCGCTACTTCTTCGTGCGCAAGACGATGTTCGTGAAGTACGCGTCCGGGTTCGTGGTGCTGCCCGGCGGGCTCGGCACCCTCGATGAGCTGTTCGAGGCGCTGACGCTGGTCCAGACGGGCAAGGTCACGCGGTTCCCGATCGTGCTCTTCGGCACGGAGTACTGGGGCGGGCTGGTGGACTGGCTCCGGAACACGGTGGTGGCCCAGGGGAAGGCGTCCGAGAAGGATCTGCTGCTCTTCCACGTCACGGATGACGTGGCGGAGGCGGTGGCGCTGGTGTCCAAGGAGACCGGCCACTAGGGCCGCTCCTTCGGACCGGGGGCGGGTCCTGAGAGCAGGACCGTGGGTCTTCGAGCAGGGCCGCGGGCCGCTGCACAAGGGCCGCGGGTCGTGCGGGCAGGACCGTGAGCCTTTCGAACAGGGCCGTGGGTCTTCGAGCAGGGCCGTGGGACGGGCTCCGGGTGTCCGGAGCACCCTTCCCGCGGCCCTGCCGCCGCTGGTCGTGCTGGGTCAGGCCAGGCCCCTGCGGGCCACCGCCGGCTCACGGTGGCCCGCGATGGTGGCGACCATGTCCAGCACCTGACGCGTCTCCGCCACCTCGTGCACCCGGTACACCCGCGCGCCCAGCCACGCCGACACCGCCGTCGTGGCCAGCGTGCCGATCACCCGCTCCTTCACCGGACGGTCCAGCGTCTCCCCGACGAAGTCCTTGTTGGAGAGCGAGACGAGCACCGGCCACCCGGTCTCCACCAGTTCGCCGAGCCGGCGGGTCGCCTCCAGCGAATGGCGGGTGTTCTTCCCGAAGTCATGACCGGGATCGATCATGATCCCGTCCCGCCGTACGCCCAGTGCCACGGCCCGCTCGGCCAGTCCGAGCGTCACCCGAAGGATGTCCGACACCACGTCGTCGTACGTCACCCGGTGCGGCCGGGTCCGTGGCTCCGACTCGCCCGCGTGCGTGCAGACCAGACCCGCCCCGTACCGCGCGGCGACCTCCGCCAGCTTCGGGTCCACCCCGCCCCACGCGTCGTTCAGCAGGTCCGCGCCCGCCTCGCAGACCGCCTCACCCACCTCATGCCGCCAGGTGTCGACACTGATCACCACATCGGGGAATCTGCGGCGCACCTCGGCCACGAAGCCGACCGTCCGCCGGGCCTCCTCGTCGGCCGTGACCTCCTCCCCGGGGCCGGCTTTCACACCACCGATGTCGATGATGGCGGCACCCTCCGACACCGCCTGCTCGACGCGGGTGAGGGCCGGTTCGTCGAGGAACGTCGCGCCCTGGTCGTAGAAGGAGTCGGGCGTACGGTTCACGATCGCCATGATCACCGGCTCCCGCGCGTCGAATTCACGCTGTCCCAGCCGCAGCATCAGCGGTTTTCCTCCTCAGGTCGTCCGGCTGCGACCCTAACTGTCACACCGTCGTGGCACGATCAGCCGGGAACGGATTCCGCCCGGGGGAGTGCCCCGGATTCGGGGAGAGGGTCGCTCGTGTTCTTGTTCTTGCTGATCGCGATGGTCGTGGTCGTCGGAGCGGTCACGCTCGCCGTGGTCGGCGGCGGCGACAGCGCCGCACTGCCCGAGGTCGCGCCCGAGCGGCTGGTCGATCCGCTGCCGGAGACCCGGCCGGTGGGCCGTGCCGATATCGAGGAACTGCGGCTGCCCGTGGTCGTGCGCGGCTACCGGATGGTGGACGTGGACGACGTACTGGTCCGCCTCGGAGCCGAGCTGGCCGAGCGGGACGCCCGGATCGCCGAACTGGAGTCCGCGCTGGCCGGTGCGCAGGCGACCGCCGTGGGGCGGCCGGACCTGTTCGCCAAGCCCGATGAGGAGTCCGCGCAGTGACGGGCGGGACGGTGGTCGGAGCCGACGGCAAGGCGCGCTGCCCCTGGGGCCTGTCCACGGACGACTACATCGCCTACCACGACGACGAGTGGGGCCGCCCGGTCCACGGCGACGACGCGCTGTTCGAGCGGCTCTGTCTGGAGGCGTTCCAGTCCGGGCTCTCCTGGATCACGATCCTGCGGCGGCGCGAGGGGTTCCGGAGCGCCTTCTCGGGCTTCGCGATCGGGTCGGTGGCGGAGTTCACGGACGCGGACCGGGAACGCCTCCTCGCCGACGAGGGCATCATCCGCAACCGCGCCAAGATCGACGCCACGATGGCCAACGCCCGGGTGCTCGCCGGCTGGCCGCCCGGAGGGCTGGAGACGCTGATCTGGTCGTTCGCGCCGGACGCGGCGGGGCGAGCGGCACCTCGGACCGTCGCCGACGTGCCGGCGGTCACGGACGAGTCCACCGCCCTCGCGAAAGAGCTGAAGAAGAAGGGGCTGCGCTTCATCGGGCCGACGACGGCGTACGCGCTGATGCAGGCATGCGGTCTGGTCGACGACCATCTGGCCGACTGTTTCGCGCGCGGCGCGGGGGCCGACGGGGCCGACGGCGCGAAAGAGGCCCATGGGGTGTGAAGCGGCCGGGGTGCTACGGCGGAGACCAGTGCTGCTGCTGGGGTGAGTGGGGCCGGGCAGGCGGGGCCAGGAGTCCGGGGCCAGGAGTTCGGGGGCTGACGCGCGTTCGGCCCGGAGCCTCAGCGGCCCGGCTGTGACCTCCCGGGGGCGGGGGGACCAGGAGGGCCCTTCCCGCCCCAGTGATCCACTCACGGGCCCGTCAGCCCGCCCCGCGGCCCCCGCCCGGGTGCCGGGCGGGGGGGACGGACACGCGGTGCCGGCCCGGGGGCGCCCGGTCGCTGCGCGGCCGGGGCGCGGGGGCCTCACCGTCCGGGCCCGTCAGTGGCCCAGATAGGTGGGCTTCTCCTTCGCGATGAACGCCCGGACCGCGATCGTGTGGTCCTCGGAGGCTCCTGCCCGCGCCTGGAGTTCCCCCTCCTTGGCCAGGGTCTCGTCGAGCGAGTGGGCCGCGCCGTGGGCCAGGGATTCCTTGATCGCCGCGAAGGCGAGCGTCGGTCCTTCGGCCAGGGCGCGGGCCACCGCGGCGGCCTCGGCGGCCAGCTCGGCGGCGGGTACGAGCCGGTTGGCGATGCCCAGCTCATACGCCTCCTGTGCGGAGAACGAGCGCGGGAAGAGCAGCAGATCGGCGGCGCGGCCGTGGCCGATCAGCCGGGGCAGTGTCCAGGAGACCCCGGAGTCGGCGGTCAGCGCCACGCCCGCGAAGGCGGTCGTGAAGGTGGCGGTGTCCGCGACCAGCCGGTAGTCAGCGGCCAGGGCGAAGCCGAGGCCCGCGCCCGCCGCCACCCCGTTCACCCCCGCGACCACCGGCTTCGGCATCGCGGCCAGCGTCCGGACGATCGGGCTGTAGTGCTCGCGCACCGTGTCCATGGTGGCCCGGGTGCCGGCCTCCTTGTCCGCGGCGAGCAGGGTGGTGTGCTCCTTGAGGTCCTGGCCGACGCAGAAGGCCCGCCCGGTCGCGGTGAGCAGAACCGCCCGTACGGCGGGGTCGGCCGCCGCCGCCGTGACCGAGTCCCGCAGGGCGGTCTTCGCCTCGACATTCATCGCGTTCATGGCCTCGGGCCGGTTGATCGTGATCGTCGCGAGTCCGTCGCTCACCTCGTACAGCACGGAGTCGGCCATGTCAGGTCCCCTTAGCTCGCTCGGCGGTGATTTCCAGGGTCAGCATGGCGGAGTTCCCCGGGCGCGGGCATGTGACCTGCGTCAAACATGTTCGGGCGAACTTTGGGCCGCCAGGGGCGCGAGAACGGCGAAGTATCGCAGGCAGATCGCCGAATTGGGTGGTTTTGCGAGAGCGCGTTGCCTAAGCGATGCCGACTGATGTTGGTCATCGGGTCCCGGGATGCGGGATAATGACCTGGAAGCAATGTGTTCGATGCCGGGACGCGTGCCTACCCATGGGCCGTCGGCTGACGATGAGCTGGTTTCAGGAAGGGGAACGAGCATGGCGGCCATGAAGCCGCGGACGGGCGATGGCCCGCTCGAGGTGACCAAGGAGGGGCGGGGCATCGTCATGCGCGTACCGCTCGAAGGCGGCGGTCGGCTCGTCGTCGAGCTGACGCCGGATGAAGCAGAGGCCCTTGGCGACGCCCTCAAGAAGGTCGTCGGCTGACGCGGAGCCCCCACAGTTCCACTGCCCCGGTACCCACGCGGTGCCGGGGCAGTCTGTTGTCCGGGCCCAGGGCGGGTGGACATCGGGCGGGTGGACATCGGGCGGGTGGTGGACGGCCCGGGTGGTGGACGGCCCCGGGTGGTGGCGGGTCACGGACGCCGGGGTCGACGCCCTCGATGAGTTCCCCGGCCCGCTGGGGAGCTCGCGGGGAGCCGCTGAGGGGCGTCAGCCCCGGCGCACCGCGCAGAGCAGGCCGTCGCCCACCGGCAGCAGCGACGGGAGCAGCTCCTGGCTCTCCCGTACCGCGCGCAGCAGTTCCCGCAGTCGCAGCACCTCGGCGGGTTGCGCCGCCGAGTCGACCGTACGGCCGCGGGCGAATATTCCTTCGAAACAGACCAGACCACCTGGTCGCAGCAGGCGCAACGATTCAGCCAGACACTCCAGCGACTCCATCCGGTCGCCGTCGCAGAAGACCAGGTCGTAGCCGCCGTCCGCGAGGCGTGGCAGGACGTCGAGGGCGCGGCCGGGAATGAACCGTGCCCGGTTCCCCGCGAAGCCCGCCGCGCGGAACGCCTGTTTGGCGAACTGCTGTCGGTCCGGCTCCGGGTCGACCGTGGTCAGCACCCCGTCCGGCCGCATCCCCTGGAGGAGATAGATGCCGGAGACGCCCGTGCCCGTACCGATCTCCGCGACCGCTTTCGCGTCCGCGGTCGCTGCCAGCAGTCGCAGCGCGGCGCCGGTGCCTGGCGACACCGAGGACAGTCCCGACTCCCGGGCCCGGTCACGGGCCCAGCGCAGGGCGTCGTCCTCGGCGACAAAGGCGTCGGCGAACGCCCAGCTTGTCTGCCGGTTTGCGGTAATGGGCCTCTCCTGTCCCCGTAGTTGAACGCGACGTTGACTGTATCCGCTGCGCCCGGGAACCCGCAGATGGGACCAGGCGTTGAGTAGGGCAGGGAGAGCGTGTGGAACAGGGTCGGAAGCAGCACTCAAATTCGCGTAAAGATTCTTATCCGGAGCTAACGGGCGAGGTGGCTATGGTAGGGGCTCCGCTGGACACCACCAGAGCCGATAGGGGAGGTGCGGCTGCACCTGCGGATCGAAGGGGAGTGCTCAAGCGCTTTCTCAGGTCACCGGGTGAGCCGAAATCCGTGACCAACACCGCTGACCGTTCCCGTGCCCATGGCCCCAAGGGCATGGGAGGAGCTTCCACCGCCGACTCCGCACCCACCGCGACCTTCGCTTCGGAGGCGGAATCCCAGGCGTGGACACCTCCCAGTTGGGAGGAGATCGTCAGCACCCACAGCGGCCGGGTCTACCGTCTCGCCTACCGTCTCACGGGCAACCAGCACGACGCCGAGGATCTGACCCAGGAAGTCTTCGTCCGGGTCTTCCGTTCGCTCTCGACGTATACGCCCGGCACTTTCGAGGGCTGGCTGCACCGCATCACCACCAATCTCTTCCTGGACATGGTCCGCCGGAAGCAGCGCATCCGGTTCGACGCGCTCGGTGACGACGCGGCCGAGCGGCTGCCCAGTCGTGAGCCGTCCCCGCAGCAGGTGTTCAACGACACCCACTTCGACGCCGATGTGCAGCAGGCCCTGGACACCCTCGCGCCCGAGTTCCGCGCCGCCGTGGTGCTCTGTGACATCGAGGGCCTGTCCTACGAGGAGATCGCCGCGACCCTGGGCGTCAAGCTGGGTACGGTCCGCAGCCGTATCCACCGTGGCCGGTCGCATCTGCGCAAGGCCCTGAAGCACCGTTCTCCCGAGGCCCGCGCCGAGCAGCGCACCCTGGCGGGAGCGGTCGGACTGGCGGGGGAGGGCGGAGCGGCGTGAGTGGTTCGAGTCCCACCCCCGCGGAGCAGCATCTGGGGGACCGGCTCGCCGCGCTTGTCGACGGTGAGCTGAAACACGACGCCCGGGATCGGGTGCTGGCCCATCTGGCGACCTGTCCCCGGTGCAAGGCCGAAGCCGACGCCCAGCGCAGGCTCAAGGACGTCTTCGCCCAGACCGCTCCGCCCCCTCCCTCCGAAGGGCTGCTCGCGCGGCTCCAGGGGCTGCCGGCAGGGCCCGGTGGCGGCGGTGACGACATCGGTGGCGGCCCCTTTGGCGGCGGGCGCGATATCGACTCGATCTTCGGAGGGATGACCCCGTCCGCGGGAAGACCCGGCGCCCGGCGCCCGGGGTCGTTCGGATACGTCCCCGGGCGGCACTCCGCGCCCGTTCTGCCGACCAGTTCCGGGGGCTTCCGCATCCATGACGTGGGGCGTTCGGACGCCGAGCGCTCGCCCTGGCGGGGCCGGAGGTTCGCCTTCGCCGCGGCCAGCGCCGTCTCGTTCGCTGCCATCGCCCTCGGCGGCGCGCTGCCGCTGGAGGCGTCCTCGTCGTCGACCCGTGGCACCACTGCGGGGAACACCGTCACCCCGCTGCGGACGGCCACCGGGGGTACCTCCGGCGCCGCTGCCGCCGCTGCCACCGTGCGCGGTTCGGACTACGAGCGGCGGCGCGGCGGTGCCCAGAGCTCGACCCGGTCCGACGAGCGGTCGATCGGCCGGTCCGTGCCGGGGCTGCTGGCCCCGGCCAGCCCGCTCAATCAGCCGCTCACCGCCCCGTCCACGGTCAATTCGGTCTTTGCTCCGCCCCCGCTGATACGCCCGACGGGTTCGGCCTTCCAACTGGCGACCGCCCCGGGGCCCACCCCGCCGGCAACGCCCGTGCCCACGCACCTCGTTGCTCCGACGCACCATGCGCCACCGTTGACGTCCACCCGCTGACCGGCCCCCGACCGGCCCCCTGCGCGGAGATTCGCAAACCTGGTTGAATCCTGGGAGGGGTGCCCCGTGGGGGGTGCCGCGGCGGACGGCATTGACGGGGAGAGCATGGACGACGGGAAGCCCACCGGCCCTCAGGCGATGTGGTGGAGTCGGCCCCGGGCGGGAAGCACGGCGCACCCGCAGCCGGAGGACCGGCCACCGGCCTCCGAGCCGGCGCCCGACCCTCAGCCCGCGCCCGGCGCGGGGCCCGATGCCGGGCCCGTTCCGGACCATGGGCCGCCGACCGTGGCCGCACCCCAGCCGAACCACCCACCGGCGCCCGGGTTCCCGCCGGGAGATGCGTCCGAGCCCGCGCGACCGCCCGGCACGAGTGCCGGCGCCGGGACCGGTGCGGGTGTTGATTTCGATGCGCGGCGGGATGCCGGTGCCGAGGCCGACGCTGGCCCGCTGTTCGAGCGGTCACGCATCGAGCCCCTGCACGAGCCCGACGCCCACCGCACCCCGCCGTACGGCGAACCCGGCCCGTGGGCGCCCGCCCCGCCCGTGCAGCGGCCCGCCCCGCTCGTGCAGGGGCCCCAGCCGGGCATGGCCGGACCGCCGCCGCACCACCCGCCCGGCCCTCCTGACACTCCCGGCACCTCCGATGCGCCGGCATTCGCCGATACGACCGGTTTCCGCGACACGCAGGACTTCCGCGACACGCAGGACTTCCGGGAGGCTCCGGACTCCGCGGCGGCCGGCTCCGTGCCCGCCGCCGACCAGGACGGATTCCCCCTGGCGCCACCGCAGCCGGCCCAGCCGCATGAGGCCCAGCCGCATCAGGGCCCTCCGCCGGGACCCAATCCGCCCGCCGCCCCGCCGCCGTTGCAGTGGCTGTCGTACGACCCCTGGGCGGCCCCCGGATCGGCACCGCTGACCCGGCCCGCCGAGCCCGCCCGGCCCGTCCGGAGAAAGGGCAGGCGCGGTGCGCTGCTCGTCGGCGCGGCCCTGCTGGCCCTGGTCGCGGGTGGGATCGGCGGCGGTATCGGCGCCTATGTCGAGCGCAACGGCGGCATCACTCGGATCGAGTTGGACCAGGCACCCCGGGAGAGCGGCGACCGCGCGCCCGAGAGCGTCGCCGGTATCGCCGCCAGCGCCCTGCCCAGCGTGGTCACCCTCCATGTCAGCGGCGGGGCCGAGCAGGGCACCGGCACCGGCTTCGTCCTCGACCGGCGGGGGCACATCCTCACCAACAACCATGTCGTCGACCCGGCCGGCGCATCCGGCGACATCTCGGTCACCTTCAGCGGCGGCCAGACCGCCCGGGCGACCCTCGTCGGCAAGGACAGCGGCTACGACCTCGCCGTCGTCAGGGTCACCGGGGTCACCGGCCTCACCCCGCTCCCGCTCGGCAACTCCGACAACGTCCGGGTCGGCGATCCGGTCGTCGCCATCGGTGCTCCCTTCGACCTCCAGAACACCGTGACCTCGGGGATCATCAGCGCCAAGGAACGCCCGATCACGGCGGGCGGCGAGAAGGGCGACGGCAGCGACGTCAGCTATGTGGACGCCCTCCAGACCGACGCGCCGATAAACCCCGGCAACTCCGGCGGGCCCCTGGTGGACACCAAGGCCCGGGTCATCGGCATCAACAGCGCGATCCGCGCGGCGGACACCGGGGCCGGCACCGAGGCGGGTCAGAGCGGTTCCATCGGCCTCGGTTTCGCCATCCCCATCAATCAGGGCAAGCGGGTCGCCGAAGAGCTGATCAACTCCGGCAAGGCCACCCATGCGGTGATCGGCGTCAGCCTGGACATGAAGTACACCGGTGACGGGGCCCGCGTCGGGGAGAAGGGTCGGGACGGCACCCCGTCGGTCACGCCCGACGGCCCCAGCGCCAAGGCGGGCATCCGGCCGGGCGACACCATCACCGAGGTCGACGGCCAGCGGGTGCACAGCGGCGAGGAGCTGATCGTGAAGATCCGCGCCCACCGCCCCGGTGACCGGCTGGAGCTGACCGTGGTCCGCGCCGGCAAGGAGCGGACCCTGACCCTCACCCTCGGCTCGGCCGACGGCACCTGAGCGCCGGCCGCGATCGTGGACCCGTCTGCGGAGGTCCACGGTCGCGGACCCGATGTTCACGCCCCCGATGCGCGGGCCCCGTCCGTCGGGGGCGTGAACATCGGGTGGCCGTTGGGCCACCGGCCCCAGATCACGGCCCACCGGGACGTGACTGGGGCGAGTTGCGGCGGGTACCGTGGATCGCGTTCGGAATCCGTCCGGGCAGCGGGCCAGAGAACACGAGGAGCACAAGGTGTTCAATGACATAGGCGCACTGGAGGTCATCACCATCGTGGTGCTCGCCGTGCTCGTCTTCGGCCCCGACAAGCTGCCGAAGGTCATCCAGGACGTCAGTCGCTTCATCCGCAAGATCCGTGAGTTCTCGGACAACGCCAAGGACGACATCCGCAGCGAGCTGGGCCCGGACTTCAAGGACTTCGACTTCGAGGACCTGAACCCCAAGACGTTCATCCGCAAACAGCTCAACGAGAACGACGAGCTGCGGGAGCTGAAGGAACTCGGCGCGTCCTTCGACCTCCGCAAGGAGATGAACGACGTCGCGGACACCGTCAACGGCTCGGAGCCGGTCGAGCCCGTCGCCGCGACGGTCAACGGCTCCTCCGGCACCCCCGACCTCCTCAAGAAGCGCGACAAGGTCGACAAGGACGAGCGTCCGCCGTTCGACGCGGACGCCACCTGACCGTCCGGGCCGCCCGCCCCCGGGCCGATGCGTCCCGCTGACCCGGGCCGCCGCCGCCCCCTCCGTGGCGCTATCACGGCGGGGCCGCCCGCCCGGACCACCCCGCCCGCCCGGACCACCCACCCCGGGGCGCCTCGCCTTCACCCGCCCAGCCAGATGCGCCGCCCCCGCCCGTACGCCGCACGCCCCTGTGTGCTGGTCCGCGCGTACGCCCGAGCCGGGCGCACACGCCACCCGACGGCGGTCAATCCCTGCGAGCCGGGCCGGGATGGCTATTCTCTCCATCTGTCAGGACGCGAGGACGCCCGAGGGGGGCGGGTCCGCTCCGGACCTCGGACACAGAGGAGGCGGCCGGGTAGATGGAGACGACCAGCCGAGCAGAACCGCAGGGCACGGTCAGTGAATCCCCCGTTCCCGGCGCACCGGACCAACCCGTGGCGGCGCGGCCGGGCACCGGCCGGGTCGCCGTCGACGCGTACACCCGCGCCTCCTTCCCCTGGTACGGGCTGGACGAGGCGTTCACCGGCCCGCGCTGGCTGATGCGGGTCGGCTCGGCGGCGGACGGTGTCGTACAGCACGGTTCGATGGGCCACGGCGAGGAGCCGTCGATACGGTCGGACGCCGGGGCCGCCGACGCGGAGCGGTTCGCGGTGGTCGTCACCGTCGCGGCCAGCCCCGTACGGCGCAGCGGTGACGGTACGGGAGTCCTGGACGCCACCACGGTCGCGTCGGCGGCCTGGCTGGCCGGCTCGGGGCTGCTGGCCCACACCTGGCCCCCGCAGTTGGACCACTCGCTGCGCGACGACTGGCTGGACCAGCAGACGGAGACCGCGTTCGAGCTGGCGGACGATCTGAGCGGACCGGAGTGGTCGACGCTCTCGCTGCCCGTGGACGGGGAGGCCGCGACCTTCCACTACCGCGAGTCGGAGTACGGCTGGGTGCTGGCCGGATCGACGCCGAGCGGCGTGCACATCGGTGCGTACGGACGCGGGATGAGCGCGTACGGCCTCGGCTTCTCCGTGGTGCGGGACCTCGAACCGTACGTCTGAGCCCGCCGCTCGACGGCCCGCCCCGGCGCCTCCGTCCGGAGCGCGCCGGGCGGGCTCGATGATCAAGCCCGCCCGGCGGTCGGTACGGTGCCGGGCGGAGCGCCCTCAGCCGGGGCGGACAGGGCCTAGAACTTGTTCCTCGGGGTGATCCCCAGGCTCAGCCCCGCGAGACCCCGCTGGCGCCCGCCCAGCTTGCCGGCGATCGAGCGCAGCGCGGACCCGGCCGGGGACTCGGGGTCGGTGAGGACCACGGGCCTGCCCTCGTCGCCGCCCTCCCGGAGCCGTACGTCGATGGGGATGGTGCCCAGCACCGGTACGTTCGCGCCGGTCGTCCGGGTCAGCCCGTCGGCGACCCGCTGGCCGCCGCCGCTGCCGAAGACATCGACCATCTCGTCGCAGTGCGGGCACGGCAGGCCCGACATGTTCTCCACCACGCCGACGATCTTCTGATGCGTCTGTACGGCGATGGAGCCGGCCCGCTCGGCGACCTCGGCCGCCGCCTGCTGCGGGGTGGTGACGACCAGGATCTCCGCGTTCGGCACGAGCTGGGCAACCGAGATGGCGATATCGCCGGTGCCCGGCGGCAGGTCGAGGAGGAGAACGTCCAGATCGCCCCAGTACACATCCGCGAGGAACTGCTGGAGCGCGCGGTGCAGCATCGGCCCGCGCCACACCACCGGGGCATTGCCCGGCGTGAACATGCCGATCGAGATGACCTTCACGCCGTGCGCCGACGGCGGCATGATCATGTTCTCGACCTGGGTGGGGCGGCCGTGCGCGCCCAGCATCCGGGGCACCGAGTGGCCGTAGATGTCCGCGTCCACGACGCCGACCTTCAGCCCGTCGGCCGCCATCGCCGCCGCCAGGTTGACCGTGACGGACGATTTGCCGACGCCACCCTTGCCGGAGGCGACCGCGTACACCCTGGTCAGCGAACCGGGCTGGGCGAAGGGGACTTCTCGTTCGGCGGTGCCGCCGCGCAGTGACGAAGCCAGCTCGCGGCGCTGCTCGTCGCTCATCACATCGAGCGTGACATCGACGCGAGTGACACCGTCGACGCGCGCGAGCGCGTCCGTCACGTTCTTCGTGATGGTCTCGCGCATCGGGCAGCCGGAGACGGTGAGGAACACCGTGACGGCCACCGCGCCGTCCTCCCCGATCTGCACCGATTTGACCATGCCGAGTTCGGTGATCGGTCGGTTGATCTCGGGGTCGTTCACCGTCGCCAGTGCTTCGAGCAACGCGTCTTCCGTAGCCATAGCACGATGGTACGGCGCCGACTCCACCGTCCGGGCAGCCGGTCAGCCGTCTGTTCCGTCACGCTCCGGACCGGAGTCGTACGGGAACGGGACGCGGCGCTCCTCCATGTCTCTGAGCAGGTCTTCGAGTTCCGAGCGGATCCAGTCCCGGGTGGCGACCTCGCCGAGACCCATCCGCAGGGCGGCGATCTCCCGGGTCAGGTACTCGGTGTCCGCGATCGACCGCTCGTTCTGCTTGCGGTCCTGTTCATGGGTGACCCGGTCGCGGTCGTCCTGGCGGTTCTGGGCCAGCAGGATCAGGGGCGCGGCGTACGACGCCTGAAGGGAGAGCATCAGCGTCAGGAAGATGAAGGGGTAGGTGTCGAAGCGGAGGCCCTCCGGGGCGGAGACGTTCCAGACGACCCACAGGATGATGATGAGGGTCATCCAGACGATGAACCGGCCGGTGCCCAGGAAGCGGGCGGTCCGCTCGGAGAGCCGGCCGAACGCCTCGGGGTCGTACTCGGGGAGCAGGGTGCGCCGGGGCGCGCGCGGCAGGTCCAGCCGCGCCCGGGACGCGGCGGTCGCGCCGGACGGCGTCCGCTCCCGCTGCTCGGCGGGTCCCTGATTGCTGCCGCCACCGCCGCTACCCATGGACCGCCTCCCGCCCGCCGCCGCCGTACGGTGCCGTCCGCGCGGCCCGCTCCCGCCCGCCGCCGCTACCCATGGGCGGACTCCTCGAACTCCGTCTCGCGCCAGTCGTCCGGCAGTAGGTGGTCGAGCACGTCGTCCACGGTCACCGCGCCGAGCAGGGCGCCGCCCTCGTCCACCACCGGGGCCGCGACCATGTTGTACGTGGCGAGATAGCTGGTCACGGCGGGCAGCGGGGTGTTCGGTGCCAGCGGCGGCAGATCGGTGTCCACCACCGAGCCGACCAGGGTGAACGGTGGATCCCGCAGCAGCCGCTGGAAGTGCACCGTGCCCAGGTACTTGCCCGTCGGCGTCTCGTCCGGCGGCCGGCACACATACACCTGCGCGGCGAGCGCCGGGGGAAGGTCCTGCTGGCGTACGCGCGCCAGGGCGTCGGCGACCGTGGCGTCCGGCCGCAGCACGATCGGATCGGTGGTCATCAGCCCGCCCGCGGTGCGTTCCTCGTACGACAGCAGCCGGCGCACATCTGCGGCGTCGTCCGGGCGCATCAGGGTCAGCAGCCGCTCCTTGTCCTCCTCGGGCAGTTCGGAGAGGAGGTCGGCGGCGTCGTCCGGGTCCATCGCCTCCAGCACGTCTGCGGCGCGTTCCTCCTGGAGCTTGCCGAGGATCTCCACCTGGTCGTCCTCGGGCAGCTCCTCCAGCACGTCGGCGAGCCGGTCGTCGTCGAGCGCGGCGGCGACCTCGGCGCGACGCTTGGGCGAGAGGTGGTGCAGCGCGTTGGCGAGGTCGGCCGGGCGCAGCCGTTCGAAGGTGGCGACCAGGCTCTCCGCGCTCTGGCTGTCCTCCTCCAGGGAGAAGCCGGTCACCGCCGACCAGTCCACGGTCAGCGTCTCCCCCCGGCGGCGCAGTGCCCCGCCGCGCCCCCGGCGGACGAAGACCTTGTCGATCTCCCAGTCGCGCCGGGCCGGCAGCCGGCGGATCGACACATCGAGAACGGTGGCCTCCTCGTCGCCGTCGACCAGCCGCACCTGTCGGTCGAGCAGTTCGCCCAGGACCAGCCGCTCGGTGGGGCGCTGTTCGAACCTGCGGACGTTGAGCACGCTGGACGTGATGACCTGGCCGGACTCGACACCGGTGACCCGGGTCATCGGGAGGAAGATCCGGCGGCGGCTGAGCACCTCGACGACCAGACCGAGCAGCCGGGGCGGGCGGCGGCCGACGCGGAGCATGGCGACGAGGTCGCGGACGCGGCCGACCTGGTCACCGTTGGGGTCGAAGACCGGCACGCCGGAGAGATGGGAGACGAAGACGCGAGTGACGCTCGCGACCATGGTCCGCACCTCCTCGACGGCGGTCTCCGCGACCACTGCCTGATTTGCTCGGATATGAGAGCTTCAGGCTAGCTTGTACCCTGCGGCGCCGCCGCTGGCCGACGCCCGTCCGGTGCGGGTACGGGTGCCGGTGATGTGTCTGTCCAGTGCGGCTCCGGTGTCGCTCCAGTGTCGCTTCGGTGCGGCTCCGGTGTTGCTCTTGGGCTGTCCGGGCCGGTGCGTGCCGTCGCCACGGCCCTCGGTCGGACCCCCGACCGAGGTTCCTCGTCGCTGTCCGGACCGGTGCCCCGGTCCTTCCCCCCGACTCCCTGCGGAGCCGCCCGCCGACCACGGGTACGCTGCGGTCTGCCACCCCTGAAAAGCAGATGAGAGGCAGTGCGCCGGTGACTCCCCTCCCCCCGGTTTCCCGGGCCCGCAGGGCCGTTCTCTCCCTGGCGATGTGCGCGGGGCTGGCCCTGTCCACCACGGCCTGCGGCGCCGAGAAGAAAGAGGACCCGGACAAGGGGACCAACGGCGTGGGGAAGCTCTCCGCCACCGAGATCGAGGGCAAGGCGCGGGCGGCCGCCGCCGCGGCAGCCTCGGTGCGGCTCTCGGGGACCCTGGTCAGCAAGGGCGGCACCTACAAGCTGAACATGCGCCTCAAGGACGACGGCGGCACCGGCTCCGTCACCTCGAAGCACAACACCTTCGCGCTGCTGCGGATCGACGACGCGCTCTACCTCAAGGCGGACGCGAAGTTCTGGACCCAGAAGGACGCCGGGGGCGAGGGCGGCGCGTCCGGGCCCAGCGAGACGGACGCGGAGGCCGCGCTCAAGCTCGGCAACAAGTATGTGAAGGTGCCGCAGGGCGATCCGGCGTACAAGCAGTTCCGTGGTTTCACGGAGATGGATGTGCTGCTGAACGGGCTGCTGGGCATGGAGGGGGAGCTGAGCAAGGGGGACCGTACGCAGGTCGGAGGCGTACGGGTGATCAAGGTCCGGGCGGCGGACGGCGCCGGCGGTGTCCTCGACGTCTCCCTGGAGGGGGAGCCGTACCCGCTCCAGTTCGCCCGGGGCGGCGGTGCCGGCGTGCTGACGCTGGGGGAGTGGGGCCTGGACTTCGCCCTGACGCCACCGGCGGAGGAGGAGACGGTGGACTACGGCGGGCAGCTCCCGAAGACGAGCGGGGGCTGACGACGAGCGGGGACTGACCGCGAGCGGTGGCGCCGCTCGCGGGGCCCGGTCCTCACCGGCTCGCCATTTCCTGGCCCCCGGTCCTCCCCGGCCCCGCCGCTTCCCGCTCTTCCCGGACCCGGCTCTCGCGTCAGCCGCGCTTCTTCTTGCGGCCCAGCAGCAGCCTCGGCAGCGCGGCCGGCACCGGACGGCGCGTGATCGCGGCCGTCGGCAGCGGGGGCGTGGCGAGCGAACCGGCCGGCAGATCGGTCGTGGACGAGGTGGGCTCCAGGCGCAGCACCCGACATTCGGCGGCCCAGCGCTCCAGCACCCGCTCCGAGTCCACCGCGTTGAGCCGTTTGGCCTTCAGTTCGGCCGTCACCGCGTCCCAGGGCTCCGAGCCCGGCTCCAACTCGCTCACCGACGCCGTCCAGGCGATCAGCCGGCCGCCCTTGTCCTTGCTGCGGACGGTGACCTCCGCCGTACCGCCGTGGACCAATCCGGGCAGCGGCTGTTCGCCCGCGCCGTCACCGACGACATGTGCGGCGCCCTCGTGCCACAGGTGCCAGAGCGCGCGTTCGCCCTCCTCGCCCCGGACCCAGATGAGGCCGGACTTCTTGGTGGCCTCCTCGACCAGGGCCCGACCGAGCAGCGGGGAGTCCTGGGCGGGGCTGAGGGAGGGTTCTGTCATGCCCGCCAGCTTAAAGGCTGTCCCGTACTCCCTGGCGGGCGCACGACGGGACAGCCCTGACCTATAGCCAGCCGTTCCGCTTCAGGGTGCGGTGGATGGAGAAGCAGATCACCGCGATGGCGGTCAGCACCATCGGGTAGCCGTACTCCCAGCGGAGCTCGGGCATGTGGTCGAAGTTCATGCCGTACACCCCGCACACCGCCGTCGGTACGGCGATGATCGCGGCCCAGGAAGTGATCTTGCGCATGTCCTCGTTCTGGGCCACGGTCGCCTGCGCGAGGTTGGCCTGGAGGATGGAGTTCAGCAGTTCGTCGAAGCCGATGACCTCCTCCTGCACCCGGGCGAGATGGTCGGCGACATCGCGGAAGTACTTCTGGATGTCCGGTTCGATCAACCGCATCGGCCGTTCGCTCAGCAACTGCATCGGCCGGAGCAGTGGCGAGACGGCCCGCTTGAATTCCAACACCTCGCGCTTGAGCTGGTAGATCCGCCCGGCGTCGCTGCCGCGCTGCCGGCCCTTGGCGGGTGCGGAGAAGACATCGATCTCGACCTCGTCGATATCGTCCTGCACGGCCGCGGCGACCGCGATGTAGCCGTCCACCACATGGTCGGCGATGGCGTGCAGAACGGCCGACGGCCCCTTCGACAGCAGCTCCGTGTCCTTCTGGAGGCCGTGCCGCAGCGCCCGCAGGGAGCCCTTGCCGCCGTGCCGGACGGTGATGACGAAGTCCCGTCCGGTGAAGCACATGACCTCACCGGTCTCGACGACCTCGCTGGTCGCGGTGAGTTCGTCGTGATCGACGTAGTGGATCGTCTTGAAGACGGTGAAGAGCGTGTCGTCGTACCGTTCCAGCTTGGGCCGCTGGTGTGCGTGGACGGCGTCCTCGACGGCGAGGGGGTGGAGTCCGAACTCGGCCGCGATGCCGGCGAACTCCTCCTCGGTCGGCTCATGCAGCCCGATCCAGGCGAAGCCGCCGCCCTCACGGACCCTCAGCATGGCCTCGCGGGGGCTCTGGCAGCCCTCGCTCGCCAGCCGGTGCCCGTCGCGGTAGACGGCGCAGTCGACGACGGCGGTGGAGGTGGAGGGATCGCGGGTGGCGTCGTACGAGTGGTAGGGGGCGCTGGACTTGCGGTGCGACGGGCGGACCGCGGCGCGCAGGTCACGGATCATCGACATGGCTGGCTCCTTCACGGAGGGGCCGTCGGCGAAGGGTGTGGCACAGCCCGGAATGGGGACGTCGGATTACGTCCGCAAAGCGGGCGGCACCGCGAGATCGCGGTGACGGCGTTCGCTACAGACAGGCAAAAACGAAGTGCTCTTCCGTCGTGCGAAATGCCGTTGAACGGGATGCCGTTCGGTACGGGGCGTTGCTACGGGGTGCCATGGCGCGCGAAGCGTGTGGGCCCCGTGGCCCCGGGTGGGAATCCCTCAGATCAACGGGAAGTGACGCTGTTCGGAAGAGCGGTTGGTACTGCACGGTCGACTTCGATCCACCGCAGACCCCACCTCCTCCGGCCGGTCCCCCGTAAGGGACAGCGTGTCGCCGGGACTGGAGAGCGCGCTGTCGCGCCTCGTCTCCATGTGCTCTGGGCAAGCAATCCCGGCCAGCGGCCAAGGCTATCAGCCGACTGAGGGCCAATCCGTTGTCTTGCCCTTTTCCCCTGCGCTTTATGCTCGCCAGATGCCAGAAGTTCTCGCTCTCGTCGAAGCCAGGTTGCGTACGGCACTCGGCGAACCGGACGCCCGCGCTGCGGTGACCTTCCTCGGTACGGAGCGCATCCAGGTCCTGCGGTTCCGCGACTCCCAGGACTCCCGCGACGCTCACGACCTTTACGGCGACGCCCGCGCCGGCGAAGGCACCGCCGACATCGGCGACGGCGCCGCCGACCCGAAGGGCCCCGGCCGGGGGAGCGCCGGGCCCGGTGGGGGCATCGTGCGCTACGCCACGCTCGGCATGTCCGCCCAGCCCATGGCCGACCCCACGGCCACCCTCGCCGATCCGGTGAAGGGCCCCCGGGCCGAGCTGATCCTTTCCGTCCGGGCCGGACTCGCCGACACCGACCAGGTGCTGCGCCGGCTCGCCGTGCTGGCCGCCGCGCCCCAGGTGGAGGGTGTCGTGGTGGCTCCGGGGTCGTCGCTCGACGTCGGTGAGCCGCTCTGGCCCGGTGCGCCCTTCTCCTCCGTGCTGGTCGCCGAACCGGGCGGGCTGGTGCCCGATCTGGAGCTGGACCCGCCCCTGGAGGCGGTGCGTTTCCTGCCGCTGCTTCCCATGACGCCGAACGAGGCCGCCTGGAAGCGTGTGCACGGTGCACGGGAACTGCGGGAGCGCTGGCTCGCTCGGGGGACGGACCTGCGAGATCCCCTCCGTACCTCCGTGTCGCTGGGCTGAGTCCATGATCATTGGAGCGTGAGTGCACACGCCGGACGGGTGATCGTCCTTGACGCGGCGTCGGCCGGGTAGGACCGTGGGGCGCTATGAGGGGCGAACCCAGTTGCCCGAAGTGCGGTGGTCGGGTCAGGGCGCCCGGTCTCTTCGCCGATTCCTGGCAGTGCGATGTGGACGGCACGGTCCATCCGCTCCAGCCGGTGATCCCGCCGAGCGTGGAGGCCCTCGGCGTCGTCGTGCACCGGGCGCGGGTGCCGGTGTGGATGCCCTGGCCGCTGCCCGTCGGCTGGCTCTTCACCGGCGTCGCGTACGCGGGGGACGACCGCAGCGGCGGCCGGGCCACCGCCGTGGCCTGCTCCGGACCGGGACCGCTCGGCGGCATCGGTGAACTGCTGCTGGTGGCGGAGGAGTTGGGAGTCGGGCTCGGTGCGCGGTATGCGGGGATCGACGGCCCGGACCCCGGACCGCATATCGAGGTCGACAGACCGCCCCACGCCAAGGTCCTCGCGGCGGGCCGCCCCACCCCGCTCTGGCATGTGAGCTCGGCGCCCCCCGACCGCGCGGTCTTCGCGGGAGAGGCCCGGGGGCTGTGGCTGTGGGCGATCGTCTGGCCCGAGCAGTCGGGACTGTTGATGTACGACGAGCTGGTGCTCACCGATCTGCGCGACGCGGGCGCCGAGCTCGACCTGGTGCCGTGCGGCGCCCTCTCGCCGAGACTGCTGTCCTAAGGGCTGTCCCGTAATCCCTGACGAGGGCGTACGGGACGGGCCCACCAGGGCCGCCGCGGGGGAGCCGAGGGCGGACGGGTGCGCTCCGGACGCCCGATAGACTGAGCCGTCCCCTGTCCGCCCGCCCCCTGGAGTCCGCTGTGCGCATCGATCTGCACACCCACTCCACGGCGTCGGACGGTACGGACACCCCCGCCGAGCTGGTCCGCCACGCCGCCGCTGCCGGGCTCGATGTCGTCGCCCTCACCGACCACGACACCACCCGGGGTCATGCGGAGGCCGTTGCCGCGCTCCCCGAGGGGCTGACCCTGGTCACCGGCGCCGAGATCTCCTGCGCCCTCGACGGTGTGAGCATGCATCTGCTCGCGTACCTCTTCGATCCGGCCGAGCCCGAGCTGCTGC
The DNA here is from genome assembly GCF_044333555.1 of Streptomyces sp. NPDC020965. Taxonomy (NCBI): domain Bacteria; kingdom Bacillati; phylum Actinomycetota; class Actinomycetes; order Kitasatosporales; family Streptomycetaceae; genus Streptomyces; species Streptomyces sp. NPDC020965. The sequence goes on from NZ_JBIRRE010000002.1 coordinate 693,677, forward strand.
GCGAGCGTGAGCTGCTGCGGGACGACCGGGTGCCGCGGGCGCAGGCGATGGTGGGCAGGCTGCGGGAGCTGGGTGTGCCCATCGCATGGGACCAGGTTGCCCGCATCGCCGGGGACGGCTCGGTCGGCCGCCCGCACATCGCGACCGCGCTGGTGGAACTCGGCGTCGTGCCGACCGTGTCCGACGCGTTCACGCCCGAGTGGATCGCCGACGGCGGCCGGGCCCATATCGTCAAGCACGAACTCGACCCGTTCACCGCGGTCCGTCTGGTCAAGGCGGCCGGTGGGGTCGCCGTCTTCGCCCACCCCGCCGCCGCCAAGCGCGGTCGTACGGTGCCCGAGCAGGCGATCGGCGAACTGGCCGCCGCCGGGCTCGACGGCATCGAGGTCGACCACATGGACCACGACCGGCCGGCGCGGGAACGACTGCGTGGTCTCGCCCGCGACCTCGGGCTGCTGACCACCGGGTCCAGCGACTACCACGGCAGCCGCAAGGAGGTCGGGCTCGGGGAGTACACCACCGACCCGGAGATCTACGGCGAGATCACTCGGCGCGCGACCGGGGCGTTCCCGGTGCCCGGCGCCGGCGGAAGCCGCGCCTAGGACGTTTGCGCTGGATCCTGCCGGGGCCCCCGGCCTGATCCAGCGGAACCGCCCTGACCCTCTCCGCCCTCCTCGTTCCTCTTCCCGCTAGGCCCTCACTGTGTTCGACGCCGCCGTTTTCGGCTCCCTCTTCCTGACCCTTTTTGTCATCATGGATCCCCCCGGGGTCACTCCGATCTTCCTGGCGCTGACCTCCGGCCGGCCCGCCAAGACCCAGCGCCGGATGGCCTGGCAGGCGGTCGCCGTTGCCTTCGGTGTGATCACGCTCTTCGGGCTGATCGGCCGGCAGATCCTGGACTATCTGCATATCTCCGTCCCCGCGCTGATGATCGCGGGCGGGTTGTTGCTGCTGCTCATCGCGCTCGATCTGCTGACCGGCAAGACGGACGAGCCGCAGCAGACCAAGGACGTCAACGTCGCTCTCGTGCCCCTCGGGATGCCGCTGCTGGCCGGACCCGGTGCGATCGTCTCGGTGATCCTGGCGGTGCAGGACGCGGACGGGGCGTCGCAGCAGATCGCGGTCTGGGCCGCGATCGTGGCCATGCATGTGGTGCTCTGGCTGGCGATGCGATACTCACTCCTGATCATCAGGGTGATCAAGGACGGTGGAGTGGTGCTGGTGACCAGGCTGGCGGGGATGATGCTCTCGGCCATCGCCGTGCAGCAGATCATCAACGGCGTCACCCAGGTCGTGCGGGGCGCGTGAGCCCCCGCACCGGCGCTCCGCGTGCGACAGCGCCCCCGTACGGATCCATCCGTACGGGGGCGCGTCAGGTCAGATGTGGGCCGACGGCACTACAAGGCCGGGGAATCGACCGGGCGGATATAGATGCGCTGGCCGGTTGCGGCGGCCTGCTGCACGATCCGGTTGACGGAGGCAGCGTCCACGACGGTGCTGTCGACGGCGGTGCCGTTGACATCATCGAGGCGCATGATCTCGAAGCGCATGGCTTCTTCCCTTCGTCTGATCCTCCTGCTGGAGAACTGCTGGCTTGGTGTTCCGTTGTCATCAACAGAGATGCCCAGGGCAAATATTCCCTACACTAAGGAAAATCTTCGCTTGTCTAACTACTGGCGGGTACCCGCTGACGCTCGGAGAATGGGTCGCGTATGAACGACACAGAAGACGACTCGGCGGTCGGCCGGCTCGGCGCCCATGTGGAGCGCACCAACGAGCTGCTCCGCCGCATGCTCGCCGAGGTCGCCAAGACGCCCTCCACCCACGCCATCTTCGTCGACGCGGGTTATGTCTACGCGGCGGCGGGACTACTGGTGACGGGCACCGAGGACCGGCGCTCCTTCGACCTGGACGCCGAAGGTCTGATCGAGGCGTTCATCGACAAGGCGCGCACGATCTTCGCCGACAGCAGGCTGCTGCGCGTCTACTGGTACGACGGCGCCCGACGCCGCATCCACACCCCCGAGCAGCAGTCCATCGCCGAGCTGCCCGATGTCAAGGTCCGGCTGGGCAACCTCAACGCCAACAATCAGCAGAAGGGCGTCGACTCCCTCATCCGTACGGACCTGGAGTCACTCGCCCGGCACCGGGCCATCAGCGACGCGGCGCTCGTCGGCGGTGACGAGGACCTCGTCTCGGCGGTGGAGGCGGCGCAGGGCTACGGCGCGCGGGTCCACCTCTGGGGGATCGAGGCATCCGACGGCCGCAACCAGGCGGAGCCGCTTCTCTGGGAGGTCGACAGTCAGCGGACCTTCGACCTGGACTTCTGCCGGCCGTACATCACGCGCCGTCCCGTGACCACGTACGAGAACGAGGGCGCGCCGCCCCCGTCGCGCGACGAGGTGCGCTTCGTGGGGGCGCAGATCGCGGTGAACTGGCTGGCCGAGCGGGGGCGGGACGCGATGGCCGAGCTGCTGCCGGGATACCCGTATCTGCCGGGCGGGGTCGACCAGGATCTGCTGATCGAGGCGGAGCGGGTGCTCCAGCGGTCGCTGCGGGGCCACGCGGTGCTGCGGCGGGCGCTGCGGGACGGCTTCTGGCACCACCTCCAGTCACAGCTCTGAACGCTCGTGGGCCCCGCCTCCTCAGTGGCGGGGGCCCACGAGCGTCACCTCCACGCCCCCTCAGGACGTGGGCAGACAGAGGGCGTAGGCCGTCACCGACGCCGTGGAGGTACCGGTCGCGTTGAAGCTCGGGAGCAGCTCGACCGTCCAGGTCCTGGCCGCCGCGTCGGGGTACTCACTGGAGACTCCGAGCACGTCACTCGGCGTCGCCCGCCAGCCGCCGCCCGTCAAGGTGGTCCCGTCCGGGCAGGTGGCCGTCACAGGTGAGTCCTGCACAGTCCCTCCCCGTCCCCGGGCACGCGCTGTCGCGGCACGGCCGACGTCCCCACGAATGGAGCAGAACTTCACCGGCGAGCCTCCTTGCACTCCCCGTCCCCTTCGATCTCGGAGCCCAGATCCTGCGGGGAGAGTGCGGCGCCGGTGACGGTCCCTCAGTGGCGGTCCCAGAACGCGGCGACGGCCGCCGAGGTCGCCACCGGACGGTCGGTGTTGGGGGAGTGCTCGGCCCCGTCGATCACCGTCCGGACCGCGCCGAGACGCTCGGCCATCTCGTCCAGCAGCGGTACGGGCCAGGTGTCGTCCCGCTCGCCGCTGAGCACGTGGAGGGGGAGCGGCGGACGGACGGCGACCAGCTCCGCCACCCGGTCGGGCTCGACCGTGAGCTGTCGTCCGGTCGTCACCAGTTGGAGCGGGTGATGCCGCAGCCACCGCCGCCGCAGCTCCTCGCCGCCGGTGTCCGTCTCCTCCGGCGGCTCCAGCGCCTTCATCGCCTCCCAGACCTCGTCCAGGCTCATCACCGCGAGCGCGTCGCCCAGCAGCCGGATCCGCTCCTGCTGGGCGGGGGTGACGGCGGCGGGCCCCGACGACATCAGGGTCAGCGTGCGGAACGGGGTGGCGTCGATGAGGACGGCCGCGCGGGAGATCTGGCCGCCGAGCGAGTGCCCGAGGAGATGTACGGGGCCACTGTCGAGCGCCCGGGCCTGCGCGAGCACATCCCGCGCCAGCTCCTCCCGCGCGTACGCGTGTGCCTCGTCCGGACCGGGGGTCTCGTGCTGGCCGCGCCCGTCGACGGCGACGGCACGGTATCCGGCGTCGGTGAGCGGCTGGAGCATGGCGATGAAGTCCTCTTTGCTCCCGGTGTACCCGGGCACGAGCAGCGCCGTGCCCGTGACGGCGGCGCCGTCCGGGGGCGTGGCGTCGAGGACGGCGAACTCTCCCCGCGAGGTCTGTAGAACGCGGGAGCCGGCGCAGTCCGGCGGGAGGAAGGTGGGCGGACGACTCATGGGGTCGAGGCTAGCCGCGCCGGCGCGCACCCGGGGGTGTGGGTCGCCCGGACTCCGGGTCCGTCCGGTCGGTGATCGCCGGAAGCGCGGCGGACCGGTGGGCGGGCGACCCGCGCGGGCCGCCCCACGCGTACGGGCGCGTCCGGCGAGCGGGGACACGGCCCATGGCGACGACAGCGCCCTCCGTCAACCACAGAGGGCTGACGGAGGGCGCTGTCGGGTGATCAGGTGCGGCCGGATCAGGCTTCCGGTGTCGCGGCCTTCGCGCGGCTGCGGCGGCGGGGCTTGGTCTCGGTGGCGGCGGCCTCCGATGCGGCCTCCTCCGTCACCTTGACCGCGCGGGCGCGGCGGGGCTTCTCGGCCACCGCCACGGTCTCGGCGGGCGCCTCGGGTGCCTCGTTCACGGTCTTCACCGCACGGGTGCGGCGACGGCGCGGCTTGGTCTCGACGTCCGCTTCGGGAGCCGGGACGGTGGCGGCCGGCGCCGCGTCCGGCGTCACCAGCTCGACCGGGGCCGACGCGCCCACCCTCGTACGGCGGCGGCGCCTCGGGGCGCGGGGCTCCGAGACCTCCGAGGGCTCGGTGGCCTCCGTGGCCGGTGCCGACGCGGTGGTCGTGGCCTCGGCCTCGACGTCCGAGCCGCCCCGGGTGCGGCGGCGCTGGCGCGGGGTCCGGGTGCGGGCCGGGCGCTCCTCCGTCACGGCCGGGGCGGCGGCGGAGGACTTGCTGCGCCCACGGCCACCCGTCTCGCCCAGGTCCTCGACCTCTTCCGCCGCCAGGCCGGCGCGGGTGCGCTCGGACCGGGGGAGGACTCCCTTGGTGCCGGTCGGGATCCCCAGCTCCTCGAAGAAGTGCGGGGAGGTGGAGTACGTCTCGACCGGGTCGGCGAAGCCGAGGTCCAGCGCCTTGTTGATCAACTGCCAGCGGGGGATGTCGTCCCAGTCGACCAGCGTGACCGCGGTACCAGACGCGCCCGCGCGGCCGGTGCGGCCCACGCGGTGGAGGTAGGTCTTCTCGTCCTCAGGGGACTGGTAGTTGATGACGTGGGTCACACCCTCGACATCGATACCGCGCGCCGCCACGTCCGTGCAGACGAGGACGTCGACCTTGCCGTTGCGGAAGGCCCGCAGGGCCTGCTCGCGGGCGCCCTGGCCGAGGTCGCCGTGGACCGCGCCGGAGGCGAACCCCCGACGGGCGAGCTGCTCGGCGATGTCCGCCGCCGTCCGCTTGGTACGGCAGAAGACCATGACGAGGCCGCGGCCGTCCGCCTGGAGGATCCGCGAGACCATCTCGGGCTTGTCCATCGAGTGCGCGCGGTAGACCCGCTGCGTGATGTTCGCGACGGTCGCGCCCTGGTCGTCCGGCGCGGTGGCGCGGATGTGGGTGGGCTGCGACATGTAGCGACGGGCCAGGCCGATGACCGCGCCGGGCATCGTCGCGGAGAAGAGCATCGTCTGCCGACGGGGCGGCAGGAACTTGATGATCTTCTCGACGTCGGGGAGGAAGCCGAGGTCGAGCATCTCGTCGGCCTCGTCCAGGACGAGCGCGCGCACATGGGACAGGTCGAGCTTCTTCTGTCCGGCCAGGTCGAGCAGCCGGCCCGGCGTGCCGACGATCACGTCGACGCCCTTGCGGAGCGCCTCGACCTGGGGCTCGTACGCCCGGCCGCCGTAGATCGCGAGAACGCGGACGTTCCGCACCTTGCCGGCCGTGAGCAGGTCATTGGTGACCTGGGTGCACAGCTCGCGGGTGGGAACGACGACGAGCGCCTGGGGGGCGTCGGTGAGCTGCTCGGGCGTGGCCCGGCCCGCCTCGACGTCCGCGGGGACGGTGACGCGCTCCAGCAGGGGCAGACCGAAACCGAGCGTCTTGCCGGTGCCGGTCTTGGCCTGGCCGATCACGTCGGAGCCGGAGAGCGCCACGGGGAGCGTCATCTCCTGAATGGGGAAAGGGTGCACAATGCCGACGGCTTCGAGTGCTTCGGCCGTCTCGGCAAGGATCCCTAGATCCCGGAAAGTCGTCACTTGCGTAGTCAGGGTGTTGCCTCTTCTGTGAGACGCGGCGCGAGGCGAACGCTGGGGGGTCGTACCGCACGTACATGGGCCGGCCGTGGGTTGGCCGGATGGTGCGGGACCACTGCCGTCGCTCGAGCGCTCATGCCGCTGAGGGGGCCCCTCATCTGCGGTCGTACGTGAGTACGGCCCGCGCGGAGGGCGGTCGGTTCGGAGCCGATCGTGCTACCGACCGGGCATCCACAAGGGGGTTCAGAAGGAATGAATCCCTCAGTCAAACACTGTGATCGCCCGCCGAGAATCGAAAACGCTCAGCAGGCGCATTACCACTGTACCCCGGATTCGCGCATGTGTGTTGGGCGAATTCGTAGGAACCGAGGTACGGGAGTGCCCCCGGCCGGGCTGACCAGGGCCTTACGGCGATCGGCGAGCGGGCTATTGTGCGCTTCATGGAGACGCCTGACAACGCCACTGAACTCACCGGGATCGCCGCCCAGGACTGGGCCGCCGCCTCCGCCGACCCCCAGTATCGCGCGGCCGTCGTGGATCTGCTCGGGGCGCTCGCTTACGGAGAGCTGGCTGCCTTCGAGCGGCTCGCCGAGGACGCCAAGCTCGCGCCGACCCTCGGGGACAAGGCGGAACTGGCGAAAATGGCCTCCGCCGAATTCCATCACTTCGAGCGGTTGCGGGACCGGCTCGCCGCGATCGACGTCGAGCCCACCGGTGCCATGGAGCCTTTTGCCCAGGCCCTGGACGACTGGCACCGGCAGACCGCGCCGTCCGACTGGCTGGAGGGTCTGGTCAAGGCGTACGTCGGCGACTCGATCGCCAGTGACTTCTACCGTGAGGTCGCCGCCCGACTGGATTCCGACACCCGCGATCTGGTGATCGCCGTACTCAATGACACCGGTCACGGCAATTTCGCCGTGGAGAAGGTGCGCGCGGCCATTGAGGCCGATCCCCGGCTCGGCGGCCGGCTCGCCCTCTGGGCGCGGCGGCTGATGGGGGAGGCGCTCTCCCAGGCCCAGCGGGTCGTGGCCGAGCGGGACGCCCTCTCGACGATGCTGGTGGGCGGGGTGGCCGGCGGATTCGATCTGGCCGCCGTCGGCGAGATGTTCACCCGGATCACCAAGGCCCACACCAAGCGGATGGCGGCACTGGGCCTCGCCGCCTGACCGCGTACCGGTGGTGGTGTACGGGGGCGTCGGGGCCGGGGAGTACGTACGGATCGCGGGGCGTACGGGGCGGGGCCGGTGACTCGGGGCGTACGGGTCAGAAGGGGAAAGCCTTGCGCAGCCGGCGCCCCGACGGTCGCACCAGCAGCGACAGGAGCACCGCCCCGATCAACACCGCTCCCACCAGCGTGCCCAGGACCTGATCGGGGCCGAGCGCCGCACGGGTCACATAGGCGCCGAAGAGCGCGCCGAGCGGACCGGCGAGAAAGACCGCGCGCCGGGCCGGGAGGCGGTCGGAGAACTGGCGGTCGACGGCCCACGCGAGGGCCAGTCCGAGCAGAACCGAGCCGAACGCTTCCCACAGCATTGCTGATCACCTCGCGGACTCCGGTCAGGGGTAGGTCGGTCGTCCCGTAACTACCCGGCGACCACGGAGAACAACCCTCCGTACGAGCGCGGGCACGGAGCGGATGGTGCGGTGGGGAACCCCGTGCGACGGCCGCCGGGGGGGCCTTCCGCGAGAGCACCCCTGCACACGACAGCGGGCCCCGCCGGAGGGGATGAACTCCCCTCCGGCGGGGCCCGCTGCCCTGTCCCGCTGCTACAGCGCGCCGAAGCCCACCCGACGCGCCGCGGGCTCACCGATCTCCACGTACGCGATCCGGTCGGCCGGCACCAGAACCTTGCGTCCCTTGTCGTCCGAGAGGCTGAGCAGTCGCGCCTTGCCGGCCAGTGCCTCACCGACAGCGCGCTCGACGTCCTCGGCGGACTGCCCGCTCTCCAGAACGATCTCCCGGGGCGCGTGCTGCACGCCGATCTTGACCTCCACGGCTATGTCCCTCCGAACGGTCTGCGTTGCGCGGTCAGCCGCGCCGTACCCAGCACACATTAGCCGGGTGGCGGGACCGGTCCGCCGCCGCGAGGGAACGCCAAGAGCGAACAGCGCGGCCGTGGCGCCTCAGTGCGGTTCGGCGGGGGCGTCCGTGCCGTGCAGCGGGAAGCCCGCGATACCCCGCCAGGCGAGCGAGGTCAGCAGCTCCACTGCCTTGCTCCGGGGGATGTCGGACTCGCTGGAGAGCCAGTACCGGGCCACCACCTGGGAGACTCCGCCGAGCCCCACGGCCAGCAGCATCGATTCGTCTTTGGAGAGGCCGGTGTCCCCGGCGATCACATCGGAGATCGCCTCCGCGCACTGGAGCGAGACCCGCTCGACCCGCTCGCGCACGGCGGGCTCGTTGGTCAGGTCGGATTCGAAGACCAGTCGGAAGGCGCCGCCCTCGTCCTCCACGTACGCGAAGTAGGCGTCCATCGTGGCGGCGACCCGGAGCTTGTTGTCGGTGGTCGACGCCAGGGCCGTGCGGACCGCCTGGAGCAGTGCCTCGCAGTGCTGGTCGAGCAGGGCCAGGTAGAGCTCCAGCTTGCCGGGGAAGTGTTGGTAGAGCACGGGCTTGCTGACGCCGGCCCGCTCGGCGATGTCATCCATCGCGGCCGAGTGGTAACCCTGGGCTACGAATACTTCCTGGGCCGCGCCCAGAAGCTGATTCCTGCGGGCTCGGCGTGGCAGACGCGTGCCTCGCGGGCGCGCCGCCTCTGTCTGCTCGATGGCTGTCACGCCGCCTCCCAAATTCGTTCCGTGCGCGGTGTGCGCCGCGCCCGCCATCGTACTTTTGGGTAACCCGGGCGTGCGCGCCGCGGACGCAGAATTTCATGGACCGGACAGTCGTGATACCTCCGTATTAAGGGTCAAAGAGGGGCAGGTCATCGATAGTCGTCCTCGTCCACGTCGACCTCGCGGGCCTGCTCCACGACATCGGCCTCGTTGGCGCTGTCCGGGTCGATGCGGGGCGGCGGGTCGTCGCGCCGCGGGCCGGCATCCCGCCGCTGCTCGGCGGCGTCGGCCTCGGGGACCCCTTCCGGAAGCGCTTCCGGAAGGGCTGCGGGGTCATCAGTGATGTCGGGGTTATCGGGGTCGCTGGGGTCGTCCTCGAAGGTGTCCGGATCGATGGGATCGACAGCCATACCGCACCGCTTCCCTGAAGCTCGGGATCTCGTCCCTGGCGGGCCCGGAGAAAAAGGGGGCCTCCCCTACGAGCGTAGGAGTTGTTGATGCGCGGCGCTATGCGATGTGTGACGCCGAACACACGTTTCGCGGTGTGATCGTCTCGTAACATTGCCGCTATGTCTTCGACCGAGCTGCCGGGCATGAGCGCCGTCACCGCCGCCGCGACCCCCCGGGTCGCGGCCGTCAGGCTCGCGGCCGGTGAGGAACTGCGCTCCGTGACGCTGCCGGGGCTGACCCTCACCGTCCGCAGCCGCCCGCCGGTGCGCGCCGGGCTGCCGCCCGCGCTGTACGTCCACGGGCTCGGTGGTTCCTCGCAGAACTGGTCGGCGCTGATGCCGCTGCTCGCGGACGTGGTGGACGGCGAGGCCGTCGATCTGCCCGGTTTCGGGGACTCCCCGCCGCCGGACGACGGCGACTACTCGGTCACGGGCCACGCCCGTGCCGTCATCCGTCATCTGGACGCGTCCGGCCGTGGTCCGGTCCACCTCCTGGGGAACTCCCTGGGCGGCGCCGTCGCCACCCGGATCGCCGCGGTCCGGCCCGATCTGGTGCGCACGCTCACCCTGGTCTCCCCCGCCCTGCCCGAGCTGCGGGTGCAGCGCTCCGCCGTGCCCACCGGACTGCTCGCCCTCCCTGGCGTTGCCGGGCTGTTCACCCGGATGACGAAGGACTGGACGGCCGAACAGCGCACCCGCGGCATGATGGCGCTCTGTTACGGGGACCCGGCGCGCGTCTCCGAAGAAGCGGTGGGCCATGCGGTGCAGGAGATGGAGCGCCGGCTCCAACTCCCCTATTTCTGGGACGCGCTGACCCGTTCGGCGCGCGGTATCGTCAACGCCTACACGCTGGGTGGTCAGCACGGCCTCTGGCGGCAGGCCGAACGGGTCCTCGCGCCGACACTGCTGGTGTACGGGGGCCGGGACCGGTTGGTCGCGTACCGTATGGCCCGCAGGGCGGCGGTGGCCTTCCGGGGCTCCCGGCTGCTGACCCTGCCGGACGCCGGCCATGTGGCGATGATGGAGTATCCGGAGACGGTCGCGCGGGCCGTCCGGGAACTGCTCGCAGACGATACCGGTAGGAGCTGATCGGGGCCCGTGGGACGACACAGCCGCAAGGGCTCCGAGGCGAAGGGCGCCGGCCGCGACGCCCGGCCCGCCGACCCGTACGCCTCCGCCCCGCCCGCCGACCCGTACGCCTCCGCCCCGCCCGCCGACCCGTACGCCTCCGACGGATACGGTCCCGGTGGTCCCGGCGGTCCAGGTGGCTCGCAGCGATCCGGCGCCCATGACACCGGGGAGTTGGAGACGGCCGCCTCCGGGCGCGGCACCGGACGGCGTCGTCGGGCCGTCCCGGGTGCCGAGCACACCGTCTCCGGCCAGGGCCCGGCGCGTACCCGCGGTGGTCATCCCGAGCAGCACGAGGCGGGCGGCGGCTGGGGCGTACCGCCCAGCGGGCCGCGCGTCGGTTCCGCCCCCACCGCGCCGGCCTCCGGGTCCCGGATACCGGGCCCGCGCCGCGAGTTCGTGGACGCGTTCGACGGCCGACGGCCCCCGGAGGGCCCGGACGCCGGGTCCGGCCCGACTTCCGGGAGCGGCGGGGCAGCGGGTGACAAGGCCGCGCGGCGGCCCGCCAGCGGCGGCGTGGGCCGCACCGTCACCGGCATCGTGGCGGCGGCCGTGACCACCGTCCTCGCGGTCGTGGTGGCCGGTCAGGTCGCCTCCGACACCAAGGACAAGCCCAAGCCGCCCACTTCCGGGCAGGAGCGCAGCGACGACGGGTCCGGTGCGTCCCGCTCCGACAGTCGGCAGTCGCCCGCGCAGGCGGCGAAGCCCGCGCCACCGACGTACGAGACTCTGATGGCGACCCGGTTCCCGATCGACCCGAAGCTGACGGCGGACGGCACCTTCCGGGCCGTCGCCGGATTCGACAAGGCGCCGGGACCGGGCCGCAAGATCCGCTATCGGGTGGATATCGAGAGCGGTCTCGCCATGGACGGCGCGCTCTTCGCCACCGCCGTGCAGCGCACCCTCAATGACGACCGGAGCTGGGCACACGGCGGGGCCATGTCCTTCGAGCGGATTTCATCCGGCGAGCCGGAATTCGTCATTACGCTCGCCAGTCCCGGAACCACGGACATCTGGTGCGCGAAATCCGGTCTCAACACGTCCATCGGTAATGTCAGCTGTGATTCCGCCTCCACCGACCGGGTGATGATCAACGCTTTCCGGTGGGCCCAGGGCTCGGAGACCTACGGCCCCCGGGCTATGCACGCCTACCGCCAGATGCTGATCAATCACGAGGTCGGACACCGCCTCGGGCACGGCCATGTGAACTGCGACACCAAGGGGGCGCTCGCCCCGGTGATGCAGCAGCAGACGAAATCCCTCAACATCGGCGGAATTTCCTGCCGCCCCAATGCCTGGGTGCATCCCGGGAGTTGACCTCCGCCCGGCGGTCCTTGCCGGCCACTTCCCGGCGCCACCGCGTTGACATCGGCCGCGGGGGTCGTCCATATTTCTCGGCATGTCGCACCGTCACGTCGCATCCGATCGCGCCGCCCTTGAGCTGGCGCTCATCGGCGTGGCCGGGCACAGCGTGGCCGACATTCACTGTCGCTGACGCCTGCCCGAGCGCGCGCCCGGCCGTTTGACGAGCCGATTTCTCCTCCCCCTGCCGCGCCTGGGCGTTTCACGTCCGCAGGCGCGGCATTTTCGTTCCGTGTGTCATTCGTATGACGTCACTCGCTGTCGCCTGTGCGGACATTTCTGTCTTTACTTCGACACTTTCTCTCGATACTGCGAGGTCGTCTTCCGATGCGTCACCAGTCCCTCATATCGCGCCGCGTGGCAGCGGCGACCGTCAGCCTCGTCCTGGCAGCGGGCGCCGCCGCCTGCGCGGGGCCGCAGGACGGCGATGGTCCGAGCACCTCCGGCGGTGACGGTGAACCCCGCAAGGGCGGCACGCTCACCGTCCTCAACGGTGAGCCGCAGACCGACTTCGACCCGGCCCGCCTCTACACCTCCGGTGGCGGCAACGTCCCCTCGCTCGTCTTCCGCACGCTCACCACCCGCAACCGCGAGGACGGCGCCGCGGGCACCAAGGTCGTCCCCGACCTCGCCACCGACACCGGACGCCCCAACAAGGACGCCACCGAGTGGACCTTCACCCTCAAGGAGGGGCTGAAGTACGAGGACGGCACCCCGATCACCTCGGCCGACATCAAGTACGGCATCGAGAGATCATTCGCCGCCGAACTCTCCGGCGGCGCGCCGTTCCTGCGGGACTGGCTGGTCGGCGGCGGTAGCTACGAGGGCCCGTACAAGAACCCGAAGGGTCTCGCCTCGATCGTCACCCCCGACGCCAGGACCATCGTCTTCAAGCTGCGCAAGCCCGAGGGCGACTTCCCCTTCGTCGCCACCCAGACCCAGTTCGCGCCCGTCCCCAAGGCCAAGGACACCGGCACGAAGTATGAGGAGCGGCCCGTCTCCTCGGGCCCGTACAAGGTCGTCAAGAACGACGGCGACGGCGAGCGGCTCGTCCTCGAACGCAATCCGCACTGGTCCGGGAAGACGGACCAGGAGCGCAAGGCGTACCCCGACAAGATCGATGTGATCTCCGGGCTGGACTCGGCCGTGATCAACCAGCGGCTCTCCACCGGATCCGGTGCCGACGCCTCCGCCGTCACCACCGACACCAACCTGGGGCCCGCCGAACTCGCCCGGGTCGGCGGCGACAAGGAGCTCGCCGCCCGGGTCGGCACCGGTCGCTTCGGCTACACCAACTACCTCGCGTTCAACCCGAAGGTGAAGCCGTTCGACGACATCGCGGTGCGCCGGGCGATCTCGTACGCCATCAACCGCACCAGTGTGATCAACGCGGCCGGCGGTTCCGCGCTCGCCGAGCCCGCGACCACCTTCCTGCCGGAGAAGGAGGCGTTCGGGTTCACCCCGTACGACCACTTCCCGGCCGGGAAGACCGGCGATCCCGTCAAGGCCAGGGAAGTGCTGAAGGCGGCCGGCCACGAGAAGCTCACCATCACGCTGACGCACTCCACCGAGCAGAACCGGCAGACCAGCCCCGAGGTCGCCACCGCCGTGCAGGAGGCGCTGGGGAAGGCCGGGATCACGGTCAAGCTCCAGGGCCTGGAGGGCAATGCGTTTAACGAGAAGCGCTGGAGCGCCAAGGACGCACCCGGGTTCTTCCTCTCCCGCTGGGGTGCCGACTGGCCCTCCGGAGCGCCCTTCCTGGCGCCGATCTTCGACGGTCGGCAGATCGTCCGGGACGGGTCCAACTACAACCACGCGCAGCTCAACGACCCGGCGATCAACAACGAGATCGACGAGATCAACAAGCTGACCGACCTCTCCGCCGCCGCGAAGCGCTGGGGGGCGCTGGACCGCCGAATCGGTGAGCTGGCGCTGGACGTGCCGCTCTTCCACCCCGTCTACAAGCGGTTGTACGGCAAGAACGTCAAGAACGTCGTGATCAGCGACTGGACCGGCGTCCTCGACATCTCGCAGGTCTCGGTCAAGTGAGCACGGCGCACGACATCCCCGCGGCCGGTTCGCCGGCCGCGGGGGCCACCCCGGGCGCCGCGGTGTCGGCCCCGGCCGCGGTGTCGGCCGTGAGCGGGCTGCGGCGGCTGCGGAACCGCCCGGCGGCGCTGATCGCGGCCGGTGTCCTCGCCCTGCTGATCCTCCTCGCGCTCGCCGCGCCGCTGCTGGCCGCCCTGGCGGGGCAGCACCCGAACACGTACCACGACTCGCTCGTCGACTCGGCGCGCGGCGGTGTCCCGCTCGGCTCCTTCGGCGGGGTGAGCGCCGAACACTGGCTCGGCGTGGAGCCCGGCACCGGCCGTGACCTGTTCGTCCGGCTGCTGTACGGCGCGCGGATCTCGCTCCTCGTCGCCGTCGGCGCCACGCTGACACAGGTGGCGATCGGGGTCGTGGTCGGCCTCGCGGCGGGCCTCGGCAACCGATGGGTCGACGGATTCCTCAGCCGCGGCACCGATGTGATGGTGGCCCTTCCGATGCTGGTCATCGGTATCGCGCTGACCGCCGTCGTGCCCCCGGACTTCCCCCGGCCGGTGCTGCTGATCCTGATCATCGGAGCGCTGGGCTGGGGCGGTACCGCGCGAATCGTCCGCGCGCAGACCCTCAGCCTGAAACGGTTGGACTTCGTCGCAGCGGCCCGGCTGAGCGGCAACGGACCCTGGCGGGTGGCCCGGCGCGAACTGCTGCCCTCGCTGGCCGCGCCGGTCATCACCTACGCGGCGATCCTGCTGCCGTCCAACATCGTGGTCGAGGCGTCGCTGTCCTTCCTCGGCGTCGGGGTGAAGCCGCCGACGCCGTCCTGGGGACAGATGCTGTCGTCCGCGCAGATCTGGTTCCGGGCGGACCCGATGTACGTCCTGCTCCCGGCCGGTCTGCTGTTCGTGACCGTACTGGCGTTCACGGTGCTCGGAGACGCGGTGCGCACGGCGCTCGACCCGCGCGAGTCGAGCCGGCTGCGCGTCGGCACGCGGAAGGAGAGCGCCTCATGACGCGCTTCGTACTCAAACGGCTCGGCGGCGCGGTGATCGTGCTGCTGGTGCTGTCCGTGGCGATCTACGCGCTGTTCTACCTGGCGCCCGGCGACCCGGCCCGGCTCGCCTGCGGCGACCGCTGCACCCCGGCCCAGATCGCCCAGGTCCGGGAACGGCTCGGTCTCGACCGGTCGGTGCTCGCGCAGTACGGACAGTTCCTCCAGGGCATCGTCGCCGGTCGCGACTACAGCTCGGGTACGGGGGTGACGCACTGCCACGCGCCGTGCCTCGGGCTCTCGTACCAGAGCGACCAGCAGGTCACCGAGCTGATCCTGCGCCGACTGCCCGCCACCGCATCGCTCGCGCTGGGCGCGATGGTGATCTGGCTGGTCATCGGGGTCGGCACCGGACTGCTCTCTGCGCTGCGGCGCGGCGGGGTGACCGAGCGCGCCCTGACCCTGCTGACCCTGGCGGCGACCGGAATGCCCGTCTTCATCCTCGGGCTGCTGCTGCTCATGGTCGTCTGCGCGTATCTGCGCTGGCTGCCGTTCCCGACCTATGTGGCCCCGAGCGAGGACCTGGAGCAGTGGGCGTGGAACATGCTGCTGCCCTGGGTGACGCTCGGATTCTTCGAATCGGCGAAGTACGCGCGACTGACGCGCGGTTCGACCCTGGAGACGCTGGCCGAGGACCACATCCGAACCTTCCGGGCGTACGGGGTGGGGGAGCGGGCCATCGTCGGGCGCCACGCGCTGCGGGGGGCGGTGCCCCCGGTGATCGCGCTCAGCGCGCTCGACGTCGGCACGATGTTCGGCGGCGCGGTCCTCACGGAGTCGCTGTTCGGCATTCCCGGGCTCGGCAAGACGCTGATCGACGGGGTGCGGGTGATCGACCTGCCGGTGGTGGTGGGTGTGGTGCTGGTGATCGGCGCCGCGGTGGTGCTGGCGAACGTGGTCGCGGATCTGCTGTACGCCGCCGCCGACCGGAGGGTGGTGCTGTCATGACGTCGTCGCTGGTCGAGGTCGAGGACCTGGTGGTGGAGTTCCCCGGCGGGGTGCGGGCGGTGGACGGGGTGTCGTTCTCGCTGGCACCCGGTGGGGCGCTGGCCCTGGTCGGCGAGTCGGGCAGCGGGAAGAGCACGGTCGCAGGCGCGCTGCTGGGGCTGCACCGGGGGACCGGGGCGCGGCTCGCGGGCCGGGTCCTGGTCGGCGGTACGGACGTGGGGGCCGCGACCGCGCAGGAGGTACGGGCGCTGCGGGGCGGGGTGGCGGCGATGGTCTTCCAGGACCCGCTCTCGGCGCTCGACCCGTACTACGCCATCGGCGACCAGATCGCGGAGGTGTACCGGGTGCACACCCCGGCCTCGCGGCGGGCGGCCCGCGCGCGGGCGGTCGAGGTGCTGCACCGGGTCGGCATCCCGGACGCGGCGCGGCGGTCGAGGGCGCGACCGCACGAGTTCAGTGGGGGGATGCGGCAGCGGGCGTTGATCGCGATGGCGCTCGTGTGCGAGCCCCGGTTGCTGATCGCGGACGAGCCGACGACGGCGCTGGATGTGACGGTCCAGGCGCAGATCCTGGATCTGCTGCACGGGTTGCGGGCGGAGACCGGGATGGGGCTGCTGCTGGTCACCCATGACGTGGGGGTGGCGGCGGAGAGCGTGTCCGAGGTGTTGGTGATGCGGGAGGGGCGGGAGGTTGAACGGGGGTCGGTGGAGCGGGTGTTGACGGCGCCGGGGGAGGCTTATACGAAGGAACTACTGGCGGCGGTGCCGAGGCTGGACGGTCCGCTTGCGGCGGTGCCGGTGCCGGTGCCGGTGGTGGCGGGGGCCGGGGGCTCGCCGGGGCCTGGTGCGGGGGCCGGGATCGGCGCCTTGTCGGGGGCCGTGTCCGGGGCGGGGGTCTCGTCGGGGGCCGTGCTTGAGGGGGGCGCCTCGTCAGGTGCGGGTGGTGCGGGTGGTGCGGGTGCGGGTCCGGGGGCGGGGCCCGTTGCCTCGTCCGGTGCGGGGCCGGGGCCGGTGCGCTCCGACGCCCTGCTGGAAGTCTTCGGGCTGCGGCGCGAGTTCGGTCGTGGCCGGAACCGTGTTGTCGCCGTCGACGGCGTCGATCTGACCGTACGCCCCGGCGAAACCCTCGGTGTGGTCGGCGAGAGCGGCAGCGGCAAGACCACCCTCGGCCGACTCCTCGTCCGGCTGCTCGATCCCACCGCGGGCCGCATCCGCTACGCCGGCACCGACATCGGAGCCCTCTCCGAACGGGCCCTGCGGCCCCAGCGGCGCGAGTTGCAGATGGTGTTCCAGGATCCGGTCGCCTCCCTCAACCCCCGCCGCTCCGTCGGCGAGTCCATCGCCGACCCGCTGCGCGCGGCCGGGCTGCGCGACGAGCGGGCCGTCCGGCGTCGGGTGGCCGAGGCCCTGGAACGCGTCGGGCTCGACCCCGACCGGTACGACGGCTATCCGCACGAGTTCAGCGGTGGGCAGCGGCAGCGGGTCGGCATCGCCCGGGCGCTGGCCGCCGAACCCCGGCTCATCGTCTGTGACGAACCGGTCTCCGCCCTCGATGTGACCACACAGGCCCAGGTCACCCGGCTGCTCCGGCAGCTCCAGCGCGACCTGGGCCTGGCCCTGGTCTTCATCGCGCACGACCTCGCCGTCGTGCGGGGGATCAGCGACCGGGTGGCCGTCATGCGGCACGGGCGCGTCGTGGAGCAGGGCGACGTCGCCGAGGTGTACGGCTCGCCCCAGGACCCGTACACCCGCCAGCTTCTCGCCGCCGTACCGACGCTGGACCCCGGGGTCGCGCGGGAACGCCGGGTCGCTCGCGGGGGTATGGCCGCAGCCTGACGCTCTGTTACCGACGGCTCCCTTAGCGCGACGGAACGCTACAGGGGTGGGAAAGTTACGTGCATTCACCCCTTCCGGTGGCGCGATGGACAACCGTCCGTCGCGCCACCGTCGTACCGGCTTACCGTCGTTCCGCTGTGAGTCGCCGACGCCAACGGCGGCCATGCGTAAGGGAGACGGGGTGCGCTCGGTGTGGATCGAACTGCTTACGGAGAGTGACCGTCTCGGTCGTGTCGCATCCGTGGGAACGATGTCTCCGCACGGCCTGTTGGCCAAACGCTTCTTCGGGGATCCGTCGCTGGTCACGGCGGACGGCCGCGCCCCACACCCGTATCCGCGCACCTCGCCGGTCCTGACGATGTCACCTGCCGCACTGGTCGCGCCGGCCGCACTGGTCGCACTGGTCGCGCCCGCCCCGGGGCGGTCCGAGTGCTCCGGGGCGCGCCCGCGCGCCCTGTGCGCTCCGCGCCTGCTGTGCGCTCCGCGCCTCTTGTACCTTCCGCGCTTCCTGTGCCTTCCGCGACCTCTGCGGCTCCCGTGTTCTCCGCGACGCCCGCGACTTCTACGGCTCCTGCGGCTCCCGCGCTTTGCGCGTCCCCCATCGATCGAACGAGACATCCCCGAAGGAGAAAGCGACATGACCCCCCAACCCCCAGCCCCGCCCCGCCGGCGCAGAGGGGGCGCGCGATGAGGGTGCTGCTGCTCGGAGCCAATGGATTCCTCGGCCGATTCGTCGCCGACCGGCTGCTCGCCGACCCGGCCGTCCATCTCACCGCACTCGGCCGCGGCGACGACGCCGACGTACGGTTCGACCTCGCCGGCGGCAGCCCCGGGGCGCTCACCCGATTCCTGAGCGCCGTACACCCCGGCGTCGTCATCAACTGCGCGGGCGCCACCCGCGGCGGCGCCCGCGATCTGACCCGGCACAACACCGTCGCCGTCGCCACCGTCTGCGAGGCCCTACGCCGCAGCGGCTGCGGCGCCCGGCTCGTACAACTCGGCTGTGCCTCCGAGTACGGGCCGTCCCAGCAGGGCTCCTCCACCGCGGAGGACGCCATTCCGCGCCCCGGGGGGCCCTATGGCGTCAGCAAGCTCGCCGCCACCGAACTCGTGCTCGGCTCCGGTCTGGACGCCGTCGTGCTGCGCGTCTTCTCCCCCGTGGGCCCCGGCACCCCGGCCGGTTCCCCGCTCGGCCGTCTCGCCGAGGCGATGCGCCGCGCCATGCAGTCCGGCGACGGCGAGCTGAAGCTCAGTGGCCTCGGCGTCCAGCGTGACTTCGTGGACGTCCGCGATGTGGCGCGGGCGGTGCACGCGGCCTCGCTCTCCGCTGCGCAGGGCGTCGTCAACATCGGCACCGGCCGAGCCGTGCGGTTGCGCGACGCCGCCGCCGTCCTGTCCAGGGTCGCGGGGTACGCGGGCGCCCTCCATGAGCTGGACACCCCGCCCGGCAGGCCCGGCCTGGGCATCGGGGCGCCGCGCTCCGAATCCGTACTGGAACATCTCGCGGCCACCCCCGTGCCCTACCCCGACGGCTGCGGGAGCTGGCAGCAGGCCGATGTCCGCACCGCGCGGGACCGGCTCGGCTGGCGCCCCCGGATCCATCTGGAGGAATCGCTCGCCGATATCTGGATGGAGGCGGCATGCCGGATTTGACCGCCACGGGGACCCGGTTACCCGCGATCGCCCCCGCCGCCCTCCCCGGGAAGGAGGAGTGGGGGCGGCTCGGTCTCGGCGTCCCGGGCTGTGCCCATCCGTTGCTCGCACCCACCGATTGGAGCGAACTGGCCCGGCCGGGGCTCCCGCTGCACTGGGTCGTGCTCAATGTCGCCAACGGTCCTGGTGACCGGCCCGACCCGCACTGTCTGACGGCGGCGGGACGGTTGAAGAACGCGGGCGTACGGGTCCTCGGCCATCTCGATCTGGCCCATGGCTCCCGCTCCTTCGGTGAGCTGATCGCCGACGCGCACCACTATCTGGAGTGGTACCAGGTCGGGGGTTTCCTGCTGGACCGCTGCCCGACCGATCGCACCGATCTGACGGCGGTGCGGCGGACGGTGGCCACCCTGGAGGCGATCGGGGACGACGCCCACCTGGTGCTGGGGCACGGCTCGCATCCCTACCCCGGCTATGTCGAGGTCGCCGACCAACTGGTGACCTTCGCCGGTTCCTGGGCTGAGTACCGCTGGTCGCAGGTGGCGGAGTGGACGGCCGACTACGCGCCGGAGCGATTCGCGCACTTCGTCCACGGTGTGCCGGGCACTCATCTGGAGGAGGCGACCCGCGTCGCCCGCTGGCACGGCGCGGGGACGATCTTCTTCACCGACCGCACCACGCGGGTGTCGCGGCGCGATGACCGACCGGGCGGGGAGCGCGAGGGCGGCGGACAGGGGAGCGGGCAGGGGGGTCGGCGGAAGGGGCGCCAGGAAGTGGTGCGGACGGGGCGGCCCCTCGGCCGACCGGGGGGTCGAAAGGGGCAGATCGGCCCTTATGAAACCCTGCCCGGCTACTGGGACGATATCGTCTCGCGGATCGGACCGGGTGTCTCGGAATGAGGGGGCGCGTGGCAGTGTTACCAGGGAACAACCGTACTGACTTATCGACGCAACGGAGTCCCCGTGTCGCTGCCACCCCTGGTCGAGCCAGCTGCTGAGCTCACCGTCGACGAGGTTCGCAGGTACTCCCGCCACCTGATCATCCCGGACGTCGGGATGGACGGGCAGAAGCGGCTCAAGAACGCCAGGGTGCTGGCCGTCGGCGCCGGTGGCCTCGGGTCCCCGGCGCTGATGTACCTCGCCGCCGCTGGTGTCGGCACCCTCGGCATCGTGGAGTTCGACGAGGTCGACGAGTCGAACCTCCAGCGCCAGATCATCCACAGCCAGTCCGACATCGGGCGCTCCAAGGCCGCGTCCGCGAAGGACTCCGTCCTGGGCATCAACCCGTACGTCAACGTCGTCCTCCACGAAGAGCGGCTCGAAGCCGAGAACGTGATGGACATCTTCAGCCAGTACGACCTCATCGTGGACGGCACGGACAACTTCGCCACCCGCTATCTGGTCAACGACGCGTGTGTACTGCTGAACAAGCCGTACGTCTGGGGCTCCATCTACCGCTTCGACGGTCAGGCATCCGTCTTCTGGTCCGAGCACGGTCCCTGCTACCGCTGCCTCTACCCCGAGCCCCCGCCGCCGGGCATGGTCCCGAGCTGCGCCGAGGGCGGGGTGCTGGGCGTGCTCTGCGCGTCCATCGGGTCGATCCAGGTCACCGAGGCGATCAAGGTCCTCACCGGAGTGGGCGACTCCCTGGTCGGGCGACTGATGATCTACGACGCCCTGGAGATGCAGTACCGCCAGGTCAAGGTCCGCAAGGACCCGAACTGCGCCGTCTGCGGCGAGAACCCGACCGTCACGGAGCTGATCGACTACGAGGCGTTCTGCGGCGTCGTGTCGGAGGAGGCCCAGGAGGCGGCGGCCGGTTCGACGATCACTCCCAAGCAGCTCAAGGAGTGGGTCGACGACGGCGAGAACATCGAGATCATCGATGTCCGTGAGGTCAACGAGTACGAGATCGTCTCGATCCCCGGCGCCAAGCTGATCCCCAAGAACGAGTTCCTGATGGGCACCGCTCTGGGGAGCCTGCCGCAGGACAAGCGGATCGTCCTGCACTGCAAGACGGGTGTCCGCAGCGCGGAAGTCCTCGCGGTGCTCAAGGCGGCCGGTTTCGCCGACGCGGTGCACCTCGGCGGTGGCGTCATCGGCTGGGTCAACCAGATCGAGCCGAGCAAGCCCATCTACTGACGGGCGCTTGTACCCAGGGCCCCGGACCGCGTTGGCGGTCCGGGGCCTTCGCCGTCCCCGGACCGGGAACACGGTCCGCTGGATTCGTCCCACGCGGACGGTGCCGTTACCAGGAGGCGCGCCGGGGCCCGCGCACGGTGCCACTCTGAGCAGATGGTGCCGCTATAAACGGATCGTGCGGCCACGAGCAGACCGTGCGGCCGGGAGCGGACGTGCCGTTACGAGCAGACCGTGCTGTTACGAGCAGACCGTGCCGTTCTTCGGGACCTCGCCGTCGAGCAGATACGCGTCCACCGTCTTCGTCACACAGTCCGTGGTGCCGTACGCGCCATGGCCCTCTCCCTTGTTGGTGAGCAGCACGCCGACGCCCGCGCCCAGTGCGTCCGCCATCCGCTTCGCGCCCTCGTACGGGGTGGCCGAATCGCCCGTGGTGCCGACGACCAGGATCGGAGCCGCGCCCTCCGCCGAGACCTGCGGGGTCTCCCACTCACCGGGCACCGGCCAGTCGGCGCACCAGCCCGCCAGATCCCAGGCCAGATAGGGGCCGAAGACCGGCGACACCTTGGTGAAGTCCGCCAGATGGCGGGACTTGACCTGGGCGGCCGTCACCCGGCCCTTGGTGTCCGCGCAGGATATGGCGCGCTGTGAGTGGTCCCGTGTGGTGTAGCGCCCCTGTTCGTCCCGGCCGTTGTACGAGTCGGCCAGCATCAGCAACTGGGTGCCGTTGCCGCTCTCGGCCTGCTTCAGTGCCTCCGTGAGATAGGGCCACTGCTCCTTGGAGTACAGCGGGACGACGATTCCGGTGAGCGCGAGGCTCTGGGTGAGAGGGCGGTCCGTGTCGGTCCTCAGTGGCTTCCGGTCCAGCCCGGCGAGCAGCTTGGCCACCCGCGCGGTGCCGGCGCCGGCGGCGACGCCCCGGCTCTTGAAGTAGTTCTCCAGGGCCCGCTGGAAGCCGACGACCTGGTGGCGCGCGTGCCCCGTGTAGTCGGCGGTCGGGTCCACGACGGCGTCCAGGACGAGCCGTCCGACCTTGGACGGGAAGAGGTGGGCGTAGACCGCGCCCAGCTCCGTACCGTAGGAGAAGCCCAGATAGCGAAGCTTGTCGTCACCGAGGACCTGGCGTATCAGATCGAGGTCACGGGCGGTGTTGGTGGTGCCGACGTGCGGCAGGACCGTGCCCGAACGCTGGAGGCAGCCCGCGCCGAAGGCGACGGCGTCGTCAAGGTACGCCTTCTCCTCGGCGGGCGTGTCCGGGGTGTTGTCCAGCAGGAGGCCCGCCTCCTTCCGCGCGCTGTCGCGGCAGACCACGGCCGAGCTCTCCGCGACCCCGCGCGGATCGAAGCTCACCAGGTCGTAGCGGCTGTGCAGGGTCTCGTACCCCCTGGCGCTGATCGGCAGCGAGGCGACGCCGGAGCCCCCGGGACCGCCGAAGTTGAACAGCAGGGAGCCGATGCGCCGGCCGGAGTCCTTCGCCTTGGCGCGGATCAGGGCGATGCCGAGTGTGCTGCCCGACGGTTTGTCGTAGTCGAGCGGTGCCGTGAGGGTGGCGCACTGCCACTGCTTTCCGGGCCGCTCGGCGAAACTGCCCCGCGCGCTGGTCGGCGCCTCGCAGCCCTTCCAGTCCAGCCGCTGGCCGGTGAGCGCGGCGGGCAGCGTGGACGACTCGCCCGCCCCGCCGCCGGAGGTGCCGTCCGGCCGGGAGGTGGTGGGCGCGGCGCCGCCTCCGGCCCTGTCTCCGCCGCCCTTGTCGTCGCTACAGCTCACGGTCGCCCCCGCCAGCAGCAGCACAACCGCGGCCAGAGCCCCCGCCCGTACCCGCATGGTCATCCGTGCCCCCCGTGGCTTCCGCGATATTCCGACAATCGTAGGCGGGGGCACTGACAGCGCGACTGGCGCCCGCCGTACGGGCCCGGCGACCTGCGGTGCAGGCTCTGTCGGCCGGTCGGGCAGGCGGTTCGAGTCGGCGGGCGGATCGGCACCGAGCGGGGGCCGGGCCGGACTACTTGCAGACGGTCCCGGCGGCCGGGACCTTGCCGTCCAGCAGATACGCGTTCACGGCCCGCTGTACGCACTTGGAGCCGCCGTTGTACGCGCCGTGCCCCTCGCCGTCGTACGTCAACTCGACACCCACGCCCGCGCCGAGCGCGCCGACCATCGCCCGCGCCCCCTCGTACGGCGTCGCCGGGTCACCGGTGGTGCCGATGACGAGGATGGGGGGCGCTCCGGGCGCCGACACCGTTGGTGTGGTCCAGGTGCCGGGCACCGGCCACTCGGTGCAGCCCATCATTCCCCAGCCGAGATAGTCGCCGAAGACGGGCGACACCGCGCGGAACTCGGGCAGCTTCGCCCGGGTCTGCGCCAGGGAGTAGCGCTCCTTGGAATCAACACAGTTGATGGCCGCGTTGGCCGCCCCCGAATTGCTGTACCGACCGTTGTCGCCGCGGCCGTTCATCGCGTCGGAGAGCGCCAGCAGCAGCGCCCCGTCACCGCCGTCCGCCTCGTCGAGCCCCTGTTCCAGCAACTGCCAGTACTCCCGGGAGTAGAGGGCCTGCGCGATGCCGTTGGTGGCCTGGGTCTGGGTCAGCATCCGGTCGCCGCTGCCGGGGATCGGCTTCTTGTCGAGCCGCTGGAGCAGGGCGATGATCCCGTCCTGGATCTCCTGGGCGCTGGTGCCCGGGAGGGGACACTCCTCGCCCCGGTCCACGCAGTTCTCGGCGAAATTGGTGAGCGCGAGCTGAAAGCCCTTCGCCTGGCCCAGCGAACTCTGCTCGGAGGTCTTGGTCGGGTCGACCACGGCGTCGAAGACCGCCCGTCCGACGCGCTTCGGATACAGATGGGCGTAGACGGCGCCCAGTTCGGTGCCGTAGGAGATGCCGAAGTAGGAGAGCTTGGGGTCGCCGAGCACCTGGCGCATCAACTCCATGTCCCGGGCGGCGTTGACGGTGCCGACGTGGGGCAGTTCGGTGCCGGACTTCTCCTCGCAGGCCCCGGCGTACGACTTCAACCCGGAGACGAACGTCTTCTCCTCGGCGGCGTTGTCGGGGGTCGCGTCCTCCGCGTAGTACGCGTCGAGCTGTTTGTCGTCCTCGCACTCCACGGGCACGCTCCGCCCGACCCCGCGCGGATCGAAGCTCACCAGGTCGTAGCGGGTGCGCAGGGTGGCGTAGTCGGTGGCGGCCGCCGGCAGGGTCGCGACTCCGGAACCGCCCGGCCCACCGAAGTTGAAGATCAGGGAGCCGATCCTGGTCTTCGGGTCGGTGGCACGGGCGCGGATCAGCGCCAGTTCGATCGTCTCCCCGGCGGGATCGGCGTAGTCGAGCGGCACATCCATGAAGGAGCACTCCCAGATGGTGCCTCCGGGCAGCGGCGAGGGTTCGGGCCCGCCGCCCTCCGCCTCGGAGGGGGCCGGGCACTTCCGCCAGTTCGGCTTCTGGGCGGCGAGTTCGGCCAGCCGGGCCGGGCCCGAGGTCTTGCTCCCGTTCCGCTCTCCGCTGTCGGAGCAGCCCGCGGCCAGCAGAACGGCGAGGGAGGCGGCGAAGGCCACGGCACGCACGGCGGAGACGGTGGTCGACATGTCGCCATCGTCCGTCGGGGGGAGGCGCGCCGCCCGTGCGGCGGTCCATGCGGGTGGTTCCCGGCGCCCCCGGTGTCGTTTCCCGCCCGGTGGGGGTGGGTCACGCACGCTCCCCCGGTCACGGGCGGACCGGCCCCCCGGTCAGCGGTGGCGCGGCCCCGGTCAGCGGCGGCCGGCCCCGGGTGCGCCGGCCCCGGGTGCGCCGGTGCTCACTCCCGACGCGGTCTCACAGGGCGCCCTTGCGCGTCAGATGGTTGAAGGCGAACCACCCCGGCAGCACCGGCAGCCACAGCGTCAGCATCCGGTACAGCAGTACTGCGGGCGCCGCGACCTCCTTCGGCACTCCCGCCGCGATCAGTCCGACGGTCAGCGCGCCCTCGACCGCGCCGACGCCACCCGGCGTCGGCGCCGCGGACCCCAGGGCGTTGCCCGCGAGGAAGACCACCGCGATGCTCGCGTAGCTCAGTGGTTGACTGCCGTCGCCGAACGCCCGGATCGAGGCGTCCAGACACATCACGAACACGCCGGTCAGCAGCAGCATCCCGCCGATGCCGGTGAGCAGCTTCACCGGCCGCTGGAGCACGTCCAGCAGCCGGGGCACCACCCCGGCGAACAGCGACCGCAGCCGGGTGGAGACGAACTTCCGCAGGAACGGGATGGCCGTCACCACCAGCACCAGCACCGCGACCGTCAGCAGGCCCGCGATCACCGTCCTGGACGGCGTGAGCGATGCCGTCTTCTCCGTACCGGTGAGATAGCCGAAGGAGAGCAGCAGCACGATATGCGCCCCGAGCCCGAAGAGCTGGGACGCGCCCACGCTCGCCACCGCGAGCCCCGGGCGCAGCCCCGCGCGCTGGAGGAAGCGGGTGTTCAGGGCGACACCGCCGACGGCGGCCGGGGCGACGATCTTCACGAAGGACCCGGCGACCTGCGCGAGCACGGTCCGGGGGAACGGCACGCGTTCGGGGACGAAGCCCAGCAGGCTCATCGCCGCCGCCACGTAGCTCAGTGCGGAGAACGCGACCGCCACCCCGACCCAGCCCCAGTGCGCCTGGTCGAAGACGGTGCCGAAGTCGATGCCCGCGAGCAGCGAGAGCAGGAAGTAGGCGGCGACGGCGCCGGCGATCAGACTGAGGAAGGTACGGGGGCGGATGCGTTCCAGCCGGACCGGTTCCACCGGCGCCTGGGGCCTGATCAGTAGTACCTGGCGGCGGATCAGGGTGAGCAGGTCCTCTTCCCTGACCTCGTCCATGGCCTCGTCCATGGCGCGCTTGTCGGCCTGCTTCTCGGCCCGCTCGGACTTCCGCACGGCCTTGCGGTCGTCGGCGTTGGCCGCTTCCGTACGGGACCGTTTGGCGGCGGCCGACGCCTCCAGGACCGCGTCCCGCTCGCGCTGGGAGCGCTCGCGGGCGA
Organism: Streptomyces sp. NPDC020965; assembly: GCF_044333555.1. Lineage (NCBI taxonomy): Bacteria > Bacillati > Actinomycetota > Actinomycetes > Kitasatosporales > Streptomycetaceae > Streptomyces > Streptomyces sp. NPDC020965. The sequence goes on from NZ_JBIRRE010000002.1 coordinate 719,977, forward strand.
GCCTGCGCAGCGTGGCGCGGGTCGAGCGGGTCAGGGCGATCGGCTGGAGCAGCGGCAGGCAGTCGGCCACGGCGTCGGGGCCGAGGACCTCGACGGCGGTGGTCACCGCGCGCTCGGGGCCGACCCGGAGCCCGATGGTGGTGAGGAGCTGGGCGATGTCCATGCGGAGCACCACATCGCCCGCGGCGATCTCGCCACCGCGCAGATCGGTCAGGATTACCTTGCCGGTGCGGTCCACCAGGATCGCGTCGCTGTTCAGCCTGCGGTGCGCGATCCGGCGCGACTGGAGCGCCTTCACCTGCCGCCAGGCACCCCGTACGACGCCGTCGGTGATCTCGTCGTCGGCCATGGCGTCCAGCGAGCGACCGCCCAGGTGCTCGTAGACCAGCATGACGGCGTCGGGGCCCAGCTCGGAGGTGGCGATGAGTTTGGGGGCGTTGGCCCCGGCCGCGATGGCCGCGTACGCCAGCAGTGCTTCCTGTTCCAGGGCCTGGCGCAGGGACTGGAGGGAGCGGCGGGTGGTGATGGAGCGCAGGGTGAGTCGGCGCCAGACCCGGTAGAAGAACCCCTGCGCCTGCTGTTCGCGGTCGACCACGGTGACGTCGAGCGGCGGGCCGTCCTCCAGGGTGACCAGATAGCGGCGGCCCCGGTCGGTCTGTTCGGCCGGGGCGCGATCCGTCGGATCGTCGGGGGTGCCGCCGTCCGCGCCGTCATCCGTACGACTGCCGGCGCGGAGCGCGTAGGTGTGGGCGACGTCCTCGGCGCGCATCGCCTTGACCGGACGGAAACCGACATGGCGCAGACCCGCCATCAGGGTCTGTCCGGTGGGGCGCACATTGGGCGAGCCGACGGCGTACAGGGTGCCGTACGCGACGGTCCAGCCGAGGAGCACGGTCAGGATGATCGAGAACGGGGTGGTGTACCCGGCGACCAGCATCGCGAAGGCGTCGAGCAGCAGGACCACCCAGAGGATCACCCGCCAGCGGGGCCTGCGGGCCATGCCGACGGCGGTCATATAGGCGATCACGGGGGCCAGGTAGCCGTGGACGGGATCGGTCAGTCCGCCGTTGCTCTGTGTCTGTGTCAGCGCGTCCTGGAGGGTGCCCGGCGCGGCCTTGGCGACCCAGAGGTCGGTGGCGAGGGTCACGCCGTGCGCGAGTACGGCGGCGAGGACGCCGTCGGCGATGCGCAGTCCGTCGCGTTTGATCAGCCGTTCGATGGCGAAGGCGACCGGGACGAGGAGGACGGCGATGGAGGAGACCAGTCCGGCGATCTTCACCAGGAGGTCGGGGGCCTGGCCGGTGCCCTTGCTGATGTCGTGTTCGAGCCCGGTGGTGGTGCCCTGGGCGAACGCGGCGACGGCGAGTACGACGGCGATGGCGAGGATGCCGGTGAGCAGCCGCAGCAGATCGGACGGGCGGTGGACCCGGGCGGCGAGCAGTGGCTCGTCGCCCGGGACGCGATCGATGCTGGTCACATCGGGAACGGCGGAGAAGTCGTCCACGTCGGCCGGGCGGCCCGGGGGCTGCTTCGCCAGGGACGTCTTCGGTGTTCTCGGGGGCGTCGGTGTTGTCGGGGCCTTCGCGCCGGTGGCCGACGGGTCGCCGGGCGCCTTCTCCGTCGCGCCGGCCGGGGGTACGTCGCCGGTCGGGGGTACGTCGTGGCCCGGTCCGCCGCCGTCCAGTCGGGCACCGGCAGGTGCGTGATCGTCAGGCGTCGCGTGGTCGCCGGTCGGTGGTCTGTCGGGGGTCGACGGGTGGTCGGCGGTCGGCGAACCGTCCGCGCCGAGCGGGCCGCCCTCGGAGGGTGCTCCCGGCGGGCGGTCTCCGGCTGGCGGCTGGTCGCCCGTCGTCGGCTGGTCACCGGTGGTCGGCTGGTCACCGGCGTTCGGCGGAACGGGTGCGTCCGGGTACGACTCGGCATCGGGGGTGCTCGCCGCCCTGCCAGGCTGCACGCCCTGCTCCTTCGCCGTCTCGGTCTCTTCTTGGTCTCGTATCACCAGTCACCGCCCGGATGATGGTGGCACGACCGGACGACAGAGGGGGGTATCAGGGGGTATTGCGCGGGTGCGGCCGGTGGGGGAGAAATGCCTTCGTCCAGTCCGTACCATTCTGCACCCCTGCCAGGCCCTCTCGCTCCCGAGGCCGGGTGACCGGAGCCCGTTGTCCACAGGGTCCCGGGGCACTGTCGGTGGGGTGGGGCAGGATGGGTCGGATGGAAGAGCTTCCGGAGTACGCGGAGCGAGTGCTCGAAGTCGTCGAGCTGATCCCGCCCGGCCGCGTGATGACCTACGGCGATATCGCCGAATGGCTCGGCGACGGCGGCCCGCGCCAGGTCGGCCGGGTCCTGGCGCTGTACGGGGGCGCCGTCCCCTGGTGGCGGGTCGTGCGCGCGGACGGGACCCTGCTCCCCGGCCATGAGCAGCGCGCCCTCCCCCGGTACCGCACGGAGGGCACACCCCTCCGCGAGGCCCCGCGCGCTGCCGAAGGGCATATGCCGCGGCTCGATATGAAGCGGGCGCGGTGGGACGGCGAGGGCGCTCACATATGACAGCTTCCGTCCATCGACGGCGGCGCGGGTGATCTGAGGACCGTACGGAGTACGCACGGTCCGCGTCGGAGCCGGCGCACCCCCGCTCCGCACTGGCGTAGCGTCGTGGGCACGCGGCACCGACCGCTCCTTCACCACCAGCACACCCACCAGGACCGGCGATCCACTGTGAGTTCCTCCTCCACCACCGGGCGAACCCCGCACCAACGACAGGTGCGGCGGCGGACCCCGGGCGCGTACCGGCTGGTGCGTACGCAGCCGGGCACCGTGGATCCCCCCCTGTTGGACGCGACACAACGGACCGTGGTTGACCACGACCGCGGCCCCCTACTCGTGCTCGCCGGCCCGGGCACGGGCAAGACCACCACCCTCGTGGAGGCCGTCGCGGCACGCGTGGCGAAAGGGGCCGACCCGGAGCGCATCCTGGTGCTCACCTTCAGCCGCAAGGCGGCGGTGGAACTGCGGGACCGGATGGCGCTCCGGCTCGGCGGCGCCCGCGGGCCGCGGGCCACGACCTTCCACTCCTTCTGCTACGCCCTCGTCCGCGCCCACCAGGACGCCGACCTGTTCGCCGAACCGCTCCGGCTGCTGTCGGGGCCCGAGCAGGACGTCGCCGTACGGGAGCTGCTCACCGGCCAGATCGACCTGGAGGCGGAAGGACTCGCGCGCAACCACTGGCCCGACGAGCTGCGGGCCTGTCTGACCACGCGCGGTTTCGCCGACGAGGTGCGGGCGGTGCTGGCCCGCAGCCGGGAGCTGGGGCTCGGGCCCGCCTCGCTGGCCCGCTTCGCCGCCCGCACGGGCCGGCCCGACTGGCGGGCCGCCGCATCCTTCCTCGCCGAGTATCTGGACGTCCTCGACATGCAGGGCGTCCTGGACTACGCGGAGCTGGTGCACCGGGCGGTGCTGCTGGCCGAGCGGTCCGCGTCGCCGCTGGACTTCCCGTACGACGCCGTCTTCGTGGACGAGTACCAGGACACCGATCCGTCCCAGGTTCGGCTGCTCCAGGCGTTGGCGGGCGGGGGGCGGACCCTCGTCGCGTTCGGCGATCCGGACCAGTCGATCTACACCTTCCGCGGCGCCGATGTGAACGGCATCCTCGGATTCCCGCACGCCTTCCGGCATCCGGACGGCGCCCCGGCGGCCGTGGCGGTGCTGACGACGTCGCGCCGCAGCGGGGCGGGGCTGCTGGCGGCGACGCGCCTGCTGACGCGCCGGATGCCGTTGAACCGGCTGCCGGCGGAGAAGGTACGGGCGCACCGGGAGCTGTCGGCGGTGCGCGAGGGCGGCGCGGTCGAGGCGTACACCTTCCCGACGCCGTCCACGGAGCTGGACAACATCGCGGACATCGTGCGCCGTGCGCATCTTGAGGACGGCGTCCCCTGGCACGAGATGGCGGTTCTGGTCCGCGCGGGCGCCCGCACCATTCCCTCGATCCGGCGCGCCCTGACCTCGGCCGGGGTTCCGCTGGAGGTGGACGGGGCGGATGTGCCGCTGCGCCACGAGCCCGCGGTGGCTCCGCTGCTGACGGCTCTGCGGGCGGTGGCGCGGGCGGCGACCAGGCCGCCCGCGGCGGAGTCGGTGAAGCCGCTGGAGCCGCTGGATTCGGATGGGGCGGCTGTCGTGGCGGGTGCCGCGTCGGCGGAGTCGGCGCCATCGGCCGGGGGCCTGGAGGCCCGGGAGGCGGCGCCGGACACCGGGCCGGCGCGCGCCGGGGGCCCGGAGGCCCGGGAGACGGCGTCGGCGGATTCCCTCGGCCCGGACCATCCGGCCGGGTCCGTCGCCGGACCCGCGACCGACAGCGCCACCGCGACCACACCCACCACACCCGCGCGCGACACCCCCTGGCTGGACACCGAGACCGCCCTCACCCTGCTCGCCTCGCCTCTCGGCGGCATGGACTCCGCCGACCTCCGCCGACTCGGCCGCGCCCTCCGCGACGAGGAGCGCACCGCGGGCAACCGGGTCCCGCCCCCCTCCGACCTGCTGCTCGCCCGCGCCCTCGCCGAGCCCGAGCGGCTCGTCGCACACGACCCCGCGTACTCCTCCGGCGCCCAGCGGCTCGGCAGACTGCTCCGCGCCGCCCGGGAGCGCCTCGAACACGGCGGCACCGCCGAGGAAGCCCTCTGGGAGCTGTGGAACGGCACCTCCTGGCCGTCCCGGCTGGAGCGCGCCGCCCTCCGGGGCGGTGCGGGCGGCCGCAACGCCGACCGCGACCTGGACGCCGTCTGCGCCCTCTTCGACACCGCCGCCCGCGCCGAGGAGCGCACCGGCGGCCGCGGCGCGCTCAACTTCATCGAGGAGATCGAGGCCCAGGACATCGCCGCCGACACCCTCTCCGGCCGGGAGAGCGGTCCGGACGCGGTCCGGCTGATGACCGCGCACCGCGCCAAGGGCCTCGAATGGAGCCTCGTCGTCGTCGCCGGGGTCCAGGAGGGCCTGTGGCCCGACCTCCGGCGCCGGGGCTCCCTCCTGGAGGCCGACCGCATCGGCCGGGACGGCCTCGCCGAGCCCCTCACCCCCGGCGCCCTCCTCGCCGAGGAGCGCCGACTGTTCTACGTCGCCGCCACCCGCGCCCGGGACCGCCTCGTGGTCACCGCCGTGAAGGCGCCCGCCGACGACGGCGACCAGCCTTCCCGCTTCCTCACCGAACTGGGCGTCGAGCCCAAGGACATCACCGGCCGGCCCCGCCGTCCGCTCGCCGTCTCCGCGCTCGTCGCCGAACTGCGCGCGACGACCGTCGACCCGGAGGCGTCCCCCGCGCTGCGCGACGCGGCCGCCCGGCGCCTCGCCCGGCTCGCCGGCCTCAGCGACGACGAGGGACTGCCCCTGGTGCCCGTCGCCCACCCGGACCGCTGGTGGGGCCTGTACGAGCCCACGCACAGCGGCGTTCCCCTGCGGGACCGGAACCAGCCGGTCACCCTCTCCGGCAGCGCCCTCGACCAGCTCGCCAACACCTGCGCGCTCCAGTGGTTCCTCGGCCGTGAGGTGAAGGCCGACGCCCCCGCCACCGCCGCGCAGGGCTTCGGCAACGTCATCCATGTGCTCGCCGACGAGGTCGCCTCCGGTGAGACACCCGCCGATCTCGCCGTCCTGATGGAACGCCTCGACTCGGTCTGGGACGCGCTCGTCTTCGACGCCCCCTGGAAGTCGGAGCAGGAGAAGAAGCACGCGCGCGTCGCACTCGAACGCTTCCTCCGCTGGCATGTGATGGACCGTGGCGGGCGCACCCCCGCGGCCACCGAGCACGGTTTCGACGTCACCCTGGAGGCGGGGGAGTACGAGGTTCGGATCAAGGGGTCCATGGACCGCGTCGAGCGGGACGCCGACGGCCGCGCGTACGTCGTCGACTTCAAGACCGGCAAGCAGGCCCCCACCGGTCCCGAGGTCGCCCACCACCCCCAGCTCGCCGTCTATCAGCTGGCCGTCCGCGAGGGCGCGCTCGACGAGGCGTTCGACGGCCGGCGCCCCGAGCCGGGCGGGGCCGAACTCGTCCAGTTGCGTCTGCCCGCCCCGCAGAAGGAGGGCGGCGAGGAGCTTCCCAAGGTCCAGCCGCAGGAACCACTGGCGGGGGAGTGGGTCGGGGAACTGCTCGCCTCGGCGGCGGGCCGTGTGCTGGACGAACGGTTCACGCCGTCCACCGGTCAGCACTGCACCACCTGCGCGTTCCGCGCCTCGTGCAGCGCGCGGCCGGAGGGCCGCCACATCGTGGAGTGAGGTGTCCCACACCGGTGCCGTGAATTCTTGGGTGCGGAGCCGTCGTGGCCCCCGGGCGCCACGAGGACGGCCGCCCCCGAGCCGTGGGCGTCGCCCCCACGAGCCCCCCGTAAGTCTCAGCAGTCCGGGGGCCGTACCGCGCACCGCGCCGGACCGGGCGGGACCGCGCGCCGAGACCGTCCTCGGGTGAGTCTCCCCCTCGGCCCACCCGCGACGCCGTTGTCCGGAAGGGGTTGTCCACCAGGGTTGTCCACAGGGCACAGCGGCTGTCGGTGGCGCCCATTAGCCTCTCCAGGGTGACCTCACGCATCACCGATCCCGAGCAGCTCAAGGAGCTCCTCGGCATCCCCTTCACCCCGGAGCAGACGGCCTGCATCACAGCACCGCCAGCCCCGCAGGTCATCGTGGCCGGAGCCGGGTCGGGGAAGACGACGGTCATGGCGGCCCGGGTCGTATGGCTCGTCGGCACCGGGCAGGTCGCCCCCGAGCAGGTCCTCGGCCTCACCTTCACCAATAAGGCGGCCGGCGAGCTGACCGAGCGGGTCCGCAAGGCGCTCGTGCGCGCCGGGGTGACGGACCCCGATGTCATCGACCCGGACAACCCCCCCGGTGAGCCCCGCGTCTCCACGTATCACGCCTTCGCCGGCCAACTCCTCACCGACCACGGACTACGGATCGGTCTGGAGCCCACCGCCCGCCTCCTCGCCGACGCCACCCGCTATCAGCTCGCCGCCCGGGTGCTGCGCGAGGCCCCGGGGCCGTATCCGTCGCTCACCCGTTCTTTTCCCACCCTCGTCAGCGATCTGCTGGCACTCGACGCCGAGCTGTCGGAACACCTCGTCCGGCCCGAGCGGCTCGGCGCGTACGACGCCGAGGTGATGGCCGCCCTCGACGGCGTCCGGCTCTCCAACGCCGAGCTGCGCAAGATCCCCGAGGCGACGGCGGCCCGCCGTGAGCTGCTCGACCTGACCGTCCGCTACCGCGCGGCCAAGCGAGCCCGGGAGCTGCTCGACTTCGGCGACCAGATCGCACTCTCCGCCGAGCTGGCGCTCACCCGGCCCGCCGTGGGGGCGATCCTGCGGGACGAGTTCCGGGTCGTCCTGCTCGATGAGTACCAGGACACCTCGGTCGCCCAGCGGCTGCTGCTGTCGGGTCTGTTCGGCCAGGGCACCGGCCATGCCGTGACCGCCGTCGGCGACCCCTGCCAGGCCATCTACGGCTGGCGCGGCGCGTCCGTCGCCAATCTGGACGACTTCCCGGCGCACTTCCCGTACGCCGACGGCAGGCCGGCCGACCGCTTCGCGCTCAGTGAGAACCGCCGCAGCGGCGGGCGGCTGCTCCAGCTCGCCAATGACCTCGCCACCCCACTGCGCGCGATGCACCGCGGTGTCGAGGCGCTGCGCCCCGCCCCGGGAGCCGAGCGGGACGGATCGGTCCGTATCGCTCTCCTCCCTTCCCATGCGGAGGAGATCGACTGGCTCGCCGACTCGATCGCCCATCTGGTGCGGACGGGCGTCCCGGCCGGTGAGATCGCGGTGCTGTGCCGTACCGCCGGTGACTTCCCCGAGATCCAGGGCGCGCTGGTCGCCCGGGATGTCCCGGTCGAGGTCGTCGGCCTCTCCGGACTGCTCCACCTGCCCGAGGTCGCCGACCTCGTCGCGGTCTGCGAGGTCCTCCAGGATCCGGGGGCCAATGCCTCCCTGGTCCGCCTGCTCACCGGTCCGCGCTGGCGGATCGGCCCGCGGGATCTGGCGCTGCTGGGCCGCCGCGCCCGGCTGCTGGTCCACCGCGCCGGCGCCGGGGGCGACGATCCGGACGAGCGCCTCGCCGCCGCCGTCGAGGGCACCGACCCCGCCGAGGTCATCTCGCTCGCCGACGCGCTGGACACCTTCCTCGAATCGGCCGATGGAGACGACGAGCTGCCGTTCTCGGCCGATGCCCGCGTCCGCTTCGCCCGTCTCGCGGCCGAGCTGCGCGAGCTGCGCCGATCGCTGGCCGATCCGCTGATGGACGTGCTGCACCGCGTTCTCGGCACGACCGGTCTGGAGGTCGAGCTGTCCGCCTCGCCGCACGCCCTGGCCGCCAGGCGGCGCGAGACGCTCGGCAATTTCCTGGACACCGCGGCCGGATTCGCCGCCCTGGACGGGGAGGCGTCGCTCCTCGCCTTCCTGGCGTTCCTCCGGACGGCCGCGCAGTACGAGAAGGGCCTGGACAACGCTCTCCCCGGGGGCGAGAACACGGTCAAGGTGCTGACCGCGCACAAGTCCAAGGGGCTGGAGTGGGACGTGGTCGCGGTCCCGGGCCTGATCACCAAGCAGTTCCCGAGCGACCGGTCGCGCGAGTCCTGGACCACCCACCCCCAGGTGCTCCCGCACGCCCTGCGGGGTGACGCGGTGACGCTCCCGGACGTCGAGAGCTGGGACGCGAAGGGGCTCAAGTCCTTCAAGGACGCCATGAAGGCCCACCAGCACACGGAGGAACTCCGGCTCGGCTATGTCACCTTCACCCGCCCGCGCTCCCTGCTGCTCGGCTCGGGGCACTGGTGGGGGCCGAACCAGAAGCGGCGCCGGGGACCTTCGGACTTCCTGAAGGCGCTGTACGAGCACTGCGCGGACGGCTTCGGCGAGATCGAGGCATGGGCGGACGAGCCGCCGGAGGACGCCGAGAATCCGGCCCTGCTGGCCTCGGGCCCGGACCGGGCCTGGCCGCTGCCGCTGGACCCGGTCTCGCTCCGCCGCCGTCGCGAGGCGGCGGAGACGGTCCGGGCCCATCTGCGCGGTGAGTACGGCGAGTACGGCGAGCCGGTCCGCGACCGGCGCGCACGGGCGGAAGGACCGGAGGAAGCGGGAGGACCGGGGGAAGACCTGTTCGCCGGAGACCCCTTCCCGGCCGACCCGTTCGAGGACGATCTCTCCGAGGACACCCCCTTCCCGGCCGACCCCTGCCAGGACAGCCCCTTCGAGGACGACCCCTCCTTCGAGGACGCCCCGTACCCGCCCGACCCGTACGCCGCCGACCCGTACGCCGCCGACCCGTACGCCGCCGACCCGTACCCGCCCGCCCCGGGCCCGGACGGCCCCTTCCCGCCCCGCCCGCACCAGACGACTCCCCATCAGCCCGTCCCGCACCAGCCCGTCCCGCACCAGCCCGTCCCGCACCAGCCCGTCCCGCACCAGGCGGGCCCACCGCCCCGGGAGACCTCCGCCCCCTTCCCCGCGCCCTCCACCCGCTCCGCGCTCTCCGCCGAGGACGCCCGGGCCATCGAGTCCTGGGACCGCGATCTGCACGCCCTCACCGGAGAGCTGCGCCGGGCCCGCTCCACCACGCGCGAGGTGCCGCTCCCACCCTCGCTCACCGCGTCCCAGCTCATACGTCTCGCCGCCGACCCCGAGGGTTTCACCCAGGAGCTGGCCCGCCCCATGCCCCGGCCCCCGCAGCCCGCGGCGCGTCGGGGCACCCGGTTCCACGCCTGGGTGGAGTCCCGGTTCGAGGAGTTGCCACTGCCCCTGCTCGGCCCGGACGAGCTGCCCGGGAGCGAGACCGGTGCCGAGGCGGCCGAGATCGCCGACGAGCGGGACCTCGCCGCGCTCAAGGAGGCGTTCGAGCGCACCCCGTACGCCCGTCGCACTCCGTACCGCGTGGAGGCACCGTTCCAGATCACCCTGGCCGGCCGGGTGATCCGGGGCCGGATCGACGCGGTCTACCGCACCCCCGCGCTCAGCGGGCGGGGTGACACCTCTCACAGCTACGAGATCGTCGACTGGAAGACCAGCCGGGCCGTCGCCGCCGATCCCCTTCAGCTCGCCATCTACCGCCTCGCCTGGGCCGAACAACACGCTCTCCCCCCGGAGGCCGTGGACGCGGCGTTCGTCTTCGTCCGCGGTGGTGAGGTCGTCCGCCCCCAGAATCTGCCGGGCCGGGCCGAGCTGGAACGCATCCTGCTGGGCGAGACGGCGGAGGAGGCGGGTGCTGAGGCCCGTTAGGCTCAGACGCATGAGCGAGACCCCGGACAGCGCCGTCCGTACGTACATCCAGCGGCACCGTGCCGCCTTCCTCGACGACCTCGTGGACTGGCTGCGGATTCCCTCCGTGTCGGCACAGCCCGAGCACGCGGGGGACGTACGGCGCAGCGCGGAGTGGCTCGTCGCCGCGTTCGGCGAGACCGGGTTCCCGGTCGCCGAGGTGTGGCCGACGGCGGGCGCCCCCGCGGTGTACGCGGAGTGGCCGTCCGACGACCCGGACGCCCCGACGGTCCTGGTCTATGGCCACCACGACGTCCAGCCCGCGGCCCGCGAGGACGGCTGGCGCACGGACCCCTTCGAGCCGGTGCTCGCGGACGGCAGGCTGTACGCCCGGGGCGCCGCTGACGACAAGGGCCAGGTCTTCTTCCACACCCTGGGCGTACGGGCGCATCTCGCCGCCACCGGGCGCTCCGCACCGGCCGTCCATCTGAAGCTGCTGATCGAGGGCGAGGAGGAGTCCGGCTCCACGAACTTCCGCGCCCTCGTCGAGGACAACGCCGAACGTCTCGCCGCCGATGTCGTGGTCGTTTCGGACACGGGTATGTGGTCCGAGACCACTCCCACCGTCTGTACCGGTATGCGCGGCCTCGCGGACTGTGAGATCGAGCTGTACGGCCCCGACCAGGACATCCACTCCGGTTCCTTCGGTGGTGCCGTCCCCAATCCGGCCACGATCGCCGCCCGGCTCGTCGCCGCGCTGCACGACGCGGACGAGCGGGTCACCATCCCCGGGTTCTACGACGGTGTCGCCCCGCTCACCGATGCCGAGCGGGAGCTCTTCGCCGAGCTGCCCTTCGACGAGGATGCCTGGCTGGCCGCCGCCAAGTCCCACGGCACCCTCGGCGAGAGCGGTTACTCGACGCTGGAGCGCGTCTGGGCCCGTCCGACCGCCGAGCTGAACGGCATCGGTGGCGGTTACCAGGGCCCCGGCGGCAAGACGATCATTCCGTCGTCGGCCACCCTGAAGCTCACGTTCCGCCTGGTCGCGGGGCAGGACCCGGGCACGATCGAGGTCGCGGTGAGCCGGTGGGTGGCGAACCACGTCCCCCAGGGCATCCGGTACGACCTGACGTTCGCCGCCTCGACCCGCCCCTGTCTGACCCCGCTGGACCACCCCGCTCTGCGGTCGGTCGTCCGGGCCATGAGCCTGGCCTTCGACGGGCAGAAGATCCGCTTCACCCGCGAGGGAGGCTCCGGGCCCGCCGCCGACCTCCAGGACGTGCTCGGCGCGCCCGTGCTCTTCCTCGGCATCTCCGTACCGTCCGACGGCTGGCACGCGCCCAACGAGAAGGTCGAGGTGGACCTGCTGCTCAAGGGTGTGGAGACGGCAGCCCATCTGTGGGAGGACCTCGCCACCGCCCTCGGCTGACCCCTTACACCGCTTGACCCCTTACACCGCTTGATCCGTTGCACCGCTGAACTGAAGCCTGACCCATCCGGGGGAGTTGGAAGTACGTGAGCACCAACGGCCATGCCACCGCAGATCGCGCCATCGGCGCCGGCGCGCCGCCCATCAGTCTCACCGCGCCGAGCGGGATCGACCGGGAGGCCCACCACCGGCTCGACGAGGCGTGGCTGGCGGCGGCGTGGAGCCACCCGACGACCCGTGTCTTCGTGGTCTCCGGCGGCCGCGCGCTCATCGACGACGCTCCCGACGGCCGGACCGAGCTGGTCATGACGCCGGCCTTCGAGGCCCCCGTCACCGAGACCCACCGCTACTTCCTGGGCACCGACGGCGACGGCGTGCGCTACTTCGCGCTCCAGAAGGACACCCTGCCGGGCCGGATGGACCAGTCGGCCCGCCCGGCCGGACTGCGGGAGGCGGGGCTGCTGCTCTCGCCGCGTGACGCCGCGCTGCTGGTGCACGCGGTGGCGCTGGAGAATTGGCAGCGGCTGCACCGCTTCTGTTCGCGCTGCGGCGAGCGCACGGTGATCGCCGCGGCGGGCCATATCCGCCGCTGCCAGGCGTGCGGCGCGGAGCACTACCCCCGTACGGACCCGGCCGTGATCATGCTGGTCACGGATGACGACGACCGGGCGCTGCTGGGCCGCCAGCTGCACTGGCCGGAGGGGCGTTTCTCGACCCTCGCGGGCTTCGTCGAGCCGGGCGAGTCGATCGAGCAGTCGGTGCGGCGCGAGGTCTGGGAGGAGGTGGGGGTGACGGTCGGCGAGGTCGAGTACGTGGCCAGCCAGCCCTGGCCCTTCCCGTCCAGCCTGATGCTCGGCTTCACGGCGCGTGCCACCTCCGCCGAGATCACGGTGGACGGCGAGGAGCTGCACGAGGCGCGCTGGTTCTCCCGGGACGACCTGCGGGCCGCGTTCGAGTCGGGGGAGGTGCTGCCTCCCTTCGGCATCTCGATCGCGGCCCGGCTGATCGAGCTCTGGTACGGCAAGCCGCTCCCCAGGCCCGGACGCTCCGGCTAGGTCCCGGTTCCTGTCCGCCCGGACGGGAACCGAGCCCGCTTCTCCCCGTCGGATCGGGGGAGAAGGGGCGGTACGGCGGAGTCGGTTCTAGCTCGCGAGAGCCTGCTTCACCTGGGCCAGGCTCGGGTTCGTCATGACGACGTCGGCGCCCCCGGACGGGGGGACGACCAGGACCGTCGGGACGGTCTGGTTGCCGCCGTTGGCCTTCTCGACGAAGGCCGCGGACTCCGGGTCGTGCTCGATGTTGATCTCGGTGTACGCGATGCCCTCGCGGTCCATCTGGCTCTTCAGCCGACGGCAGTATCCGCACCACGTGGTGCTGTACATCGTCACAGTGCCCGACATCGTCTCTTCGGCTCCTCTTGGCTCGCCCAATGCTTCGTGGTGCGCTCGCTGCCTCTGCGCAACCCGTAGAACGTACGTGGTCCAGCCACCATTCCCGCCCCCGCCCCTCCCTCCGCCCTCCACTGGCGACCTGCTGCGACCTGCTGCGGCCTGCTGCGAGAACGGGCGCCGGAACCGGGAGCCGGGGCCAGGAGCAGGCGGTCCGGGGGCCGTGCGAGCCCGGACGGAAACCTGCGGGGTCGACCCCGCAGGTTTCCGTGGCCGCGGGAGGCGGGAAGCGGCCACCGTGCCCCTGAGCGGTATGACCGTGCCCCTGGGCCGTAGGGGGGCGCGGTTCGGGAGGGATTCCGAGCGGTACCAGTGAGCGGTATTAGTACGACTGCCGCTGCCCTGCTGTGGACAACCGCCGCATCCGCCTCCGTGGACCTGGCAGCATGGCAGGGTGACAGCAGCAACGCACTCCTCCCTTTTCCCGCAGGTTCCCGAGTCGGCGGACGCGGTGCTCGCCGGGCTCGACCCCGAGCAGCGCGAAGTGGCGACCGCCCTGCACGGCCCGGTCTGCGTGCTGGCCGGCGCCGGCACGGGCAAGACGCGAGCGATCACCCACCGCATCGCGTACGGGGTCCGGGCGGGGATACTCCAACCCGCCAGTGTGCTGGCCGTCACCTTCACCAACCGCGCCGCGGGAGAGATGCGGGGGCGGCTGCGGCAGCTCGGCGCGGGCGGGGTCCAGGCGCGCACCTTCCACTCGGCCGCTCTCCGCCAGCTCCAGTACTTCTGGCCGAAAGCCGTCGGTGGGGATCTGCCCCGGCTGCTGGAGCGCAAGATCCAGCTCGTCGCCGAGTCCGCCGCCCGCTCCGGTATCCGGCTCGACCGCAATGAACTCCGTGATGTCACAAGCGAGATCGAGTGGGCGAAGGTCACCCAGACCGTGCCCGCCGACTATCCGGCCGAGGTCGCCAAATCCCTCCGGGACGCCCCGCGGGACCCGGCCGAAATCAGCCAGATCTACGGGACGTACGAACAGCTCAAACGCAATCGCGCGGTGATTGACTTCGAGGACGTTCTCCTGCTCGCGGTCGGCATCCTCCAGGACCGTCATGACATCGCCGACCAGATCCGCCGCCAGTACCAGCACTTCGTGGTCGACGAGTACCAGGACGTCAGCCCGCTCCAGCAGCGACTGCTCGATCTCTGGCTCGGCGACCGGGACAGCCTCTGTGTCGTCGGCGACGCCAGCCAGACGATCTACTCCTTCACCGGTGCCACCCCCGACCACCTGCTGAATTTCCGCACCCGGCACCCCTCCGCGACCGTCGTCAAGCTGGTCCGGGACTACCGCTCCACGCCCCAGGTCGTCCATCTGGCCAACGGCCTGCTCAGTCAGGCCCGGGGTCGGGCCGCCGAGCACCGGCTCGAACTGATCTCCCAGCGCGACCCTGGCCCCGAGCCGTCCTATGTGGAGTACCCGGACGAGCCCGCCGAGGCCGAGGGCACCGCCCGCCGTATCCGTGAGCTGATCGCCGAGGGCGTTCCGGCCGGTGAGATCGCCGTGCTCTACCGTGTCAACTCCCAGTCGGAGGTCTACGAGCAGGCCCTCGCCGACGCCGGAGTCCCCTATCAGCTGCGGGGGGCCGAGCGCTTCTTCGAGCGTCCGGAGGTGCGGGAGGCGATCGTCGCCCTGCGCGGCGCGGCCCGCGCCGGAGCCAACGACTCCCTCCTCGACGACGCCGGGGACCTCCCCTCCCAGGCGCGCGCGGTGCTCTCCACCAAGGGCTGGACCACCGAACCGCCGGCAGGCTCCGGTGCGGTCCGGGACCGCTGGGAATCCCTGGCCGCCCTGGTACGGCTCGCCGAGGATTACGTCCGGGTCAGGCCCGAGGCGACCCTCGGTGATCTGGTGGCCGAGCTGGACGAGCGGGCCGCCGCCCAGCACGCCCCGACCGTCCAGGGCGTCACCCTCGCCTCGCTGCACTCGGCGAAGGGTCTGGAGTGGGACGCCGTCTTCGTGGTGGGCCTCACCGAGGGGATGATGCCGATCACCTACGCCAAGACCGATGAGCAGGTCGAGGAGGAGCGGCGACTGCTCTATGTCGGCGTCACCCGCGCCCGGCTCCATCTCTCGCTGTCCTGGGCGCTCTCCCGCTCGCCGGGGGGCAGGGCCTCCCGGCGCCCCACCCGCTTCCTGAACGGACTGCGCCCCGGCTCCGCCGCTGCCGGGGCCCGTGGCGCCGGCGGGGCGGGTGGCGTCGAGCGAGGCTCCGGCCGCCGCAAGCGGCGCGGACCCGTGCTCTGCCGGGTCTGTGGCGCCACGCTCACCGACGCGGGCGAGATGAAACTGATGCGGTGCGAGGGCTGCCCCTCCGACATGGATGAGGCACTGTACGAGCGGCTGCGCGAGTGGCGCTCGGATCAGGCGAAGGAGCTGGGCCAGCCCGCCTATTGTGTGTTCACCGACAAGACGCTGATGGCCATCGCCGAGGCCGTGCCGGGCGACGCGGGCGAGCTCGCGGGCATCTCTGGTGTCGGCGGTCGCAAGCTGGAGCGATTCGGTACCGATGTGCTTGCCATCTGCGCAGGTCAGGAGCCGGGCGAGGGGCTTGAGGAGGGTGAAGATGACGACTGATGCGAACTCGTCGCAAAAATAGTTTGCGCCCGCCCCGACCGTCGCCATAGGTTCTTAACCACGGAAACCAGCGGCTTCTCTGAAGCCCTGTCTTCGTGTTGTACTTATCTGAAGTTGTACCCAACCACATACATGTGACCGGCCCCGGCCGGTCCCGAGACGCCGAGAGGAGGCGAATTCCAGTGATCAGCAGCTACACCAGCTTCGTCAGTGCCGTGAAAATGACCGATCACTCGGTCGTCGCCTCCGCCTGCCCGCTCGGCCTCGCCGCGTCGTTCAACATCTTTGGCAATGGCACCGGTATGTCCGGTTCCGGTGTCGAACTGCCCCTGATCGCTCTGGGTGGACTCCCTGTCCTGGAGCGCAATGAGCGACCGACCAAGGCACTGGCAGCAGGAGTGGCAAAGGCAGAGGTCAAGACCTACGCCTTCGCGGCAGCCAGTGCCGACACCCGGCAGCAGACGCAGCATCACAAGAAGTGGGCCTTCCGTGGGCTCGAACCCTGGAGCGATCCAGCCTGATCTGAATCAGGCCGGCGCCTTCAGGGCCGCGGAACCCCACACGGGATCCGCGGCCCTTCTGTTTTCCCCGAACCCGGGAAGCCAGAGCGAAGGGGCCTCGGGACAGCAGCACCCGGTACCAGCCCCCCGGCTCCGTCGGGGGACCACACACCGGCCGACCGGCCGGACCGACAAGACGAGGAACGACACCACCGTGCAACTCGAAGCGCACGCCCCGTCAGTACCGCCTTCCGAGCTCAGCCCCCCGCCCGCCCTCACGGAGGACTCCACCTTGACCCCGCTCACGGCGCTCACCGCGCTCGACGACGCCATCGAGAACCTCGGCGTACCCGTTCCCTGCCGTTCGTACGACCCCGAGGTCTTCTTCGCCGAGTCGCCCGCCGACGTTGAGTACGCCAAGTCCCTCTGCCGCACCTGCCCGCTGATGGAGGCATGCCTCGCGGGCGCCAAGGAGCGGCGTGAGCCGTGGGGTGTCTGGGGCGGCGAGCTGTTCATCCAGGGAGTGGTCGTAGCCCGCAAGCGTCCGCGTGGCCGTCCCCGCAAGAACCCGGTCTCGGCATGAACGTCATCGGGACCATCGACCGCCCCCTCACGCACGATCCCAAAAAGCAGGCACCCATGCCCACTCCCACGAGCGAGCCCTCCGGCTCCGCCACCCCAGACGTCACCACCATCGGCGCGCACGCCGCGCGTCAGAACAGGACCCGTGAGATGCAACTCATCCCAGAAGCGCTCGCTCGCGCGCATATGCGCGACCGTATGCGTGAAGCCGACGCGGAACGCCGGGCCGTGCGCCTGGTCGCCGCTCGGCGTATGCAGCGCCGCGCCGAGCGTGTCTCGATGCGCGCCCGCCGCGCGCTCGCCATGGCCGTCATGAACTGACGGCAGCTCTCCCCGCGGGGGCAGGTCCGAACGGACCTGCCCCCGCGGGGCGTTGCCCCCGGGGTGGCCCGTATGGGGTTACTGTCGCCAGGTGGATCAGCAGCAGACCCCCCGCCCGACGGCTCCGGATGCCGAGGGGACCGTGTGTTCCCGCTGCGGCAAGGTCGCCGAGGAGGCATCGCCCCCATGGACCTGCTCCATGGAGAACGGCACCCGCCACTACTTCTGCGACGATTGCGCCCGCGCTCACCTCAGGGCGATCGAGGGCCGACTCGATTCGGCCTGGTGGTGAGCCACCTCCCGAGCGTGCTGACCTGCGGACCGGCGCCGGCCCGGGTGGTCAGCCCCGCACCTCGACGGCGACTCCATCAGGGGCATCGGGGCCGTCACCGGCATCAGAGTCGTCGGTGATGTCAGTGACGCCATCGGCATCGGTGGCATCGGTCAGATAGTCGGCATCGCCGGCATCGGTGGCAGCGGGCAGGAATCCCGGCAACCACGCCTCCAGTTCCGCGCGGAGGCGCACCGTGGCGTTGAGCTGACAGAGCACACCGATCGTGCTCAGTGTCACCCGGTGTATCAGCAGGTAGGCGGGCGGCAGATTGAGCTGCTTGCCCAGTTGGTGCGCGGGGGAGCGGATATCGGCGATCCGGGCCGCCTGGGTGCGCATCCAGCTCCTGCTGAAGGTGAACTCCTCGATCTCGGCCGGTTCGATGATCGGCTGTAGATAGTCCAGCACCGCGTCCGGGTCGAGCTCGATCTCCTCCTTGACGAACCCCTCGTCGCACAGCAGCCCGTACACCGCGTCGGCCTCGCCCGCCAGCGTCATCCGCAGGGACTCCCCGATGGTCGCGGGCAGCCCCCCGGGCAGCCGGTCCACGGTGCCGAAGTCCAGCACTCCCAGCCGCCAGCCCGCACCGTCGGCGTCGGGCAGCAGCCGGAAATTCCCCGGGTGGGGGTCGGCGTGCAGCAGCCCCGTACGTGCGGGGCCGGAGAAGAGGAAGCGCGCCAGGAGCTGGCCGGCCCGGTCGCGCTGCTCCTCCGTACCGTCGGCGATCACATCGGAGAGGGGGATCCCGTCGATCCACTCGGTCACCAGCACCTGATCGGACTGGTGCACCACATCCGGCACCAGCACATCGGGGTCGTCGGCGAACTCGACCGCGTGCGCGCGCTGGGCCTCGGCCTCCAGCTCGTAGTCCAGCTCCTCCGAGACCCGATCACGCAGCTCGGCGATGAGCGGCTTGATGTCCATGCCCGGTATCAGCGGCCCCAGCAGCTTGGCGAACCGGCTGAGCTGGGTCAGATCGGAGAGCAGTGCCTCACCCGCCCCCGGGTACTGCACCTTCACCGCGACCTCGCGGCCGTCGTGCCACACCGCGCGGTGCACCTGACCGATGGAGGCGGCGGCCGATGGTTTGTCCTCGAAGGTGAGGAACAGCTCCCGCCACTCCTCGCCCAGCCGCGCCACCAGGACCGAGTGCACCGTGCGGGTCGGCATCGGGGGCGCGGCGTCCTGGAGCTTGGTGAGCGCGGCGCGGTAGGGTCCCGCGACATCCTCGGGGAGCGCGGACTCGAAGACGGACATGGCCTGTCCGAACTTCATCGCGCCGCCCTTCAGCTCACCGAGGACCTTGAAGAGCTGCTCGGCCGTGCGCTGCTGCAGCTCACGGGCGACGATCTCCGCGGACTTGCCGCCGATTCGCTTTCCCAGCCCCCAGGTCGCCCGACCGGCGAACCCCAGTGGAAGCGCGGCCAACTTGGCGGTACGGGTGACCGCCTTCCGGGGAAGATCAGACATAAGCCCCTCCAAATCCCAGACAGCTGTGCCGCTGATGCCCCACGGACATCGCTCCGTCGACGGCGGTTACCCGGCCATTGTCTCGTGTGACGGGCGGAAGCCCGAGGTGTCCTGCCCCTCACTTTTCCCTGACGCGCCGCAGGGACAGCCGGGATGAGGGGCGATCGTCTCCGATCGCCAGTCGAGCAGCGGTGGTGAGATCTCGACGCGCGCTCCTGTGCTGACTGGTAGTTCGCCGTCGAGGAAGGACAGGGCGTGGGCCGCCGCCGTCCCCGCGACCGTCGTGGCGAGGGTGACGTCGCAGGCGGGGACCGCGCCCCGGCGACCGCCCGACCGCCACTGCGCGAGCAGCCGGGGCCACCCCGGGTCACGCTCCTCCCGGCCCAGCTCCAGACATCCGGCACAGGCGGTGCCCCCGGGCAGCACCAGGGGACCCACCACGCCGGTCGCCTCGATGACCCCCGCGTAGAGATGGGGAGTGCCGGTGGTGATCCAGCCGGTGGCCGTCGCCGGATCGGGGGCATGGGCCGTGAGCCCGTCGCGTGGGCAGATGACGACCAGCGAGAGACCGGGCTCCCCGCTGCCCGGCGCCGGGGGCTCGGCGGTCCCGGCCCGGGGCGGCCGGATCGGGGCCGCCCCGCGCACCAGATGACGCGCGGCCGTGTCCCGCCGCTCGCCGATGGATTCGATGGGGAGCCCGGCGGGTGACACGTCCCAGGGCTCCACGCATCCGCCGTCCAGCACCTCGACCCTGCCCACCCCCGCCGCGGCCAGCAGCCCCGCCACCACCGCGCCGACCCTCCCCGCGCCACGCACCTGGACGCGGACCGCCTGCCGGGCCACCAGTCGTCGTATCGCGCCGCCCGGCTCCGGATGGACCAGGGACAGGGACGCCAGATCGGGGCGCAGCCGGTCGAGGGAGTCCGCCCGCTTCCGCAGCGCCTCGGCGGCGGGACCGCCGGCCGGCGGATCGTCGAGGAGACCTGCTGCGGACAGACGCGTCACGAGGGTGTCCAGATGTCCGTCGGGCAGCCCCATCGCCCGCGCCTCCTCGCGCAGCAGTGGGAGCCCCCGCGTCCCGTCGAGTAGCTCCAGCAGCGCGCCGGTCGCCGTGTCCACCGGTCCGACCGTGACCGCGTGTGCGGGGGTCACCCCGAACTGCACGGTCTGCCGCTCCCGCCAGGCCCGCCTCAGCGCGGGCTTCACCATCGGATGCATATACGCCTCCCCCGTGGAATGCGCGGTGATCGAATTCTTTCGAAGATCGAAAACATCGAACATCGAAAACATGGACCAAGATCGAACGTGATCGGTGGAGCGAGGCCGGTGGAGCGAGGCCGGACGCCGAACTCGCCCGGATCGTCCGACGGGGCACCCGGCCCGGCGCTCCGCCTCGATCCGTTGTCAGAATGCACGGTCCGGCCGACGGGCGTGAAAAGTTGTCCACAGGTCCGGGGTATTAGTCGTTCAAATGGTGGAGCCATGGCCCGGATCCCGCTGAACTGCTCCCTAGTCGGGACTTCCCCCGCGGTCAGCGGGTAACGTCGGAGCGTGTCCGTCGACCCTTCTCCTCGCGTCGCTGGGGAGCCGCCGCCCCGTCCGCCCCGCGGCTCCGGGACGAGCGCGGTCGAGGTCCGCAGAAGCGCTCGCCGCAGCAGAACGGTCTCCGCCTACCGGGAGGGTGACCGGACCATCGTGCTGATCCCCGCCCGGATGTCGGAGGCGGAGGAGCAGCGCTGGGTGAGCGTGATGCTCGACAAGCTCGCCGCCCAGGAGAGCAAGCGGATGCTCGGCGACAGTGAGCTGACCGAGCGCGCGGAGCGGTTGTCGGCGCAGTATTTCGAGGGGCGGGCCCGGCCGTCGTCCGTGCGGTGGGTGACGAACCAGAACACCCGCTGGGGCTCCTGCACTCCGGCCGAGGGCAGCATCCGCCTCTCGCACCGCCTCCAGGGAATGCCGGAGTACGTCGTCGACTACGTCCTCGTCCACGAACTGGCCCATCTGCTGGTGCCCGGCCACGGACCACGCTTCTGGCGGCTGCTGGAGGCGTATCCCCGTACGGAGCGGGCCCGGGGCTATCTGGAGGGTGTCGTCGCCGCCGACCGCCTCCCCCATCTGCCGGCCCCGGGCGGCGAGCGGACCCCGGGCGAGTACCCCCAGGGCGGCGACTGACCCGGCTCCGGGATGTTCGTGATGCCCGTGCCCGGCCCCGGATGTTCGTGCCCGGCCCCGGATGTTCGTGATACCGGTGATATTCAGGGCACCCAGTAGCGTGTGACGCCCGCGAATCCAAGCGATCCGAGCCACCCGGTACCCCCACGAATCCACCCCCGGGCCACTCGCCACCCCCCCCCAGGACACCCATGAATCCGGGAAATGCCGAGAACACGGCGACGGAACGAGCGGTTTCCGTGAGCGACTGGCAGCAGATGGTGACCGATGGCCGGAAGTGGTTGCCGGAAGTAGTGGCCCGCGTCGAACCGCCACGCTGGAGAGGCCGCTGACCGGCGTGTATCGAATGTGTCCCGGCTGGTGCTGGTCCTTGGCTCAAAGTCGTACTCAGCCGTTAGCCTGACGCGACGCATTCATATTCTGGGATGGGGGACGGTCGTTACGTATGGCCAGGGAATTCCAACGCGGCCACAAGGCCAAGATCAGCGATCTCACGCCGGGAACGGATCTGTACGTAGGTGTCCAGATCGCGGCTCCGGGCCTGACCTTCGACATCAGTTGCTTCGGGCTCGACGCCAACGAGCAGCTCTCCGACGACCGGTACTTCATCTTCTTCAACCAACCCAAGTCGCCCGAGGAGTCCATTCAGCTGCTCGGCGCGCAGGCCGGTGACACCGAGTCCTTCCGCGTCACGCTCGACAACGTTCCGGCCACCATCCACAAGCTCTCCTTCACCGCCACGATCGACGGCGCCGGGCAGATGTCGCACATAGGTCCGGGCTACATCCGGATCGTCGCCGGTGGCGAGGAGGTCGTCCGGTATCCGTTCACCGGTTCGGAGTTCAGTACCGAGCGCGCGGTGATGCTGGGCGACTTCTATCTGAAGGACGTCTGGCGGTTCGCCGCCATCGGGCAGGGCTTCGACGGCGGACTCGACGCCCTGCTGCGGAACTTCGGCGGCGAGGTCGCCGAGGAGGAGCCGGCCGCACCGCAGCCCCAGGCCGCCGTGCCCGGCTTCGCGCCGCCCGCCCAGGCCACGGCGCCTCCGGCATTCGGCGCCCCGGCCGCGCCCCAGCCGCCGCAGCCCGTGCCGTCGTTCGGCGCCCCGCCCCAGCCCCAGCCCCCGGCTCCGGTACCGCAGCCGTACGCCGCGCCCCAACAGGCGGTACCGGCCCCGTCCGCCCCCGTACCCCCGTCCGCCCCCGTACCCCCGGCTCCGGCGCCCTACGGGCAGCCACCGCAGCAGCCACAGTTCGGGCAAATACCCCAGCAGCCGTCGTTCGGCCAGCTCCCCGGACAACCCCCGGGCCAGCTCCCCGGACAGGTCACGCCCCCCGGCGCCCCCTTGGGCCACGGGCAGCCGGCCCCGGCCCCGGCCCCGTCCCCGTACGGACAGCCTCCGGGCGCGCCATCAGGAGCCCCGCAGGGCTTCCCCGCGGCGGGTCCCGGACTCCAGGCCGCCCTTCAGCCCTACCGCGAGACGCCCACGGGCCAGCGCTGGACCCCGCAGAACGAGCGGCTCATGCGCGTCGAGCTGGCCATGGGCGGCTCCGCGGTCCTCGCCCGCCAGGGCAGCATGGTGATGTACCAGGGCAAGGTCGATTTCAGCCATAAGAGCGCGGGATTCGTCGGGCGTCGACTGGGCAACGCCACCGGCCAGGAGATGCAGCTCATGCGCTGTACGGGCCGGGGACAGGTCTTCCTCGCCGAGGACGCGTCCCATCTGCATCCGATCGAGCTCCAGGGCGACGGGATCTGTGTCTCGGCGGAGAACGTCCTCGCCTTCGACGAGGACCTCCAGTACGAGATCCGCCAGATCGAGGGCCACGGCATCCCCGGTGGTTCGCTCTACACCATGCAGTTCTCCGGCACCGGCACCGTCGTCATCAAGACGCACGGAATCCCCGTCGTGCTGCCGGTCACACCGAGCACCTACGCCGACTGCAACGCCGTCGTCGCCTGGTCGTCCGCGTCCCAGGTGATTCTTTCCAGCCAAGTCCGGCTGCGCCGCCACTCGTACCCGGGACACAGCGGCGAAACGGTCAACCTCCAGTTCCGGGGCGCCCCCGGCAACTTCATCGTCGTGCAGCCCTACGAGGTCTGAAGGAGCCCGAAGGCATGAACCAGCAACTCGCGGGCTTCGCCCCGACCCCGACCGTCGCCCGGATGGAGAACCACGGCGCGACCATGCTCAAGGTCGCCATGGCCACCGGCCAGGATCTCTACGCACGCGCCGGATCGATCGTGTCGTACGAGGGATTCATCCAGTACGAACCGGATCCGCCCGCCGCCCGGCAGGCCGCCGCCCAGTGGATCACCGGCGAGGGCTCACCCGTCATGAAGTGTTCCGGCGACGGCCTGCTCTACCTCGCCGACTACGGCGCCGATGTCGTCGTCCTCAACCTCGACAACGACTCCATCTCGGTCAACGGCACCAACGTCCTCGCCTTCGACGCCCACCTCCAGTGGGGCGTCGAGAAGGTCAAGGGCCTGGCCAAGCTCGCCGGACAGGGCCTGTGGAACGTCGAGATCGCCGGTACCGGCTGGGTCGCCCTGACCTCGCGCGGCACCCCGATCGTCGTCGACTGCGGCCGTGGCGAGGACGAGACCTATGTCGACCCGGACGCCCTGGTCGCCTGGTCACCGAATCTCAAGGTGAAGGGCAAGCGCAGCTTCAAGGCATCCTCCCTCATCGGGCGGGGCAGCGGCGAGGCGTACCAGATGGCCTTCTCGGGCCAGGGCATCGTCGTCGTACAGCCGAGTGAAGACAGCACCGACCGGCTGCGGCTCCGGGGCTGAGGGGAGCGGGAACAACCATGCAGAGCCCACTTTTTCACCATGGGGAGCAGCAGTCCCAGGAGCGCTATGCCATCCAGAACCCGCAGCTACTGCGGGTGGCGCTCGCCGGCAATGACGACGTACTCGCCCGCAAGGGAGCGATGGTCGCCTTCCAGGGGATGGTCGACTTCGACGGTGAGTACCAGACGGGCCGTCAGCGACGGGCCGAAGGCAATACCGGCGAGGGCCTCAGTCTGATGCGCTGCTCCGGGCAGGGCACGGTCTACCTCGCCAATCTGGCGCAGTACGTCCACCTCGTCGACGTCGACCACGAGGGCATCACCGTCGACAGCTCCTACGTCCTGGCGCTCGACTCCGCGCTGCACACCGAGGTCATCGCGGTGGACAGTCAGTACGGGATCTCCGGATCCGGGAAGTACCAGCTCAACATCACGGGCCAGGGCAAGGTCGCGCTGATGACCTCGGGCCGGCCGTTGATGATGCGGGTCACCCCGGAGTCGTACGTCAATGTCGACGCCGACGCCATCGTCGCCTGGTCCACCCCGCTGCGGGTGCAGATGCAGGCGCAGACGCATTCGTCCAGCGCGCTGCGGCGACGCGGCAACACCGGCGAGGGCTGGGAGCTGAGCTTCCTCGGGCAGGGATTCGCCCTGGTCCAGCCCAGCGAGGTCATGCCGCCGCAGAACGCGCAGCTCGGCGAGGGCCTGCGCGGCCAGTTCGGCAACAACGGTCAGAACCAGAACAACGCCTGGTCCTGACGGGTCACGCGTACGTGCCGGCCGGTGTGCTCGACCGCCGAGGAGTACGTACGGGTCGGGGGCGGTCCTCTCCGGGACCGCCCCCCGCCCTGTGCCTCAGCCCGGCGCCGCGTGAGTCCGGGCTGACCCCGACTCGCGCCTCCAGGCAGGTGCCCGGCCCCGCCTCGGACCGGCGCCCGCCTCGGACCGGTGCCGCGCGCTTCCGCGCTCCCCGCCTCAGACCAGCGCCGCGCGCGTCCGCTCCAGCAGCCGGACGACCGAATCATCGGCCACCTCCGGCACCTCGGCGTACGCGAACCAGCGCAGGTCCAGCGACTCGTCACTGATCGCCGCGACGGCCCCGGCAGGCGCGAGCGCCGCGTACTGCACATCCAGGTGCCAGTGGCAGGGCGCGGGAATCGGATGCCGGTCCAGCCGCACCGGCGCCCCGGAGCCCAGCAGGGTCAGACCCTCGATCCCGGACTCCTCCCGGGCCTCGCGCAGCGCGGCCCGGGAGAGCGTCGGATCCCCCGGCTCGCAGTGGCCGCCCATCTGGAGCCACATCCCGAGCTTCTTGTGCAGCGTCAGCAGCACCCGACCGCGCTCCGGATCGATGATCAGGGCGCTCGCCGTGACATGCCCGGAGGCACAGGACTTCCACATTCCGTCCGGATGGGCGGTGAGATGATCCAGATAGAGCTGTCGCAGCTCGGCCTGGCCGTCGTGGGAGCCCTCGTAGCCCTTCAGTACGTGGATGGCGTCGGTGTGGAGGCTCACCGGGCGGGGCCGTTCCCGTCGCCCTTGTCGTCGCGGCCGTCCTTGCTGTCGCCCTTGCTGTCCCCGGCACTCTCCCCGGCGCCGGAGGCGTCGGAGCCCGAGTCCGTGGCGGAGTCGTCGCCCGGGGCGGGCGCGGAACCCTTGCCCTTGGACGCCGCCTCGCCGAGCATCTTGTCCAGCTCCGAGAAGTCGAGCTGCTCCCGGTGGACGAAACCGTCCGGGTCATCCAGATCGGTGGCGGTCGGCAGCATGTCCGGGTGCTCCCAGAGGCTGTCGCGGCCGTCCATGCCCCGGGCGTCGGTGAGCGAGGCCCAGAGCCGGGAGGCGTCCCGCAGCCTGCGGGGGCGGAGCTGGAGACCGATCAGCGTCGCGAAGGTCTGCTCGGCGGGACCACCGGACGCCCGGCGCCTGCGCAGGGTCTCGCGCAGCGCCCCGGCCGAGGTCAGCCGGGACGACGCGGCCTCGTGCACCACCGCGTCCACCCAACCCTCGACCAGCGCGAGCGCCGTCTCCAGCCGGGCCAGCGCCGCCTTCTGCTGCGGGGTGTCCTCCGGCTGGAACATGCCCTGCTGAAGGGCTTCCTGAAGCTGCTCGGGGTGCGAGGGGTCGAACTGGCCGACCACGTCCTCCAGCTTGCTCGTATCGACCTTGATGCCCCGGGCGTACCCCTCGACCGCGCCGAACAGGTGCGAGCGCAGCCACGGCACATGGGCGAAGAGCCGCTGGTGGGCGGCCTCGCGCAGCGCCAGATAGAGCCGCACCTCGTCCTTGGACACGCCGAGGTCCTTGCCGAGCGCCTCGACGTTCAGCGGGAGGAGCGCGGCCTTGCCGGCCGGACCGAGCGGCAGCCCGATATCGGTCGAACCGACCACCTCGCCCGCCAGCACACCGACGGCCTGCCCGATCTGCTGGCCGAACATCGCGCCGCCCATCGAGCGCATCATGCCCAGCAGCGGGCCCGCCATGGCCTGCATCTCCTCGGGCAGCACACCGCCCATGGCCAGGCCGACCCGCTCGGCGACCGGATCCACGAGCTGCTGCCACGCGGGCAGGGTCGCCTCGACCCACTCCGCCCGGCTCCACGCGACGGCGGTGCTCGCGCCGGAGGGCAGGGAGGTCGAGCCGTCCAGCCAGATGTCGGCCAGCCGCAGCGCCTCCTCGACGGCGGTGCGGTCGGCGGGGCCGACGCTCTCGTCCTTGGTGCCGTCCGCCGTGCCCTGGGAGACCGTCTGGCGGGCGATCTGCTTGGCCATGTCCCAGTTCACCGGGCCGCCCTCGTAGCTCAGCATCTGGCCGAGCTGCTGGAAGGCCGCACCGAGATCATTGGGGTTCAGCGAACCGAACATGGCGGCGAAGGGATTGTCCGCGCCGCCCTGCCCACCGCCGAATCCGAAGGGATTCGCCGGGTTGGAACCGCCGGCGCCGTGGCCACCGCCGGTGGGATCCTTCTTCTTGCCTTCGTCGCCGTCCTCCGGCTCCTCCGGCGGAAGGCCGAATCCGAATGGGGTGTCACTCACGGGTTTCCTCGGCTCGTAGGGCCGTCGGCTCCGGGCCGACGGCGAATGCCCGACATCACACCCAGCGTAGACATCCGGGCCGGGGTATGGGCTCGGTGCTCCGCCGACTCGTGGCCTGGGGCAGGATGGACGCCACCTGGTACGTACGCGTCATTCGCTTACGTACTGAAGACAACCGCTGGAGACGCCTGGTGAGTTCCCCAGATCCGCAGGTTCGCGGAGCGCGAAACCGCTCAACCCCGACTTCTGGCGACGGGACCGCAGGTCGCGGCCCCGTCGTCGCGGTCACCGGCGCCGCCACGGGCATCGGTGAACTGCTCGCGCGGCAGCTCGCCGCGTCGGACGAGGTCAAGCAGGTCGTCGCGATCGACGAGCGCCGGGGCGAGGTCGACGGGGCGCAGTGGCACATCCTCGACGTCCGGGACCCGGCCATCGCGGAGAAACTACGCGGTGCCGACGTGGTCGTGCACCTCGCGCTCGATCTCGACTTGGAGACCGACTCCGTCGCCCGTACCGCGTATAACGTACGCGGTACCCAGACCGTACTGACCGCGGCGGCCGCGGCAGGTGTGCACCGGGTCGTCCTGTGCACATCCGCCATGGTCTACGGGGCACTGCCCGACAACGACATCCCGCTCTCCGAGGACGCCGAGCTGCGTGCCACCGCCGAGGCCACCGGCGTCGGCGACCTCCTGGAGATCGAACGCCTCGCCCGCAGAGCGCCACGCGCCCACCCCGGGCTCAACGTCACGGTGGTCCGGCCCACCGTCCTGGTGGGCGGCACGGACACCGCCCTCACCCGTTACTTCGAGTCACCACGGCTCCTCGTGGTCGCCGGATCGCGTCCGACCTGGCAGTTCTGCCATGTCGACGATCTGGTGAGCGCCCTGGAGTACGCGGCTCTGGAGAAGGTCGAGGGCGAGCTGGCCGTCGGCTGCGACGGCTGGCTC
Organism: Streptomyces sp. NPDC020965; assembly: GCF_044333555.1. Lineage (NCBI taxonomy): Bacteria > Bacillati > Actinomycetota > Actinomycetes > Kitasatosporales > Streptomycetaceae > Streptomyces > Streptomyces sp. NPDC020965. The sequence continues at coordinate 747,817 of NZ_JBIRRE010000002.1, forward strand.
GAACAGGAGGAGGTCGAAGAGCTCAGTGGCATCCGGCGGATGGAGCTGCCATCGGCGGTCGCCCTCGGCGCGGCGGCCCGACTCCACCGGATCGGACTCACTCCGTCGCCGGCCGGGGACCTGGCCTACACCATGCACCCCTGGGTGGTGAGCGTGAGCCGGCTCCACGACGCGGGGTGGCGTCCCCGGTGGACCAATGAGGAGGTGCTCGCCGCGCTACTGGACGAGGCGGAGGGCCGGCACACCGTCGCGGGCCGTCGCCTCGGCCGCAAGGACGCCACGGCGGCGGGCGCGGCCGGTGCGACGGTCGCCCTGCTCGGTACGGCGGCGCTGGTACGGCGGGCTCGCAAGGCGCGCCGTCGGCTGTAGCCCCTGGCGGGCGGGACGGGCGGGAGACGTGCCCGCTGGCGGTGGACCGCGGGCCGTTTCCCGCTGTCGGTGCCGTACGGCACGATGGAGTCCATGACCCAGAGCTACGACCATCCCGGAGAGCGGGCGGCGGAGGATCCGATCCGGCTGCTCGCGATCCGCGACACCCCGCTCTCCGTGGACGAGGTCTTCACCGCCGTCGGCGACGACGCCGCGGGCGGCACCGTCCTCTTCGTCGGTACGGTGCGTGACCACGACGGCGGCGCGGGCGTGTCCGCGCTCGGATACTCCAGCCATCCGACTGCCGAGGCGGAGCTGCGCCGGACGGCGGAGGACGTCGTCGCGAAGTTCCCGGTGCGGGCGCTGGCGGCGGTCCACCGGGTGGGTGATCTGCGGGTGGGCGATCTGGCCGTCGTGGTGGCGGTGTCGTGCGCCCACCGGGGTGACGCCTTCGAAGCGTCCCGCAAGCTGATCGACGACCTCAAACGCGATGTCCCCATCTGGAAGCACCAGACCTTCTCGGACGGCACCGAAGAGTGGGTGGGCGCGTAGCGCCTCGTTGAGGGGTGGTGGTCGGGCGGCGGGTGGGCGGGTGGGCGCGTAGCGCCTCGTTGAGGGGCGGTGGTCGGGCGGCGAGCGGGCGCCTCGGAGCCCGGCGCCTCCGTGATGGCCGGTGGTCCCTGGTCCCGGGCGCCGTCGTTCGGGGGAAGCGGGGCGGCTGAAACCCGTAGGCCGCCCATGCGCCCCGATTTGCGTAACCGCCCCCCTGCCGTGAGCGTTGAACTGGCAGATGGCTAATCTGCTGATCACTCAGTTGAGTTCACGCATGGGGTAGGGAGGTCGCGATGGCAGCACTCGCCTGGTTGTTGATTCCGCTGTTCGCCGTTGTCGGTGCGGCGATATGGGGAGGCTGGGCCTCACGGAACCGAACCACCGGGGATGTGGCCGAGCTCGCGGGATACGCGCGTTTCCGCGATGCGATGGAGAAGGCCGGCTCCGGCAGCAGCACCCCTCGATAGCCCCGTAGGCCGCCGAGGTCGCTGCCCCTAGCGGGCCGCCCGGCACGGTGGCCGAGCCCCCCCGTACGGCCCGGCCCGGACGGTGCGCGGACAGCTCTTTCCCGTACTGTCGTTCCATGCCACGCCGCACCGCGACGATGCTCGCCTCCACCCTGATGTTCATCGCGCTTCTCTGCGCCGGGGTGCTGATTCCTGTGCCGTACTCGGAGATGTCGCCCGGCCCGACGGTGAACACACTCGGCGACGCTGGTGGCGAACCGGTTCTGCGGATCTCCGGGCGCAAGACGTACCCGACGACCGGTCATCTCAACATGACGACGGTCCGGGTCACCGGCGCGGACTACCGGATGAACCTGGTGGAGACGGTCTACGGCTGGCTGGCCCATGACAACGTGGTCGTTCCGCACGACACGCTCTATCCCGACGGGAAGACGGAAGAGCAGTCGACGCAGGAGAACGCCGAGGAATTCACCCAGTCGCAGGAGAGCGCGAAGGTGGCCGCGCTCAAGGAGCTGAAGATCCCGGTGTCGTCGCGGATCGTGGTCTCCGCGGTCGTCAAGGACACCCCCGCCCAGGACCGGTTGCACGCGGGGGACGTGATCCGGGCCGTCGACGGTACGGCGGTCAAGGCGCCGGAGGACGTCGCCAAGCTGGTCACCAAGCACAAGCCCGGCGAGGACGTCGTCTTCACCGTCGTTCCGGCCAAGGAGGCGGCCGCGGCGGAGAAGGCGCACCGGGCGCCGACCACCACCGAGAACATCACGATCACCACCGCCAAGTCGGACACCGGTGACCGGGCCATCGTCGGCATCCAGGCGGGGACCGACCACACCTTCCCGTTCACCATCGACATCAATCTGGCGGATGTCGGCGGTCCGAGCGCCGGCCTTATGTTCGCCCTCGGCATTGTCGACAAATTGACTCCGGGCGATCTGACGGGCGGCGCGTTCGTGGCGGGCACCGGCACCATCGAGGACGACGGGAAGGTCGGCCCGATCGGCGGCATCGAGATGAAGCTGGTCGGCGCGCGCCAGGCCGGGGCGGAGTACTTCCTGACCCCGAAGGACAACTGCGCGGCGGCGGTGTCGGACATCCCCGAGGGTCTGACGCTCGTGAAGGTGGACACCATGGCGGATGCGACGCGGTCGATGGAGAAGATCAAGTCCGGGAAGACGGCGGATCTCCCGACCTGCTCGTCGAAGTGAGCCCATCGGCCGGGTCGGCGTGACCCGGGCGATGGGGCGAACGGCTCGCGGGCCCCGGTTCCGCAGGGGTGTCGTACGGGGTCGGGGCCGTGTCGCGGCAGGGGGCTCCGGTGCCCGGCCCCTATCGATGAGCCGGGCCCCCGGCGCCGTACGGGAGGAGTGCGGGAGGCGTTACGCCTCGAACGTCGCCGAGAGTGCCTCGGCCAGCCCCGGCACCAGGTCGGAGCCGGTCAGGACCTCCTTCGGGGAGTCCTTCTCGCGCAGCCGCAGCGCCGACTCGCGGGCGCCGTCACGCAGCACCGCCACCGTCATCCTGACCTCCTGGCGCTTCGGGTGGGAGGCCACCCACTTCGTCAGCGAGGCGTCGTCGAGGCCGTCCGGCACCGCCGCCTCCGCCGACGCCGGGAGCATCAGGCGCTCCACCGCCAGGGCACAGCCGACCACGGCGTCCGGCCAGGCGATGGTGGCGAGGAACTCGTCCAGCGCCTGGCCGGCCGGGATCTCGTCCTGTTCGATCGGGGTGAGCGGCGCCCCGGCGTCGTCGCCGTCGAGGCCGAGCTGGGACGCGAGCCCGGGCTCCTGGGTGCGCAGCCGCGCGGTGTCGACCAGCGCGAAGAGCCTGGCCGGCTGGTCCCAGCCGAGACCGGACGTGTACTCGTCGATCTCCAGTACGGCGCGGGTCAACGGGCTGGCGGCGATCGGACCCGAGCCCTTGGGCTGGGGATCTGAGGGGGTGGAAGGCGAATCGTTGGACATAGTCAATATCCTGCCTCCTTCCGACCCCGAGACGGGAACTAGGTAAAGCCTCGGTAAGTTGCATGAGTGGGCTCTACGATCGCGGGGCCCGCTATGACTGACCGCGAACATTTAAAAAACAACCGCGAACTTCGAGGTGCGCACGTTGGCTTTCCAGATGCCGGACCGCGGCGGAGGCCCCCCGACCGGGCCACGGATCAGAGTGGGACGGCCGTCCCGGCGTGTCCGCACCCTGTTGATGACACTCGGTGTGCTGGCGGTCCTGGCCATGGCGTTCGTCATGTTCGCCGGGTTCTGGACCGACTGGCTCTGGTACCGCTCCGTCAATTACTCGTCGGTGTTCACCACCACCCTCTGGACCAAGATCGGACTGTTCGCCTTCTTCGGTCTGCTGATGGCGACCGCCGTCGGGGTGAACATCTGGCTCGCGCACCGGCTGCGTCCGCCGCTGAGCGCGATGTCGCTGGAGCAGCAGAGTCTTGACCGCTACCGCATGGGCATCGCCCCGTACAAGAAGTGGGTGCTCCTCGCGATCACCGCTCTCGTCGGGCTGATCGCCGGAGCCTCCGCCACCGGCCAGTGGCGGACCTGGCTGATGTGGATCAACGGCGTGTCCTTCGGCCAGAAGGACCCCCAGTTCAAGATGGACGTGGCGTTCTACGCGTTCGATCTGCCCTGGTACCGCTTCCTGCTCGGCTTCGGTTTCGCCGCCGCCGTGCTGTCGCTGATCGCCGCCGCGCTGACCCACTACCTGTACGGCGGGCTGCGCATCACCAGCCCGGGAGCGCGCGCGACCGGCGCGGCCACCGGACACCTGTCGGTGCTGCTCGGCCTCTTCGTCTCGCTGAAGGCCGTCGCGTACTGGCTCGACCGGTACGGCCTCGCGGTCAAGTCCAGTGACTTCAAGGCCACCGGCAACTGGACGGGCCTGAGGTATGTCGACGCCAACGCCTATCTGCCGGCGAAGACGATCCTCTTCTGCATCGCCGTCATCTGCGCCGTGCTCTTCTTCGCGACGCTCTGGCGCCGCACCTGGCAGCTTCCGGTGATCGGCTTCGGTCTGATGGTCCTGTCGGCGATCCTGATCGGCGGCCTCTACCCGGCCATCGTGCAGAAGTTCCAGGTCCAGCCGAACGAGCAGGCCAAGGAGAGCCCGTACATCCAGAAGAACATCGATGCCACCCGGAAGGCGTACGGCATCGACAGCGCCAAGCCGGAGGACTACGCCGGTAAGGGTGATCCCACCAAGAAGCCGCAGCAGCGCGCCGCGGCGAATTCGGCGGCCAGCTACCGCGTGGTCGACTCGAACGTGGTCTCGCCCGCCTTCCAGCAGCTCCAGCAGGAGCGGAAGTACTACCAGTTCCCCGCGACCCTGGACGTCGACCGGTACCCCGGTACCGACGGCAAGCCCCAGGACACGGTGATCGGTCTGCGCGAGCTGGACATCACGGGTATCCCGAAGCGCAACTGGATCAACGACCACTTCACCTACACCCACGGTTACGGCGCCATCGCCGCCAAGGGCACGAGTGTGGTCGCCGACCCCAACAAGGGCACGGTCGGATCGCCGGACTTCACCGAGTCGGGCATGCCGACGAAGGGCAAGCTCGGCACGTACGAGCAGCGCATCTACTACGGCGAGAAGACCGAGCAGTACTCGATCGTCGGCGGGCCCCAGAAGGAGCTCGACTACGAGGCGAGCACCGGCCCGACCAAGTACACGAGCTATCAGGGCAAGAGCGGCGTCAGCCTCTCCAGCGCACTGAACCGGGCCGCGTACGCGATCTCCTTCAGTGAGCCGCAGATCCTGTACTCGGGAGCGGTCGGCGAGGGGTCGCGGATCCTGTACAACCGCACCCCGAAGGAGCGCGTCGAGGCGGTCGCGCCCTGGCTGACCATCGACGGCGACGCCTATCCGGCGGTGGTCGAGGGCCGTATCCAGTGGATCGTGGACGCCTACACCACGACCAACGGCTACCCCTACGCCTCGCGCACGACGCTCGGCGACACCACGGCCGACTCGCTGACCACCAACCAGCGCGCGGTCGTCGCCCAGCAGAACCAGGTCAACTACATCCGGAATTCGGTGAAGGCCACCGTCGACGCGTACGACGGCTCGGTCAAGCTGTACCAGTGGGACACCAAGGACCCGGTGCTCAAGACCTGGATGAAGGCGTTCCCCGGCACGGTCAAGGCCAAGGGCGACATCTCCCCGGAGCTCAAGTCCCACCTGCGCTACCCGCAGGACATGTTCAAGGTGCAGCGCGAGCTGCTCACCCGGTACCACGTCACCGAGCCGGAGCAGTTCTACAGCGGCAGTGACGCCTGGCAGGTGCCGGACGACCCGACGAACAAGGACACCAGTGCGGTCCCGCCGTACTACCTGAGCCTGAAGATGCCCAAGGAGACGGAGCAGAAGTTCTCCTTGACGACGACGTTCACCCCGGCCGGACGCCCCAACCTGGGCGCGTTCATGGCGGTGGACGCCGACGCCAACAGCAAGGACTACGGCACCATAAGGCTGCTGAGAGTCACCGAGACGGTGCAGGGCCCGTCCCAGGTGCAGTCGGAGTTGAACGGCGTGCCCGAAGTCGCCACCTTCGTGCGGGACCTGAGAGGTACGGACTCGGACATCGAGTACGGAAACCTGCTCACGATCCCCCTGGAGGGCGGGTTCCTCTACGTGGAACCGGTCTACGCGCGCGGTGGCAGCGCCAACTACCCGCTGCTGAAGAAGGTGGCCGTCGCCTACGGCGGTGGCAAGCCGGTCTTCAAGGACAGCTTGACGGAGGCGCTGGACGCGGTCTTCGGACAGACGGGATCGACCCCGCCGCCGCCCACTCCCCCGCCACCGGGCGACGGGACCACCAACCCGCCGCCACCGGCGACGGGTGAGGCGGCGCTGAAGGCGGCCATCGCCGACGCCCTGAAGGCGCATCAGGACGCCGACGCGGCACTGGCGAAGAACCCGAAGGACTGGGAGGCGTACGGCAGGGCCCAGGAGGCGCTGGACGCGGCGCTGGAGCGGCTCTCGGCCGCCCAGGGCGGCAGGCCGGCTCCGGGTCAGTCAGCGGCGCCACCACCGTCGGAGTCACCGTCGGGCTCCTCGTAGGAGTGATCTCGGGACAGCACCGCTGAGCAGGCAACATCCCGCGTCGTGATAGTGTGTGAACACAACGACGCGGGGTGGAGCAGCTCGGTAGCTCGCTGGGCTCATAACCCAGAGGTCGCAGGTTCAAATCCTGTCCCCGCTACTGAATCGAAGAGGGCCCGGATCCTTTGAGGAACCGGGCCTTCTTCGTGCGTCTGCTCCCCGACGGACCGTCACGGTCTCCGACGGGAACTGTCACGGCGTGGCGCGAGTTCACGGAGAAAGCGTTTGACTTATCTCTCTGTGGGCATGTCGACAAAACGCTGAAGTGACCTCACTGGCTGCGGTATACCAGGTGTACGCGGGTTGCGGGTGGTGCGACGATGGAAATTATGGGGGACAGGGCAACTCTGTTGGAGACAGGGCGGTTTGCGCGGAGACATCCCGGGACAGTGGCGGAAGAGATGAATCCCGCCTCGCACGGCGTCGCCGATGCCACCGTCGACATGACCGTGGGCCGGTCCGATGAGGCGGGCGCGGGCGCCGGTGCGAGCGCGGACGCCATGGAGACCGCGGGCGCCGAGGAGCGGTACCGCCGCGCGGCCGACGGTGGCGACACCGCGTCGATGAGCATGCTCGGCGCGCTGCTGCTGCGCCGGGGCGATCTGGACGGCGCCGAGGCGCATCTGCGGAAGGCGACCGCCGACGGCGACCGGGCCGCCGCCAACAACCTGGGCGTGCTGCTGCATCAGCGCGGCTGCCCGGACGAGGCGGCCGGCTGGTGGCGCATCGCGGCCGTCGCCGGATCGGCCGCCGCCGCACACGCACTCGGACGTCACTTCCGTGAGCGCGGCGACGAGCCCGCCGCGGAGTACTGGCTGCGCCAGTCGGCCGAGCAGGGCCACGCGCTCGGCGCGTACGCCCTCGCCGATCTCCTGGAGCACCGCAGCGATGTCGGTGCCGAGCGCTGGCTGCGCGCCGCGGCCGAGCAGGGGCACCGGGAGGCCGCGTACCGGCTCGCCCGCATGCTTGAACTCCGGGCGCTGGACGAGGACCGCGTGGGCGGGGGCCTGGGCCTCGCGATGGACCGCGGGGCGGCCGACACGGGCATCGGTATCGCGCGCGCCGCGACACACCCGACCGGACCCGCGTCCGGTGGCACCGGCCGCCCCGCAGCCCCGGCCTCCCGCGCCGATGCGGCTGCGGGACGCACCGGTTCGGGATGGGTCTGGGACACCGAGATAGGCCGTGTCGGCGACCGGGCGGGCAAGGGGCGTACGGACGCCAATGCCGGGCGCCCGGAGGCAGGTGCGCGCCCCTTGGGGCGTGTCCGTGCCGACTCGGGCGGCACCGGCAACGGCACCGGCGGGCGGACGGGCACCGGCAACGGCACCGGGCGAACCGGCAACGCCCCCGGGTCCGGCCGCGCGGGCGCCGGGCTGGTCGACAGCGTGACCAACCTCCGGCTCAGCACCCTGGACGAGGCCGCCCAGTGGTACCGGCAGGCCGCCGCCCGGGGGCACCGCCGCGCCGCGCTGCACCTCGGCGCGATCCTGGAGAAGCGCGGCGAGCTGAAGGAGGCCGGACGCTGGTACCTCACCTCCGCCAAGGACGGCGAGTCACGCGCGGCCTGCGCGCTCGGCTTCCTGCTGCGCGACGCGGGTGACGAGGAGAGCGCCGCCGTCTGGTGGCTGCGCGCCGCCCAGGAGGGCGACGGCAATGCGGCCAACGCCCTCGGGGCGCTGCACGCCGCCCGTGGCGAGTCGCAGACCGCCGAGCGCTGGTACCGCGCCGCCATGACCGCGGGCGATGTCAACGGCGCGTACAACCTCGGCCTGCTCTGTGCCGCCCAGGACCGGACGCCGCAGGCCGAGCAGTGGTACCGCCGTGCCGCCTACGCCGGGCACCGGGAGGCCGCCAACGCGCTCGCCGTGCTGCTCCTCCAGGCCGGTGACCCGATCGGCGCGGAGCCGTGGTTCTCCAAGGCCGCCGAGGCCGGCAGTGTGGACGCCGCCTTCAACCTGGGCATCCTGCACGTCGGCAGGGACGACGACCGCACGGCCCTGACCTGGTACGAGCGGGCCGCGGCTGGTGGTCATACCGAGGCCGCGCTCCAGGTCGGCATCGCGCTGCTGCGTGACGGCGACGAGCGGAGCGCCGAGCGTCATCTGCGCTGCGCCGCGGGTGGCGGCAGCGCCGAGGCCGCGTTCCGACTGGCGACACTGCTGGACGCGCGGCAGCCGCCTCCGGGGGCGCCGGCGCTCGGTGAGCCGATGGCCGAGAAGACCGAGTGCGAGGAGTGGTACGAGCGGGCCGCCGAGCAGGGCCACCGCCGTGCGCAGGTCCGGGTGGGAATGCTCGCCGCGGCCCGGGGCGACACCGTCGACGCGGCCCGCTGGTACCGGGAGGCCGCGGAGGCGGGCAGCCGCAACGGCGCTTTCAACCTCGGGTTGTTGCTGGCGCGCGAGGGCAATGAGCGGGAAGCGGCCCTGTGGTGGACCCGTGCCGCCCGCGCGGGACACGGGCGGGCCGCGCTGCGGCTGGCGCTGCTGGCCGCGCGCAGGGGCGAACTGACCGAAGGGCAGCGCTGGTGCGCCCGAGCGGTGGAGCTGGGGCCGGCCGAGGTCGCGGAGCGGGCCGCACGGCTGCGCGAGGCGCTGCACCAGGAGCTCACGGCCTGACGGCGGCGCCTCCCGCCCCGCGCTCGGCGTACGGGCGGGAGGCCGGCCTGGCCCCACCCGTACAGCCGTCCCGTCTCCGGTCCGTACTCCCTGCCCGCACTCCCGGTCCGCGCCTCAGCACCCCTCCCCGGCCCGTACCCCCGGCCTCTCTTCGGTCCGTCCCCAGCGCGCACCCCGGCACCTCGCCAGCGCGGTACCTCCGCTGCTTCGCGGATCGGTCAGGGGGCTCGCTCCCTGCCCGGCGCAGTTGGCTGCGCCGGCGGTGTGCTGCCGGGGGCGGATCCGGAGGAAATGCCCTGGTCAGGGGGGTCGAGGGAAGGGATTTGCACTGACCGGTCAGGTCCCGTAAGGTTGCGTTTAACGACGCGGGGTGGAGCAGCTCGGTAGCTCGCTGGGCTCATAACCCAGAGGTCGCAGGTTCAAATCCTGTCCCCGCTACTCAGAAGACGAAGGCCCGGATCCTATGGATCCGGGCCTTCGTCGTATGCGTGCGCAGTGCCGGCGGGGGGCAGTGGGTGGGTGGGGGCTCGCCTCGTTCCGCGCGTACCGGGGTACGGGGGTACGGGGGTACGGGGCGGAACGAGGTCGGACGCGTCAGGCGGAGGCGCAGTTCGGGCAGAGGCCCCGGTAGGTCACTTCGACGTTCGAGATCGTGAAGCCGAAGCGCTCCGACGCGGGAAGGTCCGCCAGTGGATTACCCGCCGGATGTACGTCGCGGATCGCGCCGCACTGGCCGCAGACCAGGTGTTGATGGGGCTGATGGGCGTTGGGGTCGTACCGCTTGGCGCGGCGATCGGTGGCGACTTCCAGCACCTCGCCGAGGCTCACCAGCTCGCCGAGCGTGTTGTAGACGGTCGCGCGGGAGATCTCGGGGAGTCGCTCGACGGCTCGCGAGTGCACCTCGTCGGCCGTCAGATGCACATGCTCGCCATCGAGGACCTCGGCCACGACACGCCGCTGGGCCGTCATGCGCCAGCCACGTCCGCGGAGTCGTTCCAACAGGTCACTCATGGGAACCAGCCTAACAGCGGGGGACCGTGATCCCGAATCAATGTGACTTTGGATGCTCGCTTGACTTAGACAATGTCCATTGTAGGATCGGTTTGGCACAAAGGGCCAGGACGAGGACACGCAGGAGGCGTACGTGACGCAGGGACCGCTCACCACGGCGACCGGGGCTCCGGTTGCCGACAACCAGAACAGCGAGACCGCGGGCGTCGGCGGTCCGGTTCTGATCCAGGACCAGTCGCTCCTGGAGAAGCTCGCGCACTTCAACCGCGAGCGCATCCCGGAGCGCGTCGTCCACGCACGGGGCGCCGGCGCCTACGGCACCTTCACGCTCACCGCCGATGTCAGCCAGTACACGCGCGCCGCGTTCCTCTCCGAGGTGGGCAAGCAGACCGAGACGTTCCTGCGCTTCTCCACCGTCGCGGGCAACCTCGGTTCGGCCGACGCGGTGCGGGACCCCCGGGGCTTCGCGCTGAAGTTCTACACCGAAGAGGGCAATTACGACCTCGTCGGCAACAACACCCCGGTGTTCTTCGTGAAGGACGCCATCAAGTTCCCGGACTTCATCCACACCCAGAAGCGCGACCCGTACACGGGCTCCCAGGAGGCCGACAACGTATGGGACTTCTGGGGCCTGTCGCCCGAGTCCACGCACCAGGTGACCTGGCTCTTCGGCGACCGGGGCATACCCGCCACGCTCCGGCACATGAACGGCTACGGCTCCCACACGTACCAGTGGAACAACGCCGCCGGTGAGGTCTTCTGGGTCAAGTACCACTTCAAGACGGACCAGGGGATCAAGAACCTCACCCAGGACGAGGCCAACCTCCTCGCCGGTGCGGACCCGGACAGCCACCAGCGCGATCTGCGGGAGTCCATCGAGCGCGGGGACTTCCCGTCCTGGACCGTGCAGGTGCAGATCATGCCCGCGGCCGATGCGGCGAACTACCGCTTCAACCCGTTCGACCTCACCAAGGTGTGGCCGCACGCGGACTACCCGCCGATCGAGATCGGCAAGCTGGAGCTGAACCGCAACCCGCAGAACGTCTTCGCGGAGGTCGAGCAGTCCATCTTCTCGCCCGCCCACTTCGTGCCGGGCATCGGCCCGTCGCCGGACAAGATGCTCCAGGGCCGTCTCTTCGCGTACGGCGACGCCCACCGCTACCGCGTCGGCATCAACGCCGACCACCTGCCGGTGAACCGTCCGCACGCCACCGAGGCGCGCACGAACGGCCGTGACGGAGTCATGTACGACGGTCGTCACAACGGCGCGAAGAACTACGAGCCGAACAGCTTCGGCGGACCGTTCCAGACGGACAAGCCGCTGTGGTCGTCGCACCCGGTCTCCGGTGTCACCGGCGACCATGAGGCCCCGAGCCACGCCGAGGACAATGACTTCGTGCAGGCGGGTGACCTCTACCGGCTCATGTCCGACGACGAGAAGACCCGTCTGATCGAGAACCTCTCCGGGTTCATCGCGAAGGTGTCGCGCGACGACATCGCCGAGCGCGCGATCAACAACTTCCGTCAGGCGGACGGCGACTTCGGCAAGCGGCTTGAGGCCGCGGTCCAGGCCCTGCGTGGCTGACGGACGCTTGCCGTAGAGCGGAGGGCCGGATCCCAGTCCAGGGGGGTCCGGCCCTCTCTTATGCGCTCCGATTCAGGTCTTCCGGGGAGTTCCACGGCGCTGCCGGCCTGCTGACGGCTGCGCGCGCGGAGGGGCGGGGGAGTGGGGGAGTAGTGGGGACGGGGGCTGGGGGATCAGGAGCTGACGAGGGTGCCCCGGTGGCGTCGGGCCGGGACCCAGCAACTGATGATGTCGCGTACGGAGACGATGCCGACGGGGCCTTCGTCGTCCAGCACGATCAGATGCCGGAAGCCACCGTGGCACATGGCCTCCGCCGCTTCCTGGAGGGTCCACGCCGGGGCGGCGAAGACGACATCGGTGGTGGTGTGGGTGGCGGCGATCTCCAGGTCGGGGTTCTCCCCGGAGCCCACCGACGTCAGGATGTCGCGCTCGGTCAGAATGCCCACGCCGCCCGCGTCGCCGTCGAGGACGACGGCCGCGCCGACGCGGCGGGCGGCCATCAGGCGGGCGGCTTGGCGGAGGGTGTGCGCGGGTCCGATGGTGAGGACCACCGTGCTCATGGCGTCACGGACGAGCATGGATGGGGCCACCTCCTTGGGGGATCGGCCCTTTCGAGAACCGATTCACAAGTTCACAAGTGGGGGGACTTTCAGAGTCCCAGCCCCGGGGGAGCAGAGCAAGGGGGAAGAGACCCCGGGTTCCGGGGCGTGTGCGCACCCACCGGGGCGTACGGATGGACACCGGGGCGCGCGGGCACTCCCCGGTGGCGTGACGGGCGGTGGGTGCGACGGGCCGTGCGTGTGATGTCTCGTGTGCTGGCCCGTGTGATGTCTCAAGGGGGCGACGTCTCAGCGGGGTGCCGCGTCCCGGCGCCGGACGCCGAGGTCGGAGCCGGGGCCGGGGTCGGTGGGGCGGGTGTCAGTACCGCTGGTTGAGGTAGCCCAGCAGTTCTTCGTGGAGCAGACCGTTCGACGCGGCGGCGTTTCCGCTGTGCGGGCCCGGGGTCCCGTCCAGACCGGTGAAGGAACCGCCCGCCTCCTGCACGATGATCGCGGTCGCCGCCATGTCCCACAGCGACAGCTCGGGCTCGGCGCAGATGTCGACCGAACCCTCGGCGACCATCATGTACGGCCAGAAGTCGCCATATCCCCGGCTGCGCCAGCAGGCACGGGTCAGATCGAGGAAACCGTCCAGCCGGCCCTGCTCCTCCCAGCCGCTCAGGGAGGAGTACGCGAACGACGAATCCTGGATCCGGCCCACCCGGGACACCTGGAGCCGCGTCGCCGAGGTGAGGGAACGGCCCGTGTACGCGCCACCGCCCTGCGCGGCCCACCAGCGCCGGCCCAGTGCGGGAGCCGAGACCACGCCCACGACCGGCTGGTATCCCCCCTCGCCCTGCACCATCAGCGAGATGAGCGTCGCCCAGACCGGCACGCCACGCACGTAGTTCTTGGTGCCGTCGATGGGGTCGATCACCCAGCGCCGGGGGCCCGTGCCCTCGATGCCGTACTCCTCGCCGAGGATCGCGTCACGCGGGCGGGCCCGCTGTAGCTGGCCGCGGATGAGTTCCTCCGCCGATTTATCGGCCTCGGTCACCGGTGTCATGTCCGGCTTGGTCTCGACCTTGAGGTCCAGGGCCTTGAACCGGTCCATCGTGGCGGCGTCGGCGGCGTCCGCGAGGACATGGGCCAGACGCAGATCATCGTGGTAGTCGGGCATGGTCATCACTCTATCGGGGCCGCGGGAAGGGGGATCCGAGCCGCTTGCGGAGACCGCGGCCCCCCGGCGGTACGGGGCGCGGCGGAAGTGCCCCCGGGTGTACGGGAGTAACCCGGTCGGCCGGTGGTCGTCGGGACCGTCGGGAGGTGTCCGCGCCGGGGAGTTCGCCGGATCCGGCCAGGCGGCGCGAGCGGCTGCCCGCATGACTCTTGACACCGTAATGCCGCGCGTCAACTCTGTGCGAAGTGCCGTACGGCGGGGTGGGCATCCGGTCCGGGGAGCCGTGCGGCCCATGGGAGGCAACGATGCCTACGGCCCGTGAGTCCCTGCTGGACGCCGCCCTGGCGGCGCTCTCCGAACGGCCCTGGTCCGCGGTGCGGATGGTCGATGTCGCGTCGACCGCAGGGCTGTCCCGACAGACCCTCTACAACGAGTTCGGCGGCAAGGAGGGCCTCGCCCGCGCCCTGGTGCGCCGGGAGGCCGACACCTATCTGCACGGGGTGGACCGGCTGCTGGGCGATCGGACCGGGCGGGTGGACCCGCTGGTCGCCATCGCCGAGTGGACGGTGGGCGAGGCGCGGGCCAAGCCGCTGCTGCGGGCGCTGCTCACCGGCTGCTGGGGCGAGCGGCTGCCCACTCCGCGCCCCGTACGCCGTGGTGCGCCGTCGTCGGGCGCTCCCGCCCAGCGCCGGGCGGACGCCGGACTGCCGGCTCCGTCCGATGTGGTCGCGCTGGTCCGGGACCGTTCACTGGCCGCGCTGGTGCGGGGGCGGCGCCCGGTGTGTACGAGGGAGGAGTCGGCTGCTCTCGCCCACCGCTGCGAGCTGGCGGTGCGGCTCGCGCTCTCCTATGTGGTCGCGCCGATCGGCGAGGGCGTTGGACCGCTGGTCCGTACGGCGGTCGAACCGGAGTCGGTCCGCGCGCCGACCGAGCCGGGATGAGCGGCCGGGGGCGATTGCGGCTGGTGGGAAGCGGCGGCGGGGCGCGATCAGTGGCTGGCTGAGCCCGAGAGCTGCAGGCCGATGACCCCGATGATCACCAGACTGATTGAGACGATCTTGAGCGTGGAGACCAGATCGTCCAGAAAGATCATGCCGTAGATCGCGGTGCCCGCGGCCCCGATGCCCGTCCACACCGCGTAGGCGGGACCGACATCCAGCTTCTTCAACGCCAGGGTCAGCAGACCGAAGCTCCCCAGGGCGAAGGCGGCGAAGGCGATCGTCGGCCAGAGCCGGGTGAATCCGTGCGAGAGCTTGAGACAGACAGCGAAACCCGTCTCCAGGATTCCGGCGACCACCACCAGCAGCCACGCCATCGTCAGTGCCTCCCCGATCAGTCGGTGACTGCTTCGTCGGACGTGCTGCGATTATGCCTTTACCGTCACCAGAAGACCGTAAACGCGCGCCCCTCTTTTTTGGGGCTCGGTTCGCCTCCGGGGCGCTTTAGGCGTGCGTCGACGGTCGATCGTGCTCGGTCCCTCGTTCCTCGGGACCTGCGCGCGTTCTCCCTTTCGACACCCGCGCGCCCCTTCGGCTCACTCGCCAGGGGTGCCCGCGCGGGCCTGCCGGCGGCTCACTCGCCGGGGCGGTGCCAGGCCCACCCTTTCGGCCCTCGCGCGGGAAATTCGGCTGCCAAGGTGTGCCAGGCCCTCCGCGCGGTGCGGGTACGGCGCGGGGTCAGTCGCCCTCGCGGCGTTCGCGGGTGGCGAGGAGGCGGCGCAGCGAGTAGAGGCGGGCCGGATCGGCGTGGCCCTCGGCGACCCAGGCGTCCAGCGCGCAGTCCGGTTCGTCGTGGCTGCATGCGCGCGGGCAGTTCTCGGTGCCCGGTTCGAGGTCGGGGAATGCCTTGATCACCCGGGAGGGGTCGACATGGTGCAGCCCGAAGGACCGCAGCCCCGGGGTGTCGATCACCCAGCCGCCCGCCGCGCCGGCGAGCGGCAGGGCGAGTGCGGAGGTGGTGGTGTGCCGACCCCGGCCGGTGACCGCGTTGACATGCCCCGTCGTACGGCGGCGTTCCTTCGGCACCAGCGCGTTGACCAGCGTCGTCTTGCCGACACCGGAGTGTCCGACGAACGCCGTGGTCCGCCCCGTCAGATGCTCGCGCACCCGGTCCGCCGCGTGGCCGTCCACGAATTCGTCCCGGGTAGTGACGACATGGGGGACGCCGAGCGCCCCGTACATCTCCAGCAGTTCGTCCGCGGGTGCCAGATCCGACTTGGTCAGCACGAGGATCGGGGTCAGCCCGCCGTCGTACGCGGCGACCAGACAGCGGTCGATCAGCCGGGGCCGGGGCTCCGGGTCGGCGAGGGCCGTGACGATGGCGAGCTGGTCGGCGTTGGCGACGACGACGCGCTCGTACGGGTCGTCGTCGTCGGCCGTACGGCGCAGTACGGACGTCCGCTTCTCGATGCGCACGATCCGCGCCAGGGTGTCCTTGGTGCCGGAGAGATCCCCGACGAGGAAGACCCGGTCACCGACGACGGCGGCCTTGCGGCCCAGTTCGCGCGCCTTCATCGCGTGCACGATCCGGTCCTCGACGAGGCAGGTGAGCCGTCCCCGGTCGACGGTGAGGACCATGCCCCCCGAGGCGTCCTCGTGCTTGGGCCGGATATTGGTCCGTGGCCGGTTGCCCTTGGGATTGGGGCGGACGCGGATGTCGTCCTCGTCGGGGTTCTTGCCGTAACGCCGCATGATCAGTTCCTGTTCAGCTTTCCGCTCCCAGCATCGATGTCCACATCCGGGGGAAGTCGGGGAGGGTCTTCGCCGTCGTCGCCACATTCTCGATCTCGACGCCCTTGACGGCGAGTCCGATGATCGAACCGGCGGTGGCCATCCGGTGGTCGTCGTAGGTGTGGAAAACCCCGCCGTGCAACGGGCGCGGGCGGATGTGCAGACCGTCCTCGGTCTCGATCACATCGCCGCCCAGCTCGTTGATCTCCTTGGTGAGAGCGGCCAGCCGGTCCGTCTCGTGCAGGCGCAGATGGGCGACGCCGCGCAGGGTCGAGGGGGAGTCCGCGAGGGCCGCGACCGCCGCGATGCCGGGGGTCAGCTCGCCGACCTCGCCGAGGTCGACGTCGATGCCGTGGACCCGGCCGGTGCCGGTGAAGGTCAGCCCCGCCTCGGTCAGCGTGCAGGAGCCGCCCATCTCGGTGAAGATCCGCCGCAGCGCGTCACCGGGCTGGGTGGTGCGCTCGGGCCAGTCGGGGATGGTGACCCGGCCGCCGGTGATCAGCGCGGCGGCCAGGAACGGCTGCGCGTTCGACAGGTCGGGCTCGACGGTGATGTCCCGGCCGAGCACGGCGGACGGGGAGACCCGCCAGACGTCGGGCTCGCCCCCGGTCTCCGGCTCGTCCACCTGGGCGCCGACCGCGCGCAGCATGTCCACCGTCATCCGGATGTGTGGCATGGAGGGGAGCCGGCCACCGACGTGCCGGACCTCCACGCCCTGGTTGAAGCGGGGGGCCGAGAGCAGCAGCGCGGAGACGAACTGGGAGGACGAGGAGGCGTCGATCTCGACGGGGCCGCCGTCCAGCGCGCCGCCGCCGTGCACGGTCATCGGCAGCGAGCCGCGACCGTCGTCGTCGATACGGGCGCCGAGGGCGCGCAGCGCGTCGATCACGCCGTGAAGGGGGCGTTCGTACGAACGGGGGTCGCCGTCGAAGCGGATCGGCCCGTCGGCGAGTGCGGCGACCGGCGGGAGGAAGCGCATTACCGTCCCGGCGTTGCCGACGTCGACGGTGGCGGGGCCGTGCAGCCCGGCGGGGATGACGCGCCAGACCTCGCCCTCACCGTCGGCGCCCACGCCCTCCTCGATGCCGACACCGAGGGCGCGCAGCGCCTCCGCCATCAGCAGGGTGTCGCGGGAGCGCAGCGGGCGGCGCAGCCAGCCGGGGTCGGCGGCGAGCGCGGCCAGGACCAGCGCGCGGTTGGTGACCGACTTGGAGCCGGGCACGGTCACCGTCGCTTCGACGGCTCCGGTCGCGTACGGAGCTGGCCAGAGGGCAGGGTGCACGGAGGCTTCGGTCATGGCCTTTACTTTAGTGGCTCTTCGATGAGCCAGATCTTGATCAAATATGCCGAAACCCGGGCGTAACCGATCAGTGGTAGAGGATTCTTCGCCATTGGTTCATACATGTCCAGGATGTTTCGCGGCGGCCCGCGTCAGAGGTCCAGCAGCCAGCGACCGCCGCCGATCAGTGAGCAGATCGCCACCGCGTGGAAGAGCAGCAGCCAGAGCGTCGGCGGTACGTGGGTGAGCCGGGAGAGCTGGTCGGCGTCCGAGTCGGGGGCGCCGCCGTGCCGGCGTTTGCCCTGGAGTTCGAAGACCGGCCGTACGCCGCCGAGCAGCAGGAACCAGACCGCCGCATAGGCGAAGCCCGCCTGGACCTCGGTGTCCGCGAGCCAGGAGACCAGCAGGAAGGCGGCGCCGGTGAGGACCACGGTGAGCACGCCGTACGCGTTGCGGATCATCACCAGCAGTGCGAGGAGCAGTGCGGTGGCCACCCAGAGCAGCAGGGTGACCCGGTCGGCGGCGAGCAGCCAGGCGCCGCCGAGACCGAGCAGGGACGGTGCGGTGTAGCCGGCCGCGGCGGTGAGGATCATGCCCGGGCCGGTGGGTTTGCCGCGACTGACGGTCAGACCGCTGGTGTCCGAGTGCAGCCGGATGCCCTCCAGACTGCGGCCGGTGAGCAGGGCGATCAGCCCGTGGCCGCCCTCGTGGGCGATGGTGACGGCGTTCCGGGAGAGCCGCCAGACGGGGTGTGGGACGACGACGGCGATGGCCAGCACCGCGGTGGCTATGACCAGCCACTGTTCGGGAGCGGGCTGGGTGCCGGCGACCCGGTCCCAGAGGTCGCCGATGGCCGCGCTGGCGAGGGCGGAAGCGGAATGGGTACTTTCCATTTCTGGGGCGGCTCCTTGCGCGGGGTGCGGAAGTGGCAGGCTGAGACTCATGTGCGGACGGTACGCGGCAAGTCGTCGACCCGAGGATCTCGTGGACGTCTTCGGGGTCGAGAGGTGGGACCCCGAGGAGGCGCTGGCTCCCGACTGGAACGTGGCCCCCACTAAAGAGGTCTACGCGATTCTCGAACGCCCCCTCAAAGACGCCGATGACCCCCGTCCGGTTCGCCAGCTACGGACCCTGAGGTGGGGACTGGTGCCCGCCTGGGCGAAGTCGCCGGAGGGCGCGGCCCGGCTGATCAACGCCCGGTCGGAGACGGTGCACGAGAAGCCGTCGTTCCGCAGGCCCTTCGCCGCCCGCCGCTGCCTGCTCCCCGCCGACGGCTATTACGAGTGGGTGACCGGCGAGAGCGAGCGGCAACTGGAGGAGCAGGGGAAGCGTAAGCGCCCCCGTAAGCAGCCGTACTTCGTCACCCCGGCCGACGGGACGGTCTTCGCGATGGCGGGACTGTACGAGTTCTGGCGGGACCGGACCCTCCCGGAGGACCATCCACGGTCCTGGTGGGTGACGTGCACGGTGATCACGACCGAGGCGGAGACGGGCCCGCTCGGGGTGGCGCCCGCGGAGGGGCCGGGATCGCTGGCGGAGATCCACCCCCGGATGCCGCTGATGCTGACGCCGGACCGCTGGGACGACTGGCTCGACCCGGCGCGGACGAATCCGGTGGAGCTGCGGTCCTTGTTGACCCCGCCCCCGGAGGGGCTGATGCGGGCGTACCCGGTGCCGACGTCGGTCAGCAATGTGCGCAACAACGGACCGGAGCTGCTGGAGGAGCTGGCGGCGCCCGAGGAGGGCACGCTGTTCTGAGGCGGGTGGCGCGCCGAGGACGCGACCCCTCGCGCGCCGAGGAGACGGCCCTCGCCCCGCCCGCCGTCCGCGGGACCGACCCGCCCCCACGCGGCAGGATGGACACCGTGAGTGACATCGAAACCTCCCGGCCGGCCCGGACCCCCGCGAGGACCCGGCCGACCGTGAGCGCGGGGATCACGGAGGCCGGAGAAGTGACGGAGAGCACGGGAAACACGGGAAACACGGAGAGCACAGAGATCGTCGAGACCGCGGCCGGGTCCGCGCGGGTGAGCTGGTATCCGGCCCCCGGCCCCCGGTTCGTCCTCGCCCTCGGCCACGGCGCCGGAGGCGGGATCGAGGCGCGCGATCTCCGCGCGATCGCCGCCGCACTGCCCGCCGACGGTGTCACCGTCGCCCTGGTGGAGCAGCCCTGGCGGGTGGCCGGGAAGCGGCTCGCCCCCGCGCCGAAGACCCTGGATGCCGCCTGGCGCGATATCTGGCCCGTACTGACGGGGAGCGGGCTGCCGGTCGTCGCCGGTGGCCGCAGCGCCGGGGCGCGGGTCGCCTGCCGCACCGCGCCGGAGCTGTCGCCCGCCGGTGTCCTCGCGCTCGCCTTCCCGCTCCATCCGCCCGGCCGGCCCGAGCGGTCCCGCGCCACCGAACTCCTCGGCACCGGGGTGCCCACCCTCGTCGTGCAGGGCGCCAACGACCCGTTCGGCCGACCCGCGGAGTTTCCCGAAGGGGCGTACGAGACGGTGGGGATCCCACACGCCGATCATGGCTTCGCGGTGCCGAAGAAGGCGGGTATCACCGAGCTGGCGACTGTGAGGACGATCACGGACGCGGTACGGGAGTGGGCGCGCCGGCTCCGGGAATGACGGGCCGTCCGGCTCTGTTGTGGCGGATGTACACGACGTCAGCAGCTGAGCATGGAGTAGGGAGTCCGTCGCATGGGTTCGACCATCTGCCCCCGCCGCCCGCACGCCACTGACCTGGAGTGGTCCGTGCTGACGGCGGCCAGGACCGCCCCCGCTCGGGCGCTGGGCGGAGTCGATCGACAGGGGGCGTCCGCCGAAGGTCGACTATTCTCCGATTCGAGCGGGTCCGCTTTCGGCCCCGCCACAGCGTTGGAGGAGGTGGGTCCGGTCACTGGGACCGACGCAGGGACCGACGACGGCCAGGCGGCAGCGGGCCGGGGCGGTTCGGAGTCCGCGGAGACGGCGGCGCCGGCGGAGACCACCGCCGAGCGGAACGCCCGATTCGAGCGGGACGCTCTGGGCTTCCTCGACCAGATGTACTCCGCCGCGCTGCGCATGACGCGCAACCCGGCCGATGCAGAGGATCTCGTGCAGGAGACCTACGCGAAGGCGTACGGATCGTTCCACCAGTTCCGCGAGGGCACCAACCTCAAGGCGTGGCTGTACCGGATTCTCACGAACACCTTCATCAATTCGTACCGGAAGAAGCAGCGCGAGCCCCAGCGCAGCGCCGCCGAGGAGATCGAGGACTGGCAGCTCGCGCGCGCCGAGTCGCACATGTCGACCGGTCTGCGCTCCGCCGAGTCGCAGGCCCTCGACCACCTCCCGGACTCCGATGTGAAGTCGGCGCTCCAGGCCATCCCCGAAGAGTTCCGTATCGCGGTCTATCTCGCCGACGTAGAGGGCTTTGCGTACAAGGAGATCGCGGACATCATGGGTACACCCATCGGGACGGTGATGTCCCGTCTGCACCGTGGCCGCCGTCAACTGCGCGGCATGTTGGAGGACTACGCGCGTGAGCGCGGACTCGTCCCGGCAGGTGCGGGGGAGTCGAACGAAGCGAAAGGCTCGGGCTCATGAGCTGCGGAGAGCCGCACGAGACGGACTGCTCGGAGGTACTGGACCACCTCTACGAGTTCCTCGACCGTGAGATGCCCGACAGTGACTGCACCAAGTTCGAGGTGCACTTCGAGGAGTGCTCCCCGTGCCTGGAGAAGTACGGCCTTGAGGAGGCCGTGAAGAAGCTGGTCAAGCGCTGCTGCGGCCACGATGACGTGCCCGTCGACCTGCGGGCCAAGGTCATGGGACGGATCGATCTGATCCGGTCCGGGCAGCCGGTGTCCGATCAGGACGTGTCCGTCGTCGAGGCGGACGCCCCGGTCGCCGGGCACCAGGAGTAGCGCCTCGGGCGCGGTCCGCCGGGACCCGTACGCCCGAGTGTTCGTCCGAGGAGGGTGCGTCACGCACGTCGTGACGCACCCTCCTCGTACGTGCCCACCGTCACTCGTCTGTGCGAACCCCCCGCCTTCTCAGCCGACCCTCCCGCATCAACTCGCTAGCGTGACGCGCTAGATGAGAAGGGGGGCGGGTGCAGTGAGGTCCGTACCGGCGACGGCACGCGCGTACATACTCTGCGCCGCGGTCTGCACCGTGCTCTGCGCGCTGCCCGCCCTGCGCGGGGATGTGCCGATCCCCTGGCGGGCGCTGACCCTGCTCGCGGCGCTCTACGCCCTGTGCGAGCTGCCCGCGCGCTGTCGGCATTTCGGTGCCCTGGTGCCGGTCGGCGCCGGGTCCTTCTTCCCCGTCCTGCTGGCCGCCTCCTTTCTGCTGCCGCCGGCCGTCGCCACCCTGGTGGCGGTGCCCGGTGCGCTGCTGGGCCGGGTCGAGCGCCGCCCGTCGGGCGTACGGCGGGTCTGGCGGGCCGCCCAGGTGGCCCTGGCGACCTGGGCCACGGCGCAGACCTATGTGCTGCTCGGCGGGGGTCGTGCCCTGGAGACGCCGGGCGGGGGCGACTTCCCGTACGCCCTGGTGCCCGCCGCGGCCGGGGCGCTCGCCTTCTGCCTGGTGCTGACCGTGCTGGAGGCCGGCATCCTCGCCACCGCGGAGCGGCTGCCGCTGCGGATCGCCTGGCGCGGTCTGCTGCTCCGCTCCCTCGTGCCCCATCTGGTGCACGGGCTGGCCGGGCTGATGATGGCGGTGCTGTGGCGGAGCCCGTACGGCCCGGTCTCCGCGCTCTTCGTCCTCCTGCCGATGTACATCTCCTGCTGGCTCTTCGCCCAGTACCACCGGGAGCGCTCCGCCCACCAGGCCACGATCCGCGCCCTGGTGCAGGCCGTCGACCTCAAGGACCGCTACACCCGGGGGCACAGCGAGCGGGTGGGACGGGCCTCGGTGCTGATCGCACGGCAGCTCCGGATGGCCGACGACCGGCTGGAGGTGATCCGGTTCGCCGGGATCCTGCACGACGTCGGCAAGCTGGGGGTGCCCACCCGGCTGCTGCGCAAGGACGGCCCGCTGACGCCGGACGAACGGCGGGTGATCGAACTCCACCCGGAGTACGGCCACGAGATCGTGCGCGGGATCGGATTCCTCGGGGAGGCCCGGTCGGCGATCCTCCACCACCACGAGCGGATGGACGGCAGCGGCTACCCGTACGGGCTGGTGGGGCAGGAGATCCCGGAGTTCGCGCGGGTGGTCGCGGTGGCGGACGCGTTCGACGCGATGACCTCGACCCGGTCGTACTCGCGGGGACGGCCGGTGGAGGTGGCGCTGGCGGAGCTGCGGCGGTGCGCGGGGACCCAGTTCGACCCCCGGATGGTGGAGGCGCTCGTACGGGCGCTGGAACGGCACGGCTGGGAGACGGAGGTCACGTCCGACGAGACGGTCCTGCCGGTGCCGGTGCCGGTGCCGGGGGCGCAGGAAGGGGTACGGGGCATTCCGCCGCAGCCGGGACGGCCGCCCGAGCGGGTGGCCGCGCACGGCCGCGGCGACGGCGCGGCAGGAGGGTCCGCATGACTCCCGGCCGGGACCAGGACCCCGGCTCGGACCCCTGCCGGCACTCGGATTCCGGCCCGGGCCCGGCCCCCGGCCCCGGCTCGGACCCCTGCCGGGACTCCGGCTGGGACCAGGATCCCCGCCCCGATCCCCGCCCCGATCCCCGTCGGGATGCCCGTCCCGATGCCCTTCGGGGCCAGGATCCCCGGGACCCCTGCCGGCACTCGGACCCCTGCCGGCACTCGGATTCCGGCCCGGGACCGGCCCCCGGCCGCGGCTCGGCCCCCGGGGCTGATCCGGAGCCCGGCCCGGGCCCCCGCTCGGATCCAGCCGCCTGCCCAAGCCCCCGCCCGGATCCCGGCGGGCGCCCCGACCCGGCCCCCCGGGCCGCCGTGCGCGGCAGGTACCCCGCCCGGCCCGGTGCGCTCGTCGTCGGCCTCGTCCACACCGCCGCCGCCGCACTCGCCTGCGTCGCCCTCCTCGGCACCCTCTGGGCAGGCGTCCACGAGCCCGCGAACGCCCTCGCTTTCGGCGTCCTGATCCTCATCGGCGAGATCGCCCGCTGGGGCGCCGGGCCCGGCGAGCGCGAGCCCGCCCCCGTCGGGGCCGCCGGAGCCCTCGCGTACGCCCTGCTCGGCGAGTGCGGCGGCGGCCCCACCTCGCACGGCGTCCTCCAGGTCGTCGCGGTCGTCGTGGTGGCCGCGCTGGCCGGGGCGGTGCCCCATATGGCCCGTGGCGAGGGCTCCGCGCTCGACCACGTCGTACGGCGGGCCCTCACGGTCTGTTTCGCCGCCGTGTGCTTCCAACCGCTCTACAACTCCGGCGAAGTGGGCCAGGGCGCCGCCCACGCGCTCTTCCTCCTGCTGTTGCTGGTGCTCACCGCCCTCTGTGATGCCGTGCTCGGCGCGGTGATACTCCGCGCCCGCACCGGCTTCCCCTACGGCCCCCTGCTCCGGGACGAGCTCCGCTCGATGCTCGGCATCGGCTCCGCGGTCTGCGCCACCGGAGCGGTGATCGCACTCGCGGTCGCCGTCGCCGGGCTCTGGGCGCTGCCCGTCTTCTCCGTACCGCTGCTGCTCACCCAGCTCTCCTTCCGCCGCTACGAGGCCGTGCGGACCACCTACCGGCAGACCATCGCCTCCCTCGCCCGGTCCACCGAGATCGCCGGGTACACCAGGGCCGGACATGCCCACCGGGTCGCCGAGCTCAGTACCGCCGTCGGCCGGGAGATGGGTCTGAACGGGAACGAGCTGACCGTGCTGGAGTACGCGGCGCTGATGCACGACATCGGCCAGCTCTCGCTGGTCGACCCGGTGCCCGAGGGGGCCACCGCCCGGCTCCCGATCGCCGAGCAGCGCCGGATCGCCCTCCTCGGCGGGGCGGTCGTCCGCCAGACCGGGGTGCCCGCCGCCGTCGCCGTCGTAGTGGAGCGACAGGCCGACCCGTACCGGGAACAGTCACTGCCCGCCCGTATTGTCCGCGCCGTCAACGCATACGACGACCTCGGCGGGGGAAGCGGAGGGAGTGCGGGCGGGGCGCTCGGGGCACTCGAACGGCTGCGGCTCGGTGCCGGGCGGGACTATCAGCCGGAGGTTGTCGAATCCCTCGCCCGGGTACTGGCGCGGGGAGGCGCCCTTCCGGCCTCCCCGGGCTGATCGAGGGGGACCGGAGACCGGGGTCTGGTCCGGGTCGACCGTGGGTAACCCATGGGTAATGAGCCAGCCCCCGACCCGGCATGGTTGGATGCGAAAGAGGACAGACAAGCAGCGTCAAGCAGACACACCACACCGTGTCGAGCAGACGGACAGGGACAGCGTCCGGGGGACATGCCCGAGCGACCGGCAGGCGGGAATCGTGAGGATCTTCGGGAAGGTACGGCATCGGCCCTCCGCCTCGTGGCGGCAGGCCACGGACCGCGCGTTCACGCTGATCGGCGACGGGCGGTACGAGGACGCGGGGGCCCTGCTGACAAGGGCGGCGGACCTGGAGCCCTGGCTCTCTGAGTCCTGGTTCAATCTGGCCCTGCTGCACAAGTTCCGGCACGACTGGGAGCAGGCGCGGGCCGCCGGGCTGCGGGCCGTGGCCCTGCTCGACAAGGAGGCCGGCGCTCCCGACTGGTGGAACGTCGGCATCGCGGCCACCGCGCTCCAGGACTGGCCGCTGGCCCGCCGCGCCTGGCAGGCGTACGGGCTCAAGGTGCCCGGCGTGCCCACCCGCACCGGTGGTGTGGGCGCGGGTGCGAGCGGTGAGACCGTCGGCATGGACCTCGGCAGCGCGGCCGTACGGCTGTCGCCCGAGGGCGAGGCCGAGGTGGTGTGGGGGCGCAGGCTGGATCCGGCCCGGATAGAGGTGCTGTCGATCCCGCTGCCGTCCTCGGGCCGCCGCTGGGGCGAGGTCGTGCTCCACGACGGAGTGCCCAACGGCGAGCGGACCACATCGGCCGGCCCCTCGTACCCCGTCTTCGACGAGATCGAGCTGTGGGCGCCCTCTCCCGTGCCCACCTGGGTGGTGCTGCTGGAGGCCGCCACGGAACCCGACCGGGACGCCCTGGAGCGGCTCGCGTCCGACGCGGGCTTCGCCGCCGAGGACTGGTCGTCGTCGGTGCGGCTGCTCTGCCGGTCCTGCTCCGAGAGCCGGATGCCGAGCGCGGAGGGCGAGGGCGAGCACCTCGACCCGCACGACCACAGCGAACCCGGCCATCCGGGACCGCTGGGTCATCGCACCGCCGGAGAGCTGTGGTCCCCGGAGCGCGAGTGCGGTATCGCGGCCCCCGCGGGCCTGGTGCGCGGCCTGCTGGACGGCTGGGTCGCCGACAGCCCGGACAGCCGCGAGTGGCGGGATCTGGAAGAAGTCTGCTGACCCCGCCCATGGACCGCCCGTAGACTGTACGGGCGCTGGGCGCACACAGCGTGACCACTCGTCGCGCGACCACTCATTCGCGACCACTCATTGAGTACCGAGGAAGGCGTACGGCTGACATGGCCTCGCAGCAGGAGACGGACCAGCAGGCCGACCGCTTGGTCGGTGTGGACGGTGTGGATGACGAAGGATTCGTCGTCGACACGGAGGACTGCGAGGCCCGTGAGCTCGCTCACCGGGAGCGCGGCACCTCGCGTCCGATCACGGTCGTCGGCAATCCGGTGCTCCACAAGGAGTGCCAGGACGTCACGGAGTTCGGCGACGAGCTGGCCCAGCTGATCGACGACATGTTCGCCAGCCAGAAGACGGCGGAGGGCGTGGGCCTGGCCGCCAACCAGATCGGGGTCGACCAGAAGGTCTTCGTCTACGACTGCCCGGACGACGACGGCGTGCGGCACACGGGCTATGTGGTCAACCCGGTGCTGGACGAGCTGCCCCCGGACCAGCGGGTGCTCGACGACTCCAACGAGGGCTGCCTCTCCGTCCCGACCGCCTACGCCGAGCTGGCCCGCCCCGATTACGCGGTGGTGCGCGGCCAGGACCTGCGGGGCAACCCGATCACCGTCCGTGGCCGTGGCTACTTCGCCCGCTGCCTCCAGCACGAGACGGACCATCTCTACGGCTATCTGTACATCGACCGGCTCTCCAAGCGGGACCGCAAGGACGCCCTGCGCCAGATGGCGGAGGGCACCCCGCGCTACCCGGTCGTCGCCAACGACTGAACCACCCGCCCGGCCCGCCCCCGTCAGCCTGTTGTGACCGGCTGGGGGGCCGGCCGCGGGGCCGTCTGTACGGGGCCCCGGAAGGTCCGGCGGTAGGTGTTGGGCGTCGTCCCGAGGGTCCGGATGAAATGGTGGCGCAGCGCCGCCGCGGTGCCGAAACCGGAACGGCTCGCTATCGCGTCGACCGTCTCGTCCGTCGACTCCAGCAACTCCTGTGCCAGTAGTACCCGCTGTCGCAGCAGCCATCGGTAGGGCGTGGTCCCCGTCTCCTGCTGGAAGCGGCGGGCGAACGTACGCGGTGACATATGAGCCTTCGCCGCGAGCTGGTCGACGGTCATCTCCCGGTCCAGATGGCGTTCCATCCAGCCGAGGACCTCGCCGACGGTGTCGCACCGGGTGCGCGGCAGCGGGCGTTCGATGTACTGCGCCTGGCCGCCGTCGCGGTGCGGTGGCACCACCATCCGGCGGGCGATGTGGTTGGCGACCTCCGGCCCGTGCTCCTGTCGCAGCACATGGATGCAGGCGTCGATGGCGGCCGCGGTGCCGGCCGATGTGATGACCGATCCCTCGTCCACGTACAGCACATCGGGGTCGACGATGGCGCGCGGATGGCGTTGGGCCAGTTCCTGGGTGTGCCGCCAGTGGGTGGTGCAGCGGCGGCCGTCGAGCAGTCCGGCCGCCCCCAGGAGGAACGCGCCGGTGCAGACGCTGAGCACCCGGGCGCCCCGGTCCACGGCCCCGCGCAGCGCGACCAGCAGCTCATCGGGGTAGGCGCGGGTGGGATAGGCGCTCCCGGTCGGGACGGCGATGAGGTCCGCCGCCGCCAGCCGGTCGAGGCCCTGGAGGCCGCCGATGGTGAATCCGGCGTGGGTGGTGAGGGTGGGCCCGGCCGCGGAGACCGCCGCGAAGTCGTAGACGGGCATACCGTCCGCGCTGCGGTCGAGGCCGAACACCTCACTGATGACGCCGAGTTCAAAGGGATGTATGCCGTCGAGGAGGACGGCGGCCACGTTGGTCAGCATCCCCCGAGTGTGGCAGTAATTCGATGTTCCATGACAGTCCTGCCACTGATGTTTATCGGACCGGGAGACGAGAGTGGAGGACATGAGCGCACTCCTCGACTACCTCTTCGTCTCTGTTCTCCTCGTCCTCCTCGCCCTTCCCTCCCTCATCGGCCATGCGCGGGAACGGGCCATCGACCGCCAGTTGCGGGACGCCGAACGCGGTGGGGCCCCGGACCGCGCGAGATCACGCACGGTCCGGGGCCCCGCCCACCAGCGGTCGGCTCAGAAGTCCTCGCCGAGGTCCACCGAGCCCTCGACCGCCACCTGATAGGCGGACGGGCGACGCTCGAAGAAGTTCGTCAGCTCCTGGACGCCCTGTAGCTCCATGAAGGAGAACGGGTTCTCGGAGCCGTACACCGGTGCGAAGCCCAGCCGGGTCAGCCGCTGGTCGGCGACGCACTGGAGGTACTCGCGCATCGACTCGGTGTTCATGCCCGGCAGTCCGTCACCGCAGAGATCGCGGCCGAACTGCAGCTCCGCCTCGACGGCCTCCTTCAGCATGTCGGTGACCTGCTGCTGGAGGGCGTCGTCGAACAGCTCCGGCTCCTCCTTGCGGACCGTGTCCACGACCTCGAAGGCGAAGTTCATGTGCATGGTCTCGTCGCGGAACACCCAGTTGGTGCCGGTGGCCAGACCGTGCAGCAGACCGCGCGACCGGAACCAGTACACGTACGCGAAGGCGCCGTAGAAGAACAGCCCCTCGATGCAGGCGGCGAAGCAGATCAGATTGAGCAGGAAACGGCGGCGGTCGGCCTGGGTCTCCAGCCGGTCGATCTTCTCGACCGAGTCCATCCACTTGAAGCAGAACTGCGCCTTCTCCCGGATGGAGGGGATCTCCTCGACCGCGTCGAAGGCAGCGGACCGGTCCTCCGGGTCGGGGAGGTAGGTGTCGAGCAGCGTCAGATAGAACTGGACGTGCACGGCCTCCTCGAAGAGCTGACGGCTCAGGTAGAGCCGGGCCTCGGGGGAGTTGATGTGCTTGTAGAGCGTCAGCACCAGGTTGTTGGAGACGATCGAGTCGCCCGTGGCGAAGAACGCCACCAGCCGGCCGATCATGTGCTGCTCACCGGGGGTGAGCTTGGCGAGATCGGTCACGTCGGAGTGGAGGTCGACCTCCTCCACCGTCCAGGTGTTCTTGATCGCGTCCCGGTAGCGCTCGTAGAAGTCCGGGTAGCGCATCGGGCGCAGGGTCAGCTCGAAGCCGGGGTCGAGCAGGTTCTTGACGCCGTTGTTCGCGGGCGCGCCGTTGACGGCGGTGCCGTTCTGGGCGGTGCCGTTCTGGGTGGGGGTCGACATTACTGGCACGCCTCGCAGGACTCGGGGTTTTCCAGGGAGCAGGCGACCGCGTCTTCGGGCGCCGGCTGTACGGGGATGGGGGCGGCGGCGACCGGTGTGGCGGCGGCCGCACGGGCGATCCGGGTCGCCGGGCGCGAGCGCAGGTAGTACGTGGTCTTCAGCCCCTGCTTCCAGGCGTACGCGTACATCGAGCTGAGCTTCCCGATGGTCGGCGTCTCCAGGAACAGGTTCAGCGACTGCGACTGGTCCAGGAACGGCGTCCGGGCGGCGGCCATGTCGATCAGACCGCGCTGCGGGATCTCCCACGCCGTCCGGTACAGCTCACGGACCTCGGCGGGGACCCAGGTGAAGTCCTGGACCGAGCCGCTGGACTCGCGCAGCGCCTCCCGGGTCTGCGCGTCCCAGACGCCCAGCCGCTTCAACTCGGCCACCAGGTACGAGTTGACCTGGAGGAACTCGCCGGAGAGCGTCTCCCGCTTGAAGAGGTTGGAGACCTGCGGCTCGATGCACTCGTACACACCGGCGATGGAGGCGATCGTCGCGGTCGGTGCGATGGCGAGGAGGAGCGAGTTGCGCATACCGGTGGTGGCGACCCGCTCGCGCAGCGCGGCCCAGCGCTCCGGCCAGGCCGACTCGACGCCGTAGTGGTCGGGGTGGAACACGCCACGCGCCGTACGGGTCTTCTCCCAGGCCGGCAGCGGGCCGTGGCGCTCGGCGAGTTCGGCGGACGCCTCGTACGCGGCGAGCATGATCCGCTCGGCGATCCGGGTGGAGAGCGCGCGGGCGGCCGGGGAGTCGAACGGCAGCTTGAGCTGGAAGAAGACGTCCTGGAGGCCCATCGCGCCCAGGCCCACCGGGCGCCAGCGGCTGTTGGAGCGGCCGGCCTGCTCGGTCGGGTAGAAGTTGATGTCCACGACGCGGTCGAGGAAGGTGACGGCGGTACGGACGGTGCTGTCCAGCCGCTCCCAGTCGATGTCGTCGCCCACGACGAAGGCGCCGAGGTTGACCGAGCCGAGGTTGCAGACGGCCGTCTCGCCGTCGTCGGTGACCTCCAGGATCTCGGTGCAGAGATTCGAGGAGTGCACGGTGTGGCCGGGCTCGGCGGTCTGGTTGGCCGTCCGGTTGGAGGCGTCCTTGAAGGTCATCCAGCCGTTGCCGGTCTGCGCGAGGGTCCGCATCATCCGGCCGTACAGCTCACGGGCCGGCATGGTCTTCCGGGCCAGGCCCCTGGTCTCGGCGGACCGGTAGGCGGCGTCGAACTCGTCGCCCCACAGGTCGACCAGCTCGGGCACGTCGGCGGGGGAGAACAGCGACCAGTCGGTGTCGGCCTGGACGCGGCGCATGAACTCGTCCGGCACCCAGTGCGCGAGGTTCAGGTTGTGCGTACGCCGGGCGTCCTCACCGGTGTTGTCGCGCAGCTCCAGGAACTCCTCGATGTCCGCGTGCCAGGTCTCCAGGTAGACGGCGGCGGCGCCCTTGCGCCTGCCGCCCTGGTTCACGGCCGCCACCGAGGCGTCGAGGGTCTTCAGGAACGGGACGATGCCGTTGGAGTGGCCGTTGGTGCCCCGGATCAGCGAACCGCGGGCGCGGATGCGGGAGTACGAGAGCCCGATGCCGCCCGCGTGCTTGGAGAGCCGGGCGACCTGGTGGTACCGGTCGTAGATCGAGTCCAGCTCGTCCAGCGGGGAGTCCAGCAGGTAGCAGGAGGACATCTGCGGGTGCCGGGTGCCGGAGTTGAAGAGCGTGGGGGAGGAGGGGAGGTAGTCCAGCCGGCTCATCAGTCGGTAGAGCGCGGCGACCTCGTCCAGGGCGCGGACCGAGTCGTCCTCGGCCAGCCCGCAGGCCACGCGCAGCATGAAGTACTGCGGGGTCTCGACCACCTGGCGGGTGATGGGGTGGCGCAGCAGGTAGCGGCTGTAGAGGGTGCGCAGACCGAAGTAGCCGAAGCGGTCGTCGGCCTCGCGGTCGATGATCTCGTCCAGCCGGGCGGAGTGCAGCTCCACGAACGCGGCCGTGCGGTCGGCGATCAGCCCCTCGGCGTGACCGACGGCGACCGAAGCGGAGAACGAGACGGAGCCCTGGCCCGCCGCCTCCTCGGCGATGGTGCGGGTCAGCAGCCGGGCGGCGAGCCGGGAGTAGGCGGGGTCGTCGGAGATCAGACCCGCGGCGGCGTCGGTGGCGAGTCCGCGCAGTTCGGCCGTGTCCGACCCGGCGTGCCGACCGCGCAGCGCGGCGGCGGCGACGCGTCCGGGGTCGGTGTCCGGCAGATCGGCGGTGAGGTCGGTCAGGATCCGCAGCAGTGCGGTCCCGGGTCCGTCCGCAAGCTGCTCGGACATCTGCTCGGAGATGCCTGAAGCCGGATCGGCTGGCGCGATGGTCACGTGGTGCTCTCCCTCGCTCGGCTCGCGGGCCGACGGGCGGAGGAGGCGGTGCCGGGGCACATGCGTACCCCGGAAGAGGGCAGCACTGCGTACGGCGTCCACCGGCCCAGCCGCGAGGCCCGGACGTCTCGGCACCCGGGTCGGTCGAGCCGGGTGCGCTGTCGGCAGACGCTCGGACTTGCGGGTACGACAAAGCGCACCACAGCACACCGTTGCGGGACAGTTCCGGATTCACACCGGATTCCTCTGCGGACGACAGCGAGGACGAGCATACATGTGGGGGCGATTGGATGAGGCACCCCCCAGATGTTGTGTCGTGCCGGTGCGGGAGCGATCCAAAGACGGCCCTGCGGGCCCTTGGCGGGGCGGGCGTACGGGGGTGGGCGGGGTGCCTCGACGGAGGGCGGGCGGGGGCCCGCAGGGGCCGGGGAAGGGCCGGGGAGGGCCAGCGAGGGGTGTGTCGCGGGAGCCCCCGCCGGGGGGTTGGGGGGGGCTTCCCGGGCGGGGCGAGGGGGGGCTCGTGCGGCGGGAGACGCTTGGCTCCGGCGGCGGCGCGTGAGGGTGCGCGAGAGCTTGGGGCGTGCGCCCGGAGCGGTGCGTGGGGTGTGATGTGCGTCCGGGGTGGTTCACGGGGCGCGGGGTGGTTCGTCGGGGTGACCGAGGCCCGAGCGCTATCGGCCTCAGGGCCGTCGGTCGGGGGAAGGTGCCGGCGGTGGGGGGCACCGGCACCTACCCGGTGCGGTCAGCCCGAGGCGACCAGCCCCGACTGGAGCGCCGCCGCGACCGCGGCCGTGCGGTTGGTGACCCCCAACTTGATCAGGACACTGCTCACCAGCCGCTTGACGCCGTGTTCGGAGATGCCCAACTGGCGCGCGATCTGCCGGTTGCTGAGCCCGGCCACCAGATGGAGCAGGGCCTCCTCCTCGCGCGGGGTGAGCCGAATCGATCGCGTGGGCACCGGCCCCGCGCCCTCGCGCGCCCGGTCGAACAGCTTCCTGCCCAGGGGGAGCGGTAGCGGCATCCGCCCGGACGCCATATCGGAGAAGGCGCGGTGCAGCGAATCGGCCGTCAGATCCTCCCGGGCCAGATATCCGTCGGCCGGGAAGTCCCTGAGGACGTCTCCCGACTCGATCCAGGCGTCATCGACGATCACCAGCACTCGGGGTGCCGGGATGCTTCGCTCCGGTGGCGTCTCGGGTAGACGTTTCCTGTTGGACGTGGACAGGACAACAACATCCGTGGGAAGGCGAACGCGATCGGTTTCATCGTGCAGGAACTGGACGTTCGGTGCCGGAAAGGCCCTCGCGAGCATGCTCTGCAAGCCCAGCCGAAGCAGTTCGTTCTCTGCGTAGACAGCTATCCGGAGCTCTTTCAGCGGCTGACTCGGACAACTCTCTGTCGCTGCGTGTGCTGTGGTCACCGTTACCCGTTCTCCTCATGAGATCCCACCGAGGCGGGCTGTGTCTCTCGGGCTGCTCCATTCCCCGTGTCTGGATCTGGGCTCAGTCGGCGGTGGCTGCTCCGGACAGGGTGACTCATATTTAAGTGATCACGGAGGAATTTCTCTATATATATAAGAAAGTTTTAAAATCATGCTTGCTCTGACCTGGCATGATGCAAACCGGTCGCCGTGACATCGGCTCGGAGCGATAAGAGGCTTCAGTCAAGATTCGCGGTGCGAACCAGATCCTGGAACCTGACTTTGGTCAACATTCGGCCGATTCCCCACGCCGCGTCGCCGAACTGCGCGAGGTACGTTCCGATCAACTCGACCTGCTTCGGCGACAGAGTGAAGGTGCGCTTCCCCGGAGCGGTGAGTGCGAAACGCTCCACCGGGCCCGGATCGGCCGCGAAGGCGTCCAGATCGAAGCGGGCGTCCTGCCGGAGAGGTGTATCGGCCCGGCTGCTCAGCACATCCGCCAGCAGGAACCAGTGGTACTCACCGGCCTCGGCGATGAATTCATCGATGACCGGGGTGAGTGCGCCTTGTTCCTCCATGGTCGCGCGGGCGGCGTCCGTCGCGGCGCGGGAGAGGTCCCGGAAGGCGAGCGTCAGCATCCGCGCCCGATAGGTGTAGAGGAGATTGCTGCCGAACCGGCCGGTGATGTAGTCATCGATGTTCTCCTCGGCGTGGGCCGCCGCCTCCTCCCGCGAGGCCCAGAGCTGACCGCCGGTCTCCTCCCTGAACCGCGCCAGCACCGCGCGGAGGTCCGCCCCGGGCCGGCGCTCGTACATCAGCTCCAACCACCGGAACACATCGCAGCCGTAGGCGCGCAGCAGCTTCACCAGCAGCCCGAAGGTGGCGTCGTTGTAGGCGGCCGAGACGAAGAGGTTCATCTCCCGGCAGTCCTGGTAGTCGGGGAACGGCAGGGTGGAGAGCCCCACGCAGACCTCGTCGACCTCCGCCGCCGCGAGGTTCTCGCCCAGCACCTCGTACTGCCCGAAGCTGCGCGGCACGATCCGGAACCGGGTCTCCATGGAGTGCTGTTCCCGCTGGTCCCCGGTCCATAGATCGCTGCCGGGCAGCAGGGTGAGCTGGAACATGTTGAGCCGGTCGAACCCGGCCGCGATGAGCTGGCTGAGGGTGTCGAAGTGCGCCGCCTTGCTGTCCTTCGGCAGGCCGAGGATGACCTCGCTGTAGGTGCCGGTGTTCTGCTCGGACGCGGCGAGCGCGACCTCCATGAGCTGTTTGGTGTCGATGTTCTTGCGGCGGACCTCGGCGAGCACCTCGAGGGAGAGGGACTGCACCGAGCCGGAGAGCGTCATGGTGCCCCGGGTGCGGGTGATCGCTTCGAGTACCCGGTCCCGCTTGTTCTTGCCGGTGGTCAGATCGACGTAGCGGGGCCAGCCGAAGGTGTCCTGGCACTCCACGATCGCGTCGCAGATCGCCAGGTCCTCCGGGAACATCCCGAAGTTGGAGTCGGTGATCAGCAGCTCGTTGCGGCTGTCGCCCCGCTCGATCAGGGGCACCATCCGCTCGCCGATGTAGAGGAGTTCGTCCCGTACCCGGTCGGAGTTCTTCTTGGCCACCTTCGAGTAGTACTTCGTCCCCTCCACACAGAAGGAGCAGGAGAACGGGCAGCCCCGGTTGGTCTGGATGGTGGGTATCAGCGCGCCGTCGAAGAACTCGTCCATCAGCCCCGTCACATAGGGGGAGGGGACCTCCAGCAGACTCGCCAGCCGCGGCCCCGGCGGGAGCAGATGCGCCTGCCCTGACGCGTCGAGCGAGTGCACCCCCGGCACGGTGCCGTGCACGGGCTCCGTCTCCCCGCCGGACGCGGTCAGCCCGATCAGCAGCTCCGCGAAGGCCCGCTCCCCCTCGCGGTCGACGTAGAAGTCCACCCACGGCGCCAGCCGGGAGCGGAGGAAGGGCTCCTGCTCGCCCGGTACCAGCGGATAGTTGGGTCCGCCGAAGACCACGGTCACCCAGGGGTACTTCTCCTTGATCCGCTTCGCGAAGGCCAGGGAGAGCCGGCTGTTCCAGACGTAGCTGCTGAAACCGATGATGTCCGGGGGCGTCTCGCAGCGCAGCGCCTCGGCCAGTCTCTCCGGGTACTTGAAGATCCGGACCGGGTTGGCCAGGTTCAGCCGGGTCGAGGCGTAGGTGGCCAGCATGCCGATCGCCTGCGGCATGATCTCGGACGAGATGCTCTGCTGGGTGTAGGTCAGATCGGCGAGCCACACCGTGAGGTCGGAGTCCGGGACCGGCGGAGAGATCTCGACGATCTCCAAGGGCTTGACGATCTCCAGCGGGGCGATCTCAAGGGGAGCGGGCATGGGTCACCTTCTGTTGATCCGTGGGCTGTTGATCCCTGGGCGATCTGGCGCGTGGGCCGGGTCAGGGCCTGTCTGATGGATCGGGCCGGAGGCGCGACCGGGGGGCGCCCATGACCGTGAAGGTCTCCGGCAGGTAGGGGAAGAGCACTCCGCGGGCGAGATCGCGGTAGCCGAGCGACTGGTAGAAGCCGTGTGCCGAGTACTCGGCCTCGATCACCGTGAGGATCGACCGGCGCCCGCCGTTCGCCTCGGTGAGAGCAGTGATCAACTCACGTCCGACGCCGCGGCGCTGGAACTCGGGGAGGACGTGGAGTTCGGCGACGGCGAAGGCGTCGTCCAGCCAGGTTCCGTGCCCGCTCTCCGCCAGACGGGGGCGTATCACGTCCGCCCACCAATCGTCAGGGGCGACGGGCATTCCATAGGTGAACCCGATGAGCCGGCCGTCGGTGTGTGTGGCGCAGAGCGCCCGGAATCCGGGGCTTTCGCAGTCTCGGAGTACATGGGTGCGATCGTTCTCTATCGCTTCTTCCGTGAGGCCGAAGATGGCCTTCTTAATGGAATACATGTCATCGATCCGTGATATCAGGTCGAATTCTCCGAACTGTACATCTCCCATGCCTTGCGACCCTAGCATCGCTGTCTCTCGAATTCGAGAAGTAACGCCGCCCCAACCGGGCATGGTCATCCTTCCGCGCGAATGTGTAGTCGACTCGACTTGTTGCCGGTGATAGGAATGGATAGGCCCTGCCCGTTCCTTTAATTGGCGCAGGATGAGGAAGGATGGCGAATATGCCGGAATCCGCGATGCTCGTGGCCGAGTTGGAGCTTGAAGTTCAGGATGTCTCGGACGAGAACTGGGACGCGGTCGTCTCGGTGCTGTCCGCGGACGACCTCGACACGATGGCGCTGGCCAGGACAACCAGCACGACGGGAACCACGACCACCGGCGGCGGTTGCATCAACACCAGCGGCTGCTGAACAGCCCGCCCGCTCGGTCCAGGTCCAGGATTCTCCGGGCTCGACCGGGTGCTCTTCGGTATCGGCGCAAGTGGGTCGATCGGCGAGGAGTGAATATGTCGGAATCAGCGGTACTCGCGACTGAACTGGAGCTTGATGAGGTTCAGGATGATTCGGACAGAACCGGGGCGAACTCGTCCCAGTGCTGTCCGTACGGGAGCGAGTAGGTATTGCCGTCCCCGCACTGAGGCGCGCCTTTTATCGGCCGCTGAGTGACGGCTGCTGAATTCCTTCGATTGCCCGGGTGGGCCAGGTGCCACCGGCCCACCCGGGCGCGCTGCAACGAGAACCCTTCTCCGAATGAGGCTCATGACCACCCACGTCACGGCCGCGCCCTTGACGACTCTCGTCTCGCCCCTCGGCCTTGTCTCCCGCGTCCAGCCCTTGCAGAAGCTCCGTGGCCTCGATCGGCTGGAGATCTACTCCACCGAAGGTGGTAGCGGCCGGCCGGGTGAGTCCGCGCCGGACGCCGAAGGCAGCGGGAGTGGGCGGGTCCTCGGCGACGCCGATCTCAGCCGTACGATCGCCATCGCCGAAGGCGCCGAGCGGTATGCCGGTACCAATCTTCACCACGAGCCGGTCTGGGCGAAGGCCACGGAACTGGACGGCCCCGTACTGGACACCTCCCGGCTGCCCCGCTGCTCGGAACGTGAACTCGCGGACTCACGCTGCCGCGTACGGCCCTTCTCGGACGAAGCCCGTATCCGCTGGGTACGCGGGGTGGACCTGATCGGTGGCAACGAGGTCTGGGTGCCCGCCGCACTCGCCTGCTACGGGCTCCGCGGCACACCGGACGAGCGTTTCGGTCCGGGCATCTCGACCGGGTTCTCCATCCACACCGATATGACCCGCTCGGTCCTCGGCGGGGTCCACGAGATCCTGGAGCGGGACTCCATCGCGCTCACCTGGCTCCAGCGGCTTCCGCTGCCGCCGTTGGCCGACGAGGTCGTGACGGACGACGCCCGCCAGCTGATCGACTGGAGCCGGCGGCGCTTCATCGACACGTACCTCTACGACGCCACCAGCGACATCGGTGTGCCCACGGTCTTCGTCCTCCAGTCCGCCCCTCATGACGACCAGGTGCGGATGATCATCGGCGCGGGTAACGGCCGGAGCTACGGCGAGGCCGTCGACCGCGCGATGCTGGAGACGCTGACCACCCGGGGGCTGTTCTACGGCGACGATCAACCGCGCGACGACTACGCGGAGTTCCACTCCGTCGTCGACGGCGCCCGGTTCATGTCACGGCCCGAGCGGGCGGGCGCCTTCGCCTTCCTGCTGGACGGTCTCGCCGAACGGACACCATCCGCGTGGGCGCCGGAGCTGCCGGAGGACCCCGAGCGTCAGCTCGCCGCCATCCTTTCCCGCCTCGCGGACGCCGGGATGCAGGCCGTGGCCGTGGACCTGACCTCCAGCGAGATGCGGGGGGTGGGGCTGAGCGCCGTCGCCGTCGTGATCCCCGACCTTCAGCCGATGTCCCTCAATCCGCTGGCCAACTTCCGGGCGCACCCCCGCCTCTCCACCGCGCTCGCCCGCATGGGCCATGCCTGCCCGACCGAGGAGGAACAGAACCCGTGGCCAGTGCCGTTCGCCTGACCGATGTCGGTGTCGTGGGGGTCGGCGACTTCGGCGTCGCCGTCCAGCAGCAGCTCACCGGACGGGGAGCGCAGGCCCTCCGTCCCGGCGACATCACGTCCGCCGCTCCGGACGGCATCCGGGCCGTCGTCCTCGCGCTCTGGCGGCCCATGACCGAACTGTGCGACCAGGTCGACGCCGCCGCCCACGCGTCCGGGTTCTCCTGGCTGCCCGTGGTCGCCGAGCACCCCCACATCACAGTCGGACCGAGGGTGGCACCGACGTCCGGCCCCTGCTACCGCTGCTATCAGGCCCGGTGGACGCAGCACGCCACCCAGCCCGAGAGCCATGCCCTCCTCACCGCGGCCTATGACGCGGACGACGCGGTCGGTGTCCGTGGACATCTCCCCCACCATGTCCGCACCGCGGCGGGTCTGGCCGTCCTCGCCCTCCACACGGCCACGCCCGGACGGGTACAACACGCCTCGATGGACAGCGGCCAGATCGTCGGCCACCGGGTGGTGCCCGTTCACGGCTGTTCGCGGTGCGGAGCGGACGACGAGTCCCCGGGTGCCGACGGCGTACTCCTGAAGCTGGCCGCCGCACTGTCCACCCACTCCCAGGGAACACACAGGTGAGTGATATGAACCCGGCAAGACTGGCGCCCGCGCTCGTCCAGGGCGTCGCCGTCGTCGACGGCCCGGACCGACTGCTGATCGAAGGAGGCCCGTCCCGGCGACTGTTCACCGGACGGGCCGCGACCGAGGTGCTGCCCCGCGTACTGCCCCTCCTCGACGGTCGGCACGATCAGACCGCGCTCGCGGAACGTCTGGGCCTGACGCCCGCGCAGCTGACGCAGGTGATCACGGCGCTCGACCGGAGCGGTCTCCTGGAGTACGGAGCCGATCCGGAGCCGCCGGGGGACGCGCACCGCACCTATCTGTCCAGGAGCCTCGGTCTGACCCGCCGCTACCGCAATGCGCGGGAGGTGTCCGAGGCGCTGGCGGCCTGTGCCGTCGCCGTGGTGGGCCGGGGCGCCGATGAGCTGGCCGAGGATCTCCGTACGACAGGAGTGGGGAGCGTCCACCAGGGCGCGGACGCCGTCGGGGCCCTCCCCCCGGCCGCCCACCGGCTGGTCGTCGCGGTCGGCGAGGACGACTTCGACGCCCTCGCCGAGCGGTGCCGCACCACTTCGGCCCCGCTGCTGCGGATCGCCGGTGACCGCGACCATCTGGAGGTCGGACCCTACTTCTCCGGTACCGACACGGCCTGTGCGTCCTGCTTCCGGGCCGGCCGGCGGGCGAAGGGCTGGCCCTCCGGCCGGCTCGCCCCCGAAGCGCTCACCCTCGCCTGTGGTCTGGCCGCGACGGAGGCCGTCGCCCTGCTCACCGGCCTCACCCGGCCCCGGACCGGACGGCGGATGATCCGGTTCGACCTCACGGATCTCCAGTCCGACGAGTTCGATGTGACCCCCGAGCCGGGGTGCCGGACCTGTGGCGTACGGGCGGTGAACGGCGGCGACGAACCCGGCGTGGCCGCGCTGCTCTCCGAATGGCTGGCCTCCCGGCCGTCAGCCGAGCAGTCGGCCGGATCGAAGAGGCGCGAGCGGCCGACGCTGCCGAACGACCTCCGCCCCTCCCCGCGCGTCCCGCTCACCGAGGCCGGGCACCTGCTTCCGGCCGGACTGGCCGATGTGCTCGCCGCGGCGGACGCCCGGCCGGCGGCGGACACCTATGTCCTGGGCGCGGCGGGCCTGCCCCACCCCGTTCACCGGCTCGAACCGGGCTCGTCGGCCCTCTTCGCCACCCGGTCCGACCTCATGGCGCAGGACATCGTCCTCGCCGGGCTGCCGCCGTCGCCCCTGGCGGTCCTCGTGTTCGTGGCGACACCCGCCTGGCTGTCCTGGCGCTGGGGGGCCGAAGCCTATCGACAGGCGCATATCGAGGCGGGGTTCGCCCTGACCCGGGTGCGTCAGGCGGCCGGTGACCGCTTCCGCTGTGTGCCGGCGTCCGGAGCCGACCCCCGGCTGCCGGAGCTACTGGAGCTGTATCCCCGGCAGGAGTCGGTGGCCGGTGTGGTGGGGATCTACGGAAGGGGTACGGGTGCCACTGCTGATCAAGCACGCTAACTACACGGAGCTGAGCACTCGCGCCGCCGCCGTGCCGAGGGGCTGTGGAGTGGCACTGCCTCCCTTGAGCCGGACGGGCGGGGAGCGTTCCGGTGAACGGGCGGCGGGCCACGCGGAGCTGCTGGAGGCGGCCCGGATCGGCCGCACCTCCGCGCCGGATCTGCGTGTCCTGCTGCTTCTCCGCGGCCTCGACGGCTGGGCGCCCGGCATCTACGAACCGGTGAGCGGGGTGCGCCTCTCCGACGCCGAAGGGCCCTGGAACGGATCCGCGATCCTGCTCTTCGGCGAGGTCGCGGAAGCCGGGGCGGGGTACGGAGCCCTGCTGACATCCGCCGGTGGCGCCCTCGCGGCGATGCGCGCCGCCCTGGCCGGGCACGGCGTGCCCGCCGTCATCGACACCCGGCCCCGCCCGGGAGCGGGCATCACTCCGGACGGGTCCGGAGACCATCTGTGCACACTGATCGTCGGGAGTACGGCATGAGCGAGTGGCTGAGGATCTCTCCGACTCCGGAGGTCACCCTGACCTCCGGACCGGATCTCGCCGGGACCGTCACGATCCATAGCCCGGCGAGCGACCCGGTGGTGATCAGCGACCTCGACCATGGTGTGGCCGCGGCACTGACGGAGCTGTCCCGCACGCCCCTGACCATCCGGGACATGACGGAACTGGCGGCCAAGGAGGGACCGGCGAGCGATCCGTCCGTACTCGCCGTCACGATCACCCGGCTGCTCCGGGCCGGACTTGTCCGGCTCCAGAGCGTCGTCGGTCAGCGGGAGATCGCCGAAGGCGTACTGATCTCCGCCCGGGGCGAGTGCGCCCCCGTCACCCTGGGTGGGGAGCAGACGGTGCGGCTCTCGCGATTCGCCCATCTCATGCGCAAAGGAGAGGAGATGGTCGTCGAATCCCCCACCGCCTTCGCGCGGGTCACCCTCGCCGATCCGGCGCTCGCCGCGGTGATCGGATTCCTCGGTCGGGCCAGGACCGTCGCGGACCTGTGTGCCATGTCCTCGTGTACGGCGGCGGACACCGAGGCGTTCCTCCATCTGCTGGTCGCCCTCGGTCTGGCCGGGGCCACCGATGACTCCGGTCTGCTGGCGGAGGAACGGGACCCGGACCTCGTTCCGCGTGAGTTCCACGATGTGCTGCTGCACCAGCTCAGCAGGGACGGCCTCGCCGACCGGGCGACCGGTGGGGTCTTCCCGTTCCTGGGAGCGCAAGCACCGCTGCCGGCGCTGAAGACGATGCCCGGAGAGCTGATACCGCTGCCGAGGCCCGATCTGGACGCGTTGGTGGCCACGGATCCGTCCCTGGCCCGGACCATGGAGACACGACGGTCGATCCGCACCATGGGGGAGAAGCCGTTGACCCGGGAGCAGTTGGGAGAACTCCTCTTCCGGGTCGCCCGGGTGAAAGAGATCATTCCGCCTGGCACCGATGCGGAGGGGCGCCCTCCCTACGAGAGTTCGCGGCGCCCGTACCCGTCCGGCGGCGCCTCCTACGACCTGGAGTTCTACCTCACGGTGCGCAAGTGCGTGGGGATCGCACCGGGCCTCTACCACTACGACCCGGTGTACCACGGGCTGCGACTCGTCACCGCGAACGCACGCCGCTACATCGCCCTCATCGACGACGCCCATGGATCCACGGCCCGCCACACGGTGCCCCACGTAGTCCTCACCCTCGCGTCCCGGTTCAACCGCCTGGCCTGGAAGTACCGAGGCATCAGCTACGCGACGACCCTGAAGAACGTCGGTGTCGTCTACCAGTCCGTCTATCTGGCGGCGACCGCGATGGGCATCGCCGTCTGCGGTGCGGGCGGTGGCAACTCCGCCCGGTTCGCCGCCGCGACGGGGATCGACCCGATGGTCGAATCCTCGGTCGGCGAGATGATCATCGGTTCCCTGCCCGAGGACAGTTCATGACGGGGCCGGCCACGGCACCCGACGGCAGGGCCGGGACCGGGCACGCGCCACCGCTCGCCCTCCGCCGACTGCTGATCGTCGTCACCGGTTCCCTCACCGCCGCCTACGTCCCGGTCCCGCTCACCCTGCTGCGCCATATCTCCCCGGAGACGGAGGTACGTCTGGTGCTCACCCGCAGCGCCACCCGATTCGTCACCGGCGAGGCGCTCGGCGCGATCATCGGGCGGGAAGCCGTGCTCGACGCCTGGCCCGACGAGCACGCGGCCGGGGCGCTCCATGTCGAACTGGCCGAATGGGCGGAGGCGGTCGCCGTCTATCCGGCGACCCTGCACTATCTGGGCCGGCTGGCGCAGGGGCTCGCGGACACCCCCAGCCTGCTCGCCCTGCACTGCACCCGGGCGCCGATCACCGTCGCACCGGCGCTGCCGCCCGGCGGCTGGCAGAGCCCGGTGGTGCGGGAGCATGTGGCCGCGCTGACGCGCAGACCGGGGGTGGAGGTGGTGCCACCGGTGCCGACGCGGAGTGCGACCACGGGGCGTAACGACGGCTGGGGGCCCGCGCCGATGCTCCAGGTGCTGCGGGACCTGGACGCCCGCGTCCATCCCGCGGTCGACGCCCCACCCGGGGGGTCGGACGCGCACCCCTCGGCGGCGGAACGTCCCGTACCCGAGGCCGGCCCCTCGGTGAAAGGCCACCCCGAGCCCGGGCACCACCCGGCGACGGAGGCCGCACCCGCCACGGAGTCCGCCCCCGCTCCCGTGACCGAGTCCGACCCCGCTCCCGTGCTCCCGACCGGCGCCTGAGCGCGAGCCCAGCAATCCACCGCCCTTTCCCCCTCGCCGGAGGTACCGTGCCGGACATCCTGTTCCTCAGTCGCGGCCATGGTTTCGGTCACGCCGCCCGCGATCTCCGCATCATCCGCTCCATGCGCCGGCAGCGGCCGGATGTGCGGGTCACCCTCCTCGCCGCCGGCAGCGCCGTCGACTACTACCGCATGCGGGACATCCCCTGCTGGGACCTCGGCATCACCGACGCGGAGGACATGACCCGGGGAGCCGCCGAGAAGGTCTGGCGGACGCTGGCCGGGATCGCCCGGCCCGATCTGGTGGTCTCCGACGAGGTGCTCTGGGCGATGCCCTTCTGCCGGAAGATCTGGAAGCTGGACTGTCTGCTGCTCACCGACTGGTTCTACGCGGAGCGCGGCCTGCCCGAGCACGACGCCTATCTCGACCACGCCACCGGGATCACCGTCCTGGACTTCTCCGCCGCCCATCCGGGGCCGTTCCGCACGACGGCCCCGGTCACGTTCAAGGGGCCGGTCGTCGAGGAATTCCCGGGGGACCGTGCGTCGGCCCGGCGCGGGCTCGGGATCGACGGCGGTACGGAGATGACGGTGCTCACGCTCGGGGGCATGGCGGCTCGTGCCGAGAGCCGTCGGATGACCCGGGCGGCCCTGGACGCCTGGTCCGCCCACGCCTCCCCGGGGAGCGCGCTGTTCGTCCTGGCCGACCACCCGGGGGACGGGTTCGGTCCCGCCCCGGACCGCGTGGTCTGGACCGGGCTGGTCCCCGATCCGGAGCGCTACTACCGGGCCGCCGACCTGGTCGTGGCGGATGCCATGGGGACCTCCGTCTGCGATCTGATCCACAACGGGGTTCCCGTGCTCGGCATGACCGACCCCGAGGCGTGCTTCCCCACCTCGTTCGACCTCCGCGTGGACCGGTTGAACGCCGCCGGGCTCCTGGTCGCGGCCGGCTCCGGCACCGCTCCGGACGACCTCTGGGACCTCGCGGAACGGGCCCGCAAGACCACGGGGAAGGCGGCCGACCCCGACCGGAGGGACTCCTTCGAGTGGACGACGGGCGACGAGATGGCCGCCGACCTCCTGTCCCGGCTCCCCTGACCGCGAGGACCGCGATGACCGCGAGGACCACGATGCGCGGGGCGGCTTCGCCATCCACACCGGGCCGGCGCCGTACCCCGGAACACCCCCGTACCGCCGCGACAGACCACGGCAGGGCGCAACAGGGCGAGAGTCCGCTACCGAGAGTCCGATGAACATGAATGAGAGCCCGATGGACGACATCGTCGTCCGACCCGTCCCGACCGCCCCCGCCCCCGGCGCGGTCCGGCTCAGCCCGGTGATCATGACGCACCCCAGGCGGCTGGTCATGGCCAAGACCCTCGGCGCCGAACTGGGCGTCCCCGACATCGTGCTCGACCCCGAACCCCACGCCGCGCCGAATCCGCTCCGTACCGCACGGGTCGCGTGGAGCGCGGTCGCCGACGGCGCCACCCATCACGTCGTGCTCCAGGACGACATCAGCGCGAGCCCCGAGGTGCTGGGCCAGATCTCCGCGGCCGTCGCCCAGTTCCCCGGCGCCGCGATCGCCTGCTACGCCAACTGGGACACCCGCAACGGCGAGCTGATGCGGCTCGCCGCCCTCGCCGGCGTCGACTGGGTGCGGGCGAGGCACGAGGAGTACGTTCCGGTCCTGGCGCTCAGCCTGCCCGAACAGGTGGCGCGGGCCCATCCCGACGGCACGGCGAGGTTCGACGCGAAGTACGACGACTCGGCCATGTCCTACCACCTGGGCGAGCAGGGGTGCCCGGTCTACATCCCCGTACCGGCACCCGTGGAGCACATCGGAGACGACAGCATCTCCGACATGAACCACCACGGCATCCGGCGCTCGGCCGTCTTCGCCTCGGATTCGGAACTGCTCGCCCCGGGGAAGGGGCGGACCGTGCTGGAGCGGATCGACTTCATTCCGTTCCTGCGGTTCGGGGAGTCGATGGTGGTCCTCGACCATCTGGTGGGGGACGGCGGGACACCGCTCTGCGTCCAGTGGTCGGAGGCGATG
The DNA here is from genome assembly GCF_044333555.1 of Streptomyces sp. NPDC020965. Taxonomy (NCBI): domain Bacteria; kingdom Bacillati; phylum Actinomycetota; class Actinomycetes; order Kitasatosporales; family Streptomycetaceae; genus Streptomyces; species Streptomyces sp. NPDC020965. The sequence continues at coordinate 792,419 of NZ_JBIRRE010000002.1, forward strand.
CCGCACATCGGAGTGGGGTGGGACGCACTCTTCGAGGACGGTGCGGAGGTGTCGGAGGCCGGGGCCGCTCCGCTCTGGCGCGAGATCGGCGATGCGCTCGGGACCGACTACACCCATGCCTTCTGGGTGCACTGCTTCCTGGTGGGCTGGCAGGTGGAGCGGATCTCCCGGAAGGTCCCGCGAGCGGCCCGCGCCCATGGGCCCGAGCGGCGGTCCCGGGTGGCGGAGATCGCGTTGTCCACCATCGGCATCGGTGGACTGCCACGGCTGGAGCGCGCCCGGGTGTCGGAGGAACTGCGCCGTACCCTCACCGAAGCGGCCCGGCGGCGCGTCGCGGCCGGGCGTCGGGCGGCGACGCGCCCCACCGGCTGACCGCGGGTACGGGCGAGGGATCCGGGGCGACCGCCCCGGATCCCGGCCGTCGGGTCAGTTGGGGCGCTTGAGCCGGGCCACGAACTTGTACCGGTCCCCCCGGTAGACCGAACGCACCCACTCCACCGGCTCATTGTTGCCGTCCACCGAGTGCCGGGAGAGCATCAGCATCGGCAGCCCGACGTCCGTGCCGAGCAGGCCGGCCTCGCGCGGTGTCGCCAGTGAGGTCTCGATCGTCTCCTCGGCCTCCGCGAGGTGGACGTCGTACACCTCGGCGAGGGCGGTGTAGAGCGACGAGTACTTGACGAGCGAGCGGCGCAGCGCCGGGAAGCGCTTCGCCGACAGATGGGTGGTCTCGATCGCCATCGGCTCACCGCTCGCGAGCCGCAGCCGCTCGATGCGGAGCACCCGCCCGCCGGTGTTGATGTCGAGGAGTTCGGCGAGGGTGTCGTCGGCCGTGACATAGCCGAGGTCGAGGAGTTGCGAGGTGGGCTCAAGGCCCTGGGCGCGCATGTCCTCGGTGTACGAGGTGAGTTGCAGCGCCTGGGCGACCTTGGGCTTGGCGACGAAGGTGCCCTTGCCCTGGATCCGCTCCAGCCGCCCTTCGACGACCAGCTCCTGCAGCGCCTGCCGGACGGTCGTGCGCGAGGTGTCGAATTCGGCGGCGAGGGTGCGCTCCGGCGGTACGGGCGTCCCCGGGGGAAGGGTTTCGGTCATGTCGAGCAAGTGGCGCTTGAGCCGGTAGTACTTGGGAACGCGCGAGGTGCGCACGAGCGCAGCGCCGGGGGTCTCGGTGCCGTCCGCCTCTTTGGCCATGCCCTGTCCGCCGGGCTGGTGTGCTGCTGCCGTCACCGATTCCTCCATGTCTAGATGCACATCGTGGCACGGGCCGGCCCGCGGGCGTCACTCGCTCGGGCGCCCCCCGGTGGGGGCGACGGGCACGAGTGCCCCCTCTTATACACCGTGGGCACCGTGTCTGGTCTAGTCCATCGCGCAATGTTGCCGCCAGACCCTACCGGGGGGCCTTCCGCTGGTCAGGGTCGCCCCCGGCAGGGTCTCTTGGGGGCTCTTGGACCCGATGGCGGGGAACCTCCGTGTCTCGTGCACGGGACTCCCGAAATGCTGGCGCGGGGGGCGGGTGAGACGCGAGGATGGCCCTCCCCGAAGATGGTTCGTACCAAGGGGTGCGCATTGCCCGCTGTGACCGACGATGCGGGTGCGGTCCGGGGGAGTTGTGGGGACGGTTGAGAAAGAATGCCCACCCCTCTGAGAGCGCAAGCAGGCGATCAGATGTCGGTCTGGTAACGGACGGGTTGGGGCTTCTGACCGAGTCTTGACAGCCCGAAAGGTCTAGGCCAAGCTCCCGGGTACTGGTCTAAACCACTAAAGGACCGGTTCCCAGCCCCACGAGCAGTACTAGCAGCAGCTTTGGTGTACGAGCAGTACTAGGCATCAGCTTCGCGGTGGGCAGGGTTCGCAGACATCCCTGAGGAGGGTGGCGTGAAGCGCAAGCTCATTGCGGCGATCGGCGTCGCGGGCATGATGGTCGGCATTGTCGCATGCGGTAGCGACGACAAGAAAGACAGCGGCAAGTCCGGAGCCGATGGCTTCAAGGGCCAGACGCTGACGTTCTGGGCCATGGACGGTTCGACTCCCGACCAGTGGCTGAAGGACCTCACCGCTGACTTCGAGAAGCAGACCGGTGCCAAGCTCAAGTTCGAAGAGCAGGCGTGGAATGGCATTCAGCAGAAGCTGACGACGTCCCTCTCCGAGGAGAACCCTCCGGACGTCTTCGAAATCGGTAACACCCAGACCGCTGCTTACGCCAAGACGGGCGGCCTCGCCGAACTCGACGACCTGAAGAAGGGAATCGGCGCCGACTGGTCCGAGACCCTGAACAAGGCATCCGTCATCGACGGCAAGCAGTTCGCCGCTCCGTGGTACTTCGCCAACCGCGTCGTCCTTTACAACAAGACTGTCTTCAAGGAGGCCGGTATCACCGCGCCCCCGAAGACGCGCGCCGAGTTCTACGCCGCGCTCGACAAGATCAAGGCGAAGGGCAAGGAGCCGATCTACCTGCCCGGCCAGAACTGGTACCACTTCGTCGGTCTCACCATCGGCCAGGGTGCCGAACTGGTGAAGAAGGACGGGGACAAGTGGGTCTCCAACCTCGCCGACCCGAAGATCGCCGCGGCGGCCGAGGAGTACAAGAAGCTCCAGGCATATTCCAAGGCGCCCAAGGACAAGGACGAGGCCACCCCGCAGCAGGCCGACATCTTCGCCAAGGGCAAGACCGGCGCCTTCATCGGCATGGGCTGGGAGGCCGCCACGGCCATCAAGGCCAACCCGGCCATCGAGAAGGAGATCGGCTACTTCACCATCCCGGGTGAGACCGCCGACAAGCCCGAGGGTGTCTTCCTCGGTGGCTCCAACCTCGCCGTCGCCCAGGGCAGCAAGAAGCAGGAGCTCGCCAAGAAGTTCCTGGAGATCGCGCTCAGCGACAAGCACGAGGGCGCGCTGGCCAAGGTCAGCGGAGTCATCCCGAACAAGGAGTCGCTCAACACCAACCTCGTGGGCAACCCGGTCGCCGAGGCGGCCGCCCCGTCCGCGAAGTTCGGTGGCACCACCCCGCTGATCGCCGAGTGGGCCGCTGTGGAGAACGCTCCCAACCCGATCAAGACCTACCTGACCGCGGTCCTGAACGGTAAGAGCCCCGCCGACGCTGCCAAGCAGGTCGAGGGCGAGCTGAACAAGCGCCTCCAGCAGAAGCAGTAAGGCACAGGTGGTCGGGGGGGGGGGGGCCCCGGGGCCCCGCCCCCCCCCCCAAACAGGGCCCGACCCCCGGTATGAGTGCCCCAAGAGCCAAGGGAGTGATTGGCACCGCCAGACCCAGCACACCCAAACGCCC